>NZ_AMSH01000036.1 GCF_000300535.1 Bacillus xiamenensis
TATTTGTCTCATCTGATGGGGTCAGTACCATGTTTCCTTACCTTTTTTGATTCGTAAATGTTTTTTGATGAGTATAGCAATAAATTTCCCCTTGGAATTTTGATTGGGACAAACAGTAAGATCGAACCTTTTCAGATACAGCAGATTGGCATTCATGGCAAACGGCATTCTTAGATTTTTTTTCAGAGGACGTTTGCTTAATGTGCTCAACATGCTGTTTCCGTAAGCTGTCATCCGTGATATTCGCTTGGCTGAGTAATTCAAACAAACGCTTTCTATCGCTCTCTGAATATATTGGTGCTGGCTTCTGTAGTCGGATATTTGCACTTTTTCGTTGGATAAATTCGGTCAATTCTATATCATAGATGACTAACTCATTCGAAGTGACTTTCCTTAATTCTTCATCTACTTTAAATGTACAGCGCTTCGTAAATGAGATCAAAGAAACGACTGATGAGGTATCGATCAAATCTTTTGCGCAACGCTTGATGGCTTGGATATGTCCATAATTTTGAGCGAGTGGACTCATAAACGGGAATTTCCCGTTTATGAGCCAGTTTTTACGCTTTTTTCCTCCGTAAATGGTACCTTGATAGTTCTTCGTTTCAATCACGAACAAGGCATGCGGTGAAATGACGATATGGTCGATTTGAGAATAACCTGTTGATGAAGCGGGGTTTTCTATCATCACATCATTCAAAAAAAGAAAACCCTTTGGCAATTGCGAGAGCTGAATATCGATTTTGTATTCCCCAAGTGCCCCTTTTCGTTCTGCTTTTTTGTTATTCGTTGTTTTTTGCTGGACGTTTTTCTGTACAACGGGTGTTGTCGTTTTTTTCTTCTTAAATAAAAAGTCTAGGAACATGTGTCTCCTCGATTCTGCCTCAATTTGTTCTGTATGTATTTTATCGTCTTGTTGTCGTACTTTTGAATGAAATTGACTCAATAGAATTGACGAAAGAACCAAGAATAGGTGAAGATGAAATAAACTGTAAGATAAAGGGAGACGAATGATGATACATATTGTATTTGGGGCAGCAGCTGCCGGTAGTTTAAAACAAGCATTACGAGAAATGAAGCTAGATCAAGAAGATGATATCATCGCCTTTAATGACATTTATTCGATTGGACCACTTCTACATTTGCATGAACATGAAGGACAGGAAAAGCGTAAAGCGTGGCTGCGTAACATGATATCAAATGAATTTGGCGATTTTGACGATATGGTCACCGATCAGCACAAAATGTTTCAGCAAATAAAAGATATAAAAGGAAGTACGAGTATTCTCATCTGGACAGGCAACAATGCACATGAACAAATAGCCTTACGATATGCCATCTATTTATTAAAAGAGAAAAACATTGAATTGTCTCTAATCAATACAACGACTGCATTTGATCATCTTTTCAATACAAAAACAAGACGAATGGATATTCGACATACCGGGGAAATCACACCTGGGAAATTTAAGGTTTTGTACGGGAGTAAAGATCATATTCAATTAGTGACAAAAGAAGAAAGAGAGAAATTAAAAAACGAATGGCTTTCATTTGCTCATGAGAACCATACCCTGAGGATATGGCGAAATGAACAAACGATTAACGTACCAGAAGATGAATTTGATGCATATTTAGTGAAAATGGCCAAGCGAGTTCATCAGTCAGACCAAGAGGAGTACATCAAGACGCCTCGCTTAATTGGAGAAGTCATTGGTCATTTAGAACAGTATATCGGAGATGATTTTATTGAGTATCGGCTAAAGAAGTTGATTGATCAGGGTGTTTTTGATATGAAAGGAAAACGGATTTCCATGCGTTATTACTCGATTAAACTGACAGCGTTTGGTCAGCACTTTAAAAAGTGGGTGTGCTGTCGTGAGTTTGAGGAACACCCATTTGTGAAAATAGAAGGAACCTACGGCGGTGTACCTTTTCAATGTGGACATTGTCAATGTCATTTAGAAAGAGATGAAGTACCTCTAAGCGATACGCTCTTCTCGAAAATCTGGTATTGGGCCATACAATATGGTCGCTGGTTTGACGAAGAGACAGAAGACTTGCTGCCATATGGAGTGGAAATGGAAAAGAGGTTCAATGAAGAAGGTGAGCGCATAACAGAAGACATAAAGCTGGCATTATCCCCTGCGTATCAAATCGAGTACATACCGAGTGAAATGACGAGATATTATATATAAAACAGCAGGGAAAGCTTCATTCATTTATATTAAGCATTCGTTGAGCTGAATGAACACGGATATTTCATTCTTATTTTTATTTATGATAAGAGAACTCAATAGACGCTTAAAGACCAAATCCACGATGGAAAGGGAAAATATTGAAACATTTATTCGATAAAAACGTAATACAGTTAGAGCGTTCAATAGAAACCTTTGAAATGGAGAGGAGAATGATATGGAGCAAGCCGCAATAAGAAAGATGAGAAGAAAACAAATAGCCGCCTGTAATTTAATAGCTGGCATCATGATCGTGACTTTTTTTATTTTGATTCAAATTTCTGAAATTCGATTTACACATTTCTTTTTTTGTTTAGGAATTTTAATGCTCATACAAGGCATTATAGGCTTTATCAAAAAAGGATCAACGAAGTCTTTCATTCCCATTTTCGAGCAGGCAGCCATTTATGAAAAAGAGAAACTGGGGAAAGAGTGGGAGAAAGAACAGAGATCAGAAAACATTTCAAGATTGGTATTGAGCGGTCTGATGTTCCTTCAGTCATTTAGTTTCCAAGATGTAACGAACCCATTCTTTGACTTACAACCTGCATATCTATTTTTTTTATTGATTATTGCTCTAGCTCTTATCAATGTAAGCATGCTTTTTCGCTTTAGAAAAATTGACCGGTCTACTGAAAAGCATGAATTAGAGGGCTTTACAAAAGAAGCAAATATGATGTCAATGGCCTTTGGCCTTTTGACCGTAATCGTCATATTCATTTTTATCGTCGTCTTTGTCCTTCCTTAAAAGAATCATTTAACATGTCGAGGTGAAACAAATGAATGAAACGATACAGCATCTGATCGATCAGACAAGGGTGACATTTCATAGATAAGAAAGAGATGTTTCAATTATGCGGGATACTCAACCTCCAGATGAAATCACCATTTCAAAGCAAGAAGCCAGGATATTTGAATAGGCACTTTACCCATTTTGAAAGAACAGGAAGGTGCTGTTCTTTTTTTTGTCCCATCCCCCTCATTTTTTGAAGAAAAATGGAATATTGTAGCAGGAAGTTGTCGTTTCATCACGAAAGGAAACAGATAAGAATATGATCATAGGTCCATTGTTTGGATTCGTGATGGAGTCAATGAGAAGACATCGTAAACGTTTGTATATATAAAATAGTCGTGACAGTATAGTTGATCTACAATTGATTTCTAACTAAGAGAGAAATTGTGTCTCAAGTCGTATGCGAAAATACGTGTGCCGAGATCATATGATGAGTTGATGATGTTTGTGTTTAGGTGAGTTTGAAGTCAAGATAGAAGAAAGTGAGGATATCTACCTTGAGTACATTGGAAGTGTTTCGTCAGTTTTTGGTTGACCATTATCCTTCGTTACAAGATGAGCTTTGGCTGAAAGATGTTGATACCCTTCGAATCTCTCCTATTCTTCATCCTTTTCTGAAAAGAAAGCTGCCAGAAGGGATTGAAAAATTCACTTGTGTGCTATTCACGCAGCAGACAGATCAAACAGATGCTCCGCTCAAAGTATATCTTTTGTTAGATGAACATGAGCAGTCACTTTATGCCATTGATTTGATGAATGAACAAATCGTGCTTCACTAATGAAGAAAGCAGGAAACAGATATTCCTGAAAAAGGCTGTTGAGAGATGCTCAACAGCTTTTTTTCATGAAGTTTTTCTATTTTATAACGAAATGACACCAATGAATACCATATAATTCTGATGATTCAGTCGGTCATGTCAGATATTTTTCGGTGTAAGTTGTCTAATTCTTTCTTCGTTGGAAAAGAGCTGATCAGTAGCGTAGATCGCCCAAATTGAATAGGGAGCTCTGTATCCGTCACAATCACATCTATTTGAAGTTGTTCCATGGTCGATTCATTTAAAGTATTTTCGGGACTTGTGAAAATGTGAATCAGGGGAGGTACTCTCAATTTAATTAAATCTGCAATAAACAAGCTGTGATTATAGCCTAGCGTTGAAGTAACAAAAATGTTCAGTATGTTTCTTCGTTCCATTTCCAATTGAACAAGTCCTCTCCAATTAGATGTAATGATACGAATTAATTCTCGTTCGTTCTTAACAAAAGAGGCTAGGATGTCATCTGTTTTTGACTGCTGAATGATATGGGTGATTCTTGAATAAAAATAGGGCAGCTGCTTTTTTACCTCAGATAAATAATGCGATTTCTTTTTAAAAAGGAAGCCATCTCTTCCAGTAATTTCATTAGAATACACGTAATATTGGAGAAGAAGTAATGTTAGTACCTTTCGATTCGCAATGTCTGTATGATAAATCAATGCCAATTGATTGATAAATGAATGGATGGCTTCATATAGATGTGGTGCATGTGACTGAAAGAATGTCAATTTTTCTTCCACAGATTCAATTGATTTAAAGTGGCCGATCGATGGTTCAATCAACAATAAAAAGACAAATTCATGATGATCCAGTGTAATATCAAATATGTCCTTCGCCTTTTGACAAATATGATCCTCCCAAGCTCTGATTTGACTATAAATGCTTTTAGCTGTAGAGGACTATTTGTCTTCAAGCATGGAGTAGGTAAAATTACGTTTGATCGTATAGTTCTTGCGGATTCGATGAATAAATACGCCAAGCCATAGGCAGTATTTATCAATGGCGACATCAGGTACAGTCACTTGAACCACCTGAAATAGCTCTTGTAAGAGATCAGCTGCATCTTGTTTTTGAATCTCATCAAACGGCCAAAGTCTGCTTCCATACACTTCAAATAAAAACTCCACAAAGAAATGCCGTATCTCTTTTTCATTTCCATAGAACTGCATACTATCTGGACGTAACTCAATGTCATAGGAGGCTAACACAGAATTGATTTTATTGATTGTATTATACAGCGTGGATCTGCTGATATTGAGAACGTCCATCCATTCATAAAAAGACATGTTTTGTTCGAAAAATATCCCTTCAATCAAACGTATTTCAATATTGTCTTTTAGAATCTCCTTTATATAGTAATCCACTCGCAAGGTCTGCGTAAAACAAATGGATATGCCTTGTCTTGGTTTCATTCGAATTAATGGCTCTCCATCCTCTGTTTGAAATGATTTCATCTGTTCTAAATCACTTTGTATCGCACGAACAGAGCCGATTTTCTTCTTCGATATTTCTTGAAGAGTCCACCATTTATTTTGGGATACAAGCAGCTTTAAAATGTTGATCCATCGCCGTGATTTATTATCAATGAGTTCCATCAAACAAATAACTCCTTTCTCAAGTATGAGGTAATCAGAATAGACATGAAATGATTGTAATCTTTAGGTGATTTTGATTTGTCTTCTCTTTTCATGATAAAGAAGAAAAAAATTAGACGAAATCGAATTTTATTAGCTGATTCGCCAAATTTTTCCTTTAAAATGGTCTTATTGATTCATAAATATCGAAAAAATGGAGCATTTTAGGAATTTAGTCTATTTTTTTGCTGTCAAAACGGTAAATAAAAGAATAAAAAGTAGAGGGTTTTTGATTAACATATGTAAAGAAGCAGAGAGGAATGCTGTCTATATGATACTGCAATGTCCTACCGCCATACCATTCATGACAAGCTTACTTTTCATATGATTGGACCATATGTGAATACATGCTTATATAAGCATGTATATATTGACCATTCAAAAAATAACAGATACGTACCAATTGTTCAATCTGCGATTCCTCTCGTCATTCCCCATTTTCCACGCCACTATCCAGCCGCATGAGTCATTCATTTGAGCATTTTTTATACGAAGTATTATTTTTCTCTTTGCATGCATAGGGTCTTAAGGTGTGATTTTTGATGGGTGATATTACATAAATAAGCGGGGTGAGTGTCTCCAGTCACGTGATGTAACTTGTGTTGAAATTGATTGAAGAAAAGGGTGAATGTATTGAAAAAGATTTTGTCACTAAATCTCATTATTGTATTATTTATACAATCTAGTATATTAGGAATCTTTCCTTTGGCAAATGCACAAGCCGAAGAATTCCAAAAAGACATTTATCGCAGCATTGAGTTTGCTGATGACGAAGGGAATATTTTATCAGACCATGAAGATCAGCATATAAGTAAAGCCATTGTACATTGGTCAATCAAAGGAATCGAAATAAAAAGAGGATATCCGTATGTACTCTCTCTTCCTTCAACGATTCAGGTAGAGAAGGAACAAAAAGAGTCGATCATCGTCAATCAAATACATGTTGGCGATTATACCGTTTCTAAACAAAATGAAGTGACCGTCGTATTGAAAGAAGACGTTGAGCTTGACCCAAATTTAGAAGAAACATTGGTCATTGAAGTAACGAATACAGCGGCACAAAAAGAAAAAACAAAGCAAAGTAAAGAAACCTCTGCTGCAGGTGACTCAATCACAACGGAGGAAGAACAGACAAGCAACGTGCAAGAAGACGTTCAACCGCAGCAAAAACAAACCGAGGAGGATGAATTACTCAATAAAGTCCAAGTGTCTAAGCGCTTAGGATTACAAAGTGTTACTCAACAAACGCTGATTAAAGAGAATATTCTCACGGATGCTCAATTAAAGTATGAAGATCAGCAAGGGAACCCAGTCGATAAACCAGATATAAACTCGCTTATTTCAATGAACTATGAGTGGGCGCTTCCAAATGGGCATAGCTACAATGGTGGAGATGAATTTCATTTCAAGGTTCCAGATGAATTAGTGATTTACGAAAAAATCAATCGTCTTGAGATGAAATTTAATCAGACGACCATTGGTTATTTTTCAGTAGATGAAAGTGGAAACGCCTCCATAGAGTTCACTGATTTTATCAAGCAATATTCAAACATCCATGGAACACTCCAAATTTGGACGAAATTAGATCAACAAACAGTCGTAACCGAAGAAAAAGAAATCAGCATTACCCCAATTGAAGGGAAGGATACCGTAACAATTCCTATCCATTACCTGCCAAGTGGTCCAAACGTTTCAAAAAAGGGTGAGCCAAATCGATCGTACAATGCTGAAACCATTCAATGGACAGTAGATTTTAATATGGACTTAGATGATGTCAAGCAAGCCAGGCTAGTGGATCCGATTCAAAACGGTCAATCTTTGAAAAAAGATTCGATCAAGCTTTACCGCATTGATACAAAGCTGAATGGTGAAACATCAATTGGCCAGCAGATTGACGAAAGTCACTACACAATAGGGCAAACAGAAGATGGTCAAGATTTCGTGATCGAATTTAAAGATGAAGTGCATCTGGCCTATCGTTTAGTGTATGAGACTGACATCACTGACCAAGATCAGTCTACGTTTCGTAATAAAGCATCACTTGTCTCAGGTGATAAGGTGATCAGTGCTGCTGAAGGAACAGTAAATGTCACAAGAGGCAGTCCTTTAGAAAAAAGGGCCGCTCACTACGATCCAGTGACCCAGACCATTACATGGGAAATTCGTTATAACTACAATGAAAAGGCGATTGCCAAAAAGGATGCTATATTAGTCGACTTTTTTAATGGCACACAGGAGCTCATTTCCGATTCATTTCAAGTGAAGGAAGTCACCATTGATCAAAATGGTGCTGAAGCAGGGACAAAGGATGAGGAAGATTACACCATTCAAGATCAACAAAAGGGCGATCAAAACGGATTTGTTCTTCAATTCAATCATGATATTCAATCAGCCTACCTCATTACGTATAAAACAAAAGCCACAGAGCGAATTTTTGAGGCTGAACAGATTGTCAATACCGTTACGGCTGGCGACGAGAGCAAACAAGCCAATCAAAGGATTGATCAACAAATCTTGACGAAACACCATGGAACACCGAACTACAAGAACAAAACCATTCCTTGGAGTATCACGTTCAATAAGGACCAACAAGTGATGAACAATCTGACGCTAAAGGATACTTTCACAAATGAAGGATTGACGCTGCAAAAGGACAGTTTGAAAGTCATGACGGGGAATACAGTTCTTGAAGAAGGCATTGATTATCAAATCGTCGAGCATGAAAATGGATTTGATATTCAATTGACAAAAGAAATCAAGACCGAACATACCGTCACGTATACAACTTCATTTGATTATGAAAAAAGAGCAGATAAAGATCAAAAGAATCTGCGGAATCATGTGAAGCTCGAATGGACCAATGAAGATGGGAAAGACCTAACGAAGGAGACTGATGCTGTCTTCACACCGGACACGTATACGCAATCCAATGGCTTTAAGAATGGATCATATAATGCCAAGACGAAAGAGATCACATGGAATATTGGTGTGAACTATAACCTAAAGCATCTAGATGAGGCAAGAGTTCAAGATTTCATTCAAGGAAACCAGCGATTGGTCAAAGATTCAATCACCATTTATTCGCTTGATCTAGATGGTGGAGAAAATGGTACGGAAGAGAAAGAGATCCTGCCTAAAGAGGATTATGAAATCAAATTCCTTGAAAATGAAAAAGGAGAAACAGGATTTGAAGTCATCTTCAAAAAAGCAATTGATTCACCATACAAAATCACATATAAGACGAGTCTTGAAGGGATGGCTTTAGTAGAGAAAACGTATGGAAATAAAGCAACCCTTTATGAAGGAAACACGAAAGAATCTGATGTGAATGCGGTAGTTTCTATCCCAAATGGCGGGAAATACACGAGCAAATCAGGGAATCAACAGGGGAAAGTAGTTGATTGGAGGCTGAATATCAACTTTGGTCAATCGACAGTACAAGATGCAACGATCATCGATCATCCGAGCGATAATCAAGCATTAATAGAACATTCTTTTCACCTTTATACGACGACAATAGATGAAAAGGGGCAAGTGACAAAAAAGGATGAGTTAGAAAAAGGGAAAGATTATGAGCTAAATCTGGCACTTAATCCAGATTCTTTTCAAATCCAATTTAAAGAAGAAATCACCAGACCGTATATTTTGGAATACCAATCTCTCATTCTAGATAAAGTGGGAAGTACACTACAAAACGAAGTGACTTTTAAAGGCGAAAATGTTCAAGAAATAAAGAAAGAATCAGAAGCCTCAATTGTTGTAAAACGTACGGCTGGTATGGGAGATGGAACGGGATCTGCTGGTGCGTTAACCATCAAAAAGGTAGATGCGAGCAGTGGAAAAGTGCTAAAAGGTGCGAACTTCTCCTTGACCGATGCTGTAAGTGGAATCGTCATCGGCAACAAGACGACAGATGAAGAAGGAAATCTCATGTTTGATCGTCTATTGTATGGCGACTATACAGTAACAGAAATGAAAGCACCTGATGGTTATATCAAAAACGATGAAGCGATACAGGTAACGATTGATCAGCCATATGAAGCAGGAGATCAAACGAAAATGGGAACGGTCATGACCGTTCAGAACCAAGAGATCAAGCAGCATGTCAAATTGACGAAAAAAGATAGAGATACAGGCGAAGCATTAGAGAATGCGGAATTTGAACTGAAGAATGAAGCAGGAGATACGGTACAAACCAATATGAAAACGGATGAAAAGGGAGAAATCCTTTTCAAAGACCTTGAACCAGGTTCCTATTATTTTGTTGAAACAAAAGCGCCGAAAGGCTATCAACTAAATACTCAGAAATGGCCGTTTACCATCAAAGAGAATCAAACGGAAACAACACTTGTGACAGCCATGAATGAGATTCTGACAGGTTCCGTAGAACTGAGCAAACTCGGTGAAGGCAATGAGAGACTAGCAGGTGCACAATTCAAGCTTTTAGATAATGATGGACATGAATTGAATGGGCATCTTGTGACAGGAGAAGATGGCAAGGTGATGGTCGATCATCTAAGGCCAGGTACGTATCAATTGATCGAAACAAAAGCACCTGAAGGCTATGAACTGGATGATACGCCGATTAAATTTGAAGTTCCGCTTGATCCAAAAGAGCCGGTTACCGTCTCGAAAAAGAACCTATATCAAACAAGTGCAGTAGAAGTCATCAAAGAAGGGGAAGATGGCAAGACGCTGCAAGGTGTTCGCTTTGACATTCTTGATCAGAATGGAGAAGTCGTTCGGAAGGGTTTAGAAACAGATGAGGATGGAAAACTTTTTGTCGACAATCTCAAACCGGGCAAATATCAGCTTGTAGAGACAGAGAGTGTGGAAGGCTATGTAACCAAGAGTACACCATATCCTTTTAACATAGAATTTGCACAACAAACACCAACAGTGATCAACGTGATCAATGACCTCAAAACGGGCTCTGTCCAGCTTACGAAGCTTGGCGAAAAGAATGATGTACTGGAAGGTGCAGAGTTCAAGCTTTTAGATGCAAATGGAAAAGAGATCGAAACCGGACTAATCACAAATCGAGATGGGAAGATCACAATCAATGATCTTAAACCGGGAACCTATCAATTTGTTGAAACGAAGGCTCCATTTGGTCATGAACGTGATGAAACACCTGTGACCTTCGCTATTCCATTTAATCCTCAAAAGATGGTGAACGTAACAAAAGAAAATAGCCGAAAAACAGGCGGTGTCGCGTTACAGAAAAAAGGAGAAGATGGCAAATCATTAGAAGGTGTTGTCTTTGATTTGTTCGATGAACATGGAAAAATGGTTGAAGGTGGAGAAGGACTGATCACAAATCAAGAGGGTCAGATTAAGTTCTCGGGTCTGAAACCAGGAAGCTATCAATTTGTCGAAACGAAAAGTGTGGAAGGCTATGAATTGAGTGAAAAACCACTTGTATTTAAGGTTGAACTAGGCCAAACAGAAGCGGTTCATGTTGAAGCAATCAATCAACTAAAGAAAGGCTCAGTAGAACTGACGAAATTAGGCGAAGAAAAGGAAAGACTCGAAGGAGCAGAATTTACACTCTTAAATGAAAATGGAAAAGAACTCATGTCAGGTTTAAAAACCGATAAGAATGGCACCATTACTGTAAACGATCTGAACCCAGGATCATATCAATTCATTGAAACGAAAGCACCATTCGGCCATCAATTGGACTCAAAACCAGTTGACTTTAAGATTGAATTTAACCCTCAAAAAAAGGTCGAAGTCACAAAGGAAAATGTCCGTATGACGAGTGCTGTAAAGCTTCAGAAAAAAGGGGAGGATGGCAAGCGATTAGCTGGTGTGACCTTCGATCTGTTCGATGGACATGACAAGCGAATCAAGAAAGGACTGAAAACCGACCGAAATGGCCAAGTGACAGTTGATGCTCTGAAGCCAGGAACCTACCACTTTGTCGAGACAGCAAGCATAGCAGGCTATGAATTGGATCAGACACCGATCTCCTTTACTATTCAACTAGGTCAAGACAAACCGGCAAAAGTAGAGATGATCAATAAGCTCAGCCCAGGTGCGGTGGAACTCACCAAAGTGGATGAAGAAGGACACACGCTAGAACATGCAGAATTTGATCTTCTTACTCATGAAGGAAAGACATTGAAAAGGGCACTTGTCACGGATCAAGAGGGCAAAATAAGAATCAATGACCTAAAACCGGGTGATTATCAATTGATTGAAACAAAAGCACCTCATGGGTATCAATTAAATGGAACATCCATTCCATTTACCATTGAGAAGAATCAGAAAAAACCCCTTCAATTAACAGCAAAGAATCAGTTGATCTTAGGAAGCCTTCGCATCATAAAAGTAGACCGTCAAACAGATAGAACCTTAAAAGGAGCAACCTTTGATATTCAATCGAAAGGCGGAAAAACCATACAATCTGTGACAACAGGAAAAGAGGGGGAAGTCATCGTCAAAGGGCTTAAACCTGGTAACTATACACTCACAGAAACGAAAGCACCAGACGGTTATATGACTTTAAAGAAGCCAATCAAGTTCACAATTGAAATGGGCCAATTAAATATAAAGACCATCATCGTAAAAAATGAAGCAGTGAAGAATGATCAGAATCATTCCAATCCGCCAAGCTCTCATGAAGGTGATCAGCAACCACCTCATAACGGTGAACTTCCAAAGACCGGGGAAGAATGGCTACGCTATTTGATGTATGCAGGGATTTTACTAGTAGCTGCTGGAACTGTTTTACTTGTTGTCAGAAGAAGAGCCATTCAATAAAAGGAGGGAATGAGTCTATTGGTGAAAACAAAAACCCTATTAGGCGGCCTTTTGGTGTTCATGGGTCTTATGCTCATCTCCTTTCCTTTGATATATGAATGGCAAAAATCTCAAGAGACAGCTGCAATGGAACGAGCGCTTAAGATGATGGGGGAAAATGACAGTGATGACCTTTCTTCCATTCCACATTTAACGTTGTCAGAGGAAGACCTGCGTGACGTCATGGAGCTTGAGATCCCTTCAATTGATTTAAACGAAAAAGTGTTGCCTGTCACCTCAGCAGAAAATTTAAGCATTGCACTGACTCAAATCAAACCTCATCAAATACCTGGGAAAGGGAATTTTACGATTGCAGGTCATAGAGGATTTCGAGGAGATCGTCTTTTTCGACAGCTGCCAGAGGTGCCTAAAGGGGAAAACGTCCTCTTACATCATCAAGGGGAAACATACGAATATAAAATTGTCAGCTCTGCTACAATTGAGCCGACGAACGTGGATGTATTAAAAGATCAAGGGGAAGATGAACTGACATTGATCACCTGTACACTCGATGGCAAGAAACGCTTTGTCTTAAAAGGGATACGAACAAATGAACATAAGAATGAGCGTAGTTCCCATGCATAAGTACAATGTATTAGATACGGGCTGCGAGGAAAAAAAAGGGAATAAATTGTTGAGTATTGACATGCTGCATCAATTGTTAATAGAACATTATCCCACATTAAAAAGTGAACATTGGGTGGTTGATGTGGATACCATTCGGGCATCACCCATTCTGCACCCTTCATTAAAAAGAAAACTACCGTTTGGTGTCGAGAAATTCACCTGTGTTTTGTTCAAGCAACAGACAATATCTCTTGGCTCCCCCTTGATTGTTTACTTTTTATTGGATGAGAAAGGCGAGTCGTTTTACGCAATAGATCTCTTGGTTGAACAGGACTTTACTCATTAAATGAAATGTAAAAAAGGAAGGGATATGCCCCTTCCTTTTTTTGGTTGATTTATTTAGGCAAACAATTTCAGCCCAACCACGCCAATCACAATCAGCAGTAGACTAAGTATCCGAATGATGTTTTTCGATTCTTTAAATAGAATCATATGAAACAAGACTGAGCCAGCCGTACCAAGTCCAATCCAGACCGTATAGGCGATGGACACTTGAAGAGACGAGAACGAGGCGTATAAAAACAAAAAGGATAAGGCGAAGCCTCCGACAAACAGGATGCCTGTTGTGATTTGTTTTTTCTTACTAAACATATTCAAGCCGATGGTCCCGCCGATTTCGCAGGCAGAGGCTAATAGCACAAAAAACCAGCCCATGTTATACCGCTTCTCCTTTCTGCTCAAGCGCCTTTCTATCAGACACTTTTAGTCCAATAATCCCGAGGAGTAAAATCCCCATAAATAAGAGCTTCTCTAATGAAAACGAACCGCCGAACAGCGCATAATCCATAATAGACGTACCAATCGTCCCAACTCCAGCGAACACAGCGTACACTGTCCCTGTCGGCAGCTTTTCACAGGCCTTCATGAGAAAATAAAAATCAATCGGGATGAGGCAGATAATGACCGCCCACTCCCAAACAGCATCTGCTTTATTTAAACCAAACACCCAAAGTAATTCGAATAAACAAGTGAGTGCGACATATATCCAGCTTTTCTTCATCATCTTTCCTCCTAGAACTGACGATTCGTCATTTTGAAACCAAAAAAGAGCGTACAGCATCATGTGCTGTACTATGTTAAGGTGTCTCTATGCCAAGTGCGTAAAGGAGAAATTGCTTGACCTCTCGTTTTTGAATGAGGACCTCATCTGTATCTGTTTCTGTAAATAAATACATTTGTTCAGCTGAAGATTCCAGCAATCCGATAATAAACTTCGCTGCATAATGACAATTCAAATTTTCACGTACTCTTTTGTCCTGTTTTGCCTTTTCTAAAAAAGCGGCAACCCATTTGTAAATCGGTTCATAAATATCTTCCCATTCTTTTAAATGCTCGGTGGCAGCTAAACCTGAGTAGGTTAGGGCAAGAACATCACGGTATTGTCTTGTAAAAGCGAAAATAAATTCAACAAGCGCATCTGCTTGATCGAGTACATCTGCATGCTGAGTCAATTCCTTTTCAATCGCAGGCACCATCTGTGCGATGAGATGTTCTGCGATGGCAGGCATAACAGATAGCTTCGACGGAAAATATAAGTAAAATGTTCCTTGTGCAACCCCTGCTGTTTTCACAATATCCGATATGGTCGTCTTTTCAATTCCTTTTTCTTTAAACGCCTCAATCGCAGCAAGCATAATTTTTTCTCGTTTCGACATATGATCACCGACCTTAAATGACTGAATGTCAGTCAGTATAACGAGAAAATGACGATTTGTCAATGTGGCATCCTCTGATGGATTGTGAGAATAAGTGATGAATAGAGGCAGGCTTGAATAAGCTGTAATATGGTCAAGCATCACGTGAGAAAGGGGCAGCTCTTTGTATGACATCCAGCGTTATGTTTTCAATGGCTTATTTCCTCCTGCTCGTCCCGTTCTATCTATATATGAGATACAGGCTGGCAAAAAAGAAGAAACGCTTTATCTATTTACGAACAGAAATGGTTCTTGCCTGTCTGTTTGTTTATACGAATGTTCTCTTGTATTTGACGGTTTTTCCGAATCGTTTTTCTGCGGCAAGAGATCAAGTGAGCGTCAATCTCATTCCTTTTCACTCAATCCATCAAAATCTTCACGCCTATCACCACGGCTATCCAAATCTCGTCTTTTTCAATTTGGCAGGAAACATTCTATTATTTGTTCCGCTCGGTTTTTTTCTCTATCAAACCTTTCGGACCATGCGCTGGCAAAAGGCGGTGCTGGCTGGGTTTATGCTGTCAGCGATGATTGAAGTCCTTCAGTGGATATTCTCACAATCTGGTATGATTACAAGAAGCAGTGATATAGATGATATCATTTTAAATACACTTGGAGCAGCGCTAGGCTGCATTGTCTATCAGATATATCGACGAAGGAAGGAGAATACGAGGTGAAACGAATATGTATCATCCCGTGCGGCGCCAAGAAAATATGGGACGTGCATCCAGAGGCAGGAAGCCAGCCAGCGGGTCTCGTCTACTTAAGTCCGCTCCACCAGCGAACGAAAATCTATGCGCAAACATTCTTTTCAGACTGGATGATTTTATCCGCAAAGCACGGATTCTTAAAGGCAGATGACATTGTTCATGAAAATTATGATGTAGCATTTGGCACACCACACAAAGAACAGCTCACGCGAGAAGAACTGAGTCATCAATTCCATGAAAAAAATCTCGCCACATATGATGAGCTTGTCATACTAGGTGGAAAGAAATATCGGAAAGTGATGGACCCTTTATTACAGCCTCACCAACAAGCGAATTATCCGCTCGCTCCCTATCAAGGCATTGGCTATATGCTTCAGGCATTAAAGAGAGCGGCTGAGACAAAAATAGAACTTTCTCCGCATATTTCATGCACTCATGTCTCTTTGCAAGCAGGGTTTTCATCATCAAAAAGAGAATAATTGAAGGAGCGATGTGAATGGTTTTTCATATCTTTTCAGCAGCCACTAGGATGTCCGCATCGCTCATGAAGAAGTGGCTCAATGAAAAAGGGGGCGCATGAACATGACAACCATCTATTTAGCTGGTGATTCAACTGTTTCATCTTACCCAGATCGTCCTGTTCAAGGAGGATGGGGAGAGTTTTTACACCGCTATACGGCACATGGTGTTAAAGTAGAGAACCGGGCGATCGGTGGAAGAAGCTCAAAGACATTCATTGAAGAAGGACGACTTGATGATATTCTGGCCGTCATTCAGCCGGGAGACTGGCTTTTTACACAAATGGGACACAATGATGCTTCTAAGGATAAGCCAGAACGGCATACAGATCCTTTTACAACGTATAAAAGCTACTTGTCTCAATATATTCATGGGGCCAGAGCAAAAGGGGCAACCCCGCTTTTGTTAACCCCTGTAGGCCGTTTTCATGAAAAAGACGGAGAATATATCAATGATTTCCCTGATTATTGTTCCGCTATGAAAGAACTAGCCGATGAAGAAGAGGTTCTTCTCGTTGATTTAAATACCGTAAGTCTTCAGTTTTATCAAACCTCCGGCATAGAGAAAACAACTTCTTACTTTATGCTGTCGACAGGCATTGATGACCGCACACATTTTACAAAAGAAGGGGCAGATGCGATTGCAAGGCTTGTCTCTCTTGAACTAAAGGACCTTGGTTTAACCATTGTATGATGTATGACAGGACGAGTGAGCGCTCGTCCTGTTCTTTTTTTGAAGAAAGCTATTGATTCCCTTCAGCAGAGTAGACTACAATAGATACATATGATAATGAGAATCAATATCAATGATAATAGATCAATCAATGAAAAACTGGAGGGACTCAAATGGCAGATCAGCTTGAATTGTTTGACGTCACCATTATTGGCGGCGGTCCAGCAGGAATGTACACCGCCTTTTATAGTGGGATGAGGGATTTAAAGACGAAAGTACTTGAGTACAACGATAGCCTTGGCGGGAAAATCCTTCTTTACCCTGAAAAAGTCATTTGGGATGTAGGCGGTTTGCCGCCAACAAGAGGAGAACAGCTGATTCAGCAGCTCGAGACGCAGGCGAAAACATTTGAGCCAGAGATTGCGCTGAATCAAAAAATCACGCAATTCGAGCGCGTAGAGAATGGTCATATCCTGCTCACGGCTGAAAATGGTGATCGTCATTTGACAAAGACTTTGATCTTAGCAATGGGTCACGGAATTCCTGTTCAACGGAAGCTTGAAATCGAGCATGCAGACCGTTATGAGGTGACAAATCTTTTTTACACCGTGCAGGAACTAAAGACTTTTGCAGGAAAGCGAGTAGTCATCTCTGGGGGCGGAGACTCAGCAGTCGATTGGGCAAATGCCCTTGTTCCAATTGCTGAAAGTGTCACCGTCGTTCATCGCCGTGATATGTTTGGCGGTCATGAAAAAAACGTTGCCAACATGAAGGCATCTTGTGCGCGAATATTAACACCGCATGAACTCACAGAGCTTCACGGTCAAGGTGACAAAATTGATGCGGTCACTGTCCAGCACTTGGAGACAGGTGACATCGAACGAATCGAAACAGATGCGGTCATCGTCAATCATGGGATGAAAGGTGATTTGAGTGTTCTATCAGAATGGGGACTCAAACAAGGTGAATGGGGACTCATCGAGGTCAATGAAAAAATGGAAACCAATTTACCGGGCGTCTATGCGGTAGGCGACTTATGTACACATAAAAGCAAAGTCCGTTTAATTGCTGGGACGTTTGTCGATGGCGTCAATGCGCTGAATAGCGCCAAGCTTTACATCGAACCAGAAGCGGAAAAAGTGGCGTATGTCTCCTCACATAACGAACGCTTTAAAGAGAAAAACAAAGAATTACAAACGGCTGGAGCTCGATAATCATCACCCAGTCAAACATTGAAGTGCTAAAATAATGTTTTATTTTAGCACTTTTTTATATGGAAGGAGAAAGAGAGAATGACATCCTATACTCATACAATTCTTCACATGAAAGAAAGCAGTGAGCGATCTCTTTCTGTGAAACAAACGGTCTCCTGGCAAACATCTTCACCTATGATTTTGACTGCGGATGGTGCTGTGAGGCTTGATATGGAAGGATTGGAATACGAGCTGCATGCAAAAGACAGTATACTCATCCGATCAAATATCGCAGTGATCATTCAGTCTTTATCCAGCGTGCCGGTGGCCATCTATACTGTCACATTTGAACAATTCACTTTGGCAAGCAATGCGCAAAATGAATTGATCTATAAAGTCAATCATGATGATCTCCCTGATAATGGAGAGCTTGTCAAAGGCTCTGCCTTGCTTTTTTCCTATATCAAACAAATAAAGACGAGTCAAAGTGTACAAGAACAGGCGAAATGGCTGGAAGAAATCATGCAGATTTTTCAGCATCAATCTCAACCATTCTCAGAGAATGTTCATTATTCAATCGAAATGATTTTGCAATATTTGGATGAACACTATGATCAAAAACTAACAAGAAAAGATTTAGCTCATAAGATGGGTTTTCATGAAAGTTATTTTTCAACCTTTTTCAAACAAAGTATGGGAATGAGTGTGACAGATTATATTGCACAAATTCGAATAGATGAAGCAAAAAAACGTCTTCTGCAAACCGATGATCAAATTCAAATCATTGCACGACAAGTAGGATATACAGACAGTTTGTATTTCAGCAGGAAGTTTCGCCAGAAGACAGGAAGATCCCCTAGTCAGTTTCGAATGAACCGAAAACCGGAGCGTATTGCCGCTTTTCAATTTGCCGGTTCATTGATCGCATTAGGCATTCAGCCAGTTTGCATGGATCAAGAAACCTTTCTCCATTCAGACATGTTCAAAGAACAACTGGCCAATTCGCTCGTCATAGATGAACACACCCCCGATGACGTCTTTAAATCACTTCAATTAGATTTAGTGATCATACCGAATTATTTTTATTCAAAGCCTGCGCTGATCAAGCGTTTGGAACGTATTGCACCTGTGCTTGTATTACGATATGGCGGTGGTCATGCTGTGACAGAGGTGTTGTCTTTAGGACGCCTTTTAGGAAGAGAGAAAGAGGCGAAGGATTGGGTGAAACGTTTCGAACTCCTTACTCAAAAGGCAAGAAATAGCCTGTCTTCTTTTAGGAAAAAAGGAGAGACAGCTGCGATCTATGAAATGAGAGGGCATGACAAAGTGTATATATGGTCCTATCAGGCGAGAGGTGCCCGCTATCTTTACGAAACGCTCGGCTTAAAGCCTCCGAAGGCGATTCTAGAAGAAGTTCTTCTCCCAAATCAACATATGGTCATTCCTTTAGAGAGGCTAGGAGAATACGAAGCGGATCATATGTTTTTTATTGTCGGAGTTCAACATGGATGGTATCAGCAAATGGACAAGCGGATGAAGGAAAGCGATGTTCTCCGGCAATTACCGGCTGTGAAGAACGGAACCTTTTATCCAGTAAAACTGGAGGAGTTTCGATTTGATGAAGGGGAGCGTGCGCTTTATTTGATTGACCGATTCGTCTGCCGCTTGTCACAGACAGCTCATCCAACAATTGTCCATATGTAAGTTGCGAGAATCCTCCATAGACCACTTCAAGTGAGGTTGATAGAATACATGAGACTAGTAATTGATAACTATTCTCATTTGAAGTAGGGAAATAAAGGAGGAATATTCAGATGAAAAAGGCGTATTGGATATGTGCTGTCATCCTGCTCATGATATTGGCGGCCTGTGGCAATAAAGAACAAGCCAAAACAGCAGAATCAAAGCAGCAAACGAAAACGGTCGAAACAGTGAAAGGAAAGATAGAGATTCCAGCTCATCCAAAACGAATTATCGTAGATGGATATTTAGGGAGCGCCATTGCACTTGGTGTTCAACCTGTAGGTGCGACCACACAAGATTTAAAGAACGTACACTTGAAGGGCAAGATAAAAGGAATAGAGGATATCAGTGACGAACGTTCAGCTGAAAAAGCACTTAGCCTAAAGCCTGATCTGATTATCACAGCCGTACAGGATGAAAAAGTCTATGATGTGTACAAAAAAATAGCCCCTACCTTAGTGTATCCTTACGGTTCTTTCAAAGATGCACATGAAGAAGTGACAACGCTGGCAAAAGTTTTAAATAAAGAGGAGGAAGGAAAAGCATTCCTTACCACCTTTGATCAACGAATTGAGGCAGCTAGAAAAAAAGTGACATCTGCTTTAAAAGGTGAAACAGTTTCCATCATGGGCGCATTTAAAAACGATGTTTATGTGTATGGTAACGGAATTTACCGAGGCGGGCAGGCGCTCTATCAACAACTACAGGTACATCCACCAAAACAGGTCAAAGACACGATTTTAAATAGTAAGACAGGTTATGAATTGATCTCATATGAAACCCTTCCGAAATATGCGGGTGATCATATCTTCATTGATGAATCCAATGGCGGGACATTTGATCAAAATAATTCCATCTGGAAAAGCCTAAAAGCTGTCAAAAAAGAGCAAACCTATCAACTGGATACAGAGTTCTTTTGGCCTTATGATCCGATTGCAGTAGCGAATCAAGCGGAGAAGTTTGCCGACATATTGACAGGAACGTCTGATCGGTAGGAGGTCTGTCAATTGTTAAAGCGCTTCTTCTCATACTACAAACCATATATGGGGCTGTTTGTACTAGATTTTTCCTGTGCAGTACTGGCCGCCTTACTCGAATTATCCTTCCCCCTTGCCATCAGTAAAGTCATGGATGACTTGCTGCCAAATGGTGATTGGGAAGCCATTTGGTTTTGGGGCAGTTTGCTCCTCATTTTATATGTGATCAGCTCCACCATGCATTATGTTGTGACTTATTTTGGCCACAAATTGGGGATTAATATTGAAACAGATATGAGGAATCAGCTATTTTCTCACGTCCAAAGAATGTCCTTTCGCTTCTTTGACAAAAAGAAAACGGGGAAACTCGTTTCCCGTATGACAAATGATTTAATGGACATTGGCGAAATCGCTCATCATGGTCCAGAGGATTTATTTATCGCTGTGATGACACTAACTGGGGCCTTTGGCCTGATGCTGTCGATTAACTGGCAGCTTGCCGTCCTCACATTTATTGTCGTTCCATTCCTGATCGGATTATCCGTCTACTTTACGAAAAAAATGTCCGCTGCTTTTGATAAAATGTTCTCAAGCATTGGACAATTCCACTCACGTGTTGAAAACAACATTAGTGGAATACGTGTTGTAAAAGCATTTGGGAATGAGTCACATGAAATGGACCGTTTCATTGAACATAACCAGCAGTTTAGAAAAACTAAGCTGGCCACTTATCAAATGATGGCAGTGCATACAGCGGTCAGTCATTTTCTCATGAAAAGTGTCACGGTTTTTGGTCTTGTGTGCGGGGCATGGTTTGTGCTGCAAAAGAATATGACGTATGGAGAATTTGTTTCATTTGTACTTTTAACAGGCATTTTCTTAGGGCCCATTCAACAAATCAATGCAGTCATTGAAATGTATCCAAAAGGTGCAGCAGGCTTTAAACGATTTGCATCACTCATCGACCAATCGCCAGATGAAAAGGATGCTGATGACGCAATTGAAGTCGATCAGTTAAACGGGGATATCGTTTTTCAAAACGTGTCTTTTCAATATGAATCAGATAAACCAGTTCTGCATGATATCAATCTTGAGGTCAAACAGGGAGAAACGATTGCCATCGTAGGCCCTTCAGGTGCTGGGAAATCTACGCTTTGCAGTCTGCTGCCTCGTTTTTACGAATGGCAGGAGGGAACCATTACAATTGATGGGATTGAGACAAGAAAGATGACACTCGCTTCACTGCGTAGACAAATTGGTGTCGTGCAGCAGGATATTTATTTATTCCATGGAACAATCCGAGAAAATATCTTATATGGAAAACTAGATGCATCTGATGAAGAAGTGTGGAAGGCATTAGAGAAGGCGCAGCTGAAGGATTTTGTGAATAGCTTGCCAAAAGGGCTGGATACGATCATCGGTGAGCGTGGCATGATGTTATCCGGCGGACAAAAACAGCGGATTTCCATTGCACGTATTTTCCTTAAAAACCCGCCCATTTTTATCTTAGATGAAGCCACATCTTCGCTTGATACGGAGACAGAGTCATTTATCCAAGCATCACTTGAAGAGCTGGCTGAAGGACGAACAACGTTTATCATTGCCCATCGTTTAGCCACCATACAGCATGCCGACCGTATTGTTGTCTTAACAAAAGAAGGCATAAAAGAGCAAGGAAGACATGAAGACCTGCTCAAAAAGGACGGGCTGTACCGGCGGTTATATGAAACACAATTTAGCAAGTAAAAGAGAGAAGCCGGCAATTAACTGCGGGGCGCAAATAACATCACACTGACGCCTGCTAAACAGATCAAAGCACCCATCCAGTCATAGAGGTCAGGGGTTTTTCGGTCGACCCACCAGCCCCAAAACACAGCAAGGACGACAAAAACACCGCCATAGGCAGCATAAACCCGCCCAAAGGTCGGGAACTGCTGGAAGGTGGGGATGACGCCATAAGCGACCAGGATGAGGCTGCCGGCAATCCCGTAGCCCACAGATTTTGCTTCACGCAGCCACAGCCAGACAAGGTAGCCGCCACCAATTTCAGCCAAACCAGCTAATAAAAAAAGGACAATCGTTACAATCATTTACGGACACTCCAGTTCTCCTATTTCGTTCTATTATGACATGATGAAAGAATGTGTTCCACCCGCACTACCATTCAGCCCTGCTACTGGGAACTTGTATGTCCTGACAAAGAGGACAGAACAAGCAGAAAAACCTGTAAAAATCGTTGCGGCAAAATGTCTGGCATCTGCCGTTTATCAAATAGGGCCCATTAAAGGAGCTCAGCCGGTGCTTTGAAAATAGACAGGTAAAAGGAAGCATACGTCAGCTGTCAGCCTTGAATCAAAAAAGGATGCCTTTTAAAGGGCATCCTTTTTTGATAGGCAAAGGGAACTTTTCTCAAAATGAGGCGTAGTACATGTAGAGGTGAAACGCATGCAGTCATGTACAGAGAAACAATTATTTCTTTTATCATTCAGATACGCATTTATCGCATTATACTCTTTGTTGATTCCATTCATTGCAAAAGTCCTTTTTGTGCAGTCCCCTTTATTTATTGTGTTGATCGCTCTTTTCATCACTCACAATCTCGTAGTAAGTATTGTGTGGTTTTACAAATCGAGGAAAATTAGAAAGCGCCAGTCAGGCGCCCTATCCAAGCGGGGACATATCTTGGTCCAGCTCGTGCAAAGACTCGAACAGCTCATGATGCTTGGATTTGTGATGCTTTGGGTCAGCGAGTGGATACAGGGAGGGGCAGATAACTTTATCCTCTCATTCACTATGTTTCTATTGATCATCGTTATCCTACAGCACATTCAGTTTTATTACGTTCAGCTCTTTTTTAAGTCCACCAGCTGGTTCACTTATGTTCTCTCTTTGCAAAAGGCTCGCCCTTCATACATGGCGAGGGAGCGAAAGGCTTTCAAGAGGTCCTAAATGTGCCAGCGCTTGCTGACCAATCCATAAACTTTAGAAAATTATGATAAAATGTGGAAAAGAAGCATGGAGAAAGGGAGTGCAAGCGAGTGAAAGCAGTTGGATTATTTGAGTACTTGCCGATTGAGGATGAGCAAAGCCTGATTGATCATGAGGTGGCAAAGCCTCAAGCATCTGGCAGAGATGTATTGGTGAAGGTAGAGGCTGTGTCGGTGAATCCAGTTGATACAAAGGTGAGATCACCGAAGAAGCAGAAGGAAGATGAGCTGAAAATTCTTGGCTATGATGCAAGCGGTACAGTGGTGGAGGTAGGCGAAGCGTGTACGCTGTTTCAGCCGGGTGACCACGTATATTACGCAGGAGATATCACGCGTCAAGGCTCAAATAGTGAGTACCAGCTTGTGGATGAGCGCATTGTGGCGAAAAAGCCTGCAAATCTCTCTTTCGCAGAAGCAGCCGCAATGCCTCTTACAACGATTACGGCATATGAAGCGTTATTTGACCGGATGCATATGAAGCGGAATGCAGAAGGCGCGACACTGCTGATCATCGGCGGTGCAGGCGGGGTGGGCTCAATTGCCATTCAGCTGGCCAAATTAGCAAAAGCAACTGTGATCGCTACCGCATCAAGACCCGAAACAAAAGAATGGTGTCTCTCATTAGGTGCTGATCATATCATTGACCATCATCAGCCACTCTTAACGCAGCTTCAGGAAAAAGGGATTGGCGAAGTGGATTATATTTTATGCTTAAATGATACAGATGGTCATTTCAAAGGAATGGCAGAAGCGATTAAACCCCAAGGGACGATCTGTACCATTGTTGAAAATCAACATCATTTAGACATTCAATTGCTCAAAAACAAAAGTGCTGCATTTGTATGGGAATTCATGTTCACACGGCCTATGTACGAAACAGCGGATATGATCAAGCAGCACGAGCTTTTAAAAGAAGCAAGTGCATTATTTGAGGAGGGGACATTAAAGCATACGTTAACAAAGGTACTCAGCCCTATCAATGCGGCCAATTTGAAGCAGGCGCATCAAACGCTTGAGCAAGGGAAAATGTTCGGCAAATTTGTGCTTGAAGGATTTTAAGGAGGGGCATCGTATGACGACATCATGACAATATCCGATTGGTTTATATAAACCGGTCGAACGACAAACGAAAGAACAGCTCAAGGCATGGATTGATCAGCAGTCTGCATCGCCGATGGGTCACGTTACTTCGCGAGATGACAGAGGAAGATTTCAACGCTGTTTATTACCATCCAGCTGATCAACAAACGGTGTCCTTATATGATGCAACAGGAATGTACGTCTGGCATTCACAGCATCACCTTGCCCATATAACGGAATTAATCAAAAGAAATCAGTGGAATGAAAGGAGTCGAAAACATGTCTAGTAGAAGAATTGTCGGCGCCATGTTTATTTTCATGGCCACTTTGTTTTATATAGCAAAATATGTTTTATTCGAGATACATTATTTTAATACGAATCTAGAGGATGATGCGAGTAAATTTCAGCTCCTTGAAGAAGTTCTGCCTGGTGGAACATGGATCAGCCTCCTTTTCCTCATCATCGGTGCAGGCTATCTCTTATGGGATGATAGGGAAGTGATTCGTAAATATCTTTTCACCCCAGATCGACAAGAAACAGAAGAAATAAAAAAGACGGATCTCAAGTGACCGTCTTTTTTCCTTTTTTTCTTTTTTCCTTTTAGCCACGTTCGGGACGAAGTGCCTTTTCTAAAATGGCTAGACCTTCATTGACTTTTGCTTTTTCCTCATCATTGAGCCGTTGTAGGGAATTTTTAATTTTTTCGTGCCCTTTTTGATAAATACTTCTGAAAATGTTTTTCGCTTCCTCTGTCAGTTCTACGACAATCATTCGCCGGTCACGCTCTGAATGCTTTCGTTCAACAAAGTTAGACTGCTCTAATCGATCAAGCAGACCTGTCATATTAGACAAAGAAGCGCCCATTTTTTCAGCTATTTCGGACACTTTAAGGGAGCCATGGTTATTAAGCAGCATGAGCACCTTCATTTGAGGCATACTCATATCAAGCTTCATCCATTCAGAAACATCTCCAAGTCCTGCGGCAGTGAGCACTTTCATATAAAGCACCCATGTCTTTTTTTCCTCAGGAGATAGAATTTCCTCTTTTAGTACGGTGGTGTCATGAATATTATATTCCACGCTTGTTCACTTCCTTTAAGCGGCTCTTTTCTTTATATTACTGATTTTTACTTCTAATTGAAAGTATCATGAAGCTTTTGAATGTGAAACTGCATGAATCAAGTGGTATTTGTTGTATAATAATGTTCAGTTGAAATAAATGAAGCAACCTAGAAAGTTGGGAGAAACATGTGGAACAAAAAAACGGGTATGACGATTTTAAAAATGCTCTTTCCCATCGTCATCATCCTTGTCTTAATTTTTTTCGCCAAGCAGGAGCTGAGCGGCCTTTCCATTAAAAAGACGTTTTATATTATTGATAGCTTGAATCGAATGGACTTGTTTATTCTTGTTTTTCTAGGACTTGTCGCTGTTCTATCAATGTCCTTATATGATTTTATTTTAAGAAGAAGCCTTGATATGCCGATCAGTGGCTGGAAAACGATTCGTATTTCTTGGATTGCCAACTCCTTTAACAGTGTACTTGGGTTCGGCGGATTATCAGGAGCAGGGCTCAGAACGCTTTTATACAAGGAGTACATCACAGATACGAAAAAGCTACTGAAAGGCATTGCCCTTTTGACATCCTCTGTCCTGCTGGGCTTATCTATTTTCAGTGATTTGATCTTGGTCAGGGTTCTGCCTGTTGAAAGTATTATTAGCCAGGAGCCATGGCTATGGGCATTTGTCATTATTTTTGCCTGTATTGTGCCCATTTACATCATCATGGCCTCCATTCGAAAAAGCTCGATTGAGAGCGGTGAAAATGGACTGAAGCACCCGATTTACGCTTATATTGGTGCATCGTTTTTAGAGTGGCTGGCAGCTGGCCTTGTCATGTATATGGCTGTCGTCTCTATGGGGATGAACGTCGATGTCCGTATCATATTAGGCGTGTTTGCGATTGCATCAATCGGCGGTTTAATCAGTATGGTTCCAGGCGGATTTGGATCGTTTGATCTTATCTTTTTACTCAGCATGCAATACATTGGCTTTGATAAAGAGATGGTGCTGACGGCTCTTGTATTGTACCGCTTTGTTTACTCGATTTTCCCGTTTATTCTTGGGCTTTGTCTTGCCGCATATGATTTAACCGGCACGACGATTAGACGTCTCGAAGGCAACCCAAGAATGGCACCTGCGATTGAAACAACGAACGTCTTAATTATTTTGCACCGTGCCCTTTTAATTCGTTTATTATACGGCTCTTTATCCATTTTAACGTTTGGAAGCGGTTTGCTCATTATGGCTTCCGTTGTGCTTCCTGTTGATCGCTTAGGTGTGATTACAACCATTCCACACTTTCTGCTGTCAGGATTTAATGGTCTTTCTTTAATGTTCGGGATCATTTTGATGATTTTGTCCATTGAAGTGTATAAAAGAACGAAAAGATCTTATATTTTGACAATGATTGCCCTAGCTGGTGGTTTTGTGTTCACCTTGCTAAAAGGGTTTAACCTGAGTTTAATCTTTATCCTGCCGGTCATCATGGCGGTGTTTTTCTCCCTTCGAAATCAATTTGTGAAGCAGCAGGCACCTTATTCCCTGTATGAATTTGTAGCGGCTGCCGCTGGATATTTACTCGTTTTGTTTAACTATAATGTCATTGGGAACTTCATTTGGACAAAAATCGGACATTTCCTAAGTAAGGACTACTTGGTTCATAATGAACGGCATATCACGATGACAAGTATGATCGCCTTAATTGGGGTACCGCTTTTCTTTTTCATTAGCAAATTGATTTTTAATAAAAAGGCATTTCCAATTGGAGAAGAAGCAGAGGAAGAAAAATTAAAAACGTTTTTAGAAGAAAAGGGAGGAAATGCCCTCAGTCATCTTGGTTTTTTAGGAGACAAAAAGCTGTTTTTCTCCAGTGATGGCGAGGCGATGCTTCAATTTGGCCGTATTGGCCGCTGCGTCATTGTGCTCGGTGACCCATCCGGTCGTCAAGCGTCTTATCCGCTAGTACTGGAAGAATTTTTGCAGCAGACAGAGAAAGCGGGCTATCGTGTCGCTTTTTATCAAGTAGAAAGGGAAGGAATGGCTCTTTATCATGATTTAGGCTTTCACTTCTTTAAGCTTGGGGAAGAAGCCATCATTGATTTAGAAACATTCTCTTTGTCAGGGAAGAAAAAATCAAATTTACGAGCTGTTGCGAATAAGTTTGAACGAGAAGGCTACACCTTTGAAATGCTGGAACCGCCTTTTTCGGATGAATTGCTCACGACGTTGAAACAGATATCTGACAGCTGGCTTGGAAAGAAAAAAGAAAAAGGATTTTCTCTCGGTTATTTTGATGAAAACTACCTTCAAAAAGCGCCAATTGCCATTTTAAAAGATCAACAAGGTCAAATCATTTCCTTTGTGTCGTTAATGCCGATGTATCAAGAAGGAGAGATATCAATCGACTTAATGCGTCATATGCATGATGCGCCGAATGGGATGATGGATGCGCTATTTATCCACCTGTTTCAATGGGCGAAAGAAAAAGGCTATAAGTCCTTTAACATGGGAATGGCGCCGTTATCGAATGTAGGGACGTTCCAACAGTCCTTCCTCACAGAGCGTTTGGCGAGTGTCATCTTCAACAACGTCAGATATATGTATAGCTTCAGCGGCTTACGGTCGTTTAAACAGAAATATAAACCCGAATGGCGCGGAAAATATTTAGCCTATAAAAAGAATACGTCACTGCCCGTCACAATGGTACTTGTCACCAAGCTGATTGGGATGGACCCAAATCGAAACAGGCGTCCATAAGATCAAAAACCTTTACCTTTCACTAGGTGAAGGTTTTTTTAGACAAAAGAATAGCAAAAGTGGTAAAGTTGAAGAGTAAAGGGGATGTTCATATGACATTAAATGGATGGTTTACAAAGGGATTAACTGAACGTACATATGTACACAATATGGAGAAAAACCGTGAAAACTTACTCACGGTGTACAACCAGTACTCAATTCATCAAAAAGAAAAAGAGCTGCTTCAACGGCTGCAAAAGAAAAAGCTAAGAGCGCTTGTGATCACAGCGGATTGGTGCGGGGATGCAATGGTTAATGTACCAATTTTCATGCGTATCGCAAATGAAGCACTGATTGATGCGCGCTATTTCATTCGGGATGAGCATCTAGACCTAATGGATCAGTATTTAACGAACGGGACCGCAAGATCGATTCCGATTATCGTCATCATTGATCAAGACGGGAATGAAGTGGGGAAATGGGGACCTCGCTCAGCAGAAGCTCAGCGCTTTGTCGACGAGAAAAAGCCGGACAAAGATGCACCTGATTTTGAAGAAGCTTTTCAGGTGTTTGCGAAAGAAGCCGCACACCACTATACGACAGATCGTTACCTATGGAAAGATATTGAGAAAGAAATAGTAGAAGTTTTGGCAAAAATATAAACCAAAAGACTACTTCACCGCAATGGGAAGTAGTCTTTTTTTATCTTGTTTTTGCGTTTTGCCTACAAAAAACACCGCATAAAGATGTAGAAAAACCGCAGAATTCTATCAAATACCGCAGAAAACCGCAAAGCACCACGATTTTCCCAACCACTTTTAGTTGAAAAACCTCATATATGCCATGAAATCATCAATTTTGCCCTTATCTAAAGGCTCATATAACGCACGTCGGATGGCTTTTTCCCAATACAAGAGGCCCATCAACTATAGTAATCTAGTTGTAATCTCCTTTGAACGAACTAAAAAAAACAAATGACGGAAAAGGACTGGCGATCAATCTATGAAAAAAATCATCTATCTCGATCAAGAAAAAAAGAAGCTCGCTGAATCAAAAAAAAGAGAACAGCGTTCCATCAAATCACTCAGGCTGCTTGTGTTTTATGATGGACAAAGTCCTACATGTGCAAAAGCGATTGACCTGTTGAAATCACTCGATTGGAAGAACAGAATTCACTTTGAATCATTTAGACATTCACAGCTGCTGAGGCTAAATAAAATAAGTGAAGAGAAGGCAGAAAAACGAATCGTGTCTATTTCCTTAGCTAAAAATCAGAAAAATTCAGGGATTTATACTTGGCTGCGAATTGCTTGTAACATTCCTGCCCTATGGGGAACGGTCCCATTCATTGTACTCAGCATTTGGCTTGGCTTTGGTCAGCATGCGTACGATTATTTTGCGAGAAAACGGTATATTCATTCTGTCGAACAAGTCACCCGTCCTGATACAGATCAACAAAAGACCATCTAATCAATAGAAAAAGCATGACCTTCAATCGGCATAAGGTCATGCTTTTTTGTAATATGGGACAAATGATGCCAAGTGATCAAGCAGCTTTGTTGTGTAGGACTTATAGGCTTTCTCATCAAGCTCTGAAGCCGCATAGGATAGCAAGGTTCTAAGGGCAAACAAGTACTCGCTATGCAACTCATTGTGTTCAAAGTAAGGAATGGCCGCTTCTACTAAATACGTTTTTAAATCATGAGGATTCTCCTCAATCATCAATTTATAGATTTTAATCATATATAAACAGTTTGGCTGAATACGAGGCTGTTTTAACAGCTCGTGTATGTAAGGAAGCGCCTTTTTTCGATCATATTCTGCATACAATGTCGCAATTTCATAGAGTGTTTCACAGTAACGATCTTCTATCTGCTCTTGATTAAAATAATTGAGTGAATCTAGTAAATAAGGCACAGCTGATGAAAAATCGCCTTCACGTTTTAAGAGAACTCCGTAATAAAAATAAGCTGTCATTTTAATATAGGCATCAGGGTGAAGGGAAGTGTGTAAAATCACTTCTTTTATATATTTTTTAGCTGTTTGAAAGGCTTTTAGTTCGAGTGAGATCACGCCATGAATGAGTGTACAATGGATGACCCGCTTGAAATTATTCTTTTGTCTATATAAATCCATTGCTTGATGTGTTGCTTCAAGCGCATCACCGAGATGCCCCATGGTTCCAAGTGCTTTTGCATAGTGATAATACAGGTCGCTCTGTTCAACAGAAGCATAAGAAAAACAGTTTTCAAGTCTTTTCAGCCCTTCTTCCAGCTGACCATTTTTGATCTGATGGATGCCATCTAGATATTCAAAAATTTCTTTTTCTGTTTCAATAAAGGTTTTTTCAAACTTTTTAAGCACACGGTACGTTTTTAAGGCAAGCGGCTGTTTGTCAGTTAATAAATAAAATTGAAATAAGGACAAATGATATTGAATCCCCAAATCGAGCGAAAAGAACTGTTCTTCGTGATGAATAATCATTTCTGCATTTTGTTCAGCCTGATCGAGTGCATAGAAATACATGTTCATTTGAAACTCATCGAGCAATGACAGCAGGTGACGAGCCTTTTGCGACAGTGTTTCTTGGCTGATGCCAAGCCGCTCAAGCAGGAGATTAATCGTATCTTGATTGGCCTCCTTTGAGCCATTTTCAATTTTACTTAAATGAGAGACAGAACAAATGCCTTCTGCCAATTCAGATTGGGTCATATTTTGTTTATAACGATATAGCTTGATGATTTGTCCAATATTGATCTTCATTCCATCCAGAAGCCTCCCTTCCAATCATGGGTTGAAAGCCTTTTGAAAAAATGGCCGAATCAAATGAAATGGGAATACATGAAATCATTTCATCATCTTGGATGTTTTCTCAAAATTTGTTTAAAACGTAATATGATTGTAACATTACTTGAAAAAATCAAACAACTTTTTAGCTGACAGGGAAGGGACTCTATTTGCAACAACACACCATCATGTTTATAATGTGAATGAGAATCAATTTCAATTAAAATTGATTGAAAGGATGACATATATGCCACAAATCAAACAACAAACAGAGGCGTTAACAGTTCGAGACGCTGTCAGATATAGACGATCGATTCGGAAATTCAAAGAAACACCGGTGACCATTGAGCAGCTCCAGCCATTATTAGAAGATGCAGTCTATGCACCAAATCATAAAATCACTGAGCCATGGCGCTTTTTATATGCAACGACTGATGAAGCAAAGGCAGTATTTGTTGAGCGGTTCATTGCTTTCTTTACACGCAATAACCCAGATGCAAAAGAAGAAAAGCTGAATCAATACAGAGACTATTTTTCAAAAGTACCAGCTCTTTTACTTGTCGTGCTAAAAGAAGACGAGAACCCAGTCGTGAGAAATGATGATTTTGCTGCAGTGAGCGCCCTTATTCAAAACTTCCAGCTGCTTGCTTGGGATCAAGGAATCGGCATGGTATGGAAGAGCGGCCGTATTTTATACGATAAAGGATTTCAACAGGAGATGGGATTAAACGAAAACGAGCGTTTTGCAGCGATTCTTCACATCGGTTATCCAGATGAAGTGCCTGAGGAAAAATCACGTCAGAAAGCATCAAGCCTGCTTACTGAAATCAAGTAAAAGAAAAACAGACCCTGTGAGAAGGTCTGCTTTTTTTCTTATTGTTTTTTGGCACGCTGATCGGCTTCTTTCATACGTGCCATTGCTTTTATGTCATTTGGATCTGCAAGTTCTTTGGAAAATTCAACATATTCGCCATCCGTCTCCTGTGCAGCGAGCTGGTGGTTGAATTCTTTCTGTTGGTCTTTTTTCAAAGCCTTTCCCTCCTTTACAAGATCACTATAGTTATGTGCTTGTGAAGGAGGAATATCCATTTTATTTGTTTCTTTTTTCTGCTGCTCTTTCCGCTTTTTTGAATTCCTGCTGATACAGGACTTCCTGGGTTTTCTTCAGCTTAGACGTTGGTTGGTGTTCTTTTTTCTTCATCAAAACAGCCCCCTCATATCATTTCTTCATAGGATGGGTGTTTTGTCCATTTTTTATTCCTCTGAATGCAAAATCGCTTCTTGAAGCTCAGGATGCAAAAATTCATAAGAAGACAGCAGCGCCTTTTTCGGCAGGGCACGCTGACCTTCTAAAACAAGTAATGACATGTCGCCAAGTGCAGTTTTGATGACAAAGGATGGTACCTTCAGCCAGTGCGGGCGATGAAGGGCAGAAGCAATCGTTTGTCCAAGCTGTTTCATTTGAACAGGGTTTGGAGACGTGACATTGAGTGGACCTGATATCTGTTCATGTTGAATGGCATAAGCAATGAGATGTGCCACATCCTCCACGTGAACCCATGATACCCATTGCGAGCCAGAGCCAATCGTTCCACCAGCAAAGAGCTTGTATGGCAAGGTCATAAGAGGGAGTGTGCCTTTTTCTCCTAACACAACCCCAAAACGTGTATAAACCGTGCGAATGCCGAGTGCTTCTATTTTTTGACCTTCAGCTTCCCAAAGCTTGGACGTATGACTTAAGAAATCTGTATCGGCTGGAGGGGATTCCTCCGTAAAATCCTCTGTCTTCGAAGTGCCATAAATACCGACAGCGCTTGCCTGAATGAGTACAGACGGTTTCGTTTTCTTCGCTTCTATGATGCGCTTTACTTCCTGCGTTGATTGTAGACGGCTGGAGAGAATGCCTTCTTTTGCCTTGTCTGTCCAGCGTGTGAAGATGGATTTTCCTGCGAGGTTAATCCATACATCAATGGCGGGCAATTCATGTTCAGGGGACGCACCATCTGTCAGCCACTGCACGTAATGTAAATGATTTTGTTCGGATTCCTTCGGATTTCTTGTTAAAATATATAGATGATGTCCTTCAGCTGCGAGCACCTTTGTGACGTGCTGGCCAATAAAACCGGTTCCTCCGGTGATGGCGATATTCAATTGACATCTCTCCTCTCATATACATACCTATATCTTTCACGATTTTGAATCAGAAGAAACATCCTGACTGTTTGAAAAAAGGAGTGATCACAGGATGCCGTATATTACGAAAATTTCTGCTCAGAAAAACAATACAGAGCGCGTGAACATCTTTCTTGATGAAAAGTACGCGTTTAGCGTGGATCTAGATGTGCTCGTCCAACACGATTTGAAAAAGGGGAAAGAACTGGACGAAGCCGATATCATAGAGATTCAATTCGGTGATGCAGTGAAAAAAGGATTTCAGCAGGCCGTTGATTATTTATCCTATCGCATGAGATCGGTGAAGGAAGTCACCGATTATTTGACGAAAAAAGACATACCTGCACCTGCTATTAGTGAAATTATACACAAATTAAAGCATTACAAGTATGTCAATGATCTTGAATTTGCTGAAGCATATGTGAACACTCACCGAAAAACGAACAGCAAAGGCCCGTCCGTCCTAAAAAAAGAATTAAAGCTAAAAGGCATAGACGATGACATCATTGAACAAGCGCTATCGCAATATCCGAACGATTTGCAGCTAGAGGAAGCTGTCAAACAAGTTCTCAAGCTTGTAAAGAAAGAGAAAAATCGTTCTGCAAAAGAGATTGAGCAGCGCATCAAGCTGCAGCTTCAGCGCAAGGGATTTTCATTTGATATCATTGATAAAGCCCTTCAAGAAGCCTATGATGGACAAGAAGAGGAAAAGGAAGAAGAAGCCCTCCACTATATGCTGGAGAAGGCAAAACGCAAGGTAGGATATGACGGGTCATTTGAAAAGAAGATGAAAGTGAAGCAGTTTCTTTACCGGAAAGGCTTTGATCTTAATACAATTGATCACGTTTTAGACAAAGGGGAATGACGGATGGAAAAACGCTATAGTGAGATGACAGAATACGAATTAAAGCAGGAGATTGCCGCCCTTTCTGAAAAAGCAAGAAAGGCTGAGCAGCTCGGCATTGTGAATGAATATGCTGTGTTGGAGCGGAAAATTGACATGGCGAAAGCCTATTTATTAGATCCATCGGCCATTCAGACGAAGACGACCTATCACATCAAAGATACGGACGAGCAGTTTTATGTAGAGTATTTGAATGGGGTTTTTGCTTGGGGATACCGAGTATCAGCGCCAGAAACAGAAGATGCACTGCCGATTTCATTGCTCACGAAAAAGGACTGATCCTAAGATCAGTCCTTCAGCGTGTAGACAAACCCTCGCATTCTTTGTCAGTCCTGCGTGCCGGTGCTCACGAATGTCAAATAAGCTCAGCGACGGTAATAGTAATTCATAGAATGAAAAGGTTATTAGTTATATATG
>NZ_AMSH01000037.1 GCF_000300535.1 Bacillus xiamenensis
GATTTATATAATGGAGAAGTGATTGCTTTTACAATTGGTGATAAGCAGGACACAGACTCCTAGTACTTAGTTTCATATAAATTATTCCCTTAACTTTTAATCTAAATATGAGTCTACCTAAATTATACAAGCAATATAGTGCAAACAGAAAAAAGCCAAACAACCACTTCGGATCATAGCAATTCAAGAAATATTGAATTTGTCCCATAAGAGATGAAATAGCTTATTGATTTAGAATAGTTTTGACAGTAAAATTAATGCTATACTTATTTGTATGCATTTCTCTTGTCTGGTAATTTCACGTTAAATTGGGTTCTTACAATCTATATACCATTTAGATAATTAATTGGATATAGAAAAAATATTTCTTTATGCTGATATTCCCACAAAAATAAGCTGATGTTAATTGAGTATGAAATGAAATTCGGTATACAGAAAAGTTTTCATAGAATGTTAACCTACTAAATCACAAGTTCAATCACCTGATTATTACATCGCCGAAAATACCACTATTTACTATATAAATTTAAAAAAGTTCACTGAGGAGAGGTCAAAATTGTTTTACGCATCTAATAAAAATGGAAATATTGTTTTAAATGGCGAGTTTACTGATTTTAATAATGGAAAAGTTATAAATAGAAAAAAAAGAATGTTATTCAAAAAGTTTTATATATATAAAGCAGATCAGAAAGTCATTAAAAACAAAAGTAATAATAATAGAATTGAGATTTTAGAGATCCATGAAAACGACCATAGAATTAAAGAATCAATACTTGTCGTATATTTAGATCCTTTCAACACTTTGTCTTTTATAATAATTAAAAAAGACCATCCTCTATTAACAATTGAAGAAAGAATAGAGAAAGCAGAATCTAATCCCCCACAGAGATTAAAAACAATTACATTCGGTGATAATTTTTATATTCTTGGTGTAATTCGCTTTAAATTTGCTAATATGAGAAAAACTAATATAGCAATTGGATATGACAAAACTTTAAATTTAAATTTTAATTATATTTTTCCTCAAAAAATTCGCGATAAATTTTCAACTGTGACAAACAAATTAGGATTAATTACTCATTTTGGTTATGTTAAAATTAAAAAAAATGAGTTGTTAGATAAATATATAAAATCAAGTGAAATAAATTTGCCTTTATATATCAAATCGACAAACAAGGATAATACAGACTACTATTATCCCTTGAAATTTAATTATAGAAATACTTACGATCAAAAGCACTATGTTTATAGCTCAAGAAGTTATAAATTGAATGAAAATATTGAGTTTTTTGTAAGGAAATCTATAACTGGCCAAATGGTGTTAGTCATGACCGATTATTTAAGTTTTAAAACAAAGTTTAAAGAAAAATTTGCTAGGTTAATTTCAAGATTCGGGAAACAAGAAAAATACGACATCTATTTTGAGAAATTTTCTAAAAATGCAAGTGAATCAGCCTTTGAAGTATTCAAAAAATCAAAAGCAAAAAATGATTCCTACTCCAAATTTATTTTGGATAAAAATCACGATAAATTTTTATCTTTAAAAGAGGAATATGGTAAAAATAATATTCTAGCTCACAATAGCTTTAAGGCATTCTATTTTATATTTAAAGCTAAAAAATTCATATCTTCTGACTTAGTAAGCCATGTACAAAGAAGATTATATGATAATAGTCAAAATATCAAAAGAAAGATATTAAGTAATAATAATAAAATATTCTTACAACACGGTGTCTGTCTCGCCACCAATGTTTTTGAGAGAGGCTATTTTAATAAAAAAGTACCCATTTGTCCGGATTATATTGTAACAAATTCAAAACTCGAATCCTATTATTTTAGAAAATACCCTAAATTTACTGACGATCAACTAATTGAAAAAGGGGTACCCAACTTAGATCTATATGTTAAAAATAGAAATAAAGATAAAAAGCAAATTACTTTTATGTTAACCTGGAGACCCTGGGATGTTACTGGAAGAATAGAAGAAAATTCCTATATTGACCGCTATTTACAATTTTTAAGAATTGTTAAAACTGATCCTTTTTATGAAGATAAAATAATCAATATTACTTTACACCCAAAAGCAGGGCTAATGCTAAAAAATCAATTTCCAGAAACTTATGACCAGATTAAAGATTATCTATACCAAGGTGATATAAAAGATGCCCTCATTAATTCAAAGGTTGTTATTACTGATTACTCTTCCATATGCTTTTATGCATTTGCAGGAGGAAGTAATATGATCTTTTTTTGGGGGGATAAAGAGATAGCAGAAGCAGAATATGGAGCGCCAAACATATTACAAGATACTAATTGTTTTGGAGATATCGTAAATCATATCGATAGTACATTAAATAATTTTATAAAAATAAATTATAATCAAAACCAACTTCAAAAATATATTATTAGATATAATAACTTAGTGGAACATAGTAATGGAAATAATACTGAAAATGTTTATAGCGAAATTAAAAGATTAGGATAGTTTAGTAGCACAAATAATAAACTCAACCACGTCAACCATATATGTTTTATTAGGATTCTAACATTATACGGTAATAACCCCAAGTTAAATTAAGCAGAGACCGACCTCATAAGATGAGGTAAATAAACAGCACCTTCAAGTTAGAAAACGGATAGCTGTTATCCGAAATAAAACATGGAGGTGTATTTTCTATGGAGACAATAGTGATTTACCTTGTTTAAGTCAATCGGAAGGCTGTAGAAATGGGATTGGCAGGCGGATCTATGAAAGAGATATGAGGATTAGGAATAAGACGCAGGTTCAGACATGAGTGAAGTGGTATAGGACTGGAAAGACACACCGTTTCAAAAAGCCTATTGAAAACCATTTACTATGGAAAAGGACCCGAGTACTCTCCAGATTTAGAGAGACTCTAGGCAAAAAATCGCTAAATGAAACAACAGAATGAAGTTTTAAAAAAGGACAACGAATTGGAAAGAAAGTTGATAAAAAAAGTAAATTGAACTGTAGAATATTTTTGCAAAACGAGAACACCTGTATCTAAATAGGCACCACACACATTTCGTTTTATAGATGGAAAAAGGATCTAACTAAGAATACTTCTAAGAGACAACTAGAGGAAACAAATCGACACTTTGTGCCAAAAGATACGGATATCGAAAAAGGCTGTTTATCACCAATCGTAAAAGCAATCATCTCTCCATTATAAAAATTTAAAATACTGGAAATTATAATTGTTTCTATCAATAAGATAGATACGTGATACCCTTGTTAGTTTTGCAAGGGGGCGATAAGACTGAAAGTTCCGATCCGGTATTTTTCGACTACGGGATACAAACTTTGTCTTAAACACAATTGATCAGCTCCCAGCACTGCCTGAGAACTTGCGTGTTACATAGCGCAAGGTTCTTACATTTAAAAAGTATTACAAAGGTGTTCATATAAAAGGCATTACCATGGGCATGTTATATCAACCTTCGCATTCGAACGAACAACCAATCACCGATAAACTATCGGCAATTGACAGTATAAAATTTTTTTGATTCCCTGTCTCAAAAACTAGGGTCAGTCCCACCATATCACCTGTGCTTTTCTTTCGTTTAAAAATCAAAGTTATCTGGATCTGGACCTGTGCGCTCATCTTCATTCAGCTGATCAATAATAGCCAACTCATGTGCGGACAGCTCGAAATCGAAGACTTGTGTGTTTTCAATGATTCGGCTCTTCGTCACAGATTTTGGAATGGTGATAATGCCATGCTGCAAGTCCCAGCGAAGAATTACTTGCGCTACTGATTTGTCATGTTTTTTCGCGATATCTTGGAGAACAGGATGGTTCAGGAGCTTCCCGCTGCCTAATGGCGACCACGCTTCTACATGAATTCCTTTCGCCTTGCAGTAGTCACGTAAAGGCTCCTGCGTCAGCTTCGGATGCAGCTCGATTTGATTCACCATTGGCACAACCTCTGCCTCTTCTAATAAATCCTCTAAATGATGCTGATGGAAGTTACACACACCAATTGCCCGAACGCGTCCATCCTTATACAGCTTCTCTAGCGCTTTCCACGTTTCTTTATATTTGCCTTCAACTGGCCAATGAATTAAATAAAGATCTAGTACATCAAGTCCCAGCTTATTCATACTTGTTTCAAAGGCTTCAAGTGTTGATTCATATCCTTGATCACGATTCCAGACCTTTGTCGTAATAAACAGATCATCGCGAGAAATACCTGATTGCTGAATGGCTTTGCCTACACCTTCTTCATTTTGATAGGCCGCTGCTGTATCTATACTGCGATAGCCCGCTTCAAGTGCGTCTTTGACTGCATTTACAGCCTCATCCCCATCTTTTACTTGCCATACACCAAAGCCAAGCTTCGGCATTTTCACTCCGTTTGCTAATGTGACTGTATCTGTTAATCCACTCATCAAACAAACCTCCGCTTCATTTTTGCTTACCATGCACTATACCCGAATGTGCGAAAGATCATGCATGAAAATAGACCATGCAAGGGCTACTATGATCTAATTTCATTTTGTCCCATACTAACAACACAAAATTTTTATGTGAATATATTTGTTTTTTAATTAAATAGATTTCTACTTATTCCTATACAAACAGTGAGGTCCAATCATCCTCCTCAGAGAATACTTGAATCCCATGCTGTTTCAGCAAGGCAGACGTCACACCGTCCCCAGCCTTTGTCTTCCCGTTAAACTCTCCCCGATAGATCATCCGGCTTCCGCAAGAAGGGCTGTACTCTTTTAACACGACGGATGTTGCGCCAAGAGTCTGAATCTGCTTAAGCGTGGCTTGTGCACCATTTACATACATCTCTGTCACATCTGTTCCATGAACATCAACAACAGAAGCCTGCCCCCGTAAGACATCATGACCATCTCCACCAATAATTTCTGCGGGAGGTCTTGGTGTAGAGAAACCGCCAAGCAGCTCAGGGCAAACTGTTACCGCCTTTCCTTCCTGCACAAGCTCCTCGATACGTTGATCTAATCGATGGCTGCCATTATAACGGACCTTTAATCCCGCAAGACAAGCGCTGACAACGATCATGTATGTTCCTCATTTTTATGGATTGAGTGTTTTTTTCTAACTTTAAAATAAATACATACAGGCAGATAGAAGATCGTGTACCCTAAAAAGGGCAGAGCACAATACAATGCAGCAGCCCAAATCGGCCCTTCAACTCCTGTGATACCAAAAAAATAAACAAATAATAGCAAGCTGACAAACAATCCGACGAACGGCATGATGGTTGCTGATTTTTTAAAATTTTCCATCATTTCTTTCCCCAAAGAAGCTCCCCCCTTTTCACATCATCACGAATAACGTCAATATATGTTAATTTTACCATAAAAAAACCGAAAGCATCTAGTTTATAGAAAGCTTTCGGTCCGTTATTTATATCTTTTCCTTCCAAGCCTTTAAGAAGCGCTCAATAACCTGTAGTTCGTCTTCATTAAATTCATGGAGGAATTCTAAATAGGAGGAGACTGCCTGTTCATGAAGCTCATCATGCAGTGCCGCCAGCTGTGTACCTTCCTCTGTCAGTGAATAATAGACGGATTTCTTGTCACCTTGCCGGTGGCAATAGTCGACCATGCCTTTTTCGATGAGTTTTTTCACAGCCTTTGTAATGGCGGGTTTTGATAGTTTTAGTTGTTGTGAAAGAAATGTATTATTGGATTCGTTAGGGTTTGCTTGAATCATAGATAAAATATGAAGCTGTGTAAGTGTCCAATCTTGCTTGAGTGTATCAGTCGTGGTAATCAGTGGATCTGTTGGATCGTTCCGTTTCTTTTCCCTATGCATAATCAAATCTTGAATCGCTTTTAAGACAATCTGCTCTTTTGTTTCCATCTGAACCTCCACTCTTAACTGGTTAATAAAATGGTACTAATAATCAATAAAGGAGTCAAAAGAAATGTGGGGATGAGGAAAAGAATGGGTCATCAGACCTGATAAATAAAAGAACTTTTTTACTAGATTACAAGAGACGGCACAATTTCCTTTTCTTTGCTATCATTTATGATAGGTAACCCTCAATCAAAAAAAGAAGGTGAGAGAATGAAAACAGAGCAGCAAATGGCCATTCGCCAGTTAGAAGAAAAAATAAATTTGTTTTCTTCTGTTGTAAACGGATCGTTCCTATCAACAGAAGATTTCGTTCTATCAAACACGCATATATCAACTGACACGTTCAATTTATTATTACCGATTTCAGCGCACATACAAGATCAACAAAAAGTGGAAGCTGCCATCGAACAAATGCAGCAACAGCAGCTAACATTCAGCACATGGATCACTCAAAGCCTGCTCCACCCCGATTGGTCGAATATCATGCAGAAATATGGGCTTCAAGAAGTGGAACGCAATACCATCATGATGCTTGAACATACAAACGACATCGATCAAAGGACCTCTCAATCGCTTACGATCAAGGAAGTGACTGACGATCAAACTTTTCTCGATTATCAACATTTATTTATCGAACTTTTCGAAGGATCACCTGAAGCAATCTCTTTAAACAGCTATTTCCAGCGCTTTTCGATTGAACGATTACACCCGAGTACCCGCATGTTCGTTGGATATGAACACAACAAACCAGTCACAACGGGCTTATTGATTGAAACAGCAGACAGCTACGGTATTTATGATGTCATCACAAAGGCAGAACACCGCGGAAGAGGACTTGGCAGTGACATGTTTCATTACCTTCTGACCCAGACAGATAACAAACAAAAGTGTGTGATGTTACAAGCCTCAAATGACGGCAAACATATCTATCAGCGTGCCGGATTTCATCCAATTGGAGAAATGGTTATTTTTGAATAGAAGATGACATTTTTCCTGACGTATCAAGGGCAAAGAAAGGCATCCTGTCTCTTCTTTGCCTCTAACATCTCATCACAAAAATGAATGTACATTCATTCACTCCTTTGGTACATTTAAAAAAAGGAGCTGAAGAACAGATGGTTCGACCAGGCGATCAATTTCAAACAAGCAAAACCTATACGCATGAAGATGTGATCCAATTTGGCGAGATGACAGGTGATCTTGGCAAACATCATACCGAGCTAGATGATCAAGGCAGGCTCATGGTACACGGCTTTCTCACAGCAAGTCTAGCCACGAAGCTTGGCGGGCAGTTTCATTTTATCGGTCAAGAGATGACATGTACCTTCATACGCCCTGTTTATACAGGTGACACCATTACCTGCCAGATGGCCGTCACCAAGGTAGAACCCCTTGAAAAATACCATCGTGTCCACCTTTTTTCCCGGTATATCAATCAGCATGGAGAAGAAGTCATTACTGGTAAAAGTGAAGGTGTGGTTTTCAAAAAATAAAAAGCTGCCTATGATGAGGCAGCTAACTAACACGAAAACGATCTTATTCTCTTCTATTCAGCGTGATGCTGACGATCCATATAAAGCGGCGGTCTCTTTAATGAAATCACTGCACAGCTAAAGGCAATCAGCACAAAAACAGCGCCGAATTTAGCCAAATCAACAGATGAACCGGTCATTGTAAACATGACGCCGCCCACTGCTGATCCAATGGAAATCCCAATTTGCAAAGCGGATGTGTTCAAACTCTGCTGAATATCAGACGTCACAGGGTCTGTTTGAATCAAATAGCTCTGCAAAGCAGGTGTCAGTGCCCAGCTAAGAGCACCCCATAGGACAACCATCACCATAAAGAGCATAAACACTCCCGCTGTATAAGGAAGGATAAACATCACAATGGCAAACGCCATGGTCACAAGCAAAATGGCTTTTCCTGATCCTAGTTTGTCACTCAGCCAGCCGCCAAACCCATTCCCGCCAATCGACGCAAGTCCGAAGACCAAATAACAAATACTAATCCAAAACGGAGTCATATGCAAAACTTCCATCAGAAATGGCGTGAAATAAGAATACAGCATATAATGACCAGCAAGCATGAACAAACTAATCAAATGTGCACTGAAAATTTTCGGATGCCCTAAAGAACGAATTTGTTCTTTAAGCGGCGTGACTTTTTCAACAGGCATTTTCTCCAATAGAAAATAAATGAGTACCATGGATATGGCTGACAGAATACTGATTCCTAAAAACATCACTCTCCAGCCAAAGCTCTCTGTAATAAAAATACCGATCGGTACACCGAGAACAAGTGATGAGCTAATCCCAATAAAAATCAAACCTAATGCTTTCGCTCGATGCGTCGGTTCCACCAACTTGGCGGTAATCGTTAGTGATAACACCACAACAAGCGCCGTACTCATGGCAATCAAGACCCTAGAGATCATGACAAGGGCAAAGGTGGAACTAAAATATGTGAATACATTGCCTAATGTAAAGACCAATAATGCGATCAAATAAAGACGCTTTCGTTCGATTTTGGCTGTGACGGTCAGTAGCACCGGTGCTGAAATAGCATACACAATCGCAAATACCGTAATAAGCTGCCCAGCTGTCGCAAGAGACACATTGAGATCCTCTGCTAAACTTGGCAAAATGCCCCCGACCACAAGCTCAACTAATCCAACCGCAAAAGTAGAAACAGCTAATAAATAAACTCTCCAGTTCATGTCTAACATCCCTTCTCTATATCATGGCTTTCACTTTTGATACAGGGTGCAGACAAACAAAAAAACCCTGATTACAAAAAAGGAAAGCGCGCTTTTGTAATCAGGATTTATCGGATCCTGGTAGAAACCCTCAAACCATATTATTGAGGTTATACAAGTCTATTTTTTTCTTCAAATATATTAGCATAGCCTTCCATAACGTGCAAGCTGCAAAAATAGAAAATATCTGCCAATGGCTCTTCGACATAAACGACCTCAGAAAGGCATGAAATGAACTTGCAGACCAACTTGCTTTCTCCCCCATTTACAGGTAAACTGATGAAAAATCAACGAACAAGGATCAACGTAGATCTGGAATAGTAGCTTGAATCGATCTTTAACAGAGAGGGAACGGTGCTGAGAAGTTCCTACTGACATCTTCAAGTGAACCTGCCGATTTAGTTCTGTTTCATACAGCGGTTCATACCGTTATCATGATCGAGTGTAAAGCTGTGCTTTAAATTAGGGTGGTACCACCAGGAATGGTCCCTAACTTAAAGCACAGCTTTTTTGTTTTTTTAAAAGGAGGAAAAAGACGATGTCAAAGAAACAATTTGTTGAGAAAATTACAAGCATGGAAGACGACTTTGCCCAGTGGTATACAGATGTTGTCACAAAGGCGCGTCTCGTCGATTATTCAAGCGTTAGAGGCAGTATGATTATTCAGCCATACGGTTTTAAAATTTGGGAGAATATTCGCGACGAACTTGATCGTCAAATCAAAGAAACAGGTCACGAGAATGTCTATATGCCGCTCTTTATCCCAGAAAGCCTTCTCCAGCAAGAAAAGGATCATATCGAAGGCTTTGCTCCTGAAGTGGCGTGGGTGACACATGGCGGTGATTCGGAATTACAGGAAAGACTCTGCGTCAGACCAACATCCGAGGTGCTGTTCGCCGAGCATTATAAAAACATCATTCATTCCTATCGTGATTTACCGAAGCTATATAACCAATGGGCCAATGTCGTCCGCTGGGAAAAGACAACACGTCCATTCCTTAGAACCCTTGAATTCCTCTGGCAGGAAGGGCACACTTGTCACGAGACTGAGCAAGAAGCGATTGAAGAAACAGAAAAAATGCTCCATGTCTATGCGTCTATTTGTGAAGAGCTTCTAGCGATCCCTGTCATTAAAGGCAGGAAAACAGAGAAAGAAAAATTCGCTGGCGCCCGCTTCACCTATACGGTTGAAAGCTTGATGCATGACGGAAAAGCCCTGCAAACCGCCACTTCTCACTTCTTCGGCAACGGATTTGCCAAGGCGTTTGGCATTGAATTTTTAAATCGCGAAGGAAAACTAGAGCATGTCCAGCAAACATCATGGGGCTTCACCACAAGAATCATTGGCGCTATGATCATGGTGCATGGCGATGACAGAGGACTTGTCCTACCGCCAAACATTGCGCCAACCCAAGTACGTGTTGTGCCAATTGCTTCCCATAAAGAAGGTGTCCTCGATCATGCCTATGAATTAAAGGATAGACTCGCCCGCATCGCACGCGCTGACATCGATGCAAGTGATAAACAGCCTGGCTGGAAATTCAACGAATGCGAAATGCAGGGCATCCCATTACGCGTAGAAGTAGGACCAAAGGATATGGAAAAAGGCCAGGTCATGCTCGCAAGACGAGACACAGGTGAAAAGCAAGCCGTCACGTTAGATGCACTTGAACAAACCATCACGTCCACGCTTGAAGACATTCAGCAGACGATGTACGAAAAAGCAAAAGAACGATTACATGAAAAAACATCAAACGCCCATACAATCGGAGACATCGAGCAGCTTCTTGCTGAAGAAAACAGGTTGATCAAAGCCATGTGGTGCGGCGATGAAGACTGTGAAAACGACATCAAAGAGAGAACAGGGGCGACATCACGCTGTATCCCGTTTGAACAAGAATCCGTTTCTGACACATGTGTCTGCTGCGGGAAACCTGCTTCTGATATGGTGTTCTGGGCGAAAGCCTACTAAGTCATACAGAAAAAAAGAGGAGCATCCTATACGATGCTTCAGATAGATGACAAAGAATGCGAGGGTTTGTCTACACGCTGTGCTTCTTTTTTGTTAAAAAGTCAAATACCCATTGACCTCATTGACACGATCCCCTATAATTCATATTAATATAATCGGTTTTTAAGACTTTAACTGGAGTGGTGATCTATGAAGCGCTGGCTCTCATTATTTGCCGAACGCTGCCCAAAATGTAAAACAGCATTAGACGTCTCGAAGTCCAATGCTCTGCAAGGCAAAGTCGTGAAAACATGCCCCAACCTTCATTATCAAAAAGAGTATCACCCAGCACTTGAAACATATATCGAGCATGATGACATCAAATAAAAAAGACCAACACATTGAAAAGAACCATTGCTCTCTCGGTTGTTGGTCTTTTTCTTATAATAAATCCAGCCAGATTTTGATCGCTGTTGCTGTAATCATCACAGCAAGCAGCCATTGCAAATAAACAGCATTTATTCTCTGACCGACTTTCGCACCAATCGGAGCTGCAATCAAACTGGCCACCATTAAAACAACAGCAGGAATGAGCATGACTTGACCAGTCAGCACTTTCCCAGCCGATGCGCCGATCGCAGAGAGAAACGTAATGGCCAGAGACGAGGCAATCGTCATCCGCACAGGGATTTTGAGAATTGATAGCATCACCGGTACTAAAATAAAGGCACCGCCTGCACCTAATACACCCGATACACTTCCGATCACAAAAGCAATTCCAGCCGCCAGCCCTTTATGAAAGGTCACCTCTCCACCTGCTTCATCCCGCTGTCCTTTTTTCGGAACAAACATTAAGATGACAGCGACAATGGCGAGCAGACCATAGACCACATTCAACCCTTTCTCTGGAAGGAAATGCGATAAATAGCTGCCTAATAAACTTCCCGCCAATATACTGCTTCCCATATATAAAATCAAAGAACGATGTAAAAATCCGCTTTTTCGATACGCCAGCACACCGCCGAGCGTCGAAAATAGCACTTGAATGGCCCCAATCCCTGAAACCTCATGTGCAGATAGCGCCAGCACACCGACAAGAGGCGGGATATAAAGCAGCATGGGATAGTTGATCACAGATCCTCCTATTCCGACCATTCCTGATAAGAAGGAACCAATAAATCCGATGATAAATAAAGTAATGAAAAACGTAAAATCCACGCTGGTCTCCTCCTTTGCAAAAGGAAAAGGGGCTCTTTAACAGATACCCCTACATCCTTTAGGAACCCTTTCTCACCCAGAACTTCAGCACATCTCCTTCATCCGTCTGTGTGATCAATTCATGCCCGCTTGACTTAGCCCATGCAGCCAAGTCAGCTTTAGCCCCTTTATCTGTTGCATGTATTTCTAATACTTGACCTTCCGCTAAGTCATTCATTTTTTTCTTCGTTCGAATAATCGGCATTGGGCACGCAAGCCCTGTTACATCTAAAATGTGATCTGATGTCATCTGATCATCCCTCGATTCTTTATTTTATTGAACATTATCGAATCGCACAACGGTTTGGACCAATTTCCATGTCTCGCTGTGCTTCCTCGTCTGGATTCAACTTCCCCATATTGGTATACCGAATGTCTTGATAAGCATTTGGCTGTGCAGGCAGATCCTGCGTGACCATTTGTCGAAATGCGGCTTCATCTTCAATGTTCAGCCCATGATTTTCTTCAAACAGAACGCCTAGCTCCTTCCAAACGCTCCCGTCTTCATTCAGCTCTTCCACGATCATGAAATGTGCAGGCAACACAATCAATTCTGCCGAAAGCGCCGTATATCGCTCATAAAGAGTTTCTCTCAAATCACCTACCCAGTCCTCCGCCATGCCGGCTAGATCAGGTCGTCCGATCGAATCAATGAACAAAATATCGCCTGACAGAAGATACTGGCCGTCCACGATAAAAGAGGTTGAACCAATCGTATGACCCGGTGAGTAAAGGGCGTGAATATCAATCGCCGCCGCTCCAATCGTCACCCGCTGCCCTTCTTCAAGATGATTGTACTTAAACGTCACCTCTTCGGCATCTTTTGGCGGCAGCCAGTAGATAGCCCCAGTCTGTTCAGCCAGCTTTTTCCCGCCAGATATATGATCCGCATGAAGGTGCGTATCAAACACATGCGTCACTGTGACATGATGCTTTTTAGCAAATTGGAGATAAACATCCGTCATTCTCGCTGCATCCACAATCGCAGCTTCCCCATTGGACATGATCATATAGGACAAGCACCCCTTGCCCATCCGCACAAATTGGTACAACTCTCCACCACCAGTTAGATCACCGATCTTCACTGGCTCTACATGCTCACTCCATGCCTTCATGCCGCCTTGCAAATAATGAACCGTTCTGCCCGCCTCTGACAGCATCTCTGCCACCATCATAGAAGATCCCTCTTTGGCACAAACCACCAGCACATCTCGGTCAGCTGGTACTTTCTCCAACAGTTCCTCTACGCCATCAAGCAGCTCAAAATAAGGTACATTGACATATTCAATCGCTTTTCCTTCAATCTTCCAATCCTGTACATCCGATTCATTTCGTACATCTAACAAAAAGAGAGGCTCTTTGTTGATGACCTTTTTTGTCACCTGTTCTGCTGTCATTGCTTTTACAGTCATGCTTCATTCAGCTCCTATTTTTCAATCTCTCCTGTCCAGCTGTTCATGCCTGGCACTACATTGATCAGTTGATGAAACCCTTTTTCTTTTAACTTTTGCGCGGCTAATTCACTTCTTCTTCCTGAATGACAGATGAGATAAATGAGCGTCTCCGGGTTCAATTCTTTAGCACGTTGTTCAACCTCGCCAAGCGGGATATGAACAGCGCCTGGAATATGCCCCGCCTCGTATTCATCCAGCTCTCGTACATCTAAAATAAACAAAGACTGATCTTCTTCTACCTTCTGTTGAAACGTATTCAAAGACATTTCCGAAATCATTGACTGCCCCTCCTCCTCTTTCGCTCCGCCCTTACGGATCAAATGATGGAGCACCTGTCCTTTTACTGTTGTTCCTAAAAATTCGTGACCGGCGCTTTTTGACCAAGCCGCTAAATCCGCTGTTGACCCTTTATCGGTTGCTTGCACTTCAAGCACATCACCTGGCAGTAGTTCGTTCATTTGTTTTTTCGTTTTTACAATTGGCATTGGACATGCCAAGCCTTTTGCATCTAAAATCGCAGTTGGTTGCTGCATGGTATTTCCTCCTTTTTATAGGGGTGGGGTATATTTTCAAGCCTATTATGCCTTTGAATGCCAAGCATTCATGCCATCCTTGATATTCGTAATCTTGGTAAATCCCTGCTTCTTCAATATTTTAGCTGCCTGCATACTTCTCATCCCGCTTTGGCAAATCACATAAATCTCTTTGTCCTTCGCAAGCTGATGTGCTTGTTCTTTTAACTGAGGTAAGGGGATATTTCGAAATCCTTTCATATGGTTGGTTTGAAACTCTATGGCAGATCGTACGTCAATCAGCTGTTGATCTTTACTATTAGGTTTCATATCGCCTGCATCCATTTGTTTCACACCCCGTACGGGAAGAAAACGGCTCACAAGCAAACCGATCACAATGATGAGCAAAAGCATTTGAATCATGTATGAACACCTCCCTAGATAAATAAGTTCACATTCCCGATTTCAGCCTCTGCTAAATACGCTGCCACACCGGCATATTGAATGTCTGCTAGTAATTCATTCTCCTGCAGCCCTAAAAGATCCATCGTCATCGTACATGCCACGAGGTTGATGTCTTGTTCCTTCGCCATATCAATGAGCTGCGGCAGGGTCATGGCATTGTGTTTGTTGATCACATGCTTAATCATCTTCGGTCCCATTCCTGCAAAATTCATCTTTGACAGCCCCATTCGATCAGCACCGCGCGGCATCATGCTACCAAACATTTTTTCTAAAAATCCCTTCTTAAGTGGCACCATCTCTTCCTTACGCAAAGCATTCAGCCCCCAAAAGGTATGAAAAATCGTCACCTCGTGATCATAGGCCGCTGCGCCATTTGCAATAATATAAGCAGCCATCGCTTTATCATAATCTCCACTAAATAAAACAATCGTCGTTCGTTTCTTCTGGTCTTCCATCATGCTCCTCCTTATATTTAATACCCATTGGGGTATATTGAAATCAAAAATATATACACATACCGGTAAGGGTATATTATAACAAGTAAAAAAATCCGTCAACCTCAAAGGCTGAGGAATTTCTTACCGGCTTTTCACCAAGAGCTCAACCGCTTCTTTCACAAGACCCTCCGTATCCTTGCCTTGCTCAAGACTTTCACGGACACATTGCTCAAGGTTTGTACTCACAATCACACCCATCGCCCGATCAATGGCATTGCGTGAAGCAGATAGTTGCGTCACCACCTCGCGGCAATCCTTTCCCTGCTCCATCATCGCAAGAACCCCTTTAATCTGCCCTTCAATCCGGCGAAGACGATTCTTCATCTGCTGATTATATTCCACATTTAACACTCCTTTCTCTTTTCCCTATGATCAGATAGTATACCCTGATAGGTATTTAGTCAAACATGATGATGGTATTAAAAAGAAGAACTATTGATATAAATATCACAACAGTTCCTCAATTTTAAGTACTTTATTCTTCCAAAGATCGGGTAAATTTAGATTTCAAAATCTACAGGATACTATAGGGTTATAAAATCTCATTCCTTTTCCATATCACTTATTAAATCATACTTAGATAGATAAATTCCCCCACCTATCGAAAAAACAATACAGAGAATAGGAACTATAATTAGTGTCATAATAATTGAGACAACTGGAGGTAAACCAAACATAGGATGCCTAATCAGCATAAATTCATTCCCAAGTAGCATTGGATTATCTGAGAAAATGGAAAGAAATAAAATACAGATACAAATTATGAAACTATAAATTGTTTTAAAAATTAATGTTAAAAAAGCAAAGATAAAAGTAAAAAGAAATGTGCCAGCTATATTTAAGAGAATTGAATAAACAATAATTTGACTATAAGAGAATTGAAAGGACGAATATCTTAAAATACTTTCGCCGTAATCTGTCAAGTTATTTACTGTCCCCCCACTCAATTTCCAAACAAACCAGGTAAGGGACAATATTAATATGTAGAAGATAAATATTGCGGCACAACAAAATAATAGTTTGCTTACCCACATTTTAAATATTGACTTTGTTCTAACTCTAATAAAGGCACTATGGGCAAATAGATCTTCTTTTATAAAAGTATTGACCAATATTGCACCACTTAATTGAAATATAATCCATCCAAAAGGAAATTCAATTGTTTGTTGTTCGACAAGTTCAAAGGGAACACCTGCAAAGGTTTTACCAATAACATCCCAAAATGCAACATTACTTTTAGTTAAACTAATATGCAGAAAATAAAGGTAGTATAGGAAATTAAACAACCCTAGAATAGATATAATGATAAAAGTTTTTGTAGTTCTATGAAACCCAAGAATCATATCTCTTTTAAAAAGTAATAATAAACCAATCATGTAAAAAAGCCCTCTCTTATCAACTAACTAGAACATAGCATAACATAGCATTTTAAATAAAAAAATACAAAAAAAGGTGTATTTTTCTTTATTTTATTGTATAATTCTCACGTACCGGTACAAATTATGGTTTTAGTGGGGAAAATAGTGAAAAAGTTATTTACATTTTTTTTAATTTTAATAATGATATCTTTGATTAGTGCTTGTCAATCAAATAATTTCAATAACACCATAAAAGACAAAGCTCCAGATCCTTCTGTAAGTATAGAAGATTTGGATAATAGCACAAAGGATGATTCTAAAATATTCTATTTTGATACCGAACAAAAGCAAAGTCTTTTTAAAGTTATATTTTGGGAAAAGTTGAAAGAGGATCATTATTATCAAGGTCAGATAAAGAATAATGATGTGGCAATTGAAAATGTTTTCAAAGGAGAGGACATTGAAGTTGGACCACTTCCTAAAAATTATGAATTAGCGATGACCTTTAGTCAAAAAGAACCTCCCCCATCAAAAATCTTGGGAAAATTGAAAGATGATAGAGGAGTTACTCATCAATGGGAACAACCTTATGATAGATCAGATGTAGATCACGATTATTTAATTAATTTACCAACATTCAAAGGTCAGAAAGCAGAAATAGCATTAAGAATGATTTGGCTAAATAAAGATAATAATTGCATAGGTGTCGCAGATAAATACTTAATTGTAAGTAAACAATGAGGTGAAGACAGTTGAAAAACAAAATAATCATTAGCCTAACTTTAATTCTAGGAGTAACCTTTTCTACTATAGGAATTGTGCATGTCTATGCAGGAGAACCAAGTGGCAACTATAAAGATACTAATTATAATTTTAGATTTCTAAAAGGAAATCCATATGATGAGACAACATCTAGAACAAAATTTACTAAATCTTGGTATTATATGAACAGTGAAAAGAATAATACTTCTTATGTAGCCTGGGCCAGATCTAAAGGAAAAGATGTTTCAGATGGCCACTATTATACAATTAAGAAAAATTATAAAGGAGTACAACTCCTATACAATTTGGCAGTTGAAAAAACATTCTTGGGAATAGGATATCCGCCTGTTTCGATAGGTGCTAAGAAGAATGCAGCTGGTCATGCTAATGGCAAATGGAGTCCCGATTACGATCCAAAAAGCCCTTGATTCTATTAGGCTCTTTAAACTCAAAAGAGAACTATGTGACACAGCGACTCAGAATTAACTGAGTCGCTTCTATATTTAGTTTTAAATAAACGAAATGGAGAGAAACATGTTTTATTTGCTTATATTACGATTAATAAAGCGCCCTTCTTTTTACATATCATTAGCCATTGGTGCAATTTTAGCGATTGCTTATTTTTGGACAGAAGAAATGCCACTCAAAGAACATTTAGAACTTACAGGAGGAATTTCTTTTACCCCTTATACAAAATGGATGGGGATCGGTGGAATATCAGATTATCCAGCACTTTACATGTTCTTATTACCAATTTTGGCAACACTCCCATTTTCAGATCTGTACTCAAGAGATCGGTCAACTGGTTTTTTTCGCTTTTTAATTATTAGAGGAAAACAAAAACAATATTTCTTTAGTTTGTTTCTTATAAACTTTTTAGCAGGTATGCTCACAGCTGTCTTTCCCCTATTATTAAATATTTATTTGTCTTTCATGAGACTTCCAAATATAAAACCTGATAGAGCGATTAACAATGAGATGCCTTTAGACTCTGATAATACTTTCTTACCAGATCTATATTATACACATCCCTTTGTTCATATGCTTTTATATGTCATATTGATTGGTATTTTCTCTGGTATGTTCGCAAGTATAGCTTTGGGATTTGGAATGTTTATTAAAAAATCATTTGTTGTTCTAATTACACCTTTTGCAAGTTTATATGTCATAAACATGGTACTTTCAACACTAGGGCATCAGGAAATGATATCAACAAGCTTCTTGCAACAACAGGCTACAGATGGTGTGAGTCTAGCAAGTCTTGTTTTACACTTGTTTATCGGATTTATGTTAAGTTTTTCATTATACATTCTAGGGGTTAAAAAGAATGTTATTCGTTAAAGAACTACATATCGTTTTACTCGACATATGCCGTTATAAAGTGCGATTATTCATCTGGTTTTTTTGTTATTTGCTCTGTATTTTATATTTAGTCAAAGAAAGTATACCGCAACATGGAATAATGGGAATACCACAATCTTTAAATTTATTTTTCTCTTCCTATACATTTATTTTTCCCGTATTACCCCTTTTTCTAATGTTTTTTTCATTTGGAATCGTACCTTTTTTCGACTCTTCTCGTTTTGTTCGTTATCAAAAAAGAGAAAAAGTATTTTTATCGTTATTATTACGTGTCTTTTGGATCTGTCTAATATTCACTCTCATATACCTAATTGGTGGTTTCCTTCTGGGTGGCTTCCTGTCAGGAAGGTGGAACAACGTTTGGCTGTCTACAAAAGGAGCTCCATACTTAATATATGGCGATCAACTACCTTTAGATGAATACTTTTCATCTAATATCATGTTAATTAGATATCTGATTACAAGTTTATTGGTATTCCATCTGATCGGACTATTTGTTGTGGTTTGCTATTTGTTAAGTAAAAATTATATATACAGCTTTATTATCATTTCATCTGCTGTGATTCTTGATAAAATGCTTAATATTTATTTTGGTTTTTCTTTCATTAATGACTCACTGTCATTAGAAATGACATCTTGGCTTATACCAGGTTTATTTTCTAGAATGATTTATTTATTTAGTGGTTTTGGATTACTTTTTACTTTTCTAGCATATAAAATTTTTATCAAACAAGATTTTTTAACTGAATACGGCAATGATCATGAAAAAGAATATTAATCGAGGTGAAACTCATGTCAGAAGAATATATTAAAATTGAGGCATTAAACAAATTTATTAAAAAAAACCAAGTCCTTAAGAATATTAACTTATCATTACAAAAGGGGAATATTTATGGTTTTCGTGGACCTAATGGATCCGGAAAAACAATGTTGTTTCGTGTATTATCCGGATTAGTAAAACCAAGTGATGGAAAAGTAACTGTAGGTGGGAAACAATTACACAGAGACATCTCATTTCCCGAAAATGTTGGAATATTAATAGAGTATCCTGGTTTTATCCCAGAATATACTGGTTTTGCTAACCTAAAATTACTCTCTATGATTCAGAATAAAATTAACGATAACGAAATTTCTGCTGTGATTTCTCGTGTAGGGCTTGATCCAAATGACAAAAGAAAGTTTAAAAAGTATTCTCTTGGGATGAAACAACGTTTGGGAATAGCTCAAGCAATTATGGAAAAACCGGATTTGCTCATTTTAGACGAACCTACTAATGCTTTAGATGAGAAAGCAGTCGAAATAGTACATCAATTACTCGTAACATTAAAAAATGAAGGTAAAACAATTTTGATCGCTAGCCATGATAAAGAAACTCTTCAAAAGGTTTCAGATACGATTTATGATATTGAATCTGGTGAAATTATAAAAGAAACGATTGTTGATAGGGATAAAGAAAAATGAGAAAAAAAGTAATAGTAATTTCAGTGATGACTATAATTTTTATCTTAATCAGCATGTTCCGCTATCAACAAGTGAATAGTGAATACTCCAACTATAAAGTAACAGAAAAAAACCTTACGACAAATGAAACGTTTGAATTTCTAAAAATAAGTCATACGTTTAAAAAAGCTAAGAAAATTAATACCATTGATGAAATGAGAAATAAAATAACTGAATACCGCATACCATTTACATTAAAAAATAAAACAAACGATAAACTTCCCCTACATCCTGAATTTTATAGAATGATGAGGGGAGAGGAAGAAACCCAGACCATAGACTTTATTAATAATAAAACAGGCAAAAGAGTTAAAGATATTAAGCCTCATCAATATATAAGCGGTACCGTCACCTTTACATTTGCAAATAATGGTGAGGGAAATTTAAAAACGCCTAAACTCCATATGATCGGGAGTGATGGAATATCAGTTGAGAAATTCATTGTGAAAATTGATTACTTCAAGTAGCATATACTATTCAAATCAAAAGAAATACGTCCTTTTGTCCTCTTCTACTTTAAGAGGATTTTTTATATAAAAAGGCGAAGTTTTACTAAAGTTAAAGTACGAAGGAAATTAATATATGAAAGCAGATGAATTCATGCCAAACAATCAAAAATCCACCCCACTCCACTGAAAAATCACCATACCTCCTTCAGCACAGCACACACACAATGCCTTCATCCAAATACAAATAACCAATTGCTACTATACTAGTTGTTTTTTAAAATCTACACAAAGTTAAAGAAGTATTCTTTGAATCAGCCCTATTCTTCTCTCCAAACAACAGCTACCCTTCAATTAAACGTTTTAACTTAAGCTCCGTTTCAGTATCCTCAACTGGAGTATAGACACTGCATCTTAAATCAGTATCCCCATACACTTGTAATGAAGTGAGATTAAACAACATTTTCCCTACCTTAGCATGACGAAATTCAATTAATACTTCAGGTGCATAACTGATCTCATTTTCATTCCATATTTTACGAAACTCAGGATATGCCTGCTCCATTTCTTCTATAAATTGCTCATACCAGTCATCCGCCACATACTGTCCATAATACGTTCTAAATATGGCGATATATCCTCTTACAAAATGCTCCCAATTCACGGCTAAACTTTTAAATTCCTTTCTTGCGAATAGTAAGCGGATGATATTTCTTTCTGCCGGGATGATTTGTTCAAAGTCCAAAAATACATTAGCTGCTGCTTGATTCCACCCAACAATCTGACTTCTTCTATCAGATATAATCGTTGGACAATAACGAAGTTCCTGCAGAATTTTCACTAAAGCCGGACTGATTTCCTTCTCATTCTCAATGATATAGGATTGTTTCACACCTTCCTCTAACGCTAGAGCGTACAAATATCTCCTTTCATCGTTATTTAATTGTAATGCACTAGAAATCGCATCTAATACCGAAGTAGATACTTTTATATCTCTGCCTTGTTCTAACCATGTATACCAAGTAAGACTCACACCGGCTAGTTGAGCCACTTCTTCTCTTCTGAGTCCTGGTGTTCTTCGGCGGGTTCCTACAGGTAAACCAACCATTTGAGGCGTGATTTTTGAACGTTGGTTCTTTAGAAATTCTGATAATGCTTGAAGTCTTGTTTCAGGTTTCATTAAGGTCTCCTTTTAAAATATTATTCATTATACTAGGATAAACAACAACTTGTAATAGGATAACACAATGGCTAAAGTTAATAAAAACAAGGAGGGAATGATCATGAAAAGAGTTGTCATTACTGGAATGGGAGTTATTTCTCCACTAGGAAATGATATAGATAGCTTTTGGAACCAACTAGTTCAAGGACAATCGGGAATATCTCTCATTGATTCTTTTGATACGACTGATTATAAAACAAAAATAGCTGGAATCGTTCGTGATTTCGATGCAGATGAAATATTAGGGAGAAAAGAAGCAAAACGATTAGATCGTTTTAGTCAGTTTGCCTTAGCAGCGGCCGAACAAGCATTAGAACATTCACAATTACAGTTAGATCAAGTAGATCTTGAACGTTTAGGCGTATATGTTGGTTCAGGAATCGGAGGCATACAATCGCTTGTAGATAATGTGCATGTATTAGACAAACGAGGTCCCTCGAGAGTAAGCCCCAGCCTTGTCCCCATGATGATTTCAAATGCAGCTGCGGCCCAAATCAGCATTAAATTAGGCGCACAAGGGCCATCATTGTCACCAGTCACAGCTTGTTCTATCGGGAACACCTCTATTGGTGAAGCTTTCAATGCGATTCGAAACGATGAAGCAGATATTATATTTGCCGGTGGAGCAGAAGCTGCCGTCAATCAGATATCTTTGGCTAGCTTTGGAAACGCACATGCACTATCTACTAGAAACCAAGACCCAAGTCGAGCCAGCCGCCCATTCGATACAGATAGAGATGGTTTTGTTATGAGTGAAGGCGCAGGTATCTTAGTATTAGAATCATTAGACAACGCAATTCTTAGAGATGCGCCGATATTATGTGAAGTAGTGGGATACGGGGCTAGTTCAGATGCACATCATATGGTCGCTTCACACCCAGAAGGTAGGGGTGCCTACTTAGCCATGAAGAAAGCATTGAGAAGTGCAGATATATCAACAAGTGAAATCGATGTTATTAGTGCTCATGCAACAAGTACACAAGTAGGTGATCGTTCAGAAGTTCTAGCCATTAAGAAATTATTTGGTGATCGTTCAGGTGAAATTCCAACAACTGCGAACAAGTCAATGACTGGGCACATGTTTGGTGCTGCAGGCGGAGTAGAAGCGATTGCTTTAGTGGAAAGTTTGAGACGAGGAATGATTCCGCCAACTATTAATGTAGAGAAACAAGATCCAGATTGCAATTTAGATGTTGTATTAGAAGCGAGACAGCTTCCATTGAAATATGGGCTATCCAATTCTTTTGGTTTTGGAGGACATAATTCAGCCATCTTGTTAAAACATTACGATTGAAGTAGTGAAAAGGTGAAATAATGACAAAACAAGGGTTTATAGTCCTTGATTTGTCATGATGGGAATACCTCACAGACAATTGATCACGGACCTCAGCTATCTGATATATTAATTATATTCCTGTTTAGACGGTTTTGAGGATGAAGATAAGGATGAGAGTTTGGATTTAGTTATTAATTTCAAGACTCAACAATTTGGGAAACATTTAAAGTTCAAATCTTCTATTGGAACACAAACAATACATCTTAATTAAGAAATAAATGAGAACGCCCATAACATTTTAAAAGTAAGGAAACTATCTTATTAGCCTCCTTACTTTTATATCAATACACTATTATTGAATACTAAATAGCATTAATCCCATTTTTCCATATGTACTTTTAATTCTGGTATACTTAATATCCTTTGTATCTCTGTATCATTTTCCGTATCTATATAACTTTCTTCTTCATGAGAAGATGTAACCAGCCATTCTTCTCCATTTTTGAAGAAGGACAAGTCTTCTGGTAAATTTGGTTGCTCCCAATCATATAAAGAATTTGCGAATTCTTTTAGAATACTCTTCGCATTTTCATCTGTATAATAGTAATAAACTTTTGCTGTATTGTTAAATAGCATTGTGCTAGCCCATTCTGATTGTTCTTTCATCTCTTTCAATGAACTTTCAAGTCTTTTTAGGAAGGGATCAAAAGATTTTAAAGATCCCATATCTTTTCTTAAAACTAAATGAAACTCATCACAAATTTCGAAAGCCAAATCAATTAATTTGGAGTACTGCTCACCTTTTGGATTTTGATCAATAACTAACATATTTACACCTTCTCATATACCCATTTTTTAGATTTTTTGAATGTAAGTTCTTTTATGCTTCTTAAACTCAGATAATGCAACATAAGTAACTCCTGTAATAGTCACCGCTAGACCTATTGAAATTAAATGTGCTAAAAGTGCTTCTCCACCAAACGAAGAGATTACTAGAATGAATAGTATATATTTATTTCCAACACCACTTTTAACACATATTTTCATAAAAACACAAAGCTATTATAACAGCTTGTTATTATTGATTAAATACACACAAGATAAATATAGTAATAAATTCCATTTAAAAGGCATTAATATAGGTTTTCATAATTAATGAAGCGAATAAAAGAATTGAAAACAAATCTATCGAAAGTTAAAATTTCCACAGCAGTCCCTATAAATTTTTGACCTAATTATAGTTTTTTGATTTTTGCTCAGTTTCAAAATAAAGAACTATCGGTTATTATCCTACGTAACTTTTTTGAAGTAGTAATATCTAAATTCAAATGAAATTCCTTAAGCCCATCACCCTTTACACTCAAAAAGATTTGATAAATAAATATGAAAGGAGGAGATTCCATGTCTACTAACAATAAACCCAACAGATTAATCACTGAAAAATCTCCATACCTTCTCCAACACGCCCTTAACCCAGTTAACTGGTATCCATGGGGAAAAGAAGCCTTCGACAAAGCGAAACGTGAAAATAAACCGGTGCTTGTCAGCATCGGCTATGCCACTTGCCACTGGTGTCCGTCCTACCATACCTTATTTATTAAATTATTTTTATTTATAACCGATATAAAAATAGATTTAATTACAAAAAATAGAAATGGTATAGGGGTGTAATTCGTATGGGACAAGGCTTCAAAATGAATTGGGATAAATTATTATCTGGCATTAGACTTAGACAAAAAATGGTATCCACAAGAGAAATAAATGACGGCAGAAATGATTTTGATGATGACTATTCTAGGTTAATTTTTAGTTCTTCTATTAGAAGATTACAAGACAAAGCACAAGTGTTCCCTCTTGATAGTAGTGATTTTGTGCGTACAAGGTTAACACACTCCCATGAAGTTTCTGCAATCGGGCGTTCTCTAGGCTCTAGTATTGAAAAGGTATTAATAAAAGATGAGAAGTTAAATGTTAAACATAGCGGCAAAATAAGTTCCTTACTTGCTACTGCTGGTCTAATACACGATTTAGGGAACCCACCCTATGGACATTATGGTGAATCAGCAATTCAAACATTTTTTAAAAGATGGTTTTATGATGATAATAATAAACATAAGAAAAACCTCACAGTTCAACAGATTGCAGATTTTGAAAATTTTGAAGGAAATGCACAAACGTTTAGATTACTCACTAAACTTCATAATTTAAAACATGATAGTTATGGTTACAATCTATCAGCTGCAACCCTAGCTACAATTATTAAGTATCCACGTTCTTCAACTGAAGGTAATAAAAATAATGAAAATATGGGTACTAGCTTTAAGAAATTTGGATATTTACAAAGTGAAAAAGATAGATTTGATTTAGTGAAGAAGTTTACAGGTATTGGAGATTTCAGACACCCTCTTACCTTCTTATTAGAGGCTTCTGATGACATTGCTTATTCCGCAGCAGATATTGAAGACGGCTGCAAAAAAGGGGTTTTAGATTACACAACTATTAAAGAAATATTAGACAAGCATCTATCAAATGGATCAGACGAAGATAAAATCCTCTGTAATTATTTTCACTCAGTATATGAAGAAAACAAAGTTCGAACAGATAGGCTAGATAATACAGTTCAAAAATTTAGAATTCAGGCTCAAGGTTTCATGATTAAATCTGTTACAAAAAAGTTCGTTCAACTACACGACAAGATCCTAGAAGGAAAATTCGATGAAGATATTTTATTAGCATCAGAAGCAGCAAATATCCGACTGGCTTTTAAAGATTTATCTAAAATCATATTCAAGGATAATGAAATTCAAGTGAGAGAATTAGCAGGTGGAACAGTTATCCAAGGTCTTCTTCAAAAATTTGTAACAGCTGCACTTTCCAGTAATTGTAATGAAGCTAAAACAGAAGATGGAAAGCTATATTCATTGATATCAAGCAATTACAGAGATATAATGGAGTTAGTTCACAAAAAACATTCTACAGAACCTTCAACATATGAAAGATTACTTCTTGTTACTGACTTTATATGTGGCATGACAGATACTTACGCCTTAGAATATTATAGACGGTTAGCAGGAATTAAACTCTAAGGAGGAAAGGCAATGCTCAATGCCTCCCAAATTAAAAATAAAGCAGGCATAGGCTTTGATAATCTCATTCAAGAAAATCAAAAGATTGATCACCTTATTAAACATTTAAAACATATTGGCGACGTATTTTTGATAGGTGGGGCTTTAAGAGACTTTGCTTTAAATGAAGTACCTCGCGACATTGATTTAATGATAGATGCCCCTGCAAATCACCTTGCTACCTTATTGGATAACTATTATTACAGAGTGAATCGTTTTGGAGGATTTAATGTTCTAATTGATGATGTTGAATTTGATATTTGGAGTGTTCACAATAATTGGGCATTTGAAAATAATTATTATGAAACTAAATTCAATAACATTACTAAAGGCGCCTTCTTTAATTTTGATGCTATTGCACTAAACTTAAGTGATGGTGCTTTAGATGCTACTAAATTCATTGATGCAGCAAACAAAAAACTACTAGACATTAATTTGCATACTGACTTTATTGATTCTAATCCTAACCCTGAAAAAAATGTATTACGGGCATTACGATTAAAGAAAAAATGGTCATTAAGATTATCACCAACAGCTAAAGAATATTGTCAATGCTGGTATGATAAACAAGACCACCCAATTGACTATATTATGTATTTGGAAGAACAGCACTATGGAAATTCTATTTTAAAGACAACTGATTTTGATTTTTTTCGCAAAATATAAAAGGACGTATCTAAATTAAAAGATACGTCCTTTTATATTATTAATTCTACATGTATATAATATATTATCTATAGTTAATAAAGGTAGGTGATCCCATGCCAAACAAAAAAATACCCAACCGATTAATCGCTGAAAAGTCGCCATACCTTCTTCAACACGCCTATAACCCGGTCAACTGGTACACCTGGTCAGACGAAGCTTTCGAAAAAGCGAAACGCGAAAACAAACCTGTTTTCGTATCGATTGGGTATGGTTAACCAAAGGAACATGCCACTGGTGCCACGTCATGGCACACGAAAGCTTTGAAGATCAACAAGTCGCTGACATCCTAAACGAGCATTTCATTTCAATCAAAGTCGATCGTGAGGAGCGTCCGGACATTGACTCGATGTATATGTCCGTTTGTCAGATGATGACTGGGCAAGGCGGCTGGCCGCTCAACGTGTTTGTCACGCCTGATCAAAAGCCGTTTTATGCGGGGACTTATTTTCCAAAAAGAAGTGCTTACGGCCGTCCCGGCTTCATTGAAGCACTGACGCAATTGCTGGATGCTTATCACAACGACCGAGATCATATTGAATCATTGGCAGAAAAGGCAACAAATAATTTGCGGATCAAGGCAGCAGGGCAGACAGAAAATACGCTCACTCAGGAGTCGATTCACAAAGCCTATTATCAGCTCATGAGCAGCTTTGATACGCTGTATGGCGGCTTCGGTTCTGCGCCTAAATTTCCTGCGCCTCATATGCTCTCGTTTCTCATGCGCTATTTTGAATGGACAGGGCAAGAAAATGCGTTATATGCTGTCACAAAAACGTTAAACGGCATGGCAAACGGCGGTATTTATGATCATATTGGTTCTGGATTTACTCGGTATTCAACCGATGAAAAATGGCTTGTGCCGCATTTTGAAAAGATGCTGTATGATAACGCCTTGCTGATAGATGCCTACACCGAAGCCTATCAAATCACTCAACACCCTGAGTACGAAAAGCTTGTCCAAGACCTCATTCAATTTATCAAACGAGACATGATGAATCGTGATGGCTCTTTTTATTCAGCAATCGATGCCGATTCGGAAGGAAAGGAAGGGCAATATTACGTTTGGACAAAAGAGGAGATCATGACTCATTTAGGTGATGACCTCGGCACTTTATTTTGTGCGGTCTATCACATCACAGAGGAAGGAAATTTTGAAGGACAGAACATCCCTCATACCATTTCCACCTCATTTGATGACATCAAGGCAGCATATTCAATCGACGACAAAACCCTTCATTCCAAACTGCAATCCGCTCGACACATCTTACTCACTGTAAGACAGCAGCGGCCTGCACCGCTGATCGATGACAAGGTACTCACCTCGTGGAATGCGCTGATGATCTCCGCACTTGCCAAAGCAGGGAGTGTCTTTCATGTAGAAGAAGCCATCCGCATGGCAAAACAGGCGATGTCTTTTCTCGAAACACACCTCGTCCAGCAGGAACGGCTCATGGTCCGCTACAGGGAAGGGGACGTGAAGCATCTAGGCTTTATCGAAGATTATGCGCACATGCTCACAGCATATATGTCTTTATACGAAGCGACCTTTGACCTAGATTGGCTGACAAAAGCCAGAGCCGCTGCTGAAAATATGTTTGAACTGTTTTGGGATGAGCAAATCGGGGGCTTTTTCTTCTCAGGCTCAGATGCAGAAGCGCTTATCGTTCGTGAAAAAGAAGTATACGACGGGGCCATGCCGTCTGGTAACAGTACTGCACTCCAAAAGCTTCTGAAACTAAGCAGAATGATCGGACGTCAAGACTGGATCGAAACACTAGAGAAGATGTTCAGCGCCTTTTACGTCGATGTCTCTTCCTATCCAAGCGGACATACCGCCTTTTTACAAGGACTATTAAGCCAATATGCCGTAAAACGAGAAATCATTATTCTCGGGGAAAAGGGCGATCCGCAAAAAGAACAGCTTCTACAAGCATTGCAAAAACGATTCATGCCATTTGATCTCATTTTAACTGCCGAAACAGGGCAAGAATTAGCAAGGCTCGCACCTTTTGCAAAAGATTACAAAACGATCAACGACAGCACGACGGTCTATATTTGTGAAAACTACAGCTGCCGCCAGCCGATCACCAATCTCGACGAAGCGATGGAACAATTATTCCAAACTTGAGCTGTCATATGATGACTATGAGAAGACAAAATGAGGACAAACAGATAAAAAACATGTCAATCCGCTAACAATTCGTCTGTACGGTTTTATTTTTCCTCTAAAACGGTTAGAATGCGCACTAGATGTTCTCATACCGAAGGGAGAGAAAATAATTGAAAAAAGTATCATATACACTCATTGCTTGTCTGTTATCAGTGGGGCTTGCAGCCTGCTCATCAAACGATGCGAAACAGGATAAGCAAAACGATTCAGCCAAAAGCAAGGAAACAACACAGGCTGACCAAAAAGAGCAGCAAAAGCAAATGGAAGAGATGCAAAAGAAATTAGACGCACAAAAAATTGATGATCAAAAGGTCGTTGCGACCGTCAACAAAGATAAAATCACAGGAAGTGAATACAATAGCGCCTTATCGACCATTCAAGGTCAGCTTCAGCAGTCAGGACAAGACCCAACATCTAAAGAAGGCGCAAAAGCTGTCAAGAAGCAAACCATTGATGCGCTAGTAGGTCAAGAGCTCATCCTGCAAGATGCTGAGAAGAAGGGCTATAAAGCCTCTGACAAGCAAGTCGATAAGCAGCTAAAAGAAGAAAAGAAACAATTTAAAGACAATGCTCAATTTGAAGAAGCACTCAAAAAGAGCGGACTGACAATGGATCAGCTGAAAAGTGATATTGCCGACAGCATCAAATACAGCCAATATGTCGACAAAGAAATTAAATCAGCCTCTGTGTCTGAAAAAGACGTCAAAGCGTACTATGACCAATACGCCGAACAAATGAAAAAACAAAAACAAAAAGCACCTGATTTCAAAGACGTCAAATCACAAATCAAGAAGCAGTTAGAATCTCAAGAAAAGCAAAAAGAAGTACAAAAAGAAATTGATCAACTAAAGAAATCTGCAAAAATTGATGTATCGATTTAACCACTATTAAAAATCCGCCATTGTGCGGATTTTTTTTCATCACTTCATGAACTGTTCTTCCAAAATAATGACAAAAGCCTCATCATAAACATCTTCTCCATCCGATATGATGGGAGTACAAAAGAAAGCGTTATCAATTCTTTTGTCTCTGAAAAAGTACAAGATCAAAGACAGACCTCGTACTTTTGTTTCAGTCATATCTACAAGAGGAGGATGTTTATGTTCAAATGGTTTAAACCGGCTCCGCATATCGACAGGCTCGATGATGCCAAAACAGACGAAACCTATAAACGGCTGCGTCTGCAAGTCTTTTTGGGAATCTTTATCGGATATGCGGGCTACTATTTGCTGCGCAAAAATTTCGCATTTGCCATCCCTTATCTACAGGAAGAAGGGTTCACGAAAAGTGAACTAGGCTTTGTGCTGGCGGCCGTCTCCATCGCTTATGGCTTCAGTAAATTCATCATGGGCATGATCTCAGACCGCTGTAACCCAAGATACTTCTTAGCCGCCGGACTCTTTCTATCAGCTCTTATCAATATCCTATTTGTCTCGTTTCCATGGGTCACGTCCAGTGTATGGATCATGTTTTTATTCATGTTCTTAAACGGCTGGTTTCAAGGCATGGGATGGCCACCATGCGGACGAACGATGGCGCATTGGTTTTCGGTGAGTGAACGTGGTACGAAAATGTCGATTTGGAACGTTGCTCATAATATTGGCGGAGGTATTCTTGCACCACTCATCACACTAGGAATTGTGCTGTTTGCGACTTGGAAAAGTATCTTTTTCTTCCCTGCCATCATTGCCATTATCGTCTCCTTCGTCATTATTCTTCTCGTACGGGACACACCGCAATCCAATGGTCTTCCGCCAATTGAAGAATACCGAAATGACTATCCGGCTCAACAATATGAGGATCAAGAAAAAGAATTAAAAGTAAAAGAGATTTTATTTAAATATGTACTCAACAATAAGTTCCTTTGGTACATCGCCATTGCCAACGTCTTTGTGTACTTCGTCCGTTACGGTGTCGTAGACTGGGCACCTACCTATTTAACAGAAGCAAAAGGATTCTCACCAGAGCATTCACGCTGGTCTTATTTCCTTTATGAATATGCAGGCATCCCTGGTACATTATTGTGCGGGTGGATTAGTGACCGCTTCTTTAGAAGCCGCCGTGCACCTGCTGGCGTCCTCTTTATGATTGGCGTATTAATTGCGGTTCTTGTGTACTGGTTAAACCCTGCTGGCAATCCAATGGTTGATAATATTGCCCTCATCAGCATCGGCTTTTTGATTTACGGACCCGTCATGCTCATTGGACTGCAAGCCATTGATCTCGCTCCGAAAAAAGCCGCTGGCACCGCTGCCGGACTGACAGGCTTCTTCGGGTATATTGGCGGCTCAGCTTTTGCCAATGCCATGATGGGCGTAGTAGTCGATCACTATGACTGGACAGGGGGCTTCATTTTACTGGTAGGTTCTTGTGTGCTTGCGATTGTTTTCCTCGCCATGACATGGAATACAGGAAAACGTGTAGAGCAAGCTTCATAAAAATCACATAAAAGATTTATATCCACCCAACATGCCCTTTACATCTATTCCTTATGATGAAGGCAGTTACCGTAAAAGGAGGATAAAATATGAAGAAAAGTAGATTACTTGCTTTCGTGTTGCTCTCTTTTGCTTTACTGTCTTTTGCGTGGGTGCCGACCACCATATCAGCACATGAAAATCTTTTATCTCCAGATCGTCTCTTAACCATTGCACACCGCGGAGCATCAGGGTATGCCCCAGAGCATACCCTGGCTTCCTACAAGCTCGCCACAAACATGAATGCAGATTACCTTGAACTCGACCTCCAAATGACAAAGGATGGACATCTCATCGTCATGCACGATGAAACCGTTGACCGGACGACAAACGGAACAGGCTGGGTTAAAGACCTCACCCTTGACGAAATCAAACAGCTGGATGCCGGTTCATGGTTTAACGAAGCCAACCCCGACAAACAAAATGCCCACTTTATTGGACAGCAAGTCCTCACATTAGATGAGGTGTTACACTATTTCGGCAAACAAGAGAATTATTATATTGAAACAAAAAAACCAGACATCTATCCGCAAATGGAAGAAAAGCTATTGGCCGTCTTAAAGAAACATCACCTTCTTGGAAAACACACGAGAAAAGGGCAGGTCATCATCCAATCCTTCAGCGAGGAAAGTCTGCTAAAACTACATAAACTCGCCCCTCGTCTTCCAAAAGTACAACTATTAGACAGAGCCCAAATGACGTCTATTACAGATGATCAGCTCGACTTCATCAAATCATATGCAGTGGGGGTCGGACCGAATTTTAGAGCTTTGACACTTGAAAATGTACAACAGGTCAGAAGCCACGGTCTCCTCCTTCATCCATACACAGTCAATAGCGAGGCAGACATGGTACGCCTTTTGCAATACGGCGTCACGGGGCTTTTCACCAACTTTCCAGATGTCTTTCAGGGTGTAAAAGCTTCACTGTAAATAACAAAAGCCTTGCGGTTCATTCCGCAAGGCTTTGTATTATTTCAATGTTTGTTCAGAAGAAGCACTATCAATTGGTTCTCGTTTGCCGATTCCAAATACATAAAAACTAAGCGCCACTAAAATCAAGAACACAATTCCCACAATCAACGAAATACGTGTATCCTGATTGATGAGCATAAACGCAAGAACCATCAGTAAGAAACCGATTGTGACATAATTAGAAAATGGCGCAAGCGGCATCTTGAACGGATGCTGGTCAAGTGCTGCCCCCTTTGCCTTTCTGAAGCCGATATGACTCATTAGAATCACAAACCAAGGCACCATGCCAGGAAGAACACTCGCACTATACACATAGACGAAAATATTTGGCGGAGATACGTAATTTAGGACCACTCCTACCGCTAAACCGATCAGCACAGCAAATGTCCCAAAATAAGGTACACCGTTCTTTGAAATTTTTGTAAAGAAAGCAGGTGCCTGTCCATTCACACCTAATGTATAAAGCATACGCCCCGCACTGAAAATCCCACTATTACAGCCCGACATCGCTGCTGTAATAACAACAAAGTTAATAATACCTGCTGCCGCCGTAATTCCAATTTTCGCAAACGTCGCCACAAAAGGACTGCCAAGGGTATTCAGCTGATCCCAAGGGTACACGGTCACAATGACAAAGATCGCTCCGATATAGAAAATCAAAATACGCCAGATGATACTTTTGATAGCATTTGTCAGCGTCTTTTGCGGATTTTGCGCCTCACCTGCTGTAATCCCAATCAGCTCTACTCCTTGATAGGCAGCAATCACTAGAGACAATGCAAATAAAAAGCCGCTAAATCCACCTGTAAAGAAACCGCCATGCGCCCAAAGATTAGACAAACCAATCGCTGTTCCACCGTTTCCAAATCCAAAGAAAATAATGCCTAAACCCGCAATGATCATTAAAATAATCGTCACAATCTTGATCATCGCAAACCAGAATTCAAACTCACCGAATGACTTAACCGAAATCAAATTCGCCGCACCTAAAATGATCATAGCGATTAATCCCGGAATCCACGCTGGTAACTCAGGGAACCAATATTTCATATAAGCACCTACGGCGATAATTTCAGACATCCCAACAATGACCCACTGGAACCAGTTACTCCAGGCTGTCATATACCCCGCAAGCGGATGAATATATTGATGCCCAAATGTAGCAAACGATCCCGTACTCGGTTCAAGATATAACATTTCTCCCATCGCACGCATAATAAAAAAGATAAAAATACCACAAACTGCGTACGCTAAAAGAACCGATGGACCTGTCCATTGAATGGCTTTAGCTGACCCCATAAATAAGCCAACACCAATTGTACCGCCAAGTGCGATCATTTGAATATGACGAGCACTTAACCCTCTCTTTAATTCCTTTTGAGCCACTTCTATATTCCCCCTCATCAACAAACAACATAAAAAATAAAAATCAGAATTTTCATTCTGATTCAAAATCTTCAACCTTTCGACGTATATTATCATAATAAATCTACCCTTAAAAAACAATTGTTTTTTTGAGAGAAACACTATTAACAAAATATTCTGACACAAAAAGAAATTCAAATTATTTTATATTGATATACTTAATCGAGGTTTTCATGACCCTCACTTAAAAGAAAATAACCACCCTTTAAACCCTCTCTCCTTTTACAAACCATTCTCATCAGAAAAGCATCTGATCTTTTCTAAAGTCACCAATTTGACAGCTGCGAGCATCACTCCAGACAATTGTCTTAAATTCATACAAGACTTATCGACCCTTTCCCAAAACAGCACATAAGACCTCGCAGCCAAAGCTGTTCATACAAATGTATATAGAACAAAAAAAGACCGCTCACACGGTCTTCTCATCCACATCCTCAATACGAAAACCATCTGCCCATACCGGGCCACGACCGCCAAGCAACCTCCCAAAACGAATGGATTCAGCTGAAATGCTGCCTAGAACACCTTACTTTGATAAATGACAGTAGAAAGTCTCCAAGACATCAGGTAGATCAACATAATCAGCACAGCTGACCCAGTATATAAAATTGGAATCGATACATTCATCACAAAATAAGTGATCGCACTGAAACGCTCCGCTAAATAGGCCACAATCGGCGGCCCTATACCAGATAAAATGATAAAGTCAATGATCACTGCCGTTGATATAGCCGGGCTTCAGAATATAAAACAATGGAAAGGTAAACGCCGCAAACAGTAAAACAGCCCGCTGTGAAGTGCACCCCAAATATTAGACACAGTCT
>NZ_AMSH01000038.1 GCF_000300535.1 Bacillus xiamenensis
CATGTAAAACTTAAAATAAAACAAATTTCTAAAATAAAGATCACTTTATCGCTTTATCAACAATCTGAGCAGCTCATAATTGAGCTGCTTTTATCGTTTAGGAGCTGACTTGCTTTGATTCAGATTCCGTTAAGGTGACTTGTTTTGTTTCTTCTTTACCGTTGCGAACGAGTGTGATTTTCACTGTGTCTCCTACTTTTGCATTCGTGTAAAGCTCGTGACGTAATTCACTGCCTGTGGTTACTTTTTCGCCGTTGATGGCGGTAATAACATCCTCTGCTTTCAATCCAGCTTTTGCAGCAGGTGAGCCAGATGCGACTTCTTTTACGTACACACCTTTATCCAGCTGACTACTTGTGAGTCCTAAGGTTTCCTTCTGATAAGCGTCTGGGACCTGTTCAAGATCCAGCATGCTGATCCCAATATAAGGACGCTCAATTTTTCCTTTTGAGAGAAGCTGTTCTGCAATTGGTTTGACATCGTTGATTGGGAGCGCAAAGCCAATACCTTCAACGCCAGTTTCAGAAATTTTCATACTTGTGATTCCCACAACCTTTCCGTCTGTTGTGAGAAGTGGTCCGCCGCTGTTGCCTGGGTTAATCGCTGCATCTGTTTGAATGACATTCACACTGCTTTCGCCAGCTGATGTTTCCATAGAGACTGTTCGATCGACACCGCTGACAATTCCTTGTGTGACCGTTCTTGATAAATCTTCACCAAGCGGGTTTCCGATGGCGATCACAGTTTCTCCAGCTCGAAGCGATGAGGAGTCGCCAAGCTCAGCAACTTTTGTGACGTTGCTGCTGCTAATTTCTACAACAGCTAGATCAGTCAGTGAGTCAGAACCGACCAGTTTTCCTTCAACGGTCTTGCCATTGTGCAAGGAGACTGTTAGTTTAGTTGCTCCTTCAATGACATGGTTGTTTGTTAAGACATAGGCTTTACTGCCAGATTTTTTGAAAATCACGCCAGAGCCTGTACCGGTTTCTTCCTCTTGACTGCTATTGTTTTGATTTTGCTGTGATTCATCATAAGGTGTATTGGTATCGCCAAAGTCTGTCGTTGTTTGACTTTGCGTTTGATAGTTTGTAATGCCAACAATGGCTGGTGAGACATTTTCGACCATATTGGAAATGGTACTGGACGAATTCGATGTCTGTACCGCTGTGGTATTTGACGTATTGGTACTTGTATCATTTTGAGAGACAGCTTCTGTTTTCGTTGATGACGAATCATTTGCTGTACTGCTCTCTGAGTGATGAGCGTATGGGGTGAGAACGTATACACCTAACGCTAACGTACCGCCTGCAATACCGCTTACAAATGGTCTGAACCAGCCACCTGGCTTCTTCTTCTGTTTTTTCGGCTGTTCAATTGTTATTAATTCATAGGAAGTTTGTTTTTCATCATTGTGATTTGTCATCTTGATCACTCTCTTTCATTAATTTTTTCATGTATGTTTTCAGGATGTTTTACTTGTATGTGGTGGAAGCTGACTTTATCTTAAGAAAAAAGTGTGGGATAAAAATGAAAACATTGTGGGAAATTGTTAAAATAAGTAGTGAATCTAAGCAAAACAGAGGAGATTAAACTGTGGAGACAATTGGAATTATTGGATATGGAAGCATGGCTGATATGATGGTACAAAAATGGCTGGAAAGAGGAGTGCTGCATGCCCGTCAGTTGATGATTCATACAAGAAGTGACACAGAGCGGCTGCATCAGCTCAAAGAGACGTACCAAGGTATAAACATCTGTTCATTAGACGACATTTCTGCGTCATGTGATGTCGTGTTTGTGTGTGTGCCGCCGCTTGCTGTACTTGACGTGTTGGATCAGCTGCGCCCGGCAAAGAAAGCTTTACATATTGTATCAGTGGCAGCGGCTGTCACGTTAGAAAAATTAATGCAGCATACGAATCAGCCGGTCTCCAGATACATCCCCACTTTGACCTCAGCCGTAGGTACTGGTGTATCTCTTGTTGCGCATGGTGAAACGGCCGAACAGGAGGCGCGAGAACATCTGCACCGTCTCCTTTCAGCTTTTAGTATCGTCCGGGAAGTGGAGGAAAACCGATTTGACGCGGCGAGTAATTTGACAAGCTCATCTCCGGGCTTTATTGCGGCGATATTTGAAGAAATGGCGAGAGCCGCTGTAAGAAATAGTGAGCTTTCCTTAGATGAAGCATATGAATGTTTAACTTATGCGCTGTTAGGAACAGGCAAGTTACTTGTGGAACGCGGTCTAACATTCGCTGAAACGGTCGAAAGGGTGGCGACAAAAGGTGGAATTACCGGGGAAGGAGCCGCAGTCATTCAACAACAGGCACCCCAGATGTTTGATGATTTATTTACACAAACGATGAAGAAATATGATCAGCTGAAATCGCAGATCGACGAAGCAGACAAACACCACTAAAGACATCGTTAGTGGTGTTTTATTTGTTAAAAAAATCCTTTAATGATTATTCCTTTGACCCGTAGTATCTGAGTCTAATTTCCTTATTTTCAGACATTGTATTGAAAAATCAATCAAGTTCTCATATAATTTTTTAGAAAATTTAGAAAAATATACACAAATTTTAAGTTTAATTAAAGGGGGATGGGGATGAAGCTCTATGTATCAGTCGATATGGAGGGAATTACTGGTCTAGCTGATCATACATTTGTTGATAGCCGCCAGCACAATTATGAGCGCGGGAGAAAAATCATGACAGGTGAAGTGAACGCCTGTGTAGAAGCTCTTCTTGGTCATGGGGCGACCGATATTTTGGTCAATGACAGTCATTCTAAAATGAATAATCTTTTGATCGAAGAATTGCATGAGGAGGCATCACTCATATCAGGTGATGTGAAACCTTATTCAATGGTACAAGGATTAGATCAAACGTATGATGCGGCTGTTTTTTTAGGCTATCATGCGAGGGCATCGATGAAAGGTGTGATGTCCCACAGTATGATTTTTGGTGTTAGACATTTTTACATAAATGATCATCCAATTGGTGAAATGGGCTTTAATGCGTATGTCGCAGGCTATTATGGTGTTCCGGTGATTCTTGTATGCGGAGATGATCAAGCCGCCCTTGAAGCAGAAGAGCTGATGCCCGGCGTGAAAACAGTTGCAGTGAAAGAAACCATTTCAAGATCTGCTGTGAAATGTTTAACACCAGCCAAAGTAAACAGGCAAATCACTCAGCAAGTGGAAGCTGCAATGAAACAGATTCATCAAATCAAGCCGCTGACGCCTCCTGAACAGCCGCTGCTCAAGATCGAGTTTGCCAACTATGGACAAGCTGAATGGGCGAATTTAATGCCGGGTACTGCCATCGAAGAAGGGACAACGACGGTGACGTATCAAGCAGACAATATATTAGAAGCCTACCAAGCGATGCTTGTCATGACAGAGCTTGCCACACGTACAACATTTTGTTAAGCAAGGGGGAGACAGCAGATGGCCAGCTTTTTGCTCAAGCGTTTTATTGCGATGATTGCCACGATTTTAACCATTACCACTTTAACGTTTATTTTGATGAAGGTCATCCCGGGATCGCCCTTCAATGAAGAACGGAATACAAATGAAACCGTTCAGCGAAACCTCGAAAGCTACTATCACTTAGACGAACCACTTTATGTTCAATATGTCATTTATTTAAAATCCATCGTTACTTTTGATTTTGGTCCTTCCATTAAAAAGCCTTCTGAAAGTGTCAATGATTTATTGGCGAGAGGTTTTCCAGTCTCTTTAGAGCTTGGTCTGATCTCAATTTTGATTGCTGTTATCTCCGGCATCCTGCTAGGGGTTATGGCTGCCCTCCGGCATAATGGCTTGATTGATTATATCGCCATGACCATTGCTGTTTTCGGTATATCCATACCAAACTTTATCTTTGCTACCTTATTAATTCAGCAGCTTGCTGTGAATGTAAAGCTCTTTCCTACAGCGATGTGGACAAGCCCAATGCACATGGTCCTTCCGACAATCGCACTGGCTGTAGGGCCAATGGCCATTATTGCCAGGTTAACAAGATCGAGCATGATTGAAGTGCTGACGCAGGATTACATTCGCACCGCAAAAGCGAAAGGACTTTCTCCTTTTAAAATTGTGTTTAAACATGCCCTTCGAAATGCACTTTTACCCGTTGTCACAATCCTTGGGACACTTGTTGCAAGTATTTTAACAGGAAGTTTTGTTATTGAGAAAATATTTGCGATCCCTGGAATGGGTAAATACTTTGTCGAGAGTATTAACAACCGTGATTATCCTGTGATTATGGGAACCACTGTCTTTTACAGCATCATCTTAATTACACTTCTTTTCATTGTAGATGTGACGTATCGTCTGCTTGATCCAAGAATTCAGCTGCATCAGAAAGGAGGAAAGGCATGAGCATACACCTTCAGCATGATCAAACGAATCAAGCACATGAAGTGCCGGATGAGTGGTTTTCTCCGAGAGAACAGAGGAAGAACGAAGCCCATGCCATTAAAAGACCTTCATTGTCGTATTGGGCAGACGCATGGAGGCGTTTGAAGCAAAATAAGCTGGCCATGTTTAGTTTGTCGATGTTGATTTTTCTGTTTGTCATGGCGGTGTTAGGTCCACTGCTTGCACCAAATAGTGTGACAGAACAGCGCCTTTCCATGCAAAACATGCCGCCGTCGGCTGCTCACTGGTTTGGAACAGATGAGCTTGGACGGGATGTGTTTACGCGTACATGGTACGGGGCCCGCATTTCGTTATTTGTAGGCGTAATGGCAGCTCTCATTGATTTTGCGATCGGTGTCATTTATGGCGGTATTGCTGGCTATAAGGGCGGGAGATATGACCATGTCATGATGCGAATCGTCGAGGTGCTCTACGGTCTGCCCTATTTACTCGTTGTGATTTTATTGATGGTGCTTATGGGTCCAGGGCTCGTCACCATTATTGTAGCGCTCACCGTCACAGGCTGGATTGGGATGGCGAGAATTGTGAGAGGTCAGGTGCTCCAGCTGAAAAGCCAAGAATATGTCCTTGCCTCGAAAACCTTTGGTGCAAAAAGCCTGCGCATCATCCGCAAGAACTTACTGCCAAATACGATGGGGCCGATTATTGTCCAGATGACTTTGACTGTGCCGACAGCCATCTTTGCAGAAGCTTTCTTAAGTTTTCTCGGTTTAGGCATTCAAGCGCCATTTGCAAGCTGGGGTGTGATGGCCAATGACGCCTTGCCGACAGTGCTGTCGGATAATGGTCACTGGTGGCGTTTATTCTTTCCAGCATTTTTTATTTCACTGACGATGTTTTGTTTTAACAATTTAGGTGATGGCTTGCAAGATGCACTTGATCCAAAGATGAAGAGGTGATGGCGCTTTGAAAAAGATTCTTCAGATTATCGATCTGCATGTCAGCTTTCGGACATATGGCGGTTCGGTTCAAGCGGTACGCGGAGTAAATGTGGATGTGTATGAAAAAGAAACGCTCGCCATTGTCGGAGAATCGGGCTGCGGGAAAAGTGTGACATCACAAAGTATCATGCGGCTTTTACCTGCATACAGCGCTCAAGTCGATCAGGGGGAAATTTGGTTTCGTGACCGAAACTTGCTGTCATTATCTGAAAAAGACATGCGCGCCATCCGTGGTGTCGATATCTCCATGATTTTTCAAGACCCAATGACGGCACTTAACCCGACGCTGACAATTGGAGATCAGCTGATGGAGGCCGCGAAAGTGCATCAGAAGCTGACAAAAAAAGAAGTGAAAGAAGCGGCTCTTCGTATGCTTGATTTGGTTGGTATTCCGCAGCCGAAAGAAAGGCTGAAGCAATATCCGCATCAGTTCAGCGGAGGAATGAGACAGCGGCTCATGATTGCAATGGCCCTCATTTGCGAGCCAAAGGTGCTGATCGCAGATGAACCGACAACTGCTCTAGATGTCACCATACAGGCACAGATTTTAGAATTATTTAAAGAGATTCAGAGAAAAACAGGTGTCACGATTATTTTAATCACACACGACTTAGGCGTCGTCGCGCAAGTCGCAGATCGAGTGGCGGTGATGTACGGAGGGAAAATAGTGGAGACCGGGACAAGACGAGAGATCTTTTACAGTCCGCAGCATCCTTACACAAAGGGTCTGTTGCAATCCGTTCCAAGGCTGGATATGAAAGACGAACTCATTCCTATTGAAGGAAGCCCGCCTGATTTATTTGCCCCGCCGAAAGGCTGTCCGTACACAGATCGCTGCCCATCAGCCATGAAAGTATGTGATCATATCATGCCACACGAAACGAAGCGTTCACCTACACATACAGTGCATTGCTGGCTTCAGGATGAACGAGCGAAGCAAGCCATTTTATCTTCAACACAAAGGGGGAGTTTTTTATGAGAAAAACAGGTTGGATCGTCAGTGTATGCCTGCTCGCGATCATGCTGCTCGCAGGGTGTACAGCCAATGAGCAAGCAGGCAAAGGATCGTCAAGCAATAAGGGTGAAGAGAAAGTGTTAACATTAAATAACGAAAACGAACCGACATCATTTGATCCGCCAATTGGTTTTAATAACGTATCGTGGCAAGGATTGAACAACTTAATGGAAGGGTTAACAAGACTGAATGAAAAGCACGAACCGTCTCCTGCAATGGCGGAAAAATGGGAGATTTCAGAGGATGGAAAAACGTACACGTTCCATTTAAGGGACGGAATTAAGTGGTCGAATGGTGACCCAGTCAAAGCGAGTGACTTTGAATATGCATGGAAGCGGCTGTTAGATCCGAAAACAGGATCTTCTGCGTCATTCTTAGCTTATATGATTGAAGGAGGTGAGGCATTTAACAGCGGAAAAGGGAAGAAAGAAGACGTAAAAGTCAGTGCTGTAAATGACAAAACGCTAGAAGTCACACTAGCGTACCCGCAGAAATCCTTCTTACATTTGACGGCAAACCCTGCCTTTTTCCCGGTGAATGAGAAGGTAGTTGAAAAGGACCCAAACTGGGCAAAGGATGCCAAAACCTTTGTTGGTAATGGGCCGTTTAAGCTGACAGAGTGGAAGCATGACGAAAGCTTTACAATGGAAAAAAGTGACACGTATTGGGACAAACAAACGGTCAAGCTGGATCAAGTGAAGTGGCTCATGATCAGTGACCGAAACACAGATTATCAAATGTATCAATCAGGAGATTTAGACACTGCTTTTGTACCAGCAGAACAAAGTGAAGACCTTCTAAAAAGCAAAGAAGTACAAATTGAAGATCAGGCGGGACTGTTCTTTTATCGTCTGAATGTCAACATGGAGCCTTTTCAAAATAAGAACATTCGTAAAGCCTTTCAAATGGCTGTCAACCCGCAAGATATTGTGGATTATGTGACAAAAAACGAAGAGAAGCCAGCACGCGCTTTCGTTTCCCCGGGTATTTTAGATTCAAAGGGTGAAGATTTCAGAGAAGCTGGCGGCGATCTTGTCAAAAATGATCCGAGTGAAGCCGCAAAACTATTGCAAAAAGGCTTGAAAGAAGAGAACTATTCAAAGCTTCCGCCCGTCACATTAACCTATAGTACAAAGCCTGAAAACAAGAAAAAAGCAGAAGCCATTCAGCAGCAATTAAAAGAAGCACTCGGTGTCGATGTGAAGCTAGCGAACATGGAGGCGAATGTGTTTGCAGAGGATCAAAAGGCGCTTAAATTCCAATTCTCGCAAAGTTCGTTTCTAGCAGACTATGCAGATCCGATCAATTTCCTAGAGAGCTTCCAAACTGGGAATGCCATGAACCGGACAGGCTGGTCAAACGATACGTATGATCAACTAATGAAAAAAGCGGGCCAAGAAGCAGATGAACAAAAGAGAAATAGCATTTTGCATAAAGCAGAGGCACTTCTGATTGAAGAAGCACCGATCATTCCAATTCATTTTTATAACCAAGTCTATTTACAAAAAGAAGGCGTGAAGGGCATTGTCCGTCATCCTGTTGGTTATATTGACTTGAAATGGGCGCAAGTAGATGAATAAAATGAAATGCAGGGACGCTTTGAAAAAAGCGTCTGTTCCTTTATTCGTTCATGTTATGAAGAAGATACCCATAGATTGAAAGAAACAAAGAGAAAGAGGGGATTGGCATGAACCAGCTGCCAGTGGCACTTCAAACAGGGGATACGGTGGGAATTATTGCACCAGCAAGCCCGCCTGATGAGCGGAAATTAGCAAGAGGGATTTCCTTTTTAGAAAGCCTTGGGCTGAAGGTGAAGAAAGGGAAGTATATCGACTGCCGGTATGGTTATTTAGCAGGTCATGATCATGAACGAGTGGAAGATATTCATCACATGTTTCAAGATCCAGAAGTAAAGGCCATTATTTGTGCTTGCGGAGGATACGGGACTGGAAGAATTGCAGAAGCCATCGATTATGACTTGATTCGCCGGAACCCAAAAATCTTTTGGGGATATAGCGATATTACGTTTTTACATACAGCCATCCATCAGCAGACAGGGCTTGTGACCTTTCATGGTCCTATGCTCTCCTCTGATGTGGGGCTTGAGGAGGTTCATCCATATACGAAGGATACTTTTTTACAGCTATTCACACCAAAAACCTTTACGTATGCGAACCATCTATCACCTCTTCGGACCTTCTATCCCGGCACTGTTTCAGGCGAAATCACAGGAGGGAATCTTGCCCTGATCGTGACAACACTGGGTACACCCTTTGAGATCGATACGAAGGGGAAGCTTTTGCTCATTGAAGATATTGACGAAGAACCCTATAAAATTGATCGCATGATGCAGCACCTAGCATCTGCAGGAAAATTAGATGATGCAGCTGGATTCATCATTGGGGATTTTCATCAATGTGAGCCGAAAAAGAAAGAACAGTCCTTAACGCTCGAGCAGTTATGGGAGACGTACATTGTGCCGCAAAAGAAACCTGCACTTGGTGGCTTTCGGATTGGCCATTCATCTCCAAACCTCGCCATTCCAATCGGTGTGCGGGCATCATTAGATGCTACAGGAAAGAAACTGCATATTTCCCCGGGCGTTGCAGCGAAAGAGGCGATCAAATGAAAATCGTAGATGTTCGTACATGCAGAACGAGTGTACCGCTAAAGAAGCCTTTCAAAACCGCTTTAAGAACGGTGTATGACGCAGCATCTCTCATCGTGATCATTACCTATGATCAAGGTGACATCAGCTACGGTGAGGCAGTACCAACATCAGTGATTACAGGGGAAACGCTCGAAAGCATTGATTATGCGATCTGTGAAGTAATCAGGCCCATATTGCTCGGGGCTTCCTTGTCCCAATATGAACAGATTTTTTCAGCGATGAACCGCATGCTTGTAGGAAACACAAGTGCAAAGGCTGCCATTGATATGGCGATTTATGATGGCTTAGCAAAGCAGGCAGGGCTTCCGCTTTATCAATACCTTGGCGGTTACCGCAATCAGCTTGAAACGGATTATACGGTCAGTGTCAACCGGCCGCTAGAAATGGCAGAGGATGCGAAGCAGTACGTAGCGGAAGGCTTTCATACGTTAAAAATCAAAGTGGGGAAAGATGACATAGACACGGATATTCAGCGGATCAAGCGGATTCGAGAGAAAGTCGGGCCTGATATTCAAATCAGGCTTGATGCCAACCAAGGCTGGACGTGGAAGGAAGCAATTGTGGCCATTCGAAAAATGGAGGCGCTGAATATTGAACTAGTTGAGCAGCCAGTGCCAAAGGAAGACATCGAAGGCTTGCGGCGTGTGACGGAAGCAACAAATACGCTCATTATGGCAGATGAAAGCATTTTCGGTTTCCATGAGGCCATCAAGGTGTTAGAAACGAGAAGCTGTGATCTGATTAACCTAAAATTAATGAAATCAGGCGGAATAAAAGAAGCGCTGAAAATCAATAGTTTAGCAGAAGCGTACGGCGTAAAATGCATGGTTGGCAGTATGATAGAGTCAAAACTAGGGATTACCGCGGCGGCTCATCTTGCCGCAAGCCAGCCGAATGTGACACGCTACGATTTTGATGCGCCGCTTATGCTAAAAGAGGATTTCATCGACGGAGGAATCATATATCAAGGAAAGGATATGCTCTTTCCGCCGCATCATGGGTTAGGCATTCAAGGGGTGAAAGGAGTGTCGTGATGATATATGAATCAAAGGTGCCGGTTGCGAATGTATGGACAGCACCGCAGTCGCCAAGAGAAATGGATCAAAAGGTTCTTCAGAGTACCATCCAGATAAAAGAGTGGATTGACCAGCAAACGTATGAAGAGAAATTGGCTTTATGCGAAGAAAACCTCATTCAATCCCAAGTGCTGCTCGGCGAACGAGTCATTGGGCTTGAGGAGACAGATGGCTGGATGAAAGTCGTCATCCCGCAGCAGGCAAGCCGTAAACATCCGCAAGGTTACCCTGGTTATATTCCTGTAGAGCAATTAACGCAAGTAACTGACAGTGAACCACCTGACCGAACCTTAATTGTTTGTCAAAAAAAAGCGGTTTTATATCAAAAGGGGACACCCGATATGGAGGTTAGTTTTTTAACAGAACTAGCACCTGTTGAAGAAACGGACGATTATGTTCATGTCCTCACCCCATTAGGAAGACGAGAAATCAACAAAGAGGATGTGCGTTCGATTTCAGTCTCTTCCTTCATAACTGGCAAGGATGTCGTAGAAATAGGAAAGCAATTTATTGGACTTTCATATTTATGGGGCGGCATGAGCAGCTTTGGCTATGACTGTTCAGGCTTTGCTTACAGTATGTACAAAGCGTGTGGATATCTGCTACCAAGAGACGCAAGTGATCAAGCGGTGAGAGGAACCCCGGTCACAGCAGCCGATTTAGAACCAGGTGATCTCATATTTTTTGCTAATGACAATGGAAAGGGAGCAGTTCGTCATGTCGGAATATATGCTGGAGACGGCCTGATGCTCCACTCGCCTAAAACTGGCAGAGCCATTGAACTTCTTGCTTTATCTGGTTCTTCATATGAAAAGGAATGGGCAGGGGCAAGACGGTATTTGAACGCGGAGAGGGGGAGATGGGATGGGAAGTGAACCACTTTTGCAAGTCAACAACTTAAAAAAGCATTTTCATCTATCTAAAGGAAGAACGTTAAAAGCATTAGATGGTGTCACCTTTCAGCTGAAACAAGGCGAAACCTTTGGTCTTGTTGGCGAGTCTGGCTGCGGCAAATCCACGCTAGGGAAAGTGCTCATGCGGCTTTATGACCCGACAGAAGGTGAAGCCTTGTATGATGGGAAAAGTCTTCACCACTTGTCTAAAAGAGAATCATTTGAATTCAATAGACAAATTCAAATGGTGTTTCAAGATCCGTATTCTTCCTTAAACCCAAGGCTCTCTGTAAAAGATATTATGCTGGAGCCGATGGAGATCCATGACCTTTATGGCAGTCAAAAGAAAAGAATGGCCCGCGTAAAAGAGCTGCTGGAAGCGGTGGGGCTAAGCTACGACTTCGCCACCCGCTATCCCCATGAATTTAGCGGAGGACAGAGGCAGAGAATAGGGATTGCAAGAGCACTTGCCTTAGCGCCAAAGTTTATTGTAGCGGACGAGCCGATTTCTGCACTTGATGTATCCGTTCAAGCACAGGTCGTGAATTTGCTGAAAAAGCTGCAAAAAGAAGAAGGATTGACGTTTTTATTCATTGCGCATGATTTGTCGATGGTTAAATATATCAGCGATCGAATTGGTGTGATGTATTTAGGACATCTCGTGGAAATGACCAGCAGTGATGCTTTATATCAAACGCCGCTTCATCCATATACACAAGCCCTGCTGTCGGCTATCCCGATTCCAGATCCTGATGTGGAAGACAAGCGCAAAAGATTTATTTTAAAAGGAGAAATTCCAAGTCCAGTGAATCCGCCAAGCGGTTGCGTGTTTCGGACAAGATGTCCTGCTGCGATGGATGTGTGTGCAGAAAAAAAACCAACATTACAAGCAGCGGAAGAAGGGCATGAAGTCGCCTGTCATCTATATACAAGGTGAAATAGGAAAAAAGCCAGCAAGTAGACAAGCTGTTCTACAAGCTGGCTTCATTATATTTATGAACGCCGAATCGGCAGTGTGCAGCATCTAAAGGAGCCGCCAGATTTAATGATTTCTGAAAAATCCACTTCAATGACAGTGTACCCGTGAGCGGTCAATGCAGCATTGGTTTCTTGATTGATGGGTAAGCTGATCACTTTTTTCTGCCCAATGGATAAAACATTTGGTCCAAGTGTGAACTGCTCTTGTTCAATGATTTCAATCAGATCATATTGGGTTTTGAGCATGTGAAGATCCTTTTCCGTAAAGGCTTCAGGACAGATCACTATCTCATGAGGAGAAAGAATGTTCATCACACAATCGAGATGCAAAATATGAGGAGGAAGATGAATAGGTATGATATCGTGTTCAGGTAATTCCTTTTTTAGCTGCTGGATGGCGGCTGGATTTGTTCTTTTGCTAATTCCAACAAATACGCGTGTTTGGTCTACAAGCACATCGCCGCCTTCAATGGTTCCATCTGTCAGGGTGACGGTTGTCCAACCTTTTGCCTGAGCCCATTCTTTTAACGATTGTTCCTCCCCTTGTCGAACCTGAGCTGCCATCTTTGAAACAAATAACGTCTGTCCAATCGTAAACCCAATATCCCGAGTGAAGACTTGCTCAGGGAAGCGGTCATTTGCAGGGAGCAGGATAGGCCGTACATGATGGTCTTTTAGCGTTTGAATCAATTGTTTATGCTGCGCGATGGCTTTGATTTGAGAAATATTTTCTCTCGCAAAATGCTTTTGGGTTTCATTGATGATTTGTTTGATTTCCATATAAATAGGACTGCACAAGAGGACTTCTTGTAAATCATCGTATTCACTCATACATTGCGGCGTTTTGTACACTTTCTCTGATTTCATAGAATCCATCAAAGGGCCTCCTTGTTTATCGATAGTTATATTATTCCTCCTTCTAGTAAATGTTGAAACATTTCCGAAAGAAAATCTCTCAAATGAGACTAAAGCAAAAAGTTTAGACAAACCTAATAGAATAGTGTTTAATAAAAGTCGTTCCGCATCACCGAAAACAGCAAGAAGGAGCTATGACGATGAGAGAAGAAAATTTCAAATACTGCAAGGAATCGAAAGTTGTGAAAACCAGCAGGGTATTCCCTCTCGATACGAATAACCACCAAACCTTATTTGGCGGGAAATTAATGAGTTATATAGATGACATTGCCTCCATCTCGGCAGCAAGACACAGCCGCAGTGAAACAGTCACAGCCTCGATGGATTCGGTTGATTTTTTAGAGCCGATTGGACAAAAAGAGTCAGTATGCTTAGAATCCTATGTCACATGGGTCGGTACATCTTCTATGGAAGTATTCGTCAAAGTGATCAAAGAAAACTTGATGTCCGGAGAGCGCAGACTTGCAGCGACTTCATTTCTTACATTTGTCTCATTAGATGAAAACGGGAAACCAAAACGAGTTCCGCAGGTCATGCCGGAAACAGAGGAAGAAATCATGCTGCATCAAACAGCGAAGCAGCGGGCAGAGGAAAGAAAAAGCCGCAGAAAGCATAGTAAAGCTTTGGCTGACGCACTTGGGACAGATAAACCTTGGGCGTAAAAATCACCCTTTCAGTGGTGATTTTTTTCTATAACAGTATCTTGCATGGCAAGTTAGTGTATGGTAGGATGAGACTATCTTGCATAGCAAGGTACTGAAATCGGAGGAACGCTGATGACACAATCAACGCAAATGTTAAAAGGCATTTTAGAAGGCTGCTTGCTGTCGATTATTTCTGAAGGTGACATTTATGGGTATGAAATGACGAAGAAGCTCGCGCATTATGGGTTTGATCAAATTAGTGAAGGAAGTATTTATCCTATTCTTTTGCGTATGCAAAAAGAACAGCTGGTAAGCACTGTCACAAAAGCATCAACAAGCGGACCGAAAAGAAAATACTATATGCTCACTCAAGCGGGAGAACAAGCGCTGACCGATTTTATCGCACGCTGGGATGAGCTGTCAGAAAGTGTAGAGCGCTTATTACATAAAGGGAAGTGAGAAGATGGTAACAAAAGAAACAAGACACATATTATTAGAGCTGAAACTCTATCTGATATCAAAGGGGAAAAATCAGGACGAAATTGACGAGGTGATGGATGAACTAACGGCACACGCTGTTGATGCAGAGAAAGATGGGAAAACAGGTGAGGAGGTGTTTGGCAAAGATCCGCGGGGCTTTGCTGATGAACTGGCAAAAGAGCTGACTGGGCATCATAAAGACTGGGTTCCATTTGTGAGTGCCTTTTTGATTGGATCGCTCTTTTACATGATCTTATCAGACGCAATCAGTCAAAGCTTATCGTATTCTTGGTATGCACTGATTGGTTATCTGCTCATTTTAGTGGCCAATCTCATCATGACGATTGTGATGTTTAGAGCATCTGCATTTCAAACAAGCCGCCGGGCATTTTTCTATTTTTGGATTTTAGGAATCTGTCAGCTGACGGCCATGATCACAGTGAAATTATTGGACCAAAAGCTCGGTACGCCATTACTTGTGCTTACCTCAAGTCAAAGATGGGGCATCATCCTTCTGTTGTTGCTTTGTATCGTCGTATTTAATGCCATCTTAAAGGCACATGTTGTTTCGCTGATTCCGGTTATTTTCTTCGGACCGCAGCTTATATTCGAATGGATTGGGTGGACGTCGCCTATGATGCTTCTTTTCACAAGTCTGCTATCCATTGTGTTGATAGTTTTGCTTACAATCGCTGCTTTACGAAAAACAAACAAAAAACAGGAGAATACGTTGTAAACAGAGTACATCTCATGAGGTGTGCTCTTCTTTTTTCTAAAAAAATGTAGTAATGGAAACATGATTTTCATTACAATGAGAAGAGGACAAAAATGAAAAGGGGTTCTGTTTTTGGATATGGTATGGGGGTATGTACTCGTTTTTGTATTGGCTGCTTTGCCTTTTTTTGAAGTGGTTGGTGTCGTTCCACTGGCGATTTTAAGTGGACTGCATCCTGTGACATCAGCGGTGATTGGATTCATCGGCAACTTTCTAACTGTTTTGCTTCTCATTGTCTTCGTGGACCGGATTAAAGCATGGCGCTTGAAGAAAAAAGAGGAAAAGCATGATGAAAAAGGGGAGAAAAAGCAAGAAAGGGCCAGAAAAATTTGGGAACGATATGGCCTTCCTGGATTAGCACTTGTCGGTCCTTTTATCATCGGCAGTCATTTAGCCGCCTTTATGTGTATGAGCTTTGGTACGAAAAGAAAACAAGTGGCCGTATGGATGACGGTCAGTTTAATGATGTGGACAGCATTAGCAGCTAGTTTAACGGGTGCGGGCTTCCATTACTTTGCTCCAGATTCAAATGGATTGTTCGGAGATCTTTTTAGAAGTAAGTAAGGGGGAGGAGAATAAATGAAAGATCAAACGCGGATCGTGTTCGAAACAGAGCGCCTTATACTTAGAACGATGGATGAACACGATGCGCCATTTTTATATGACATGCTGTTTCAAGATGAAGAAGTCATGAAGTATTACCCTTCTTTAAAGGATGGAAAGCAGACGAAAGAGTGGATTGCCTGGAATCAAAGGAATGACCGCACGTATCATACCTCGCTGTGGATCATTGAAGAGAAAGAAACGAAGGAACCACTCGGACAAAGCGGAATTGTTCTGCAAAACATCGAAGGACAAACCGAACTTGAAATTGGCTATATGCTAAAGAGAGCGGCGTGGGGAAAAGGATATGCAGCTGAGGCTGCTAAAGGCTGTCTGACATATGGTTTTGAAGACATGAAGGTGAGACGAATGGTCAGCTTGATACGTCCTGAAAATGAAGCGTCAGTGAAGGTCGCTTTAAAAATGGGGATGAAAAAAGAAAAAACCATTTTAAAATGGGATCAAATGATGGATGTATATAGCATCAACCGTAACGGAGAAAACGGCTCGCATGAACAATAAGGAGAGCCGTTTTTTCTTTTATACACGCTGTTCTAGCTGGAGTAAATATTTCTTTCGTTCGACGCCCCCGCCGTATCCGCCAAGCTCGCCACTTGTTTGAATCACACGGTGGCATGGAACGATGATCGCCAGTTGATTGGCTCCATTTGCATTGCCAACCGCCCGAACCAAATACGGGTCGCCAAGCATCGTGGCAAGCTCCTTATACGATCTCGTTTCGCCTGCTGGAATGCGTGAGAGCAGGTCCCACACCTTCATTTGAAAAGGGGTGCCATGTAAGGAAAGTGGCACAGTAAATTGCGTCAGTTTCTTTTCAAAATATAAATCCAATTCTTGAGCTAATTGCTGATGAACGTTTGTTTCTCCAACTAAAATGCGGGCATGATGTTTTTTTCTAATTGTTTCAATCTCTCTTTCTAATCCTCGCCTGTCCATAAATTCAAGTAAATATACATGCGCTGCATCTGTTATGCTGATCATTCGCCCAATCGGGGTGGAAATAAAATTAGCATGGAGAATGTTGACCTGCGCTTTTTTAGGTGGATTCCCCATAATTTTTGTAAAAGCATCATTGAAGGCACTGGAAGATTCATAGCCAAAAGAGACTTGCTGATCAATCACTTTTTTTCCGTTCAGAATTTCTTTAAAGGCTAGTCCCATACGTCGTGATCTAGCATATTGAACAAAGGTCATTCCATAGATTTCTTTAAATTTTCTTCGCGCTGTGGCAGAGTGAATCCCTAATTGGCGAAAATCTTCTTCTTTCCATCGTTTCTCAGGACTGCTTTCAACTGCTGACACGAGTGTTTTGACTTCTTCTGGAATGCTGTTAGGGTATGTTAAAGGCGTGCAGCGCTTGCAAGGCCGGTATCCTGCTAGTAGCGCCTCTTCTGCTGTTAAGAAAAACTCACAGTTTTCATATTTTGGTTTTCTGGCCGTGCATGTTGCGTGGCAGAAGATGCCGGTTGTTTTAATGCCAGCAAAAAATGTGCCATCATATTGCGGGTTCTTTTCAACAAGTGCTTGATAAAATTCATGTTTTTGTTCGTCTGTCATCATCATATGATCCACCTCTTGTTTTCCTATTTTTGCTGATACAGAACGGATCAGCTACTCGTTCGTAAAATGGACCTTGTTTCATTATATCAGCATATCAGCCATGTGCTAAAAGCAGTGTTTGAAATGAATGCGTCAGCTGATGATTTGAAGCTCGCTAGTCCGTTTCAACATTTCTCCTTCTATCATTTAGTATACTTTGGTTCAACACACTTTCTTTCGAAAAATGAACAAGTATATTTGAAAGGGGATGTAAACCGGTAGACCGGCATACCGGGGTGTGATACAATTTCCATACATACAGAATCTGCATGACGGCAGGTCTGTTTCATAATGAATTGGTTTTCTAGGGTTCCGTGCGGCATCGCAGTCTGGACCGAGAGAAAACACATAGGGTCTTTACAATAGATCATATGGACACGGAGGGATAAAAGCCCGGGAGATTTGATCAAATGATCGATTTCCGGGCTTTTTTTATTGTTTGGAATCGGTTAGAAAGGAAGAGATCGGATGAAATGGGGAAATGTATTCATTGCGGCTATATTTGAAGTCGGCTGGGTGATGGGGCTGAAATATGCGGACTCCGTACTGGAATGGATCGCAACCATCGTTTGTATTATTGTGAGCTTTTATTTACTCATGAAAGCCACGAATGTACTGCCAGTTGGCACACTTTATGCCGTTTTCACCGGACTTGGGACAGCAGGTACCGTCATCTTAGGCATGGTACTTGGTGAGCCGGTGCAGCTTGTCAAATTGCTGCTTATCATGGTGCTTTTGTGCGGTGTATTAGGATTAAAGCTGACAACTGGTGAACAGAAAGGAGAGGGTGAATCGTGAGCTGGCTTTTACTCATTGGGGCAGGTATTTTAGAAATGCTTTGTGTCACCATGATGAATCAATTCCAGAAAGACCGGCATCTAAAGTGGATTTTATTCATTGCAGCTGGCTTTTCGCTATCCTTTCTGATGCTGTCACTTGCAATGAACACAATTCCGATGGGAACGGCGTATGCCGTTTGGACAGGAATTGGAGCAGCTGGAGGGGCCATTGTTGGCATGCTGTTTTATGGAGAGTCAAAAGAGGCGAAACGTATTTTCTTTATTGCGCTGATTCTATCTGCGGCAGTCGGGTTAAAAATCATTGAATAAAACAAGGCTGGCACGTGTTTGCCAGCCTTGTTGTTACATCGAATGATGGTTGGAATCGTTTTCATTTTTTCGGTAAAGCTGACTCACAAGCAGAAAACATACACCAAATGTGAGCAAAGGAATAAGTCTTTCACCGGCTATAAAAAGATAAATACCCAAGATCAGGAATACGATGCCGAGCCAAAAGCTCACTTTACCAAACAAAGTCATGCTTTTCATCTTCATCACTCCTTTTGTGATAAAAGGTCTACTCACATTATATCACGCCTGATGCAGAATTGAATGAATATTCAATGAAAAATACGACTCTCAATTGCTTTTTCACTTTCCAGTCCAGTATAATATTTCATTAGAATGAAAACGTAAAAGAGGTCATGAGACATGAGAACATTGATTACAGAGAAACTTGAATTACACAGACAAAAGCATGAGCAAAAAGGAAGATTGCTTGTCAGCTGCCCGGATCAGCCTGGTATTGTGTCAGCTGTTTCATCCTTTTTATTTGAACACGGAGCAAACATCATTGAATCCAGTCAATACACAACAAATCATGAAAGCGGCCGGTTCTTTTTAAGAATAGAATTTGATTGGAAAGACATCTCGGCTAACATGAATCAGCTGAAAAGCAGTTTTGAGCCAATTGCTGAATCATTCCAAATGACGTGGAGCATGTCACGAGCGAGTGAGCTGAAAAAGCTGGCGATCTTTGTATCAAAGGAGCTTCACTGTTTACATGAGCTTTTGTGGGAATGGCAGAGCGGAAATTTAATGGCTGAAATAGCGGTTGTCATCAGTAATCATGAAACGGCAAAAGATACAGTAGAGGCACTAGGGATTCCATTCCATTTTGTGAAGGCGAATAAAGACATTCGCCAAGATGCAGAAAAGCAACAGCTCGCATTATTAGAAAAGTACGACATTGATGCGGTTGTGCTTGCTAGATACATGCAAATTTTAACGCCTGCATTTATTGAAAAGCATCCGAATAAAATTATTAATATCCATCATTCCTTCCTCCCGGCATTTATCGGTGCAAACCCATACAAACGGGCGTATGAGCGTGGTGTTAAACTAATCGGTGCTACCTCTCACTATGTCACAAATGATTTAGACGAAGGGCCGATCATTGAACAGGATATTGAGCGGGTTGATCATAGAGATGATGCAGAGGCATTAAAGAATATTGGCCGCACAATTGAACGCAGTGTGCTGGCACGTGCCGTCAAATGGCATCTAGAAGATCGAATCATTGTGCATGAGAATAAAACGATTGTGTTTAATTGACCGCTTGACTTTTCTGAAGCAATTGGTGATAATATAAAAAAATTAACGAGCGTTGAGAAGGAATAGTAAGCAGGAACTGCTGTGTAAAGAGAGCAAATGACATGCTGAAACATTTGCCGCAGACAGCTGCTGAACCTACCCTTTGAGCCTTAGAGGAAAAATCTAAGCGCATGCCTGGCGTTACAGGAGTTGAGTGGAATAAGCAAACACACGCTTATTCAATGAAGGTGGTACCACGGAAAATCCCTTTTTCGTCCTTTGCATAAGGAGAAAAAGGGATTTTTTTGTGGTGAAAGGTATAGCGGAGGGAATCAATGATGAAAAAGCAAAGGATTGTCATAAAAATTGGCAGCAGTTCATTAACAGAGCAAAAGGGAGCCATTGATGAACAAAAAATGTGGGATCATGTGAAAGCCATTGCAAAGCTGAAAGAGGCAGGGCATGAAATCATTCTTATTTCATCAGGAGCCGTTGCAGCGGGATTTGGCAGTTTAGGGTATCCGTCAAGACCTGTGACCTTAAAAGGAAAACAAGCTGCTGCTGCCGTTGGTCAAAGTTTATTAATGCAGAAATATACAGAACTATTTTCGCAGTTTCATATCACGCCGGCACAAATGCTTTTAACGCGCAATGACTTTTCAGATCGTACAAGATATCGAAATGCTTACGCAACGATGATGGAACTGCTCGAAAGAAAAATGTTACCGATCATTAATGAAAATGACTCTGTGTCAATCGAGGAGCTTACCTTTGGTGATAATGACATGCTGTCAGCACTGGTCAGTGGCTTAATTCATGCAGACCAATTGATCATTTTAACAGATATCAACGGAATTTATGATGCCAATCCAAGTGAAAATCCTGATGCGAAGCGATTTGATGTGCTGACACACATTTCAGATGAATTGTTCTCCTATGCGAAGAGTACGTGTTCAAAGGTTGGAACAGGCGGGATGAAATCAAAGCTTTCTGCTGCACAAACCGCTCTTTCACTTGGCGTCAAAGTCTTCATTGGCACGGGGACAGGGGAAGACAAGCTTCTTCACATTCTCGCCGGTCAAGGGGACGGAACATATATCGGTGAACAAGACTTATCATCGGTCAATAACCGCCGCCAATGGATTCAATTCCACTCACCAGTCTCTGGGAAGATTATGATTGACGCAGGAGCAGAGGCAGCCATTTTGCATAATGGAAAAAGCCTTCTTCCAGCAGGTGTGATTGATGTTGCCGGTCATTTTTCTAAAGGAGAGGTTGTCGAAGTCGTCGGTCCGAACGGGTTAGTTGGTAAGGGACAAACATTGTACGCATCTGATGAGCTTCTTGACATTAAAGGGATGCGGAGTGATGAGCTTTCTCATGAGAGACCTGAGGTTATTCACCGAGATCACTGGGTACAGCATGTACAAAACTGAGGAGGGAATACGATGAATGAAGTTCTTGAAAAAGCAAAAAAGGCAAGTGCAGCCAAAGATCAACTGCTATTAAAAACGACTGAACAAAAAAATGCGGCTTTAGACGCTATTGCAAAAGCATTAAAAGCATCGTCAGCTTTCTTAATTGAGGAGAACGAAAAGGATGTTCAGGCAGCTGTAGACAAGCAGTTTACTCCATCTGTTATTGACAGAATTACATTAACAGAAGAGAGGATTGAAGCGATTGCAGACGCTACGTTTCAACTGATTGAGCTCAAAGATCCAATTGGGGAAACATTAGAAACCATTCAAAAAGAAAACGGACTTTTGATCGAAAAGGTACGAGTGCCTCTTGGAACGGTTGGTATGATTTACGAAGCAAGACCAAACGTGACAGTAGATGCTGCGACCCTTTGCTTAAAAACGGGAAATGCTGTCATCCTAAGAGGAAGTTCATCGGCGATTCATAGTAATAAAGCGATTGTGAAGGTCATCCATGAAGCGCTTCATACGACGGATATTCCTGTAGACAGTGTACAACTGATTGAAGATACAGGCCGTGAAACGGCTAAAACTCTGTTCACTTTAAATGACTACCTAGATGTCCTGATTCCACGCGGCGGGAAACATTTAATTGATCTTGTTGTGAGAGAGTCTACTGTTCCAGTGCTTGAGACGGGTGCAGGGAATTGTCATATTTTCATTGATGAGACAGCTCAAAAAGAGATGGCTGAACAGATTGTTCTGAATGCGAAAACACAAAGACCATCTGTTTGTAATGCCATTGAGAGCATTGTGATTCATGAAACATGGGCAAAAAAACACGGCGCTTCGTTATTTGAAGCACTTCAAACAAACGGGGTAGAGATACGAGGCGATGAAACTGTATGTGCGATTACTCCTAGCGCAACTCCAGCGACGACAGCTGACTTTGAAACGGAATTTTTAGCGCCAATTGTCAGTGTTAAAATCGTAGAGAACATAGATGAGGCAATCCAGCACATTCAAACATACAGCTCTAAGCATTCTGAAGCGATCATTACGGAAAATGATCAGCATGCGTCACTTTTCTTAACCGCCGTCGACGCTGCCGCTGTGTATCATAATGCGTCAACCCGATTTACAGACGGTTTTGAATTTGGTTACGGAGCGGAAATAGGCATTAGTACACAAAAATTGCATGCGAGAGGACCAATGGGTCTGCCGGCCTTAACCTCTGAAAAGTTTGTCATTCGTGGTCAAGGACAAATAAGAGAATAACCCATCTAAAAGAGAGTCTTGTCACACGAGACTCTCTTTTTCCTTTCATTTTTTGTATTTCTTCGGTCAAGTATGATAAAATATGGTAATGTTTTATATTATGAGAAGATTGGAGAAGGCAACGTATGGCGAAAATCATTCCCTCTTCGGATATTGGAGTGAAAATCAACAAGTGGTATGAATTAATCCGCAGATTTGATTCAGAACAAGCAGAACAGTTAAAGCAGGAAATTCGCACCTCTCTTGACTCAATGGAAGAAGATCAGAATTTGCTTCTCTATTTTTCTTTAATGGAATTCAGGCATGAGGTCATGCTCGATTATGTGAAGCCATTAAAGGAAGGAAAGCTTCGCGCCAACTTTTCCGAGCTTTCGAAAGAAATAGATGAGCACCAAACGCATGTCACAGGCATGCTGGAATACTACTATCATTTCTTCAGAGGCATGTATGAGTTTGACCGGAGAGAGTACATTGCGGCCATATCGTCATATCAAAAGGCAGAGCACAAGCTTTCTTTTGTATCCGACGATATTGAACGTGCAGAATTTCATTTTAAAATGTCAGAAATATATTATCACATGAAACAAACACACATTTCGATGCACCATGCCAAACTAGCGCTGGATGTCTATATTCAGCACGAACTATATGCGCTTCGCACCATTCAGTGTGAATTTATTGTAGCCGGTAATTATGATGATATGAGAAGGCATGAAAAGGCATTACCACATCTAGAAAGAGCACTTGCGAGATCAAGAGACTTTCAGAATGTGCGTTTTATTGCTTCTTCTTTGTTTAATATGGGCAACAGCTATTACAGAATGGGAGATTTGAACCGCGCACTCGACTTAATGAAAGAATCCATCTTATTATTTGATCAAAACCAACCCGATCATCTTCGTCGATCGATAGACCCTCTTTATACAGCCGCTCAGATATTATACAAACAAGGTAAACACGATGAAGCATTATACTACAGAGAAGAATGTATGAAGCGAGCACAAGCTCTGCAGGATGATATTCATATTCAAAAGACCATATTTCTTGAAGCATTGTACTTAAGACAAGACGCCGACCATATTAAACGTATTTTCCATTTTTTAGAGTCTTCTTATGCATATCCTGATATAGAGGAGTTGGCATTAGACACCGCGAAGTATTATAATGAAATGGAGGATTATGAAAAATCTTCCATGTTCTATAGAGAAGCGGAACATGCTCGAATCTATATTCAGAGAGGGGATTGTTTATATGAATTTTAAAAAATGGGCAGTCGTCTGTACAAGCATCACGATCATGGCATTATGGGTGGCATCAGCTAATACCCACCCAGATAACAGAAACCATACGCTAGAAAAACCGAATCCGCAGCATATCACGATCTAAAAGCAGCCCTTTTCATAGGGCTTTTTTTATTGCCTTGACTGATCTTACATCACCATGCGCTGGACACTCATAAAAATAAAAAATGGAGGAAAGATGAAGATGAGTGTTTTTCATTGACTCTTGAATTTAGATTGTGTACAATTCAATTGTAGAAAATATTATTGAAGAGAAAGAGGGTTATATTCATGTCAGACGTTTTATTTACTGCAACGGTATCAGCTGTAGGGGGAAGAGAAGGAAAGGTTGTTTCAACAGATGGTGTACTAGAGCATGATGTGGCAATGCCAGGAACGCCAAGAGCAAAAAAACTTGAAAAAGCAACAAATCCAGAGCAATTATTTGCAGCAGGCTATTCTGCATGTTTTGATTCAGCCCTTCAAATGGTAGCAAGACAAGAGCGTGTCCGTTTTGAAAGTGAAGTAACGGCACATGTGAGCTTAGTCAAAGATAGTGCAGATGGCGGTTTCAAACTAGGCGTCAAATTAGAAGTCAAAGGAACAGGAATCGAGCAATCAGCACTAGATGAACTGGTTCATAAAGCACACGGCGTATGCCCGTATTCAAAAGCAACACAAGGAAACATCGAAGTAGAAGTAGTAGCTGTCGCACAATAATGGACATGATAAAAGGCTGAGGGAAGATTCCCTCAGCCTTTTGGTTGTGTTAATTTTTGCAAAAGCTCATGCAAGGAAGCGCGCAGTGCTTTTAGCTCTTCTTCTGATCTGCCTGTCCCAGACAGCATACGAAATGGAATCGCAGTGGCCTTCTCTTTTAGCTGTTCTCCGTATTCAGTTAAACGAATGTGTACAGAACGCTCATCCTCCTTCGAACGTTCGCGGATGATCAAACCGTTTTGTTCCATCCGTTTAAGCATGGGCGTGAGTGTACCGGAGTCTAAATACAAAAGCTCTCCCATTGTTTTCACATTTAGTGTCTTGTGCTCCCATAATAAAAGCAGTGCCAAATATTGCGGGTAAGTGATGTTTAACTCTTCTAATAACGGTTTATACTGCTTTGTCATTTCTCTTGAACTTGCATATAACAAGAAACAAAGCTGATTTTCCAGCTTCATATGTTCGAATTCATTTGTCATGTCTGTCACCAACTATTTTTGTCATACTTATCATTGTATAAGATTTTCTTCCTTTTTAAAATAAATACAGACAAAAAATGAAAAATTCTTTCATGTGCGATAAATGTTTGAAGGATGGATAGAACGTGAAAGGTATAAGTAGAAAAAGGAGGAGATGAAGATGAAACCATTATTTACAGCTAAAGTAAAAGCGCAGCATGGAAGAGCTGGACATGTTCGTTCTGAAGATGGTGTGCTGGATCATCAGATTGTCATGCCAAACGCAAAAAAAGATGGAGAGACTGGTACGAATCCAGAGCAATTATTTGCAGCTGGCTATGCAGCCTGCTTCGGAGGAGCCCTTGAGCAAGTAGCCAAGAAGCAAGGGGTAGAGATTGAATCAGAAGTAGAGGGACATGTCAGTCTATTAAAAGATGAAAGTGATGGAGGCTTTAAACTTGGTGTGAAGCTGATTGTTTCCGCTAAAGGCCTGGACCATGACAAAGTGAAAGAGCTTGTCGAGGCTGCGCATGCATTCTGTCCATATTCAAAAGCAACAAGAGGGAACATCGAAGTAGAGCTTGAAGTAGCTGAGTCATAAAAAGAAGAAAAGGACTAAAATCAAGTTCATTTTAGTCCTTCGTCAACAGTCTTAGACACCTGCTGTACAGCAGGTATCTTTTTTTAATATTCTTTCTTTTTGTCGTATGATTCCCACGCTTCAAATGGCGCAAGGGTTTTTTGAATTGTCAGCTGGTAAAATGGAATGTTTCTTGATTCGTATTCCTTGTTGATTTCTTCATAAATAAATGAGTCATCAAAACCACAAGTTGCTGCATCCTGATGTCCAGCTGCAAAATACACTGCTTTTGGTCTAGCCCAGTAGATAGCGCCGAGGCACATCGGGCAAGGCTCACAGCTTGTATATAAAATACAATCTTCTAATTGGTATGTATGTAGAGTTTGGCATGCCTTTCGAATGGCTGTGACTTCTGCATGTGCGGTTGGATCATTACTTGTTGTGACATTGTTGCTTCCCTCTGCGATAATCTGACCATCCTTGACAATGACTGCTCCAAAAGGGCCACCAGTACCGCTGTTGACTCCTTCTACTGCAAGATCAATTGCACGTTGTAAAAAAGCTTCGTGATTCATTGTCTTCCTCCCTTTGTTCGGCTGACTTCTCTAGTATAAACGAATCACACTAGAAAAGAAATCATCCTAGTAGATGATCGAACAGGGCAATATACAGATATAAAAACCCCTGCTATATTCAGCAGGGGAGAGGAATGTCATTATGCATGCTGCGCCAGCTTTTTACGAGCCAATTGAGCGGCTGTGACCATGTTTTTCAAAGCAGCAATGGTTTCAGGCTCTTGTCTTGTTTTTAGACCACAGTCAGGGTTGACCCAGAAGCGGTCAGTTGGACAAACTTTGAGCGCATCATCAATGATTTGACTCATTTCCTCAACAGATGGTACGCGCGGGCTATGGATGTCATATACCCCAAGTCCAAGTCCTTTTAAGTACGGGTGTTTTTCTAAATAATCAAGGAACCCGCCATGACTGCGTGAGTGCTCAATGGTGATGACATCGGCATCTAGGTCTTCAATCGTATCAACAATATCCTCGAAGTTACTGTAGCACATATGTGTATGAATTTGCGTTTCATTTTGAACAGAAGATGTTGATAAACGGAAGGACTCTGCTGCCCAGTTTAAATATTCTGCCCAATCACTCTCTTTTAAAGGAAGACCTTCTCTTAATGCAGGCTCATCCACTTGAATGACTTGAATACCTGCTTCCTCTAACGCTTCTACTTCTTTACGCAAAGCGAAAGCGATTTGGAAGGCAATGTCTTTCCGGGAGATATCTGTTCTTGGGAAAGACCAGTTTAAGATGGTGACAGGACCTGTCAGCATTCCTTTGACCTTTTTCTCTGTTAAGCTTTGAGCGTAAACCGTTTCTTTCACTGTCATTGGCTCTATAAATTCGACATCTCCATAAATGATTGGCGGCTTCACGCAGCGTGATCCATAAGATTGTACCCAAGCAAATTTCGTAAAGGCAAATCCGGCTAGCTTTTCACCAAAGTATTCAACCATGTCTGTACGTTCAAATTCTCCATGAACGAGTACATCCAGGCCAATCTCTTCTTGAATATCAATCCATCTTTTTGTTTCTTTCTTAATAAACTCATCATATTCAGCATCTGTCCATTCGTTTTTGCGCCATTTTTGACGAGCGCTGCGCACCTCAGCGGACTGAGGAAAGCTACCAATTGTTGTGGTTGGAAGAAGCGGGAGTTCAAGAGATTCGTTTTGGATGCGAAGGCGATCTTCAAAGGCCACAGGACGTTTAAAATCTTTAGGTGACAGATTGTTTCGTTCTGCTGTCAGATCCGCATTTGTCCCTTTGGCGAATTCTTTTAAGGTAAGAAGCGCTTCACTTGCTTTATGAATGTCTGCATCAATGGCAGCCGCTCCTTTTGTTAAACCTTCTTTTAATCGTGTTAATTCAGCCAGTTTTTCAGTTGCATAAGAAAGTCCGTTTAATAGTTTTTCTTCAAGCTGTTCGCTTGGGTGCTTTGCAACTGGTACATGTAGCAAGCTGCTTGATGGCTGTAGCCACACTTCTTTTGGCTGAACGTCAGCAATCACTTCAGAAATAAATGACAATCTTTCTCCTAAGTCTGATCTCCAAATATTTCTTCCGTCAATGATGCCAGCTGCTAAAATTTTGTCTTTCGGGAAGCCATGCTTTTTCACTTGTTCAAGGTTGCGTCCTTGATCATGGACGAAATCAAGACCGATGGCTTCAACTGGGTACGTGACAAGTTCTTCATAGGCATCCACTGAGTCGAAGTATGTTTGAAGAAGTACGTTTAAGGCAGGTACAGCTTCTTTAATCGTTTGATAGATGGCTTTCACTGCTTTCACGTCTTCACTGGAAGCTGTGACTAAAGCAGGCTCATCAATTTGAACCCATTTCACACCGGCTTCTTCAAGTTCTTTTAAAACCTGAATATAAAGCGGTACAAGACGCTGCTCGATCTCTTTTACTTCATTGGCTTCATAGCCTTTAGAAAGAGAAACAAATGTATAAAGGCCAAGAACGACAGGTTTTGTTTCAACACCAAACGCCTTTTTCACCTTTTCGTAAGCTTCAAGCGGTTTGTTGTGTGTGAGTTTGAATTCCGTGCTTTTTTCGTATTCTGGAACGATGTAGTGATAGTTTGTATTAAACCATTTTGTCATTTCACTTGAGACAGCATCTTTTGTTCCTCTAGCCATCGCAAAGTATGTATCTAGCGGGTCTTTCAAACTGCGGAAGCGCTCTGGAATCCAATTGAACATAACAGCAGTATCCAGCACGTGATCATAGAAGGTGAAGTCTCCAGAAGGAACAACATCAATTTGTTGGTCAATTTGAGTTTTAATAGCGGTTAGAAATTGTTCATCCAGTGTGCTTAAGAGAGTTTCACGGTCGGTTTGTCCTTTCCAATAAGACTCAAGTGCTTTTTTCCATTCTCTGTTTAAACCAATTCGCGGAAAACCTAGATTACTTGTTTTAACAATTGTCAATTCCAATTCCTCCTCTAAAATATAAAAAGACATTTACACTCATGATCAAGATTGATGAGGGAAAATGTCTGGTTTAAAAAGACAAAATGTGTGTGCGAAAGAAGGCGTGAGTATCACTGACGCTTTTCCGACATCTCCTATCAACCGTAGGGGTTTGATGTGATAGAGCGGCTGGTATCCTGGCTCGCGAATCTGCAAGCTTTTCATCCTTCCCGTCTTCATGACAGTGGATTACAAAAGAAAAGCTCTCCTCACTTACAGTGGCGGGACCGCGCCGGATTTTCACCGGTCTTCCCAATTAAAATTCGACGTGTGATCGAATTACCGACTCTCAAACTATGAATTTATTGTGTTCGATTATATAACGTTCACTTCATTTCGTCAAAGTAAATTTTGAATAATTTTAATTAAAAAAATCCCGAGAAAATTCTATCTTTTCTCAGGACCTATCATGAAGCTATAGAGACAAAAGTTCTGCTTCCAATGTTTTCTCAAGGAGCACATCAGGCGCAGTTAAATATAAAAACCCGTTTCCTACAAGGGTTTTCGATTGTTTCAGAGGGAGGGTTCTTCTCACGAGCTGAGCATATACCTCAGGTTCTGTCAATTTACGCTGGAATGCTTCCTCTTCGGCATTTTTAATAATGGCGAGTGCACCGCTCACATGAGGGGCAGCCATGGAAGTGCCTGTTAGTCTTCCGTATTTATGGTTAGGAAGAGTGGATAAAATATCTTCTCCTGGAGCGACGAGGTCGATTTCTTTATTCGCATTGGAAAATTCAGAGGATTCTCTTGCAAGAGAGACAGAGCCGACGGCAATGACCTCATTGTATGCAGCTGGGTAGGAGAACTCTTCAGTACGCTCGTCTCCGTCACCTTCATTTCCTGCTGCGCAGACAACAAGCACACCGCTATTTACCGCATGTTGAATGGCTTTTTGCAGGGCTGGTTCATTGCTTGGACCTCCAAGAGACATGGAGATAATATCAACTTTTTGCTCAACCGCATAGTTGATGCCATTAATGATCCATTCGTATTTCCCGCTGCCATTTTCTCCGCCGAGGACTTTCACGATCAGCAGCTTGGCCTCTGGGGCAACACCTAAAATGCCGCCATTTTGATCCGTTGCTGCAATCGTTCCTGCTACGTGGGTACCATGCCCATTGTAGTCTTTCACCTTCTCAGCATCTCCATTGTCATCATCGGTAAAGTTCTTGCCACCGATAATCTGATCTTTTAAATCGGGATGCTCCGTGTCGCAACCTGTATCAAGGACAGCAATGGTTATGCCTTTTCCTTTGAAGCCGCTTGACCAAAGTTCGGGTGCTTTAATCTCCTGAATACTTTCTGGCGTCTCTTTCGCTTCCATCACATTGGCTTTTACTTCATACGGAATTAAGCGAATTTCACCTTTCATAAGAAAGCCCTCCTTATTTTGTTTTCAAAGTAGATTCAGGTTGCGTAATGTTATTGTATAAAACAAACTTTTGACCGAAAAGGGTCAATTGTAATCATTTTTCAAATCATCAAATTATTCATATGTTCGCAGTTCTCCTCGCTTCTTGCCGAAAGAAGTCACCTTTTGAAGAAAACTCTTGATATCATATGAAAAAGGAGGAAATGCTGCATAGTGAGCTTGCACCTGTTCAAATAAAAATGGGTGAAAAGAACTAAAAAAGACAGTCCTGTTTAACAACAAAAATGAATGGATAGGAGAGTTATGAGGAGAAGGAGAACGAGTGTAAATATTTTTCTCCAAAAACATTTCACTCTCTAGTATTTGCTTTATGAACCGTTAGGTGAACAAAAGACTCATCATGATCTTTTTTTGGGGGAAAAATAAGATGTGAAGATTGTGACTGTTCCAAACGTGAAAGGCAACATATAATAATGGAAAGACAAGCTTGCCTTTTTAGATAGGAGAGATAGAGATGAACAAAGGGAAGATACTCGTAATCGAAGATGAAAAGAAAATAGCAAGAGTGCTGTCACTTGAACTTGAATATGAAGGGTATGAGGTGACAGTCAAAGATACAGGCATGAACGGACTTCAGGCTCTTGAAGAAGATAGCTTCGATTTGGTGCTTCTTGACGTCATGCTTCCAGAATTAAGCGGTCTTGAAGTGCTGAGAAGGGTTCGAAAGACGAATACAGAAACACCCATTATTTTAATTACAGCAAGAGGGAGTGTTCCTGATAAGGTAAGCGGCCTTGATCTTGGAGCAAATGATTATATTACAAAGCCTTTTGATATAGAAGAATTATTAGCACGAATTCGTGCGCAGCTAAGATTTAATAGCAGTGCGCAAGAAGAAAAGGAAATTGAGCTCAGCATAGCAGATCTGACGGTCAATGAGAAAACAAGAGAAATCCAAAGAGGCGGTCAAATGCTGGAGCTGACACCGAGAGAATATGACCTGCTTGTCCATTTGCTAAAACATCAGCAGCAAGTGCTCACAAGAGATCAGCTGTTAACAGCTGTTTGGGGCTTTGATTATTTCGGTGATACGAACGTGGTCGATGTCTATATCCGTTATTTAAGGAAAAAAGTCGATTACCCATTTGAAAAACAGTTGATTCACACAGTGAGAGGTGTGGGTTATGTGATGAAAGGATAAAGCATGAGATTAAAAAATAAGATCCAGCTTTATACGTCGTTGTCCTTGTTTTTAATGGTGCTGCTGTTTCATACAGCGATTTATTTTATTTTTTCAATGACCTTGACGCAAAAAGATATGTCTCGGCTTTCTGAGGTGGCTGAAAATATTGCGATTGCGTTAAAAAAGTCAGAAGAAGAAGGCCTTCCTTCTTCAGAGCTGCTAAAAGCATATCTGCCTCAAAATGGCATGATCCGTGTTGTGACAGAAAAGGACGAATCGAAGCTGACCGTCACAAAGGAATCAACGTTTAGCTCACTGCCCTTTACATACGAATCTGGTCAGACAGCAAAAATAAAAGATTACAACAAGCATATGATTGCATTCGCCGCTATTCCCGTCATTTGGACAAACGGGGAGATTGTGTCGCTTCAAGTATATGAAGAAATCGAAAATACAGAAGAAAACTTGGCATTATTAAAAATGATATTAATCGCTGCTGGCGTTTTGTTTATTGTGCTTTCTTATTTTGCAGGTCACATTTTAACCAAACAAATCGTCCGCCCAATTAGTCGAATGACCAATACAATGAAGGCAAGTATGAAGGAAAAGGCATTTAAACGAATTGAATTAACAGGTGATTCAAAGGATGAATTATATCAAATGGGTCAAACCTTTAATGAAATGTCCGAAATTCTTGAGAAGCATTATGAGAAAGAGCAGCAATTCTTACACGATGCCTCTCATGAATTGAAAACACCCATCACTGTTATTATGAGCTACAGCAACTTACTTAAACGCTGGGGACAAACACGACCAGAGGTCATAGAAGAATCCTCTCAAGCCATTCATGATGAAGCGAAAAAAATGAAAAGGCTGACAGATCAATTGCTCACACTTGCGAAAAATGGACAGCCGCTTTATTTGGACATGAAGCCGGTTGATCTTGGTCATTTGTGCAAGCAAATATGTCATACACTTGAAGTGGCCACCAATCGGACCATTCAATCTCATGTGCAAACAAAACATCCGCTGATCGCTGAAGGGGATGAAGAGAAAATCAAACAGCTTTTGACCATCTTGATTGACAATGCGATCAAATATAGTGCAGAGCCAGTTGATGTGATTTGCGGGCAGGCAGGAGACAAGCCGTTTATTTCAGTTGTTGATAAAGGAATTGGCATAAAAGAAGAGGATCTGCCGAAAATCTTTGACCGCTTTTTCCGCGTGGATGAAGCGAGAAACAGTGAGACGGGTGGAACCGGACTTGGTCTGTCAATTGCGAAGCAAATTGCTGAAGAGCATGGGGCCAAGCTAGAGGTAGACAGCCGTATCGGCGAAGGAACAACCATAACCATTCTTTTTCAGAAATAAATAGGTCTTTTCTCATCAATTTCTCATTTCCTCCTTATAAAATAGGAAATAGGAAGGAGGCGCTGCATGTCTAAAAAATCAAAAATGGTGCTTGCGTTCGCAGGATGTCTTATCGTTCTTGCGGCCTTTGCAATGCTCATGATTCAAACCATTGATCAAAAAATATTAAGCGAAGCAGAAATCAAAAAAATCATCGCGAAAGATTACAATGGAAACATCACACATATTGATCTCATCAACAATAAAAAGGACTATACATTGACGCTGGAAAATTCAAATGGCATCTATCAAATCATTGCATCTTCCGCAAGCGGTCAAATGAAAGAAATCAAACAATTAAAAAGCTATCAAAAACCAAATGAAAAAAATGCTGAACTTCAAGCAGAAGAAGCGGCAGTGAAAAAAGTGAATGGAACTGTGATTCAAAAGAAAGAAAAAGCCGATCGTTTTACCTTTACGATTCAATCAAAGAAAGAACTGTATCAAGTAGAGGTAGATAAAAAAACGTTTAAGGTGATAGAAGCAGAAAAGAAAAAGCCGACCTCTAAAGAAAAGAAGCTGACAAAAATCACAGTAGAGGAAGCCATTCAAATTGCTGTAAAAGAAGTAGGCGGGACAGTGGATGATGCAGATCTTGAAACATTCAGCGGAATGCTCGTGTTTGAGGTGGAGCTAGATTTGCCTGACGGAAGAGAGGCAGAGGTGCTTGTGAACGCCTATACAGGAGACATTGAAGGCATTACGTACGAAAACTAATCCATTTCTCATGATTTTCTCATGTTTCTTTCCCTCCTTTATCATCTTGTTTATTTAAGATAAAGAAGAAATCAAACAGAGGAGGAAATGAACATGATGAAAAAAGTACTAGTAGCGACAGCATTAACAGGAACTGTTGTCGCAGGTGGTTTCACCCTTCAAGCACAAAATACAAATCAAACGGCAAATGCCGAACAAATGGTGCAAAAAAAATCATCGTTTGTCTCAAAGAAACAAGCTGAAAAAGCAGCATTAAAAGTGGTGAAAGGCTACGTAGACGATGTGGATCTTGAGCGGAAAAAAGGAAAATGGGTGTATGAGGTCGAGATTAAAAAAGGCGGCTTTGAATATAAAGTATATGTCGATGCAAAAACAGGAAAAGCGCTGAATGATCCAGTCAAAGAAAAGAAACAAAATGTGAAAATCACCAAAAAACAGGCTGAACAAATTGCCCTTGCAAAAGTAAAAGGCACAGTCACAGATTCAGATTTAGATAAAGAAAATGGTGTGTACATCTATGAAATTGAAATCACGACACCGAGCGGCGAAGAAGTCGATTTTGAGATTTCCGCTAAAACAGGCAAAATCCTGAAGCAAGAATGGGATGATTAAGGAAGATCGAACCTTACACTTTCATGTGTAAGGTTTTTTCATTGGGACAAACTACTGGAAAGGAGGCGAGAGAATATGATGAAGAAAAAAGAAGAAGAGCAGACGATGGACCGCGCGGAATATGTTCCGCATCCTGATGGAGAAGGATATGCTTTGTTTTTGCATGATTCCTTTCATCTCCTCTCCCAAGAGGATATGAATCAGCCAGAAGAGGAATAAAAGATATGGCAACGTGTAGACAAACCCTCGCATTCGCCGGCAGTCCTGCGTGCTGGTGCTCACGAATGTCAAATTAGATAAGAGACGGTAATAGTTATTTTTATAATGTAAA
>NZ_AMSH01000039.1 GCF_000300535.1 Bacillus xiamenensis
AAATTAAGTCATTACTTAGAAATAGATCTATTTTTTGTCGACACGCTGAAAGCAACGGAGTGCCCTGCTTTCTAATATAAGTCCAGACGCTGATCCGTCATGACAGGAATTTGTTGTCTCACTTCATCTACCAGCTGAAGATCAATATCTGCATAATAGATGTCTTCGTCATCATTTGTCTCAAGCAGTATACGGCCGAGCGGGTCTATCACCATGGAGTGTCCAGGGAATTCAGTGTCTCTGCTTGTGCCCGTCCGGTTGACCGCAATCATAAATGACTGGTTCTCAATGGCTCTTGCGATGAGCAGGCTGCGCCAATGGTCGACTCTGGCTGACGGCCATTGGGCGGTATTGATGAGCACCTTTGCCCCTTTGTTTACAAGTGTTCTGGAAAGCTGCGGGAAGCGGAGGTCATAGCAGATCATGGCACCGATCTTTATATGTTCATCATAGTCAAATAAACCAAGCTGATCACCAGCGGTTAAATAGTTGTGCTCATCCATTAAGCGGAATAAATGAATTTTATCATAATCTAATACACGATCACCTTGGCGGTTAAACACATACATCGTGTTGGTGATGTCTTGATTTTCAGTACGCTTATTCAATACACTTCCTGCGATGAGATACACTTGATGCTTTCGGGCAAAGTTAGAGAAGAGCTGTTTTGTGCGTTCTCCGTTTACGTCGGCAAGCTGCTCCGCCTGTTCCAGCGCATATCCGGTATTCCACATTTCGGGTAAAATGATCAGGTCAGGCTGTTGGCGGATCGCTTCTTCTAAAAACGCTTCTGCTTTCTTAAAGTTCACATCAGGCTCTCCAATTTGAACGTCCATTTGGATAAGGGCGATTTTCATGACGGTTCCTCCTTAATTTGTTTGCATGCAAAGTAAAAATCCATGAATGCTCCACTTCATGAATGGATGGATAGATAGACTGATTCTGCCTGAGAGCGTCTAGGCTTCAAGTCAGTTTCTTTATCATAAAGGTTTATACCATCTTTGCCAATAGAAATGTCAGAAGGTTTCGTCTATATTAGTAGAAAAGAGTGAAAATCGCTTTCTTAGGAAAGAAATCAGTGATATGATACATATAACTAATAAAACAAAGGGGAATAGTAGGATATGCAATTGTTCGATTTACCACTAGAAGAGCTAAAAGAATATAAACCAAAGAAAACAGCACGCCCTGATTTCTCTCACTTTTGGAAAACGTCGCTTGAAGAACTGCGTCAAGTGGAAGCAGAAGTAACCCTTGAACCTTACGACTATCCTGTAAAAGGGGTCAAAGTATACCGCCTGACGTATCAAAGCTTTGGACAATCTCGTGTTGAAGGCTGGTATGCCGTACCTGATCAAACGGGTCCGCATCCTGCGCTCATTCGATTTCATGGCTATAACGGAAGCTATGACGGCGGTATTCATGACATTGTCAACTGGGCGCTGCATGGCTATGCGACATTCGGTATGCTTGTCCGCGGTCAAGGCGGCAGTGAAGATACGTCAGTAACACCAGGCGGTCAAGCATTGGGGTGGATGACAAAAGGCATTTTATCGAAGGATACCTACTATTATCGCGGTGTTTATTTAGACGCGGTTCGTGCACTTGAAGTCATTCAGTCCTTCCCTGAAGTGGATGAACACCGTATCGGCGTCATCGGCGGAAGTCAGGGGGGTGCATTAGCGATCGCCGCCGCAGCCCTTTCAGACATTCCGAAGGTCGTTGTGGCTGATTACCCTTATTTATCAAATTTTGAGCGTGCAGTCGATGTAGCCTTAGAGCAGCCTTATTTAGAAATCAATTCATACTTCCGAAGAAACAGTGATCCAGAAGCCGAAGAAAAGGTATTTGAGACATTAAGCTATTTTGATTTAATCAATTTAGCCGGATGGGTGAAACAGCCCACATTGATGGCGATCGGCCTGATTGATAGAGTAACTCCGCCATCTACTGTGTTTGCGGCATACAATCACTTAGAAACAGATAAAGAGCTGAAGGTGTACCGATATTTTGGTCACGAATTTATCCCGGCTTTTCAAATGGAGAAGCTGTCCTTTTTACAAAAGCATTTGCTGATCTAAAAGAACAAAGAGGCCGCTCAAGGTGAGGGCCTCTTTTTTTAATAACTCGTGTTCTGTCTTGTTTTTTCATCAGGCACTAGTGCAGTAATGATGAGGACAAGAGCTGTGATGATATGAAGGATGAATCCGAGAATCGGAATCCAGGCGAGGCAGGATGTCACAATTCCGATGATACTCCCAATCATTGGTCCTTGGTCTCGCTTCGATAAGACGAGTGTGATAATATGCAGAATAAGCATGACCATGAGCGGTGTATAGCCATTGCTGATAACAAATAGTCCTCCAATCACTGGGATGGCAAGGCAGGCTTCAAAAATTCCAGTTATCCATTTCATGATGCGAGATATAGACATGAGGTCCAACTCCTTTTTCATATATGTCTTATTCGTATTTTCCCAAAAGGTGAAGAAGTCATGCAGAATTCTATAGAAAGAGTTGATCGATGTTGAGAGAGAGAATCAAGGCAGAGTTGAAAATCATCGAAGAAACATATCACGTAAAGATTTGTCTCGCTGTTGAATCGGGCAGCAGGGCATGGGGATTTCCTTCAACTGACAGTGATTATGATGTTCGGTTTATCTATGTTCCTCGGAAGGAATGGTATTGGTCGATGGAAGAACATCGTGATGTGATCGAGCTGCCCATTGACGATGCGCTTGATATTAGCGGCTGGGAGCTGCGAAAGGCGCTGCGTTTATTCAATCAATCGAATCCATCCATTATCGAATGGCTGTCTTCTGACATCATCTATGCTGAATCCTTCTCTTTGGCCAAGCAGCTGAGAGAATTAAAAGATCGAGCCTTTTATCCAGCAGCATTGATGTATCATTACCTCAATATGGCGAAGCGAAATGAAAGCCGGCATTTACGAGGAGAGCAGGTGCGAATTAAGAAATATTTCTATGTGCTTTGTCCGCTGCTTGCCTGTCAATGGATTGAACGCTACCGGACGGTTCCGCCTATGGACTTTCATGAACTGCTCAAGGAGCTTGTGGAGGATGGACCACTTTTAGCTGAAATTCATGAGCTGCTCAAACGCAAAATGGACGGAGAAGAAATGGATTTAGAGGACCGCCTTGTGCATGTCCACCCATTTATCGACAAAGAGCTAGCTCGTTTTCATGAATTGGTGAAAAGCTACAATCAGCCGAAAGACGATCTCACTGAAGAATTAAATGAGTTATTGCAGTCTACCCTTGATGAGGTGTGGGCGTAAGCGTGGAAGAGCCAGCCGGTTAGCGGCAGGCTCTTTTTGATCTCGTATTGTGATAAAATCACAAAAAAAGTCAGAATTTTTGTCATCTTCAAATATTGTAGCGGACAGCTCATGAGCCTTACAATAAAGACATAGCTTACAAAGAGTGGGAGGTGCCCTTTATGGAGTCGGTCACAAGAAATTTCTTCTTGTTTTTGTCAAAGAGCAGTCTCTTGAACCATATTGCTCGTAATTGGGGAAGTGCTGTTGCATCAAAGAAGATCATCGGGGGGAAGGATTTTGAGAGTGCTATCCCTGTCATCAAACGATTAAATGATCAAGGTATGGCTGTAACAGTCGATCACCTTGGTGAATTTGTCACAAAGGCAGAGATTGCAAATGAGCGGACGAATGAATGTATTCAAACCATTCAACGGATTGCAGAGGAAAAACTCAATTCCCACGTATCACTCAAAATGACGTCACTTGGCTTAGATATTGACGATGACCTTGTGTATCGCAATATGAAAAGCATTTTAGATACGGCGGAGAAACACCGTATTATGGTGACAATTGACATGGAGGATGAACAGCGCTGTCAAAAAACGCTGGACATCTTCAAAGAAATGAAATCTCAATATGAGTATGTCAGTACGGTCTTGCAGGCGTATTTGTACAGAACAGAAAAGGATCTTGATGACCTAAATGAGCTGCAGCCATTTTTAAGACTTGTCAAGGGTGCCTATAAGGAATCCGCTGAAGTGGCGTTTCCAAACAAAAAAGACGTCGATCAGAATTACAAGAAGCTGATCGAAAAGCAATTACTCTCGGGGAACTATACAGCTATTGCGACACATGATGATCAAATGATCGAGTTTACGAAACATATTGTGAAAAAACACAATATACGGACAGATCAGTTTGAATTTCAAATGCTGTATGGCATGAGATCAGAAACGCAGCAAGCGCTTGTGAAAGAAGGCTATCAAATGAGGATCTATACCCCGTATGGACGAGAGTGGTATGGCTACTACATGAGACGTCTTGCAGAACGACCGGCAAACATTGCATTTGCTTTAAAAGGGATGACGAGAAAATAATTTGAAACGGGAGCGTGACAAAGATGACAACACCTTACAAGCATGAACCATTTACGGATTTTAGCCAGGAAGAAAATCGCCAAGCGTTTGAACAAGCATTAGCCAAAGTAACCGAATCTCTTGGCCAAACCTATCCGCTTGTGATTAATGGAGAGAGAATCGAAACGAAAGACAAGATTGTCTCAATCAATCCGGCGAAGAAGGAAGAAGTCGTTGGCACGGTATCGAAGGCCGGAAAGGAAGAGGCAGAACAAGCGATTCAAGCTGCGGCAAAAGCATTTGAAACATGGCGCTACACGTCTCCAGAAGAAAGAGCCGGCGTTTTATTCCGTGCTGCGGCAAGCATTCGCCGTAAAAAGCATGAGTATTCAGCCCTTCTTGTAAAAGAAGCAGGGAAGCCTTGGAATGAAGCGGATGCAGATACAGCAGAAGCAATCGACTTCCTAGAGTATTATGCCCGTCAAATGCTGGAGCTGGCGAAAGGCAAACCTGTGAACAGCCGCGAGGGAGAACGCAATCAATATGTGTACACACCAACTGGCGTGACGCTCGTTATTCCGCCGTGGAACTTCTTGTTCGCAATTATGGCAGGAACAACCGTAGCACCAATCGTTACAGGAAATACAGTCGTATTAAAGCCAGCTAGTGCGACGCCTGTTATTGCGGCCCGCTTTGTGGAAGAACTTGAGCAAGCAGGTCTTCCAAAAGGTGTTGTCAACTTTGTACCAGGAAGCGGAGCAGAGGTGGGAGATTACTTAGTGGATCATCCGAAAACAAGCCTCATTACATTCACTGGATCAAGAGAAGTAGGGACACGTATTTTTGAACGTGCGGCAAAAGTGCAGCCAGGACAGCAGCATTTAAAGCGTGTCATTGCTGAAATGGGCGGTAAGGATACTGTGGTTGTAGACGAGGATGCAGATGTTGAACTTGCAGCGAACGCCATTTTCACATCAGCCTTCGGTTTCTCAGGTCAGAAATGTTCGGCTGGATCTCGTGCTGTTGTCCACGAGAAGCTGTATGACCAAGTGATCGAGCGAGTGAAGGAAATCACTGAAACGAAAACAACAGCCAATCCGCTATCGGCTGATGTCTACATGGGACCGGTCATTGATCAGGCTTCCTTTGACAAGATCACAGAGTATATCGAGATTGGCAAGCAGGAAGGTCGCTTAGTCACGGGCGGAACGAGTGATGATTCAGAAGGCTACTTCATCCACCCAACTATTTTTGCAGATCTTGAGCCAACATCTCGCTTGATGCAAGAAGAAATCTTTGGACCTGTCCTAGCTTTCTCAAAAGTCTCAAGCTTTGATGAGGCACTTGAAGTAGCCAACAACACGGAATACGGTTTAACCGGTGCGGTCATTACAAATAACCGTGACCACATCAACCGTGCGAAGCAGGAGTTCCATGTGGGGAATCTCTACTTTAACCGTAACTGTACAGGAGCTATCGTGGGGTACCACCCATTCGGCGGCTTCAAAATGTCAGGAACAGATTCAAAAGCAGGCGGCCCAGATTACCTTGCGCTGCACATGCAGGCCAAAACGATTAGTGAAATGTTTTAATATGGAAAAGCATGAACCTGTGCAGGCGGGTTCATGCTTTTTTTATCTGCCTGCGACTTGCTTCTATACAAATCTGACTGGAAAGAAGTATGATAAATGTATCACTTATTCAGGGAGCAATCGGGATGGAAGAGATATTAGAAAAGCTTCATACATTTTTTGATGTCGATAAATTAATTGCATTTATTAGTGGTTATTTAAAAAAACCGGTCATTTTAGAAAGTACTGAATGTCAGTTGCTTGCCTATAATTCTTACAGCATCCAGCAGTTCGACCCAGTCAACCAGCAAACGATTTTCTCAAAGGAATGTCCGGGAGCTGTGGTCGATTGGTTAAAGAAAACAGGAGTGATTCAGCAGCTGTACACAGATTCAAATCCTTTTTATGTGAATGGTCATGAGGAGCTCGGATTTAATCGACGGGTGGCTGTGAGTGCCAAGCATAAACAAGAGGTTGTGGGGTTTATTTGGGTGCAGGACATTGAGGATTCTCTCTCTCAGGAGGAGCTGCAATTTTTACACGAGGCATCCTTTCAGGTTGGAAAAGTCATTTATAAAAATAAGAAACAGCTGGAGAAAAAGGAAGGCAAGATTGAAGAATTTTTCAAAAAGGTCATGGATGATCATTTTTATACAGAAGAAGAGCTGAAATGGGAAGCCGAGAACTTAAGCATTCCGCTTCCAGCTGTCTTTACTGTGATGGTTGTTCATGCCGCCGATAACAAAAGTGAGACGGCAGAAGATGTGAAGGATGTGATTAGAACCTATTTGCAGCTAGAAGATAAGGTCAATCACGTCTATTCGGTGCAAGCAGATATTGTTGTCATATTAGGCAGTCTGTCAGACCGTCATTCACCGAAAGCGACTGCCGCCGATGTCATCGCTCATCTTCAATCGAAAACGCATTCACATTCGTCCCCTTTGTATATTGGGATGGGCAGAGAATATCGAGATGTCATGAAAATGAGTACAAGTCGATTTGAAGCGATAGAGGTAGTGAAGGCTGTAAAAATTGTCGGGGGGCAGGAATTGATTCCGTATGATTACGAGCAGCTGGGTGTCTTTCGTTTCTTAGACTCGATTTACAGCCACCAAAAAAAGAAAAACGACTTCAATCCAGATTTGTTACGTTTGAAGGAAAAAGACCGTGGCAGCCAGACCTCTTTTTTAAAAACCCTTGAGGTTTACTTATTGAATAATTGCAAGCTAAAGCCAGCAGCAGAACAGCTGTTTATTCATCAAAATACATTAAACTATCGAATGAAACAAATCTTTGATATGACTTCGATTGATTTGAGTCATTTTAGCCAGCGGTGTGAGTTATTTATTGAATTGATGCTGATGAAGAAAGATCAATAAACGTAGAATCCGCAGGTGCACGGAATCACCTGCGGATTTTCGATTTTCATGCGAGCTGTAAAAGAGGCATACAATTGCTGCGTTTCGTTGTACGATAGATAAAGATTTGAAAGGAGGGCCACCTTTGGGATCAGTCACCTTGGCCATTTTGATTTTCATCATGACCCTCGTCCTTGTCATTTGGCAGCCAGGACGTTTAACCATTGGATGGTCAGCATGTGGGGGAGCCATTCTTGCTCTTGCCTTTGGCGTGGTTCATTTGGGCGATGTGTGGGAAGTCACACAAATTGTCTGGAATGCCACTTTTGCATTTATTGGGATTATCATCATTTCGTTAATTTTAGATGAAATCGGATTTTTTGAATGGGCGGCACTGCATATGGCAAAAGCCGCAAAAGGAAACGGTGTCCGCATGTTTATTTATTTAACATTACTCGGCGATGTGGTAGCCGCTTTTTTTGCCAACGATGGAGCGGCACTCATTTTAACTCCGATCGTTTTATCTGTGGTGAGAGCATTAAAGTTGGATGAACGTATGGTGCTCCCATTTGTGATGGCGAGCGGCTTTATTGCAGATACGACGTCCTTACCATTTGTCATTAGTAACTTGGTCAATATCGTATCAGCTGATTATTTTCATATTGGCTTTCTAGAATATACGGCGAACATGTTCGTGCCAAACCTTGTGTCACTTGGGGCGAGTATGCTTGTGCTTTATGTGTTTTACCGAAAGCTCATCCCAAAAACATACGATTTGTCACAGGCGAAGGAGCCAGCGTCAGCCATTCGTGATCTGCGCATGTTCCGCTTGTCTTGGTATGTGTTAGGGTTGTTGCTCGTTGGTTATTTTGCCGGGGAATTGGTTGGCATTCCGGTGTCAATCATTGTAGGAGGCATTGCCCTTGCTTTCTTGTGGCTGGCGAAAAGGAGTCCGCAAGTGGCGACAAAACGAGTCATCAAGGAAGCACCGTGGTCCATTGTGTTCTTCTCAGTCGGCATGTATGTCGTCGTCTATGGCTTGAAGAATGTTGGCCTAACAGAAATATTAGCAGCTTGGATTGAACAAGGGGCATCGCATGGCTTGCTTGCAGGAACGATGTTTATGGGGGTTCTGGCCGCAGTGCTGTCCTCTGTGATGAACAATCTTCCAACCGTTTTAATTGATGCGATTGCCATCGGTCATACCGATGCAGCAGGTGTGATGAGAGACGGACTCATTTATGCCAATGTCATCGGCTCAAACCTTGGCCCGAAAATGACCCCAATCGGCTCATTGGCGACATTGCTGTGGCTTCATGTCTTGAAGAAAAAGGGAGTCCATATCTCTTGGGGCGCCTATATGAAAGCTGGAATCATTCTGACCATACCGACTCTAATGATCACTTTATTGGGGTTATATGTGTGGTTATGGCTGATCCATTAAAGGAAAAAGAGAGCAGATCCATTGGAACTGCTCTCTTTTTTGTTATAAATATTTAGCATAGCGTTTTTCCAAAAAGTCTTGCAGCAATGAGACGACACTGCAAATGCCCCAGTAAATCAATGCGACCAAAATATACATGGTCATATAATCGAATTCTCGTCCACCCACGATTTTGGCTTGCTGGAAAAGCTCTGGTACAGTAATCATCGCCGCTAGGGAGGAGGCTTTGATTAAGTCGAGCATGACATTGGTCAACGGCGGCAGTGCAATGCGAACGGATTGAGGCAGAATGACCCCGCGCATCGTTTGCCAATAGCTGAGACCAAGTGATTTGGCGGCTTCCACCTGACCATTTGGAACAGAGGAGAGAGCCGCCCGGTTGATTTCTGCAATATATGCAGCACTATTGAAGCTGAACCCAATAATAGCAGCAGTGACAGCTGTAAACTCAATACCGATGTAAGGGAATCCGAAATAAAGGATAAATAAAATCACCAGTATGGGAACCCCGCGCATAAATGAGATATACAGCCGGGCAGGCAGTCGAAGCACCCACGAATTTGCCATTCTGGCAAGGGCAATAAAAAAGCCGAGAATGGTTCCAAAAAACATGCTCACAAAGGAAATGAGCAGCGTCAGCCAGATGCCTTTCATGACAAATGGAAACGACGCCTTTGCTAGTGCAGGATTAAAGATATATTCGAAATGAATATCTCCCACGGCTGCGGCTCCTTATTTAGAAATGTCGACATCTTCGACATCAACATCAATTTTTTTTGAGACGTCAGCATGATTAAAGAATTTCTCTGAAATCTTTTTCATTGTTCCGTCGTTTTTCATGTCTTTTAAGACACGATTCAATTCTTTCTGAAGCTCTGTATTGTCTTTTTTCATGACAAACCCTTGTTCATTTGGCATGTATTTTAAGTCAGGGTGAATCGTAATATTTAATTTAGGGAATGCAGCAAGAGCGAGTGTTTGCAAGTAGTAGTCATTCAGAATGACATCTGTTCGGCCGTTCGCGACATCCTTTAAGTATTGCTCGTTTGTGGCATTATCATAAATGACTTCTTTTGCACCGTATTTACGAGCGACATCCATATAAATCGTTGTTGCAGCACCAGCTGCTTTCTTTCCTTTTAAATCCTTTAGTGTCTTAATACCAGACAAATCATCTTTCCGTACGATAGCCGTTCCGTAGGAATATTTATAAGGAGTCGAAAAGGCGAACTTATCCTTCCTGTCATCTGTGATGTCGATATCATTTGCAGCGGCATCCACTTGACCAGAATTAATGGCGCTCAGCATACCATCATAGCCCATTTCTTTAAATTCTACTTTCACGTCAAGGCGTTTAAAGGCTTCTTTGACAACTTCAACTTCATAGCCAGTCAATTGATCCTTGCCGTTAGATGTATCATGGTATGACGTAGGATAAAGGGTGCCTGAAGTAGCAACCACGATTTTTCCTTTCTTTTGAATCTGATCCCACTTTGATTCTCCAGACTGAGATGAGCCTGATTGACTGCAAGCAGACATGACAAGCATGAGAGCAGACGCAACAAGCAGCACCCATATAGGTTTTCTATGATAAAAACGACTCATTTAAGAATCCTCCTCTATTTTTTATACAAAACAAAACATAGCACGCTTTTTCAGTTAGGACAACGTTTTCAGACGAAAAGCAAAAAAGTAAGAATATTATGCTCAATTTGATGACGTGAAATAATGTATAAAAAAGGAAAGTGCGTGCAAAATAACATTCAATAAAGGAGGGAACACAGAGATGAAAAAAAGAAGAGTCTTCATCATGTTATCTATGATGCTGTTATTATTTGGCTTTCAAGTGGAGACAGCTCATGGCGAAACACCCCAAATGGAAAAGCGTCCGGTCACGCAGCAAGTAAAATTAACGACAGAACAACAAAAACAAATTGAAGTGCTTGAGCAGCAAATTCTTTCTAAACGAAAAGAAGTGATTAAGAAATATGTTCAATATGGTGTGTTAACAAAGGAACAAGGCACGCATATCACGAAACGAATGGATGAACATTACAATCACTTAAAAAATAACGGGTTTGTTCCATTGCTGAAAAAACCACAGCACCATCGACCATAATGATGAAACCGGCAGCGAGGTGCCGGTTTTTTTATTGTTTATAGAGCCTTTTTAAAAGGTCAGGGTCTCACCATCATTAGGGACAAAAATAGATTGTTCTGCATGATGTTCTTGAATGTAAGCTTTTAATGCAGCTCTTGTTAATAAACAATGATTCACAGCCTCAAGATGACAGGCGACAATTTGAGCATTTGGCTGGGAATAGTGAATGTCCACGACCTCTTCCTTTGTCATTGTAATCGGATCGCCCTCTAGAAATTGGGCAGCCCCACTATTGACCACAATAACATCTGGCTGACATGTATTCACAACTTCTTTCGGCTCATCACACCAAATGGTATCACCTGCAATATAAAGAGTGGGCTCATCCAGGTGAGAGAAAACAAAACCGCTCACTTGTCCCATCCGTTTTGCGGTATCACCTGTCCCATGCTGTCCGCCTGTACGTTTAATATGAACACCCAAAATATTGATTTCATCTTCAATACATGTGACATGCTGAAAGCCAGCTTCTTCGACTTCTTTTCGATCTTTCTCCGATTGAGTATAAATAGGCAGCTCTTGAGCTAATTTCTTTTTTGCTTCGTCGTCAAAGTGATCCACGTGTAAATGAGTGAGCAGGACAGCATCCGGCTGTAACATCTTGTCCAAATCAATGTTTGCAGGCAGCTCGACAATTGGATTGTTTAAATGTTGATTGGCTGTATGAGGAAACGGCGGATATGTTCCCTTTCTTGCTAAAAATGGATCAATCAAGAAAGTGGATTGACCATATTGAAGGTATAAAGTAGCTTGACGAATGAGCGTTATTTTCATCAAAAAGGCCTCCTTTTTTTCTAAGTAATTTTACAGTATATTAAAAGAGCCTCATGTGACAGAGGGGGATGAAAGTCTTTCAGCAGAAGGACTTGATTTTTGAAAGTGGTGATCCAATGCTAGACCAAACAGATATGGCCATTTTAAATGAACTCTCAAAGAATAGTCGATTGACGATGAAAGCACTTGGTGAAAAAGTTCATTTAACCGGTCAAGCAGTTGCAAATCGTGTGTTAAAGCTAGAAGAAGAAGGTGTCATTGAAGCCTATACCATTTCGATTGACTGGCGGACACAGCAGACCATTCAGACATTTATGCAGCTCTATACCAAAATCCATCATCACGAACTGCTCCTGTCGTTTCTTCACCAAAAGGAAGAAATCAAGAACCTGTTTAAAATAAGTGGAGACGGCTGTTATATGGCCGAAGGACATTTCTCCAGTCATGATGAGCTTGATCAGTTTTTAACGGAGCTAACAAATTACGCAAATTATAAATTGTCGATCGCGGTTAAACGTCTCATTCATCAGTAATAGAAGAGACGCAGGAGGAAATAAACGATGCGAAAATTAATCGAAAATCAAGCTGAACCGATCACAAAGGAAAGAATCAAAGCAGACTTGGTTCAACTTGGTGTGAAGAAGGGCATGATCTTATGTGTCCACTCATCCTTATCATCTATGGGCTGGGTGAATGGGGGTGCTGTAGCCGTCATACAAGCATTAATGGAAACCTTAACAGAAGAAGGCACACTGATTATGCCGGCACAAACGTTAGAGCTGTCTGATCCCGCTGATTGGATTGATCCGCCTGTTCCTTATTCTTGGTGGAAATCGATCAAAGATACGATGCCTGCATTTGATCCGGCCTACACGGCTCCAACAGCAATGGGAAAGATAGCAGAAACATTTTGGAAATACCCAGGCGTAGAGAGAAGTAATCATCCTCATTTTTCTTTCACAGCCTGGGGGAAAAAGAAACATGACATTTTGAAACACCATAGGCTTGCTTATGGTTTAGGAGAAGCCTCGCCTCTTGGACGTATGTACGATCTTGATGCAAACGTACTATTGGCTGGTACGTCATTTGAGAGCCATACAGCCTTCCACCTAGCTGAATATCGAATTCCTCAGCAAGACCTCATGACTCGAGGGGCTCCTATGTTAGAAAAAGGGTGGAGAGTATGGAAAGAGTATCCAGATATCATTACAAGAGAAGAATTATTTGAAGAAATTGGTCGTGATTTTTTACATTCAGGATGTACTCATCATCATGGTCAAATCGGGCTCGCCCATTCGTATTTACTGCCGATGAGAGAATCGGTAGATTTTGCGGAAAAGTGGTTTGATCAGTACGACAAATTGTGACTTACGCACTCCGAAAATCAAAGCAATAGAGATCTTGATCAGGTTGTTGAGAGGTATAATAGCAGGTGAGCTGATAGTCTCCTTTTGGTATGGAGAAAGACAGTACCTGTGCCATGACGCTTGTAAGATAAACGTGGCCGCTTGTATGTGTAAATGGCACTGTGATGGCTCTATCGACGGAAGATGGAGTCTCATGGCTATTTAATGTCACGACAATAGAAGCCTTTCCGTTGTTAATGCCTTCAAAGGAAATTCCTTGATCTCCAGTTGCGAATCCTTGTTGAATCGCATCATCTGTCCAATCAATAACAGGTGGTGTTTCGCTTCCTGTGTATACCGTGATTTGATGATAAGAAATAGAGAGGGAATAGGTTTTGTTTAAATCATTCATCATATCAAACTCCTTTATTAATGGATGTTGTTAGCTAGCGTTAACGTCGAAAGGTGAATGTTTGAAAGAAAAGATTCTTGAAGAGAATGTTAGGCAGCAAGACGATTGTCGCCGTCTTGCGCTCCTGTGTTGAGGGATCTAGATGTGAAATTGTGACACCATTTCTTGTAAGTCTCCTGCTAAATGGGCAAGAGCTTCTGATGAAGCTGTTACTTCTTCCATTGCTGCAAATTGTTCTTCTGTTAAACCGGCTACTTGCTGTGAATGTTCGCTCGTCAGTTTAACGCCTTCTGTGATAGAGGCAAAGGACTGTTTCGCATCAGTTGTATAAGCTGCGATTTTTTGTGATGCACTTGATAAATGTTTAATGCCATCTGCCATTTCCCTCATTGACCGCTGAATATCAATAAATGATTCCTCTGTATGAGAAATAAGAACAGCTCCTTGAGCCGCTTCCTCTCTCACTCGTTTGATTGCACTCGTCGAATGATTCATCTCTTTTTGAATTTCAGAAATGAGGTGAGAAATCATGTTGGATGACGTTTGAGATTCTTCTGCAAGCTTTCTTACTTCGTCTGCCACAACGGCAAAACCTTTTCCGTGTTCACCTGCTCGTGCTGCCTCAATAGCCGCATTAAGAGCAAGAAGGTTTGTTTGGTTGGCGATGTCTGTAATGACTTTGGAAATATGATCAATTTCGACTGAACGTGTTTCCAGCGCTTGAATCGCTGTGCCATTTTCTTCAATTGATTTTGCAATTGATGTCATTTGTGAGTTGACTTCACCAATATTCTGTACCCCTTTTTGGGCCATTTCTTGTGCGAATTGACTTCTTGTCGCCATTTCTCCCGCATTTTCAGTGATATTTTCAAGTTCGTTTGATACTTGTCTCATCGTGTGTTCACTTGCTGTCATTTGAAGGGCTTGCTGTTCAGACGATTGCGCAACCTCTTGAATGGTGTGAGTGATTTTTTCTGATGCTGCACTCGTTTCTTCTGCGCTAGCTGAAAGCTGTTCTGAAGAGGTGGCCACTAATTCAGATGTTTTCATGACATTTAAAATGGTTTGATTTAATTTCTCCCGCATCTTATTAAAATGATCGGCTAGTTCAGAAAGTTCATCCCCTGTGTGATCTGTCACATTGATTGTCAAATTTCCTTCTCCCGCACTCTTAATAGCAGATGCCATGTGTTTGAGGCGTTTCTGAATCCGCTTTGTGAAAATAGAAATAATGATAACTGAAACAATTAAACTTAGCAGCAGGACAATGAGAAATTGAATAAAGAACGACTGAAGCATTTGTGAAATCATGCTTTGATTGGCACCGGTGTAAAAAATACCAATCGTTTCACCTGAATCATTTTTGATTGGCATATAAGCCGTTTGGTAGTCTTTCCCCGCAACATTTGCTGTGCCGTAATAATGTTCTCCTTTATCTAAAACAGCGGCTTTGACTTCAGGTGAGACTTCTGTCCCTACAGCTCGTTTTCCGTTTAACATGACATTCGTGGCAACACGGGTATTTCCTTGGAAAATCGTGATTGTATCACCAGTATATTTAGCTAATTGATCAACCAATGCGTTAGAGTCATTGATTTTCGTATCGCCTTTGTAAAGCTTGTCATCTTTTATCTGCCATGAGCCCGCAATCTTTTCGTTTAAATAAGCGTAGCCTAGTTTTAAATCACCTTTTGCTTTTTCTGTGGCCATTTGCTTAATGTTCTCTGTCATTTCGCGATTCACCACATAACCAACAACCGCTGAAAATACGATGAGCACAGTTAAAAAGATCAGCATTATTTTGGCACCAAGCCTCAGTTTTCCCTTTTTCTGCATGCTTTTTGACTCCTTTAGGTATAAGGTAGGGTATCCCTCCTTAAGGATTATCGGCATAAAAAAAATGTTTGATATACCTGCATGCACTTACACGAAATTTTTTTGATACAGAAGATAAAAATGGTGCTAATCAATAATAAATTGGATTCTTGTGCCATCAGGATCATCGGATAATTGATGACTTACCCAAGAGCCTGCGCCTCTGTTATCTGATGGACGCACATATTTCACAGAAGCGCCTGTTCCTCCTTCTTTACACATTGCCATTGGCCATTCGTCTCGATCATATCCATGCTTTGTTGGGATGCCATGCAGTGATCGGTCTCTCTGCTCATCACTATTTTCTCGATCAATCGTACAAATGGAAGAATGACCTTCATCAATTGCCTCTTCTATGTGCTTGGCTGTTTCTGGATAACGATCTGATGGAAAGTGAATGGTTTTGTCATAAGAAGAGTTTGTTGTCTCTTGTTTACTTTGCTCCAGCTGGATATAGCCTGTTGCTACACCAATGACTATCAATAAAAGCAGGAGAATGGTTTTAAGAAGTTTCATAGATGCTGGCTCTCTTTCTTTTTTGCGTATTTTGTAAACAGAGTATAGCAGAATTACTTACCAATTTCTCCTCGTTTTGAAAAAACGTCTTTTAAAATTCGAAAAACGTTTTTTACCGTTTTTCCCCATTTCATATTTGGATAGAAAGCATAAAAATTTTAATTTTGCAGCTCATAAAATGATTATGCTGATGCAGAACGGCTTTATCATTGGTTTTTGGGCTAATTTCAAGATTTTAACACACAGAAATTTTAGAAAAATAAAATTGACTAGACCGATATGCTTTAATAATATGGAGTCAAATATCAAAAAAATGTTGTAATTTATCAAAATATGATTCCATTTACATTGCAGGAGGGAAGTACAAATGGCGGATGTCTCTTATCGGCTCGGAATAGACATAGGTGGAACATTTACTGATTTATCGCTGATGAATGAAGCAACAGGGGAGCTGACTGAACTCAAGACACCTACAGTGACAGATGACCCAGCTCAAGGAATTATCAATGGGCTGAATCTTCTAAAAGAAAGAGGTGTCGATTTATCCAAAATCCAATATCTTGTACACGGGATGACAATAGGTCTTAATACATTATTGCAGAGAAAGGGAGCAGATTTAGCCCTTTTTGTGACGGAAGGTTTTCAAGATATTTTGTCATTACAGCGTTTACGTCTACCCATCCCTTATGATTTCAATTCTCGATTGCCAGAACCATTGATACCACGGAAGCATGTATATCCAATTTCTGAAAGGTTGATACACGATGGTTCGATCAAAAAACCTCTCCATCTGCAGCAATTAGATGATGCTGTCCAGCAGGTCATGTCTAAAAAGCTAGCAGGTATTGTCATTTCTTTTTTACATAGTTATCAAAATCCAGTTCATGAATTACAAGCAAAAGCCTATATCAATCACCATTACCCGCAGTTAGAAGTCCTGACTTCATCTGAACTATGGCCCCAAATGAGGGAATATGAGCGGACAGTGATGTCTGTTGTTAATTTGTACATTCAACCAAAGGTGAAACAGTATTTACAAACCTTGAAAAGTCGCTTGAAACAAGAAGGTGTACCAATTTCTCCATACATTACCCAATCAAATGGTGGGTTAATGGATGCAGAAAGTGCAGCCACTTCACCCGTTAAAACCCTTTTTTCTGGCCCGGCAGCTGGTGTAATTGGTGCGGCGAGAATTGCAACTTCTGCAAATGAACCCAATTTAATTACGTTTGATGTTGGTGGCACAAGTGCAGATATCTCGATCATTCAAAATGGGCAGCCTACAATGGCTCAATCGAATCAGATTTCAGGATTTCCGATCATTCTTCCATCTGTTGCAATGTATTCGATAGGGGCTGGCGGAGGTTCTGTCGCATGGCTTGACCAAGGCGGGCTTCTTAAAGCAGGACCGGAATCAGTTGGCTCGCAGCCTGGACCTGCTTCGTATGGAAAGGGGAAAAAAGCTGCTTTAACCGATGCATTTCTCATATGCGGTTATCTCAATCAAGATCGGTTTGCCGGAGGACATTTACAATTGCGGCGGTCTGCAGCGGAAATAGCCTTTCAACCAATTGCTGATCAGCTTCATAAAACGGTCGAACAGGCGGCTGACCAGTTGATTCAAGTGGCTGTTGCCAATATGTACACGGAACTAAGCAATGTCATGGAGCAGCAAGGATTTGATCCTAGAGATTTTAGTTTGTTGGCATTTGGCGGGGCAGGGCCTGTTGTTGCGAATTTCCTTGCGAGAGAAATTCATGCAAAAAATGTGGTCGTCCCTCCAAGTCCAGGAACATTATGTGCGCTAGGTGCACTTACAGCCGATTTTATCCATGATGCTGTGTTGTCTAAGAAAATCTGCTTACAAGACTATACGATTGACGAATTAAAACAAGATTATGAAATGCTTTCTCGCAAAGCAACGGATTGGTTCAGCCAGCAAAACATTCAACATATCAAACAAACGTCCATTTTGTTATTAGCAGATGCCCGCTATCAAGGACAGGCATTTGAGATTGAATTGCCATTATCGGTGGAGTGGCTAAAGCAGGAACAAGACGTCTATCACCTGATTGAAGCTTTCCACAACCTGCATGAGCGTCAATATGGCCATAGAGATGATCTGGCGAACATTGAATTTACTCATTTGCGAGTTCGGGTTATAGGTGAAACGCCTCCACTGCCTTTTTCTCCTGGTGATGAAAGCAGCGGACAGCCTTTAATACCACAATCATACAGACGAATCTTTATAGAAGAAAAAGAGTACGAAGCATCTGTTTACAATCGGAGTACTTTGTCATTAGGTGCTGTTGTGAAAGGACCTGCCATCATTGAGCAAGATGATACGACAACATTGATTTTGCCAAAATGGTCCGGCAACATAGACCATTCAGGAAACTTAGTGATTTCTAGGGAGGCAGTTTTACATGAGAACTGATCCAGCAAAGCTTGAGATGATGCGCAGTTATTTTAATGCGATTGCATCAGGTATGGGACATGTCATTGAGCGGACGTCATTTACGACATTTGTAAAAGAATCTGCTGATTTTGCGACAGCATTAGCCACGCCTTCTGGAGATTTCTTTGTCTATCCGAAGACAGTCGGTGTGACGATCTTTTTAGGGCTGAGTCTCAAAAAGGCGATTGAAGAAAGCGGACCGATGCAGCCTGGAGATATTATCATCACAAATGATCCTTATACTACAGACGGTTTAGCGACTCATCTGCCAGATGTTCATATCATAAAACCTATTTTTATAGAAGATGAAATTGTGAGCTATGCTTGGTCTTTTGTCCATGTAAGTGATGTTGGGGGCCTTGTGCCTTCAAGTATTTCTCCGACTGCAACCGATGTTCATCAAGAAGGATTAAGAATTCCGCCAGTGAAAATTTATGAAGGCGGAAAAGAGAATCAGGTGGTTCGGACTTTTTTAAGAGCCAACAGCCGGGCCAGTCATTTAAATGATGGGGATATCAATGCGATGATTGCAGCAGTCAATACAGCAGATGTTCGATTAAAAGAAATGATTGAGAAATTTGGAAAGAACGAAGTGAAACAAGGAATGATGGACCTGCTCAAGCAAGCCGAAGATCGTGCAGGAAAAGTAATTGAAGCCATTCCAGATGGAACGAGTGAATTTGCCGATTACTTAGATGATGATATGATTTCTGACGTGCCGATCCGATTAAAAATCAAGCTGACGGTCAAAGGGAAACAGCTGACACTGGATTTCTCAGAGTGTGACCCGCAAGTAAAGACGGCCTTTAATCTTGTCACCAATGGTCAAAAGCATTCCTTTTTATATCAAGGATTAATTAATTACATTATTAGCAAAGATCCATTTATTCCGATTAATGGTGGTATTACGTATCCGATAAACGTGATTTCTCCTAAAGGAACGCTTGTGCATCCAGAGTATCCAGCTTCTGTCGGTATTCGGCATTCCATTACAATGAGGCTGTACAATGTCGTGCTAGGAGCTATTGGCAAGCTGTTGCCTGAGGCAGTGCCAGCAGCAGGTGCAGGTCAATCTGCCATTGTTGTTCTCTCTGTTCCTGATGATCAAACAGGAGGCAGGAAAATGTCTGTTGTCGAACCGTTAGGCGGAGGCGGTGGTGCTCAAAAAGGGACGGATGGAGTAGATGGCATTGATCATTCGTCAGGCTTTTTAAAGAATACACCGATTGAGAGCTTGGAACAGCATATTGATATCCATGTACACCGATATGAGCTGCTGCCGAACACAGGTGGAGCGGGGGAATATAGAGGAGGACATGCAATTGGCTTAGCATTTGAAATGATCAAGCCTGAATCTATGGTGACAGCACGAGGAATGGAACGAATGAAGTTTCAGCCTTGGGGATTAATGGGCGGCAAAGCAGGAGCAGTTGGTGAGGTAAAACTGACCAAACCAAATGGGGAAAAACAAGACCAGCCAAAAATTGATGTCATGCGACTTGAAAAAGGCGATATTGTTCAATTGATTTCACCAAGCGGAGGCGGCTGGGGGAATCCATTTGCTAGGAAGAAAGAAAAAGTCCTTCAGGAAGTGGAAGCAGGGCTTTTAAGTGAAGAAAGAGCACTGCAGCAATATGGCGTCAAAGTCTATCTAGACCATAATGAATGGAAGATCGACGAAGAGCAGACCAGCAGGCTTCGCGAAAGGGTGAATGATGCCGAGGCTGCCTTATGGGATTTTGGAGAGCAAAGAGCAGTTTATGAGAAGGTATGGACGGACGAAGCCAGCAGTGAGCTTGCTGTGCAGCTACGTTCATACCCAGCGAATGAACGTACGCACTATAAACATGCGGTTCACTCCCATTTCAGTCATAGACATGAACCGTTAACAAAGATGGATATTATTCAGGCACTTCGTCAATTGAACCAACAAAAAGGGGGAAATGAATCATGAACAGAAGATTAATCACTATATTTGCAGGGATTTTATCAATGGTTTTACTGCTGGCGGCATGCGGTGGGAACGGGCAGGATCAAAGTAAACAACAGCAAACTGTGATCGTTGGTGTCTATGGCGGGGATTGGGAAAAGAATATCAAGCCAATCCTTGAAAAATTTGAAAAAGATACAGGAATTAAAGTTCAAACGGTCTCTGGAGCAGATTCTGAATGGTTTACAAAATTAAAAGCATCAAATGGTAAGAATCCACCGTATGATCTGCTTATTTTACAGCCTGATACGATTCAAAGAGGGATTGCAGCAAACGTTCTTTCGCCTATTGACGAAAATAAAGCACCGAATGTGAAGAAGCTTTATCGTTCTGTTCAAAAGAAACTCACTGTTGATGGAAAACAATATGCAGCAGGCTTTAGTATGGGGCAGCTAGGGATCGCTTATAGAAAAGACCTTGTCAAGCAGGAACCGAACAGCTGGACAGACCTATGGAGCAATCAGCTGAAAGGGAAGATAGCTATTTCTTCTCCGACCTATGCAGCTGGCTTGCAATTTTTCTCTGCACTTGTCCACGCTCAAGGAGGGACAGAATCAAACCCGAAGGATATTGATAAAGCATTTAAAAGTCTAGCACAATTAAAAGGGCATGTAGCTGCTTTTCCAGATAACCCAGGGTCTATTCAAACGTTGTTAGAACGTGGTGACGTTACGGCAGTTCCGTATTGGGATGGTCGAGCATTTGCACTTGAAGAAGAAGGAATGAATATTGGGTTCTCTTATCCGAAAGAAGGCGCTGTAGCAGCTGTAGCGAGCTGGGCGTTAACGAAGGGAAGTCAGCATGAGGACGCGGCTTATAAGCTATTAAACTACTTAAGTGGAGAAGAAGCTCAGGAGGTTTTCTCTGAAAAATCTTACTATGGCATGTCGAATTCTGATGTGAAATATGGGGACAAGATTAAGGGGAAAGTGAAGGTTGGCGAGAATTATTATAGCAAGCTGACTTGGGTAGATTACGAAACAGCGACTTCGGAGCTTGGTCAGTGGACAAATCGCTGGAACGAAGTTTTAGGTGGAGGAAAATAGGTGATCGCATGAGTGGAATCAATTTAGAACATATCAGCCAGCATTTCGGCGAACAGATTGCTCTTCGTGATGTCAGTCTTACGGTGAAAGAGGGAGAGTTTTTCTCCCTTCTTGGTCCTAGTGGCTGTGGAAAATCAACTTTACTCAATATCATTGGCGGGTTTTTAGAACCGACAAAAGGCGTCGTCTATATTGGTGATCAGGATGTGACGACTTTACCGCCTTATCAAAGGAAAACAGGCATGGTGTTTCAAAGCTATGCACTTTTCCCACATCTCACCGTATTTGATAATGTGGCATACGGGTTAAAGGTTCAAAAGAAAAAGAAGGCGGAAATCAAGCAAAAGGTCATGGAGAGTTTGTCGCTTGTTCAATTAGACTCGTTTGCCAAACGTATGCCGCACCAATTAAGTGGTGGTCAGCAGCAGCGGGTGGCAATTGCCCGGGCGCTTGCCATTCAGCCGTCCGTTCTCCTTCTGGATGAACCGCTTAGTAACCTAGATGCAAAGCTAAGAAAAAATATGCAGTCGGAGCTTCGAAATATTCAACGAAATGTAGGAATTACGACCATTCTCGTGACTCATGATCAGGAAGAAGCTTTAAGTCTCTCAGACCGAATTGGGATATTAGGTGAGGGAAGAATTCAGCAGATTGGGACGCCTTTAGAGGTATATCGCCAGCCAAATAATCGATTTGTCGCTGAATTTATCGGGCAGGTCAATCTATTTGAGGCGGAGTATGATGAAGCTAGTTCCACGTATATTGTTCCACATTTCACTCAGTCAAACGGGCAGCCTGTCCAGTTGAAGGCTGAGGGGGATAAAGAGAAGAGAAAGAAGCATTTACTCATGCTGCGTCCTGAGAGAATCAGCATATCTTCTGTGCGGGAGGAAGCTCAGCCAAACCATGTCACAGGGGTTTTAGCGGATGTTAGTTATATCGGGCACTCTTTACGTTTGGTTGTGCGGCTTGATAAAGGTGAAATCATTGTCCATGCATCAGATGCAGCATTTCCTCATCTGCCTGAAGTTGGAGAAACCGTGCATATTCATTGGCAGCCTGAAGATATCGTGTTCTTAGATTCGAAGGTGCATACGTGATGCGAATCAAAAAAAAGAATCAACGATTCCATTGGTTTATGCTGCTGCCAGCTTGTTTGTTTCTGGTTGTATTCCTTCTTGCTCCGCTTGTGATGATGCTTGTCCTTAGTTTTCGTGATGTTGATTCGATGATGAATACATTACAAACCTATAGTTTGTCTCAATATATACATGTGTTTACGACAGATGCATATGTGAAAGCAATTGGAAGTACAGTATGGGTGGCACTACAGACAACGGTGATTTGTTTATTGATGGCATATCCCGCAGCTTATGTGCTAGTCAAGGCACCTAACCCACGACTGCGAGCATTTTTCTATATCTTACTTGTATCGCCGCTTTTGACAAGTGTTGTCATTCGGACATTTGCATGGATCGTTCTTCTCTCCCAAAATGGCCTGATCAATGGCATGTTATTAGATTTACATGTGATTAAGCAGCCGTTATCGATGCTGTGGAATATGAATGCGGTGATTATTGCGTATGTTCAAGTGATGCTTCCTTTTGCGGTACTGCCTATTGCAACGAGCTTAACCGATATGGATCGTCATTTAAGGCCGGCTTCTATGAGTCTTGGGGCAGGACGTATCCGGACTTTTTTACATGTGACTTTACCACTGACCATTCCAGGAATGATCACTGGAGCCATTATTGTCTTCTCATTAGCAGCTGGGAGCTATATTACCCCGCTGTTAGTCGGCGGACGGATGCAGCCGCTGCTGCCTCTGTCTATTTATCAGCAGGTCATGCAGGTATATAACTTGCCTCTTGCAGCGGCTATGTCCTTTACGTTATTGGTTTGTGTACTCGCGGTGGTTAGTCTATTAAGCTATCTATTGAAGCGTTGGGAGGCGAGGATGCATGCGTAAAAAGTCAGTAGGAGACCGCTTGCTTTCGATCCTGATTTGGACCTCTGGCTTACTGGTGTATCTTTTTTTAACTATACCTGTTCTTGTCATTGTCCTTTCTGCTTTTAGTCCGAATGCCTTTCCTGAATTTCCGCCGACTTCGTTCTCTGTTCGTTGGTTTCATGAGGTCGTGTCAAACCCGGAATGGATGGAATCTTTGCGCATCAGTGTGATTCTGCTAGTGATTGTGACGCCGCTTACCGTTCTTTTAGGAACGATGGCTTCTTATGCTTTAGCGAGGCTTTCTTTTAAGGGGAAGGAGGCTATTCAAGCCTTTATTTTGTCGCCTCTCATGATTCCTCAGGTCGTACTAGGGATTGCTATGCTTTATTTGTTTACGGCTATGGGCTTTACAGGGTCTTTGTGGGCGCTAGTCATTGGTCACGTCATCATTGGTTTTCCTTATGTGGTTCGAACGGTGGGGGTCAGTGTGTCAAATCTTGATCCACGTCTCGAGCTAGCTTCTATGAATCTTGGTGCAGGGCCAATACGCACATTCTTTCGCGTCACGCTGCCTTTGATCAAGCCAGGAATCATCGCAGGCGGGGTGTTTTCAGCTGTTACGTCATTTGGGGAAATATCGATTAGTTTATTCGTCTCTTCTCCCCAAACCATTACGATTCCAGTGAGGACGTTTAATTATATTGAGCAAACCTTTGATCCTAGTGTCAATGCGATATCTGTCATATTTATTATCATTTCTATCATTGCGTTGCTAATTATTGAGAAAACGATTGGCTTGTCTAAGGTGATGTAAATATAATGAAGAAACAAGGAGCTGTCATTTGAAATGGCAGCTCCTTGTTTTGTTGTTTTTATGGTAAAAATATTCAGAGTTTTAGGGAATATAGTTCTTAAGGTTTAAGAAAATGCGGAGCACGAGAGGAGACCTCTCTCCTACATTTTCGGTCATATTTGCAAAAATTAAGGGGAAACATGAAATTTTTGCGGTATTTTGTCATTTATTTTCGGTGAAGCGCAACTATTATTAGTTAATTTCGGTAAATATCGTAAATTATGATGTGATTCCTTCGGTATAACGCATGAATCTTTACACCCATTTTTCGGTGAAAAAAACAATATTTTCATATAAAGTGTACGTAAATAGAAAATATCTAAAAGAAAAGAAGAAAAAGGCAAATCTATGGAAACATAGAGACGCAAAGCCATGTCCTAAGGTAAATGTTTCTTTTTTTGCTATGGTCGGCAGGCTACCGAATCAAAATGGGAGTCCCTCCGTTTTATTCGGGGTGGGCTCCTTTTCTGTCATTTCGTCTATTTTAATGAAATAGACTTGGTTCTTTTGATATAGAGGGTAAAGGGGATCGTATTGGTGTAGAAAACATAGAAGAGCGGAGGATGAGAATGAGTACAGTTTATTACCCCTTAACACATGCACAAAAGCGAGTATTCTATACAGAAAGATTTTATCCAGGTACAAGTATTTCTAATTTGGGTGGGTTTGCCAGATTAAGGTCGGTATCAGGTCTAAATCCTTCTTTGGTTGTTGATGTGCTTCAAGAGTACATTCGTCAAACTGACTCTCTTCGTTTAAGGCTGGTGTATCAAAACGAGCAGGAGGAGCCTGTTCAATATATCAAGCCATATGAAAAGCAGCCGATACGCCTGGTGAAAGGATGGAGTGAAGAGGAAGTAAGGACATGGGCGAACGAGCAAATCCGTGAGCCGATGGCGTTGATTGACAGTTCGTTGATTGAATTTACGGTCTTTCAAATCAGTGAGCAAGAATGCTGGCTGTTCTGTAAGGCACATCATATTGTGGCTGACGGTATTTCAATTATTCTGATGGGAAACCGCATCATCGATTTATATCATGACATGCTGCAGGGGGTAGACATCTCTCCAGTTGAGGATATTTCTTTTGTTGATCATATTATGAGTGAGCAAACCTATGAATCTTCTAAACGTTTTCAGAAAGACCGAAGTTTTTGGAACGAGCAATTTGCCGATATCCCAGAATTCGCTTCTTTAACACCGCATAAGGGATACGAGATGAGCTTACATGCGGAGCGGTTCTCGGGGGATATTCCAGCTTCTTTGAAGGAAAAGCTTCGTGCTTTTTGTGAAGAACAGAAAGTCAGTATGCTTTCTATGTTTATGTCCACTGTTTATATTTATTTACACCGATTTAGCGGCATGGAGGATGTTGTCCTTGGAACCTTTATGGGCAACCGAACGAATGCAAAAGAAAAAAAGATGATTGGTATGTTTGTTTCCACCATCCCGATGCGGGCATCTGTGAATGGGTCACAATCCTTTCTTGATTTCGTGAAGCAGGTCATGGCGGATCAGATGAAGATATTGCGTCATCAAAAATATCCTTACAATCTGCTCATGAATGATTTGCGGGAAAGAGAAGGGTTTACAGGACGTCTTTTTGATATTTCTTTAGAATATCAGGTCATGAAATGGCAGAAAAAAGAGAATCTGTCCTTCATTACTGAGCCTATTTTTAGTGGAAGCGGCATGAATGACATTTCGATTCATGTGAAAGACCGCTGGGATACAGATACATTGACCATTGATTTTGATTACCGTACCGATTTATTTAGTGAAGATGAGATGAGTCAGATGTTTGATCGATTCACGATCTTACTAGAAGCGGCGGTTTCTCAGCCTGAGCAGCTCATCGGGACATTGCCTCTATTGTCAGCAGATGAACAAAGCGAATTGCTTCAATTATCTGAGTCTGTGGGAGATTCATTTGAATTACCAGTAGCGAAGCCGGTTCACCACTTATTTGATGAGACAGCAAAAAAGCATGCAGATCAGGCAGCCGTGGTAGCGGAAAATGGAACGCTCACTTATGGAGAGCTGTATCAACAGGCTGACAAGCTGGCACGTTTTTTACAAATGAAAGGTGTTTCTCGTGATGTACCCGTTGCAGTTTTAATGAACCGGACGGCGGATGCGATGGTAGCTATTTTTGGCATATTAAAGGCTGGCGGAGCATATGTACCAATCGATCCGGCATTACCTGAGGAACGTATTCACTTCATTGTGGAGGATTCGGGTGCTTCTATTGTTTTAACAGAGGAGTCGTTAGCTCAGCAGTACCCATCCTTCAAGGAGAAAATGATCGTCCAGCAGCATGTGTTATTAGATGATTGCTCGCTGCCAGACCTTTTCAATCAGACGGAATCAAAGGATTTGGCTTATATGATTTATACATCGGGTACAACGGGAAAGCCGAAGGGTGTCATGATTGAGCATCTTCAGCTGCATCATTTGGTTCATGCACTGCATCACGAAGTGTATCAGGGAGCAAGTCAGCTGCAAATGGCGCTTCTTGCACCATTCCATTTCGATGCATCTGTAAAACAAATCTTTGCTGCACTTTTATTTGGGCATACGCTTCATATCGTGCCAAGGGAAACGACAAGAAATGGTGTACAGCTGGCTGCGTATTACAGAGAACATCAAATTGAAGCGGCAGATGGAACGCCAGCGCATGTACAGCTTTTACTTGCAGCCGATTTGGATGGGCTTGCACTCACTCACATGCTGATTGGGGGAGAAGCATTGCCTGCGAAAGCGGCGCTGTCTTTAGTTGAAGCTGTTCGCATCAGCCAGCCGAATTTTGCTCTATGGAATGTGTATGGTCCGACAGAGACGTGTGTGGATGCGGCGGTTCATCGTATAGATCGAAGTGAGCTGCAGGAATCGTCTGAACAGCGCTATATTTCGATTGGCAAGCCGCTAGGTCATCACCGGATGTATATTTTAAATGAATATGAGCAATTGCAGGTGCGCGGGGCGGCCGGAGAGCTATGCATTGCGGGCATAGGTGTTGGGCGCGGCTATGTGAATCAGCCTGAATTGACGGGGAAGGTATTCAGAGCAGACCCGTTTGTTCCTCATGAACGGATGTATCGCACAGGTGATTTAGTCAGATGGCTTCCAGATGGCACGATTGATTATCTTGGAAGAATGGATGACCAAGTGAAAATAAGGGGCTACCGTATAGAAACGGGCGAAATTGAAGCTGTGATGGAGCAGGTAGACGGCGTCGTTAAGGCTGTCGTACTTGTGGTCGATGAAACGGATGGTGAGAAGGCTTTAAGTGCTTATTATCAATCCCGTCAAGAGGCCCTCTCAGTGGACACGCTGCGAGCCGCTATTCAACATCAGCTGCCAGCTTACATGATGCCGCTTTATTTCAAACAGCTCGATGCATTTCCACTCACAGTCAGCGGTAAAGTCGATCGGCGTGCGCTAGCCGCATTAAAAGGAGACAAGGCTGTTAGTGCTGTTTATGTAGCGCCTAGAAACGATATAGAAACGAAGCTTGTTCGTTTGTGGGAAGAAATTCTTGATCAAGAGAACATTGGTGTGTATGACTCATTCTTTGATCGAGGCGGACATTCGCTCAAAGCAATGACAGTTCTCACGCATGTTCAGCGAGCTTTTCAGGTGGAGGTGCCGTTGTCCGTTTTATTTGAACAGCAGACGATTGCCGCACTTGCTGTCTATATTGAACAAGCGGAAAGATCTTCTCAAGTGGTGATACCGAAAGCGCCGCTTGCCGCCGATTATCCATTGTCACCACCACAGCAGCGTGTCTATATGGTGAGTCAATTGGAGCAGAGTACCGCATATCATATGCCTGCCGTTGTGAGGTTAAGAGGAACGCTGCAACGAGAGAAGCTGGATGCCGCCTTTGAAAAAATGATCGCACGTCATGATATGCTGCGGACTTCTTTTCATACAATCAAAGGAGTTCCTCGTCAGCGGGTCGCTTCATCAGTCCCATTTCAAATGGAACAGCTGACAGGCAGCACGATGGAAGAGAACATGAAGCAATTTGTCAGACCTTTTGACCTCGAGCGCGCGCCGCTTTTGCGGATTGGGCTTCAGTCTTTACATGATCAGGAGCACCTTCTCTTTTTTGATATGCATCACCTGATTTCAGATGGTCTTTCGATTGATTTGATATTGCGTGAGTTGTCAGATGCTTACGAGGGAGTGGTGAAAGCGCCATTGAAGCTTCAATATCAGGATTATGCCGTTTGGCAAGAGCATCAGGCAGATCAAGGTGACCAAAAGGACGAAGCATTCTGGCTGCAAGAATTTTCGGGAGAAATTCCTGCTTTACAGCTGCTCACCGATTATCAGCGCCCAGCTGTCCAGTCTTTCACAGGGGATCGTGTCATGAAAGAAATAGATGGTACGTTAAAAGCCCGATTACAAGAGCTTGCAGTCAATCATCACACCACGCTGTATACGGTTCTGCTTTCTGCTTACTATACACTGCTTGCGAAATACACAGGCCAAAAGGAATTCGTCGTCGGGACACCGACAGCAGGACGTGTGCATGCAGATCTGAATGATATGATCGGCATGTTTGTCCAGACGCTGGCTTTGCGGTCAGAGGTTGATCCGAACAGCACAATGACGCAGTTGATTGAGCATGTAAAGGAAAAGACGATGCGGGCGTTTGAACATCAGCAATACCCATTCGAGCGGCTGCTTGAAAAGCTGAATGTGCAAAGAGATTTTAGCCGCCATCCATTGTTTGATACCGTCTTTGCCCTGACGCCGGATCATTCGAAAGCACAGCATATTGGAGAGATGAAAGTCGAAATCGAGGAAACCAATTTCCATATTGCGAAATTTGATTTAACACTGCAAGCGATGGAGTCAGGTCAAGGTGTATCCTTCGTTCTCGATTACAGTACTGCTTTATTTAAACGCAGTACAGCAGAGCAGATGCTCAAGCATTATGTGTATCTTCTGGAGCAGATAGTTGAAATGCCGGAGGAAGCTATTCGATCGTACCGCTTACTGTCTGAACAAGAGGCGGAGGATCAATTGAATATGTGGAACCCGTTGCCTACGCCTTATCCTGCGGAAGAAACCATTGTGACGCAGTTTGAAGCACAGGTGCAGCAACAGGGGCATAAGCCTGCACTGCAATTTAAAGACGTGGTTCTTTCTTATCAAGAACTGAATCACAGAGTCAACCAGCTGGCTCATTATTTACGAGAACATGGTTTTGAAAAAGGGATGAAAGCGGCTTTATTCTTTGAACGGTCCAATGAGATGGTGATGTCAGTTCTAGCTGTACTAAAGGCTGGCGGTGTTTATGTACCAATTGATCCGGACTTCCCTGATGAGCGTGTAAAGCACTTTTTGACAGACAGCGGTGCACAGTTTGTGCTCACGCATCAGGTGCTGCGTCATCGTTCTGTGCTGGCTGATTTTGAAGGGACCATCATAGAAACAGAAGATCAGGCTGTTGATCAGCAGTCAGACAGCAATACGGGTATAGGTGTGTCACCTGAGGATTTGGCGAATTTGACCTATACATCTGGTACTACAGGCAAGCCTAAAGGGAACATGGTGACACACCGGAACATTTTGAGGACGGTGAAGCAATCGAATTATCTCACCATTCATCACGAAGATACGGTGATGAGCATCTCAAACTATGTATTTGATGCCTTTATGTTTGATGTGTTTGGGGCTTTATTGAACGGAGCGAAACTCATTGTTCTGCCAAAGGACAATATCTTAAACATGAATGAGCTTTCTGGAGCGATTGAGAAGGAAGAAGTCAGCATTTTAATGATCACAACGGCTCTTTTCCACTTACTGATTGATATGAAAAAGGACAGCCTGAAGAACGTGAGAAAAGTACTGTTTGGCGGAGAGCGCGCGTCAGTACCTCATGTTGCGTCAGCGCTTGAAACGGTAGGGGAAAACAAACTTGTTCATATGTATGGGCCGTCTGAAAGCACGATTTTTACAACGTATTATCCTGTCAATCAAATAGATGAACGGGCGTTATCTATTCCCATTGGAAAGCCAGTGAGTCAAACGGCTGTTTACATTGTAGATGAATGTGGACATGTGCAGCCGCCAGGTGTTGCAGGAGAGCTCTGTGTTGCTGGTGATGGACTGGTAAAAGGGTATTATCGCCGGCCAGAACTAACAAGCGAAAAGTTTGTAGCAAATCCTTTCCGATCTGGCGAGGTCATGTATAAAACGGGTGATTTAGCACGCTGGCTGTCAAATGGAGATATTGAATTCATTGGACGAATGGATCAACAAGTGAAGATTCGAGGACAGCGGATTGAACTGGGAGAAATCGAGCACCAGCTGCTGCAACATCCACAGGTGAAGGAAGCTGTTGTAATTGCAGCGTCAAATGATACATTGTGTGCGTATTTCACAGCAGACGGAGCTGTTCCGCTAGCGGATTTACGTGAGCAAGCAGGACGTGAACTGCCTGTTTATATGGTGCCAGCCTTCTTCATGCAATTAGACGAGCTTCCGCTGACAGGCAACGGCAAGGTAGATAGACGGGCTTTACCGGTGCCTGATTTGAGTGAGCAGACAGCAAATGAATTCGTCCCTCCTCAATCAGATACAGAGCGTATATTGGCACACATTTGGGAAGAAGTTCTTGAAGTGCCGAGAATCGGAAGACACGATCATTTCTTTGAATGCGGGGGTCATTCGCTGCGCGGCATGAAAATGCTGAACAGACTGTATGAAGAGATGAATGTGGAATGCACCCTGAAAACTTTATTTGAATCACCAACATTAGAAGCGTTTGCTCTTGCGGTTGATCAAACAGATCAAACCGAAATCAAGCGAGTGGAGAAAGCGGAAAAGGCGGCTTTTTATCCAGTGACATCTGCTCAGAAAAGACTGTTCGTTCTGCAAAAAATGACAGATGCTGAAAGCTATCATATGCCTGCCGCTTTAAAGCTTGAAGGCGTATTTGATGAAAAACGATTTGAACAAGCCGTTGAACAGCTTGTTCATCGTCATGAAGCGTTCCGTACGAGCTTTGATTTCGTTCAGGGTGCACCTGTTCAGCGGATTGAACCAAATGTCTCTGTAGACATTGAAAAAATCGAAGGGAATGGCCGAGACATTCAGCAGCTAATGAATGACTTTATCCGTCCATTTGATTTAGAAAAAGCGCCTCTACTCAGAGTGGGGCTTGTGTCTGTCTCCGTCAATGTCCGTTATTTACTGATTGATATGCACCACATTATTTCAGATGGTGCGTCTGTCGGAATTTTAATTGAGGAACTTTCGAGCTTGTATCGAGGAGACGAACTAGAGGAATTACCTGTTCAATATAAGGATTATGCTGTTTGGTCAAAAAGTGAGGAATCCCTTGCGCAAAAAGAAATTGATGAGGCGTTCTGGCTGAAGCAATTACACGGAGAACTGCCTGTATTGGCACTGCCTGAAGACCTGCCAAGACCAAAAGTGCAGACATTCGAAGGAGATCGCGTCGCATTCTCGATCGACGGCCCGCTTAAAGAGAAATTGGATGAGCTGGTCAGATCGCTCAACAGTACGACGTATACAGTGCTGCTTGCTTGCTACAGTACACTTTTAAGCAAGCTTTCGAGACAGGAAGATATCATCATCGGTTCTCCGGTTGTGGGCAGAACTCATCCTGATATTCAATCTGTGATCGGCATGTTTGTCAATACGCTGGCACTCAGAACAAAGCCTGCGGGACAGCAGACATTTGCTGAATTTGCGTCAAAAGTTCATCAACTTGTATTAGAGGCAAACGAACATCAACTGTACCCGTTTGAAGAATTGGTGGATCAAGTACAAACGGTGCGCGACACAAGCCGCCATCCAATCTTTGATGTGGTGTTCTCGATGGAAAATGCAGATATCCGTGATTTGTCGATGGATGGAATTCACATTGTTCCACAACCATTCAAAGAGAACATCGCCAAATTTGACTTGACCCTAACTGGAAATGAATCTGCTGATCAGATTGAGCTTGTGTTTGATTTTAACTCTGCTATCTTTCAACAGCCGTCAATTGAGAAGTGGAAGGAATATTTCCTTTATTTGATTGAACAAATGGTGTCAGCACCAGATCAATCATTAGATCAGATGCAATTATTGTCACCACAGCAGCAGCAAAAACTGCTGGGCGAATGGTCAGGGCCAGTCCTAGACGTCCCGT
>NZ_AMSH01000040.1 GCF_000300535.1 Bacillus xiamenensis
GCTAAAATAAAGTTCATTTTAGCCCTTTGTCAACAATCTGGAAGGGCTGACTGGATCAGCCCTTTTTTTCATGGGATGGCTTGTCTAGCGTGATATACTTTTTACAGGAAGAGCGGTCCTAGTTGCCGCCGTAGGCTTTACATCAGAAGGAGGAACTACTTTGCAGTCTGCTGTTCTAAAAGTAGAGAAAGTCGATAAACGAATTGGCCGTCATATGATCTTACAAGATATTTCGTTTGAAATTGGACAAGGAGAGATTGTCGGTTTACTTGGGCCAAATGGGTCTGGAAAAACGACCTTAATAAAACTGATTGTCGGTTTGATGAAAAAAAACAACGGACGAATCATGATCAATGGGTATTCTCAAGATGACGAGTTTGTCAAATCGTTGTCATCTGTTGGTGCTATCATAGAAAACCCTGAATTTTATACATATTTAACAGGCTTGGAAAACCTTGAATTGTATGCGGCCATGCATGATGAGGTTTCCGATGAGCGCATTCATGAAGTAGTGAAAAGAGTACGACTGGAGCACGCCATTCATCAGAAGGTTAAAACGTATTCCTTAGGGATGAAACAAAGGCTTGGGATCGCACAAGCCATTTTGCATCAGCCCCATCTGCTCATTTTAGATGAACCGACAAATGGACTTGATCCTGCAGGAATGAAGGAATTCAGAGAGCACTTGCAAACACTTGTACAAGAAGAAGGTACCTCTGTGTTATTTGCTACGCATCTATTGCATGAGGTCGAGGAGCTTTGTGACCGCATGATGATCATTCAAAAAGGAAAGATCAAAGTCAATGCCAATCTTCGAGATATGGATGGCAAAGAGCAGGTTCTGATGAATATTCAGCCAATTGAAAAGGCCGTTTCATGGCTCGACACTCATGGACATACATATGAACAAAATGGTCAGCATGTGCTGCTTCAACTAAACAAAGAACGTGTGCCAGAGCTCAATAAACAGCTAGTTTTGGCAGGGTTTGATGTACTTGAAATAACGCCTCAAAAACAATCGATTGAAGAGGCTTTTATGAAATGGACGGAAGGCGGGACAGCAGATGCTTCAACTCATCAAGAATGAGCATAAAAAAATCATGAGACAAAAGATCACATTCATTGCACTTGGATTGATTACTGTCTTTCAATTGACAATGGCGCTAACGTTGAAACGAGTCATATCCGGCTTTGGTGGGCAAGACACAGTCGCAAATTATTTTGCCTATTCAACGAATGTCGTATTTATTTTACAAGTGCTCGCTGTCGTCATTGGCGCCACACTGATCTCAACAGAGTTTCAAAAAAGGACGATTAAATTCTTATTGATCCGGCCAAAGACAAGGCTGCAGATTTTTCTAGCGAAATACATGACACTTGTGCTGACGGTTATTTACCTGTTTGTTTTTTATTATGTACTAGCGTTCCTTTTTGGCCTTATTTTCTTTGGGACTGATTTTGATGAAAGTACCGGGCGGTTATTTCAGCATACATTTGCGGTCATTGGATCTCAGTGGGTGGAAGTGGTCATGATGGCAAGCTTCGCTTTTATGTGTTCCAGTCTGTTTAGAAACAGCCTGATTGCGCTTGTGATTTCATTTTTTGTTTTATATGCGGCGAAATCACTTGTGCCGATTATGTCTCTGTTAGAAAATCAGTGGGGGAAAATCCTGCTTTTCGCCAATACGGATTTTACACAGTACAGCTTTCAAGGCCCGCCGCCTTTCCAAGGCATGAGTCCGTTATTTTCTCTATTCATTGTGGGGGCGCATTTTGTTTTCTTTGTTGGCACGGCTTGGCTCCTTTTTTGGAAGCGTGATGTAAATGTGTAAAAAATGTGTCAAATAACAAGAAAAATTCGTGACATCTTTGTGAAAACGGGTCTGTATTTCACGATAAGCGGCTGATTTTGTCTTATAATAAGAAGGAGTCATGGAGGTGGCACTATCGTGAAAAATTTCATTACGGCTTTACCAATTTTGTTGTTGCTGTCGTTTTCGTTTGTGTCTTTTGCCTTCCAGTTTGATCATCTTGTTTATTTCAGACTAGCGCTAGGGATCTTTTCATTAGCGGGTCTTTTCTTTCTGTATACACTTAAAAGAAATATGAAATGGTTTATGGTCTATTTATATGCGAGCTGGATCATTCTTGCTGCCGTTACGACATTTGAGGAACCTGTGTTTTCTCAATTCTTCTTCGGTGGTTTAACGATGACAATGGGCTATCTGACATATATGCTTATCTATTTAGGAATGAAGCAAGACCGCGTAGCGAAATCACATTAAACCAGCAAAAGCCGATAAAATCGCATAAAGATTTTATCGGCTTTTTTCATTCTGGAGTCAAAAAAAGCAGCCAACTGTTTGACTGCTCTACTTGTGCTTATGATTCACGTCCAGCAGCTGCAAGCTGCTTCTGATGCTTTTTGTCGATGGTTTCGTATATACTTTCCATCATTTTAGGATCGTGCATGATCGCCTTTTTGTTCTCTTCAATTAATTGCTGGTATGTTTTGATTTTCTTCTTAGACATGTGACTCATCGCTCCTTTATAAGAATGGACGTCTATAAGATTTCACACAGATGAAATTGATAATCATTTTCAATTAGCAATTCCATTATACAAAGCCAAATGTCATAAGTAAAGATTCAATTCAGAAAATTCACGTAACCGACATATTCCCATTCATATCGACGGTGAATTCTTTCCCAGGAAATAATCCACTGTCAATTCTTGTCGTGAAATCACATCAAACATTCTTGCTTACGTTGAAACGTTTTGGCCGGACATCTCGTCTTATGTAGAGATTTGATATAAGAGGATAAAGAAGATCTAAAAAAGACACCAGCAAGAATTTGCTGATGTCTTGATTCAACCAATTATGAAACGTGTTCTTGAAGAAACTCAGTTACTTCTTCAGGTGATTTTGCGTTTGCGCTGTGTAAATGACCTGTTTTTTCACCATTTTTGAAAATGAGCAGGCTTGGAATCCCCATGACCTGATAGGTTTCCGCTAATTCAGGGAAGTCATCTTTGTTTATTTCAAACCATTCATTCTGAGCATAAGCCTCTAAAATGTCTGGTATGAACATGTCCATTCTTGTGCAATCAGGACACCATGTCGCAAAGAATTTCACGATGACTTCTTTGTCTGATTGAATGATTTCATTGAATTGTTCAGTGCTTGTGATTGTTTTCAATTTGTCACAACTCCTTTTCAATGTCATTTTAATATAAAATAAAGGCGAATGACATACAAATGCTCGGGGGGCGCTTACAACCTTTACAAATCATTTCAATTACGTAACAACAAAAATTAATTAGAGCATTTTTGCTTGAAAGTGATAAGATAGTAAAGATGAATTTTAGTGGGGGGATTATCCATTGAAAATAAGTTTAGGATTGGTTTACGGCGGAAAGTCAGCCGAACATAATGTATCACTGCAAACAGCCCTTGCAGTGACAAAAGCACTTAACACTGAGAAGTTCGATATACATCCAATTTATATCACAGAAGAGGGCGAATGGCTAAGAGGAGAAAAACTCACTGAACCAGTATCAAACGTCAAAATGCTTCAATTCGAACAAAATGCAAAGACGTTTTTACCAACTTCTTTAAATGAAAGCATGTTCCCACAGCCTGCATCAGCCGATGAGAAGATTGATGTCGTCTTTCCATTGCTGCATGGACCAAATGGTGAAGACGGAACCATGCAAGGATTACTTGAACTATTAAATATCCCGTATGTTGGCAACGGCGTTCTCGCATCTGCTGCGGGTATGGATAAAGTCATGATGAAAGATGTTTTTGCTCAAGCAGGACTTGCACAAGCGAAACACCTTTCCTTCAATAAAAAAGACTATGAGAAAACGACACAGGACAGCTTAGAACAAGTAGAACAAGTACTTGGCTATCCTTGTTTTGTGAAACCTGCCAACATGGGGTCAAGTGTTGGAATTAGTAAATGCCGCAGCAAAAAAGAGCTGCAAGCTGCATTTGACTTGGCTTTCCAATATGATCGCCGTGTGGTTGTGGAAGAAGGCGTCGTAGGACGAGAAATCGAAATTGGTGTGTTAGGAAATGATGAGCCGAAATGCTCAGTCGTTGGTGAAATTGCACCTAAAACAGACTTTTATGACTACAAAGCAAAATATGAAGATGGCGATACAGATTTGATCATTCCTGCAAGTGTGTCAGACGAAGAATACAAGAAGATTCAAGAGATGGCGATTAAGGCATTTAAAGCCATTGATGGATCTGGCCTTGTGCGTGCAGACTTCTTCCTGACAGAAGAAGGCGAAGTGCTGATCAATGAAGTGAATACGATGCCTGGGTTCACACCATTTAGTATGTTTCCGTTGCTTTGGAAACATACTGGTGTAGAATATCCTGAGTTGATTGAGAAGCTGGTGTCACTTGCGATTGAGCGTCATCAAGAAAAACAAACCATTAAAACAACTTTTTAATGTGAGTAACAAGCAGACACTATCCTACAGGTAGTGTCTCTTTTCCTTCAAACGTGAAATGAGAAAGAGAGGCGAAAAATCATGATCAAACGTACAGTGAAACAAGTCGCCCAAATGGCTGGTGGAACATTATCAAATCAAGCTTTTGGCGAAGAACAGATTCACGGGGTGACAACAGATACACGCAAAGTATCAAAGGGCGCACTGTTTATCCCACTTATTGGAGAACATTTTAACGGTCACAATTTTGCTTCAAAAGCAGTGGAGCTTGGCGCCGCAGCTGTTCTGTGGAATCAAAATGAAGCCAATCCACCGGAGGGCGTTCCAGTCATTCTTGTAGAGGATACGCTGTCTGCACTTCAACAGCTTGCTAAATCATACTTAGCAGAGGAAAACCCTCGTGTTGTCGGTATTACCGGAAGTAATGGCAAAACAACGACGAAAGATATGATTCATTCTGTATTACAAACGGCCTACCGAGTCCATAAAACAGATGGGAACTTTAATAATCATATCGGTCTTCCTCTCACCATTCTTGCAATGCCAGAAGGAACAGACATTGCGGTTTTGGAAATGGGCATGAGTGCCAAAGGGGAGATCGAATTTTTATCAAAGCTGGCTGAACCTGATGCTGCTGTCATCACCAATATTGGTGAATCTCATATGCAAGACCTAGGATCAAGAGAGGCCATCGCAGATGCAAAATGTGAGATCACAAAAGGGTTAAAATCGGACGGCATTTTTTATTACTTAGGAGATGAGCCTTTACTCCGCGCAAGAGCGAATGAGCTGACCCGCAGAGCAAAGACGTTTGGAGAAGCAGATGACTGTGATATCAAGGTGACTCACATCAATCAGCTCGCAGAAGGAACTGAATTTCAGGTAGAAGGGTACGCTCAGGCGTTTCTCATTCCTGTATTAGGGAAACACAATGTAAAGAACGCACTTGCTGCCATTGCGATTGGCCAGCATTTTGGGCTGAATGAAAGTCAGATAGCCCAAGGACTGCTGCAAACGAAAATAACTGGAATGCGTCTTGAGTTGATTAAAACAGATAAAGGGATCACAGTCATAAATGATGCGTATAATGCGAGTCCGACGTCAATGAAAGCGGCGATTGATCTTGTAGGTGATATGGACGGCTTTGCAAATCGCATTCTAGTTCTTGGAGATATGCTGGAGATGGGCAGTGAAGAAGAAACATATCATTATGAACTAGGCGAATACATCAAGCCTGAGTTTATTGACCATGTCTTAACGTATGGTCGTCTAGGTGCATTCATTGCTGAAGGAGCGAAGAAAGCATTTGGAGACGCGCGTGTGTCCTCTTATATGGACAAAGAAGATTTAAAGGCAAAATTAGCTGATGTGGCAGGACCTGACGATGTGGTTCTTGTCAAAGCCTCTCGCGGCATGAGGTTGGAAGAAGTCATTACGGCACTATAAAAGAGAGCGGCAAAGAAGGTGATCAAATGATTGGCTGTCTATGTATACACGGTTTTACGGGTGCCCCTTATGAAGTAGAACCACTGGCGCAATATTTAAAGCAGACGACAGATTGGAACGTGCAGTCTGTCACGCTCCCCGGTCATGGGGAGGAGCTTCAGCTCAAAGGCATTCTCTATCAAGAATGGATTGCGACCGCTGAACTTGAACTCCTATCCCTCTACCGAACATGTGGCACCATTTATTTGATCGGCTTTTCAATGGGCGGGATGATTGCCTCTTACTTAGCAGCGAAGTATCCGGTTGCCCGTCTTGTCCTGTTAAGCGCTGCGGCGAAATATGTGAATCCAAAACAGATGATTCAAGATACAAGGCAGATGGTAAAGGAATCCTTGTCCGGATTAATTGATACGAATCCTTTGTATGAGCGGTACCGTCATAAGCTAGCGAGCACACCTTTGTCAGCAGCTGTAGAATTTATGAAGCTGGTGAAGCAAACGAAGAGCTCTCTTGAAAAGCTTCATCTACCCGTTTTAATCGTTCAAGGTGAAAGTGATGGGATTGTACCGGCTTCTAGTGCTGAGTTTATTTATCATAAAATCCCGTCTCGTCATAAAGAAATGTTCTATTTACCCGATTGTAAACATCATGTTTGTCATGAGCCATGTGCACAGCAATTGTTTGAAAAAGTAGAACAATTTTTAAAAAAAGCAATTTAATCTATAGAAAAGCTAAAATGTGGCTAAACTAATATAAATTGAATCCCACTTGTTAAAATTTGCATCATTTTTGTCGAATGAGTGACAGGCCTATGTTACAATAGGGAAGAAAAGGTGGTCGATTCGGTTGTTTCAATATGATGGAAAAACCTTTATCCCGCAGTTTAATTCGAGCAACGGGGAAGTATCGGAAGGAACCATATTTCAATATCGTCAGGACGGAAATATATTAACGGGCACATATCAAGGCGGCAGTATTGTATCTGGGGTACTTGTAGGAACTGTGAATAAAGACGCAACACTTCATTTTAGATATCACCATGTCAGCAAGGATGGCAGCATGAGAAGTGGTTCTTGTCATTCGACCCCTAAGCAGCTGGATAACGGAAAAATCCAACTGTTCGAAAAGTGGAAATGGATGGACGGAGATCAAAGTGAAGGTGAATCTGTCATTGTCGAGCAGTAGATATATCCATTTCTGTCTTGTTGAAAAACAAATAGTGTAATGGTAAGATATAATGTAGGGTAATTCGGGCTTTGTATATAATGGACCTGTCCTTTCATCAAAGGGCAGTTTTTAATGATCATTCACGAGATTACTGAAACAGCAATTAGAAGGAGTTTGAATAAATTGACTATAACGTTTCAAGATTTTCAATTAAGCGAAAGTCTCATGAAAGCTATTAACCGCATGGGATTTGAAGAAGCAACACCGATTCAAGCAGAAACCATTCCTCTCGGTCTTCAGAATAAAGATGTCATCGGACAAGCACAAACAGGAACAGGAAAAACTGCAGCATTTGGTATTCCTCTGGTAGAAAAAATCGATCCAGCGTCTCCTAACATCCAAGCGATTATCATTGCGCCAACAAGAGAATTAGCGATTCAAGTATCTGAAGAGCTATACAAAATCGGCCAAGACAAGCGTGCACGTGTACTTCCAATTTACGGTGGACAAGATATCGGCCGCCAAATCCGTTCGCTCAAGAAAAATCCTCATATCATTGTAGGGACTCCAGGACGTTTACTCGATCACATTAATCGTCGCACAATGCGTCTTCAAAATGTTGAAACAGTCGTGCTTGATGAAGCAGACGAAATGCTCAACATGGGTTTCATCGAAGACATTGAATCGATCCTTTCAAATGTACCAAGTGAACACCAAACACTTTTATTCTCTGCGACAATGCCTGCACCAATTAAGCGTATTGCAGAGCGTTTCATGACAAACCCAGAACATGTAAAAGTAAAAGCGAAAGAAATGACTGTTTCTAACATTCAGCAGTTCTACTTGGATATCCATGAGCGTAAGAAGTTCGACACATTGACTCGTCTTCTTGACATTCAATCACCAGAGCTTTCAATTGTTTTCGGACGTACGAAACGCCGTGTGGACGAATTGACTGAAGCACTGAACCTTAGAGGCTATACAGCTGAAGGAATTCATGGTGACTTGACTCAAGCGAAACGTATGGTTGCGCTTCGTAAATTCAAAGAAGGTTCAATCGATGTACTTGTGGCGACAGACGTTGCAGCACGTGGACTTGATATCTCAGGTGTTACACACGTATATAATTTCGACGTACCACAAGATCCAGAAAGCTACGTACACCGTATTGGACGTACAGGCCGCGCTGGACGTACGGGTATGGCGATGACATTTATCACACCACGTGAAAAAGATATGCTTCGTGCGATTGAGCAAACGACGAAACGTAAAATGGATCGTATGAAAGAGCCAACTTTAGACGAGGCGATTGAAGGACAACAACAAGTAACAGTTGACCGTCTACGCACAATCATTAGTGAAAATAACTTGAACTTCTACATGACAGCAGCTGCTGAATTACTAGAAGATCATGATTCTGTCACAGTGGTTGCGGCTGCTATCAAAATGATGACAAAAGAGCCAGATGCAACACCTGTTCGTTTAACAGATGAAGCACCAATGGTTTCAAAACGCAATCGTAACAACCGCAGCTCTTCAAAACGTAGAGACGGTGGCGGCGGAGGCGGCTATCGCGGAAAAAGCCGTTCATCTTACGGTGATAAAAAACGTTCTTCAAATGACCGCAATCGTTCTTCTAACGATCGTCGTCAAAAGAAATCTTATAACAGCTAACATACAAGAGCGAATCCTTTGCAGGGTTCGCTTTTTTTAACAGGCTGATTGAAACTTTTCAGGCTTTGTTTCGTAATATATTGATAGAAAAGTAAGAGAATGGGGGAAGAATGTGAGAAAACAGCCGCAACGTCAAATTAGTTTAAATGGTTTAAAGGTATGGCGTCTTCAAAATGGAATTATCTCATTGATTTTCTTACTCGTTATCATTGGGGTATTTGTTGCTAGTTATTATTTTCAATGGCCATATTGGATTGGGGCCATCCTCGTCGGATTGTGGATTCTACAGGTCATCTTCGGAATCTGGCTCATACCGAAAATCCGTCACCACATTTGGCGCTACGAAGTATTCGAAAACGAAATTGAAATACAGCATGGACTTATTCGTGTCACACGTGTGATTGTGCCAATGGTACGTGTCCAGCATGTCGATACATCTCAGGGGCCGCTTTTAAGACGCTATCGTCTGGCATCTGTTCAAATATCTACTGCTGCTACAGTGCATGATATTCCAGCACTGGAATTAGAAGAGGCAGATGAGCTTCGTGATTACATATCTCGTTTAGCAAGGGTGACTGAAGATGATGTCTGAACCAAAACGAGTACATCCCATCTCGATGTTCATTGATTTTATCTCAGATGCCGTATCCATGATCAAAAACTTCATTATCCCTTTTTTCGTGCTGATTTTTGTGAATTCGAATTCAAGTATTCGTTTTTATGCGTTTATCATACTTGGGGTGCTTCTATTATGGAAAGCGGTTTTAACCGTTTTAGCATGGAGACGATTCACCTACCGAATGGAAGACGATGAATTTCGCGTGGAATCAGGTGTCATCACAAAGAAGAAAAAATATATATCGTTCGAACGAATTCAAACGGTCAATACAAGTGAAGGCATCTTTCAGCGGATTTTCGGTTTGGTGCGAGTTCAAATTGAAACGGCAGGCGGGACGGATGGTCCAGAAGTGAGCCTGACGGCGATTACAAAAGCGGAAGCAGAACAGTTGAAACAGTCGATTTTCAACCGAAAGAAAAGCTTACAGCAAGAAGAAGGGGAAGCATTCAATGAAAATGGTGAGGGAACGAAAGAACATCTGACCGTGCAAAAACCTATGGAGGAAGAAGTCAATGTTTCCTATCGCATGGGTGTCCCGGAGCTGCTTTTGGCGGCGACCACCTCCAGCGGAATCGGTGTGATCATTTCAGGGTGTCTCGCCATCTACACACAAATAGATGAAATTCTTCCATTGGACGGGTTCGTCAAGCAATTCTCCTTTTTAAGTCATGCGAGCATTGAAATATATGCGATTCTCATTTTTCTGGCAGTATTGATTGCGTGGATACTTAGTGTTGGGGTCACAGCGCTCCAATATGCGAATTTTGCTGCAAAACGAAAAGGAAATGACATCATCATTACAAGAGGACTGATTGAGAGGCATCAAATGACCATTCCACTTGCGAGAATTCAAGCAGTGAAATTGAAAGAAAATATTCTCCGTGAACCCTTTGGTTTTGCGACGGTAATGCTTGTTAGTGCAGGAGGTTCGATTACAGAAAAAGAAACATCTTCTGTCTTATTTCCACTCATACGGAAGAAAAAAATCAATGAATTGTTATCCCAATTTACAGATCAATATCATCTGACACCGGAACGTGAGCTGAATAAGGTGCCGAAGCGTTCACTGAAACGTTATCTGATTTCTTATGGATTTGTTCCATTACTTGTAGGGATCATCCTTTCCGTACGGTTTCCGCCATGGGGATATTTGGCGCTCATTCCATTACCATTTGCCTTGTTCTTTGGGTATTTAGCCTATAAACAATCAGGGTATGTCATAAAAGATCAATTGATTCAGTTAACGACAAGAGGGATCGGCAAAACCACTGGACTCATCTTGAGAAAACGAATGCAAAACTATACGATGACCCAATCATACTTTCAAAAAAAAGGCCGAGTGGCGAGTATTCACACCTTCGTGAAATCCTCTGCACTGCTTGATTCCTTTGGTGTGCATCATCTTAAAGAGGAAGATGCGGCACGTGTATGTGATTGGTATTCCTATGAAACAAACAAATCTTCTTAAACCAAAAAAATGTCGATCCGCTCCCTTAAAAGGAGTGATCGACATTTTTTATGAGATTAATAGCGTCTTTTTTTTGAGTGGAAGAATAGGGTGATCGGTGCTAGGATCATGCCGCCAATCAATCCAAACAAGTGGGCCATGATATTGATGTTCGAATTGACGAACGTCATGATGACAGAGACACCAAGAATCGTTAAGATGACCTGAGAATTGCCGCGGTCCATCATGTGCGGTTTAAATAGGACAAGATAAAGATAAACGCCGAACAAACCAAATATAGCACCAGAAGCCCCGACATGTACGTACTCTAAAGGCTCGACCCAATAGGTTCCGAGATTGCCAATGAATCCTGCACCAATATAAATCAGGAGAAATCGCACCTTACCAAGCAAAGATTCAAGTGCTGGAGCAAATAGAAAGAGTGACATGGAATTGAACAAAATATGTGTCAGACTCCCGTGGAGAAAAATAGGCGTCACAAGCCGCCACCATTCTCCTGCGGCGACACCATAATTGAAACCAACGAGATGGTCCTGCCCAAGCTGTATAATAGGGATGGGAATCGCAAATACAAGCCATAGGCCTATTTGTAAAGCAAGAATGGCTGTGACGATTGGATACGATCTAATAAATTGTTGAAAGCTCTCCGTTCGAATAAACATAACAAACCCCTTTTGACTAGATAATGGTAAGTTTATAGTAACACGTTTATGAAGCGAACATCCAAATTAGTACGAGTATCCTAGGAGGTACCCCATGATCAAAGGAATTGGCATTGATATTGTAGAGATCGACCGTCTGTCACGAGTGCTCGGAAGGCAGCCCCGTTTACCAGAAAGAATTTTGACTTTAAGTGAACAGGACGCCTTTCACACACTAAGTAAAAAGAGACAGCTCGAATTTTTGGCAGGACGCTTTGCGGCAAAGGAAGCATTCGCTAAAGCATACGGTACGGGAATTGGTCAGTATTTAAGCTTTCATGACATCGAGATACAAAAAGATGCGAGCGGAAAGCCTTTCATCAAAAGTGAGAAAACGAAGGAAGATCACGTTCATCTGTCCATTACACACACAAGAGAATATGCTGCTGCACAAGTTTTAATTGAAAGGTTGTCAAGCTAGTCTGCATATTGTTTGTCCCCCCTTCATATATTGGGTAGTGCGATAAGGAAGGGCGAGTTGCTAACAGGCTTTGATGGTTCGCGGTACGCAGTTAACTCTTGAGGCGTACTGTTAAAGTCAAACAAGCGGTTTCTTCCTTTTAACACAATTAACGAAGGGGTTGAAAAGGGTGAGAAAAAGCTTTGTTTTGCTTGTAACGGGAATCCTTTTTGTACTGATTCTCTCCGCATGCGGTCAAAAATCTCAACAGGATATCGTTGGAGATTTAAACAAAAAGGCAGAGGAAATGACATCATACAAAGCCAAAGCAAAAATGACCATTGAGACAGGAAATGATCCGCAGGAATACCATGTAGAAATTTGGTACAAGAAGCCGGAGCTTTACCGTGTCTACTTAGAAAATCCGAAGAAGGATCAGAGTCAAGTCATTTTAAGGAATGGCAATGGTGTATTTGTGCTGACACCTTCATTAAACAAAAGCTTCCGTTTCCATAGTGATTGGCCGAATAATAGCAGTCAGGTCTATTTATTTGAATCACTAGTAAAAGACATTAAAAACGACAGTGCAGCGCAGTTCAAGGCGAAAGAGTCGAAGTATGTTTTCGAAACAAAAACCAACTATCAGCACAACCAAATGCTGCCAACCCAAGAGATTACCTTTCACAAAAAAACAATGGCACCAGCCAGTGTGAAAGTACTGGATAGCGATAAAAAGCCAATGGTGAAAGTAGAATTCTCTCACTTTGAATTCAATAAATCTTTTGACAAAGATGCATTTGATGAGAAGAAAAATATGACACTCTCTCAAATGGATGTGGCCACAAGTGCAGATCCATCTGACAGCTTTGCAGTGAAAACACCGGTGGATGTGCCAGAGGGCGTGAAGAAGATGGAAGAGAAAGAAATGACAACAGATGCTGGGAAGCGGTATGTGATGACGTATGGCGGAAAGAAATCCTTCACACTCATTCAGGAAAAAGCGCGGGTAGCACAAGCGTCTACACCTGTGACGATGAACGGTGAGCCAGTCGATCTTGGCATGACAGTGGGTGTTCTGACAGATCAATCCCTTTCATGGACATCTGACGGAGTAGACTACTTAATTTCTTCAAATGATTTAACGAAGGAAGAGCTCTTAATGGTCGCAAAAAGTGTAGAGGGCCAGTCAGCCAAATAACTGAATATATCAGGTGAAAGCCTTGAAAATGAAACATCAGCCCTGTGCAAGGGTTGATGTTCTTTGATTTGTTTCACATTATTCTTGATTTTTAGTATCATAATGAAGGTATTGAATCATTCAATAGGGAAGTGTGACGAATGGACACAAATGCCTTTTATAGAGACACATGGGCAGAAATCGACTTAACCGCAATCAAGCATAATGTTTCACATATGAAAGATCATATCGGTCAAAACGTTCAACTGATGGCTGTTGTGAAAGCCAATGCATATGGTCATGGAGATATAGAAGTGGCAAGAGCTGCCCTCAAAGCAGGAGCAGACTTGTTAGCCGTAGCCTTTTTAGATGAGGCCATTTCTTTAAGAAATAAAGGCATCAAAGCACCGATTCTTGTACTCGGCGCAGTACCGGCAGAGTATGTCAAAGTCGCCGTGAAATACAACGTGATCATGACAGCATACTCCATCGAATGGCTGAGAGAAGTGGTCAAAGTGGTGCAAGGGCAGATGGGACAACCGATTCGTTTCCACTTGAAAATGGACAGCGGCATGAATCGTTTAGGTGTTAAAACATTAGAGCAAGTCAACGAAGTAAAAGAGCTTGTCCGCGAACATTCATATTTAAAGCTGGAAGGTGTATTTACTCACTTTGCAACAGCGGATGAACAGGATGAGGACTACTTTAACAGGCAGGTAGATACCTTTCACACATTGCTTCAGCCGCTTCGTGCAGACCAACTGCTCATTCATTGCGCCAACAGTGCAGCAGGTCTAAGGTTCAAAGAAGTGTTGTTTAATATGGTTCGTTTTGGCATCAGTATGTACGGGCTGTCACCTTCAGAGGAAATCAAAGATGAATTGCCTTTTAAGCTGGAGGAAGCATTGTCTCTTCATACAAAGCTTGCACATGTAAAGCTCATTCAAAAGGGTGAGAGCGTGAGCTATGGAGCGACTTATACAGCCAATCAAGATACATGGATTGGCACGGTTCCAGTCGGCTATGCAGACGGCTGGATCAGGAAGCTGGCGGGAACGGAAGTACTCGTTGGCGGAAAGCGCCGGAAGATCGCTGGAAGGGTATGTATGGATCAGTTCATGGTTGAATTGAAAGAGCACATGCCGGCAGGAGAGCCAGTCGTTCTCATCGGAGCACAAGGCGCGGAAAAGGTATCAGTTGATGAAATTGCCAAACGACTTGAAACGATTAACTATGAAGTCACTTGCTCTATAGGTCACCGCGTCCCAAGAGTCTATATAGAGGACGGCAAAAGGGTTTATGTACGGAATCCGCTCCTTCAAGACGGACCAAACTTTTGATCAACAGCTTTCACGGGAACGATGGTCAAACGGACATCGTTCTCTTTTATTCTACAAACAAAGAATAAACATTCTCCCTTTTTTAGAGATTTTGGAAATTCCGTATGATTTTCGGAAAAAAGCGTATAATGGGAAAGAGGAACTCCATTATCATCTTGATTTACGGGTGGCGGGCCGCTTCATGTTCTAATAAGAAATCATGAAAAAACAGCTTTGCTTGTGCATTGAATAATGGTATGATTAATCTTGGAATGGATCGAAACGGTATCCGTAAGTTTTGTGGAGGTGTATGTTTTTTGTCTGAATCCAGCGCAACAAACGAAATGAAGATTCAACTGCCGGAGGCTTTAATGTCTGAAATCGAACGAGTAGCAGAGCAGGATAAGGTAACAAGAAATGAATTGATCTACCGAGCGACAAAAACGTATATTCGTGAACGTAATATTCGACAAAATCGTGAATCGATGAGACGCGGCTACATGGAGATGGCGAAAATTAATCTGAATATCTCTTCAGAGGCACAATACGCAGAATTTGAGGCTGAGAATACAGTTGAGCGATTAGTCAGCGGGGGTTAAACATTTGATTGTTAAACGCGGTGATGTTTACTTTGCTGATTTATCTCCTGTTGTTGGCTCCGAGCAGGGCGGGGTTCGCCCGGTATTGGTGATCCAAAATGACATTGGAAATCGCTTCAGCCCGACTGCTATCGTTGCAGCCATAACAGCCCAAATACAAAAAGCGAAATTACCGACTCACGTCGAAATTAATGCAAAGCGCTACGGCTTTGAACGAGATTCTGTCATTCTCTTGGAACAGATTCGTACGATTGATAAACAAAGATTGACAGATAAAATTACACATCTTGATGATGAGATGATGGAGAAGGTTGATGAAGCCTTACAAGTTAGTTTGGCTCTTATTGATTTTTAATATGGTGAGATTTGGTTGCTCTCTTGGGAGCAACTTTTTTTGTGTTCAATTTTTATTAACGTTATAATGAAGAAAGACTAATAAGAAGTGCTTTTTTATGTACGCAGGGGGTAAATCATGTCGAATCATATCGTGTTAGCATTCGCAAGAGAGCATCAAAAGGAATTAGAAAAAGAGTGGACGGACATTTTTAAACGACTTGGGGAAGAAGAAACGGACATGATGCTGAACGACAAAATGTATGAAACCATCTGTTCGGAATACGTTCAGCTGATTATTACATCCCTTTCAGAGGGATATGCTGAAGATTTTGAAGAAAAAGTGCAAACTTTTGCTTTAAAAATTGTTCAAATGGGTATATCACTTAAGTTACTGGCAAATGGTCTAACGAAAATTCGTACCCACTTATATCAAAAAATGAATAATGACAAAGATACAGCAGAAGAAAGTCATGACCTCATCTGGCAAATTGACCGATTCATCACACCAGTTCATAACGAAATCTTGAATCAGTATTCCATCTCATGGGAGAAAACCGTAAACCTTCAAAAAATTGCGCTGCAGGAACTGTCTGCTCCTCTAATCCCGGTGTTTGAGCACATCACTGTTATGCCGCTTGTTGGAACAATTGATACAGAACGTGCGAAAAAAATTATGGAGAATCTGCTCAATGGCGTTGTGAAACATCGTTCACAGGTTGTCTTGATTGACATTACGGGTGTACCTGTCGTTGATACAATGGTCGCGCACCATATCATTCAAGCGTCAGAGGCTGTGAGATTAGTAGGTGCAAAGTGCCTGCTTGTCGGAATTCGTCCAGAAATTGCCCAAACCATCGTCAACCTTGGAATTGATTTATCTCAGGTTACAACAAAGAATACCCTTCAAAAAGGAATTCAAACTGCTTTAGAAATGACAAATCGAAAAATTGTTTCATTGGAGGGATAACCCAGTGAGAAATCACCCGAAGATTCCGATTTTAAAATTATATAACTGTCTACTGATTTCAATACAGTGGGAGCTTGACGACCAAACTGCTCTTCACTTTCAAGAAGATTTACTGAATAAAATTCACGAAACAGGAGCAAGCGGTGTTGTGATTGACCTAACGTCTGTTGATATGATTGATTCATTTATCGCAAAAGTATTAGGTGATGTCATCACAATGTCTAAGCTCATGGGGGCAAAAGTAGTATTAACAGGAATACAACCAGCGGTCGCTGTGACGCTGATTGAACTTGGCATTTCGCTGGAAGAAATTCAGACAGCACTAGATCTTGAACAAGGGCTTGAGACACTGAAGCGGGAATTGGGGGAATAGATATGAAAGACCAATCCTGTGTAAAAATATTGACGGAATGGGACATAGTCGCAGCAAGACAATTGGGGCGCAATGTTGCAAAAGAACTTGGTTTTGGAACTGTTGACCAAGCAAGAATTACGACGGCCATTTCAGAATTAGCTCGTAATATCTATTTATACGCTGGTAAAGGTCAGATTTGTATAGAAGAAGTAATGGAGCGCGGAAAGCGCGGACTCAAAGTCATCGCAGCCGATGAGGGACCTGGCATTATGGATATACGCAAAGTGATGGAAGATGGATTCTCTACATCAGGCGGACTCGGAGCAGGCCTTCCGGGAGTGAAAAGGCTGATGGATGATTTTACATTAGACTCTGCACCAGAACAAGGAACTGAGATTCAAGCTGTCAAGTGGCTTCGCTAGGAGGGAAACCATGGATTTTAAGGAGGTAATGGAGCAGCGGTACCATCAACTGCTCAGTCGTTATATCAGTGATTTAACTGAAACATCGCTTTATCAAGCTCAAAAATTCAGCCGAAAAACCATTGAGCATCAAATACCTCCTGAGGAAATAGTGAGTGTTCACCGAAAAGTGATTCAGGAGCTTTATCCTGATTTACCAGAAGATGTCTTTCATTCACTAGACTTCTTAATTGAAGTCATGATTGGATATGGACTTGCCTATCAGGAACATTTAACACTAAGAGGCATCCAGCAAGAAATTAAATCAGAAATTGAAATTGCTGCAAATGTACAGCAAACCCTTCTGGAAACAAAAATTCCAGAAGGAGACACATTTGATATTGGAGCCATTAGTGTGCCGGCAAAACAGATGAGTGGAGATTATTATCACTTTGTCACTGATCACGATACAATCAATATCGCGATCGCAGACGTGATTGGGAAAGGTATCCCAGCTGCGCTCTGTATGTCGATGATTAAGTATGCGATGGATTCCTTGCCGGAGTCAGGAAGCGGTCCAACAAAAGTGCTGAAAACCCTGAATCGTGTTGTCGAACAAAACGTAGACCCAAGCATGTTTATCACCATGTTTTATGGGAGCTATAATAAAGAAACACATGAATTTAAGTATGCATCGGCTGGGCATGAGCCGGGCTTTTTCTATTGTAAAAAAGAGAATCAATTTTACGATTTAGATGCGAAAGGACTTGTCCTTGGGATCGCACCAGATTTTGATTACAGACAGTATGAGAAGCATTTGGACGTAGGAGATATGGTGATTTTATTCTCTGATGGTGTCACAGAATCCAAGGTAGAGGACGGTTTCTTAGAGCGGGAGGATATCAAAGCGCTCATATCAGAGAACCTATCTTACTCAGCGCAGGAAATGGTGGATGCCATCTATGCGAGCTTACTCAAGTTACAAGATTTTCAGCTTCACGATGACTTTACTTTACTTGTCCTCAAAAGAAAGGTTTAGAAAGTGGCTATGCGGGTATATAAAACTTTAGGAAACAAGAATTTCGAGGTGAATGCATAATGAATATGTCTGTAAAAGAGCATCAAATAGATCAGAAGACAAAAATTAGTGTCAGCGGAGAAATCGATGTGTACTCCGCTCCAGAGCTAAGAGAAACGCTAATGCCTAAGGCAGAGCAAGGAGAGCATCTTGAAATCTGTCTGAAGGATGTTACTTACATGGATAGTACAGGTTTAGGTGTGTTTGTTGGGCTGTTCAAAGCGGTTCAAAAAGCTGGAGGATCATTAAAGCTTGAGAACTTGTCAGATCGGCTTGTCAGATTGTTTGAAATCACTGGATTAAAGGACATCATTGACATTTCTGCAAAGTCAGAAGGTGGGGTACAATGAACGAATCAGTAGATCTAATTGAGATGAAAATTCCGGCGAAACCAGAGTACGTAGGGATCATTCGTCTAACTCTTTCAGGCATAGCAAGCCGGATGGGCTATGCCTACGAAGAGATTGAGGACTTGAAAATTGCTGTCAGCGAGGCTTGTACAAACGCAGTTCAGCATGCCTATGAAGGTGCAGATGGCGAAGATGGAGAGGTAGCGGTTCGCTTTCTTGTCTTTGAGGATCGTCTAGAAATCATTGTGGCGGACAAAGGCGGCAGCTTTGACTTTAAGCAAAAGCAGGAAGACCTTGGGCCGTACACATCTGCTCATACGGTGGATCAATTGGCAGAAGGAGGTCTTGGTTTATACTTAATGCAAACATTGATGGATGAAGTCGAGGTGCAAGCAAACTCCGGCGTTACCGTGGCGATGACAAAGTTTTTAAACAGGGAGCGAGTTGACCATGACACAACCATCCAAAACTATGAAACTAACTAAAGATGAAGTGGATCGCCTCATCCAAAGCTATCAATCCAATCAAGACGAGCAGGCACAGCTGACGCTAGTTGAATGCTATACAAACCTTGTTGATATGCTGGCAAAGAAATATTCCAAAGGAAAAAGCTTTCATGAAGATTTAAGACAAGTTGGAATGATTGGTTTACTCGGCGCAATGAAGCGATACGACCCGCTTGTCGGTAAATCATTTGAGGCATTTGCCATTCCAACCATTATCGGGGAAATCAAACGCTTTTTACGTGATAAAACATGGAGTGTCCATGTACCAAGGCGGATTAAAGAGCTTGGACCAAGAATCAAGATGGCAGTGGATCACCTGACAACGGAAACGCAAAAGTCACCTAAAGTACAAGAAATTGCAGAATATCTAGATGTAACAGAAGAAGAAGTTCTTGAAACAATGGAGATGGGCAAAAGCTATCAAGCGCTGTCTGTTGACCAAGGCGTAGAGGCTGATTCTGAAGGAAGCACTGTGACGATTTTAGACGTCGTCGGCTCACAAGAAGAAGGCTACGAACGCGTAAATCAAAAAATGATGCTTGAGAGTGTGCTTCACGTTCTGACAGATAGAGAAAAAGAAATTATCAATCTCACGTATTTGCAAAATAAAAGTCAGAAAGAAACAGGCGACTTACTCGGCATATCTCAAATGCATGTATCAAGACTGCAGCGGAAGGCAGTTAAAAAGCTACGAGATGCATTATCAGAAGATGCGTCTATGGAGCTAGGATAATGAAGCAGATTGAACAGCATGAGCATGTGAATGCCATCATCTATCAATCGAATAAAGAAGGGAAATCATGCTGCGGGGACAGTTTTTTTATTAAAGCAGATGATGAAGAACTAATTTGTGCTGTAGCAGACGGATTAGGCAGCGGCCCGTTCGCCAATGAATCATCTTCTTTAGTCAGCGAAATTGTCGAAGAATATGGACATGAGGATGTGACGACCCTCATTGACAGATGCAATCAGGCCATGAAAAATAAACGCGGGGCCACTGTAGCCATATTAAAGGTGAATTTTTCCCAGCAGCAATTTACCTATTGTTCGGTTGGTAATATCAGATTTATCTTGAATGCACCTTCTGGCGACTATATATATCCACTTCCGACATCAGGATATCTATCAGGTAAACCTAGAAAATATAAAACATACACCTATTCCTACGAAAAAGGATCGACATTCATTATGTATTCAGACGGACTGAATGTGCCAAACATGCGAATGTGTTTAAAGCACAGCCATTCAGTTGCAGACATCGCAAAACAACTTGAAACATACACACAAGACAAGAAGGACGATCTCACCTATGTACTTGGTCAGCTCATATAAAATAGCTGACCTTTTTTCTGTTTTGCCGGTTTTTTTGATACACTAAAAGAGAAGACACAGTGAGAGGATGCAAAGTATGAAGACATCTGACTTTTTATTAAAACAAATTGCAACAGAATTAAAGCTTTCAACAAAACAAATTGACCAGGTGATCCAGCTATTAGAGGATGGCAACACCGTCCCATTTATTGCACGCTACCGGAAAGAGCAGACAGGCTCACTGGACGAGGTGCAAATTCAAACCATATCAGAGCGCTATACATATATTCAAAATGTGACGAACCGAAAAGAAGAAGTCATTCGCTTAATTGCTGAACAAGACAAATTGACCGATGAGTTAAAAAAGAAGATCGAACAGGCTCATAAACTGCAAGAGGTCGAAGATTTATATAGACCATTCAAGCAAAAGCGAAAAACGAAGGCAAATGTAGCCAAAGCAAAAGGACTTGAGCCGCTGGCGGAATATTTACTGAAGCTGCCGAATGATGATATTGAAAAGAAAGCGTCTGCTTTTATTAACGAAGAGAAAGAAGTGACAAGTGTAGAAGAAGCGCTAGAGGGCGCACTGCACATCATTGCGGAACATCTGGCAGATGACCCTGATATGCGGAAATGGATTCGCAGTGAAACGTATCAAAAAGGCAGCCTTGTCACAACAGGGAAAGACGTGGAAAGCGATGAGAAAAACGTCTATGAAATGTATTACGATTATCAAGAGCCTATTAAAAAAATTGTGCCCCATCGTGTACTTGCGGTCAACCGAGGAGAGAAAGAGGGCATTTTGAAAGCAGCCATCGAACCACCTGCTGAAAATATTCGTTTCTATCTCGATAAGCAAGTCATAAAAGGCAAGCAAACGACGGCGAGACCGTATATTGAAGCGGCCATTGATGATGCATACAAGCGCCTCATCCAGCCTTCAATTGAACGGGAAATACGAAAAGAGCTGACAGAAAAAGCTGAGGAGCAAGCCATTCATATTTTCGCTGAAAACCTAAGAAAGCTCCTGCTTCAACCGCCGATGAAAGGAAAACGTGTACTTGGGGTAGACCCTGCGTTTCGTACAGGCTGTAAATTAGCCGTCGTGGATGATACAGGAAAAGTCCATCATATTGGCGTCATTTATCCGCATCCACCTGTCCATAAAAAAGCGGAAGCCAAACAAAAAGTCAAAGAGATCATTCAATCATTTAACATTGAAGTCATTGCGATCGGAAACGGAACAGCCTCAAGAGAGACCGAACAATTTATCGCAGACTTGATTCAAGAGCTGGATCAGCCCGTTTCATATTTGATCGTGAATGAAGCAGGGGCAAGTGTATACTCCGCATCTGCGCTGGCGAGAGAGGAGTTTCCAGACCTGCAAGTGGAAGAAAGAAGCGCCATTTCCATCGCCAGAAGATTGCAAGACCCATTAGCAGAGCTTGTGAAAATTGATCCGAAATCTGTCGGGGTTGGTCAATACCAGCATGATGTCAGTCAAAAGCAATTAAACAGCTCGTTAACCTTCGTGGTAGAGACGGTCGTCAACCAAGTTGGTGTAAACGTCAATACGGCCTCGCAGGCGCTGCTGCAGTATGTGTCTGGTCTTTCAAAAGCTGTCGCAGGGAATATCATCAAGCGCCGCGAAGAGATTGGTAGATTCACAAGCAGAAAAGAGCTGAAGGATATCCCAAGACTTGGTGCTAAGACATACGAACAGTGTATCGGCTTTCTACGCATTTCTGACGGACAAGACCCACTTGACCGCACGGGCATTCACCCTGAAAGCTATAAAGAAACAAAACAATTCTTACGCATGATGAAAATGACGCCAGACGATCTTGGAACAGAGCAATTAAAAGAGAAAATCGCTGAGGTGAAGCTGGAAGAAGCAGCAGAGCAGCTTGGAATTGGTTCAATCACCCTTCAAGATATTATTGATCAACTGACAAGACCTGAGCGTGATCCGCGCGATGAAGTACCAAAACCGCTTTTAAAAACAGATGTATTGAAATTAGAGGATTTGAAGCAGGGAATGGAGCTTCAAGGAACGGTGAGAAACGTCGTGGACTTCGGCGCATTTGTTGATATTGGCGTAAAGCAGGATGGACTTGTCCACATTTCGAAGCTAAGCAACCGTTTTGTGAAGCATCCGCTTGATGTCGTGTCAGTCGGTGATATTGTGACTGTATGGGTAGACTCCGTCGACCAAGCAAAAGGCCGAGTGGCTCTTTCCATGCTAAAACCAGAGTAAACAAAAAACGAGGCGCACCTTAGGATGGGGTGTGCCTTGATGTGACTGAATGTTTTTTTCTATAGAAGTACCAGCATTGATTGAGCAATTTGATTTGATAATGATTTTTCTCATAAAATGCTTTCTGCATCTGATTTTTCAGCCAATTGGGCATCGCCCATTCCTCCTTTGATCGAAACAGTGGATGTACCTTCAATGTATGCAAAGGGGAAATTGTCCCGTTCGAGGTTTTTATAGAAAGGAACGATCTTGATTGAACGAGCGAGAGCTACAGCAGTTAACAGAGCACATTTCCGAGCAGTTCTTTGGAAAGGTGTTCCGCCATCAGGCTGTTTTTAATGCCCGTCTAAAAACGACAGGCGGGCGATATTTACTGGGTACACATCATATTGAGCTGAACCGCCGATATCTAGAGGAGCATGGAAGAGACGAATTGATCGGTATCATTAAGCATGAACTGTGCCATTATCATCTGCATCTAGAAGGAAAGGGCTATCAGCACCGGGACCGGGATTTTCGTGAGCTCTTGCAGCGAGTGGGAGCCCCTCGATTTTGCACGCCGCTACAAACTGTACGAAACAAGCGGCGTGTGCAAAAACGACATGAATATGTTTGTACAGAATGCGGACAGCATTTTATAAGGAAAAGACGATTTGATACCACTCGTTATGTGTGCGGTGTCTGCAAAGGGAAGTTGAAATGGCTCCGTACAAACGATTGAGTGTGAGAAGCATTCCTCTATGGGAATGTTTTTTTATTGTCCAAGTAAAATGGATCATCATGATAGATGCGAGAGAAGTAGACAGATTGAGACAAAGAGAGACGCGTGTCTCATGTTGTTTCTTTTTTTATCGGTTTGAATCGTTCAAAATCTCAATTTTCATGTGTCATCATGTTGGCACGCTTTTTGCTTGTATATAAGTGCAAGCAAAAAAGATAGGAGGTTTTACAACATGGAAATAGCATTGACAAAAGAAAAAGCCGTCTGGATGTATCAAAAGATGCAGGAGATCCGCCAATTTGAAGATCAAGTACACACGCTTTTTACAAAAGGGATTTTGCCGGGTTTTGTCCATCTTTATGCTGGCGAAGAAGCTGTTGCTGTAGGAGTCTGCGCTCATCTGAATGAACAAGACAGCATCACAAGTACCCACCGTGGCCACGGCCATTGTATAGCAAAAGGATGTGATTTAAAAGGAATGATGGCAGAAATCTATGGAAAAGCCACAGGTCTCTGTAAAGGAAAAGGTGGATCCATGCACATTGCAGATTTTGATAAAGGAATGCTCGGTGCCAACGGAATTGTTGGAGGTGGTTTTCCTCTTGCGTGTGGAGCAGCCCTTACGACCAAATATAAAAAGACGAATAATGTAAGCGTTTGCTTTTTTGGAGATGGTGCAAACAATCAAGGGACATTTCACGAGGGAATCAATCTCGCGGCCATCTGGAAACTGCCTGTTATTTTCATCGCAGAAAACAATGGATACGGGGAAGCGACACCTTTTTCCTATGCTTCAAGCTGTACATCGATTGTGGATCGAGCCGCCGGTTATGGCATTCCTGGTATTCAAGTAGATGGAAAAGATGTGACAGCAGTTTATCAGGCAGCAGAACAAGCAATACAACGAGCAAAAAATGGAGAAGGTCCAACACTGATTGAATGCATGACATATCGAAACTATGGCCATTTTGAAGGAGACGCCCAGCGTTACAAAACAACTCAAGAAAGAACCGAACATCAAGAAGAGAGAGATGCCATCGCTCTTTTTAAAAATAAATTGATACAAAAACAGCTACTTACGGATCAAGAGATCGCAAATATCGAAGCGGCTGTAACGGAAGCGATAGATGAAGCCGTTAGATTCAGTGAAGAAAGTGAATATCCAGATCATACTGAATTATTGACCGACGTGTATGTTTCGTACCAATAAATCAGAAAGGGGAGAGGAACATGACAAGAGAAATCAGCATGTCTAGTGCATTAAATGAAGCAATGAAAATGGCAATGAGAAGAGACGAATATGTCATTTTAATGGGGGAAGATGTTGCTGGAGGCGCTCATGTAGATCACTTACAGGATGATGAAGCATGGGGCGGTGTTCTTGGTGTGACCAAAGGAATTGTTCAGGAATTTGGACGTGAGCGTGTGCTTGACACGCCGATTAGCGAAGCGGGCTATGTAGGGGCCGCCATGGCAGCTGCTTCAACAGGGCTAAGACCCATTGCGGAACTCATGTTTAATGATTTTATCGGTACCTGTCTGGATCAGGTGCTGAATCAAGGCGCCAAATTTCGATATATGTTTGGCGGAAAAGCAGAGGTGCCGATCACCATTAGAACAACACATGGAGCGGGCTTTAGAGCAGCTGCCCAGCATTCGCAAAGCTTATATGCGCTATTTACAAGTATCCCTGGATTGAAAGTGGTTGTGCCTTCCTCACCATATGATGCCAAAGGGCTGCTGCTTACAGCAATCGAGGACCAGGACCCTGTCATCTTTTTTGAAGACAAAACGCTGTACAATATCACCGGAGATGTACCGGAAGGATATTACACGCTGCCGCTTGGCAAAGCAGATGTGAAGAGAGAAGGCTCGGACGTGACCATCTTTGCAGTAGGCAAACAAGTGTATACAGCACTCGAAGCGGCAGAACAATTAGCTGCACGTGGTATTGAAGCTGAGGTGATTGATCCAAGAAGCTTGTCACCACTCGATGAAGAGGCCATTTTGGCTTCGGTAGAAAAAACAAATCGGCTTGTCATTGTAGATGAAGCCAATCCTAGATGCGGAATTGCCGCAGATATCTCTTCTTTGGTTGCGGATAAAGGCTTCGATTTACTCGACGCCCCAATCAAAAAAGTGACAGCTCCTCATACACCAGTACCGTTTTCACCGCCACTTGAAGATATATATTTGCCAACACCTGATAAGGTGGTGAACACCGTATTAGAGATGGTTGGCCAGAGTCATGACAAGATATTGAACTAAAGAAAGGAGAGAGGGAGATGGCTGTTGAGGTTGTGATGCCGAAATTGGGCATGTCGATGAAAGAAGGAATGGTATCCGTCTGGAATAAGGCAGTCGGAGAGACCGTAAATAAAGGGGAAAGCATTGCAAGCATCAACTCTGAAAAAATTGAGATGGAGATCGAATCACCTGTTGAAGGCACCATATTGGATATAAAAGTGTCTGAAGGAGAAGGTGTACCGCCTGGCACGGTCATCTGTTATATCGGTGAAGGAAATGAACAGGCGAAGGAAAAGACAGAAAGAGACGTGCAGTCAAAACCAAAGAAAGAGAGAAAGAAAATTTCCCCGGTTGCTCGGAAAATTGCTAATAGCGCCAACCTAGACATTGATACCCTGGTGGGGACAGGACCCGGAGGAAGAATTACGAAAGAGGATGTGCTTCATGCGCTTCCAGAACAGACAGAGAAAAAGCAAAATGAGCCAGCGCATCCACCTGTTAACATGATGAGGAAAACAATTGCCTCAAGGATGATGGAAAGCCTGCAAACAAGTGCACAATTAACAATTACGATGAAAGCGGACGTGACAACACTGACAAAATTACAACATGAACTGAATGTAACAGCCATAGAACGTTACGATACAAAGTTGACCATCACCGACTTTGTAGCCAAAGCAGCCATCCTTTCATTACTAGAGCACCCTGCGATGAACAGTCAATATCAAAATGACAGAGTGGAAACGTTTGACGACGTTCATCTTGGGATAGCGGCTGCTTTAGATAACGGGCTGGCTGTGCCGGTTATTCGCCAAGCAGAGCGGTTAACGCTCATAGAGCTTGCGAGGAAGATTAAATCGTATGGCAAAAAAGCACGTGAAGGCAAACTTCAGCATGATGAAATCAAAGGTTCTACCTTTACGATGACCAATCTTGGAGCCTATGGTGTAGAGTATTTTACGCCAATTTTGAATCCGCCTGAAGCGGGTATCCTTGGCATCGGCACCATGTATGAAACCCCTGTTTACCAAGAGGATGAATTGTGCAAAGGTACCTTCCTGCCACTTAGCCTTACGTTTGACCACCGTGTACTAGACGGGGCACCAGCATCCGCATTTTTATCAACGGTTACATCATTTTTAGAAAAACCAGCATCCATTCTTTTATAGGAAGAAGGTGAAAACACGATGACACTTGTCATTATCGGAGGTGGACCTGCAGGGTATGTAGCGGCATTGACAGCCGCTCGTTTTGGCAGGGAGGTTGTGTTAATTGATCAAGGTCAGTTGGGGGGAACCTGTCTTAATGAAGGTTGTGTGCCAACCAAAGCACTTTTACAAAGCGCTGATATGTACGAGCAGGTGAAGAAGGCTAGACATTTTGGAATTGAACTTTCAGACCCAAAGCCTATCATCCAATGGGATGTTGTTCAAAAGCGAAAACAGTCAGTCATCAAGCAACTGACTGATGGTGTTCGCTATTTGATGAAAAAAAACAAAATCAACGTGTTACATGGGAAGGCATCATTTCTTTCTGCACATGAGATGTTGGTTGAACGTGACGGAAATGTTGAAATCATTCAAGCAAAACAAATCATCATTGCATCAGGGGCTGTGCCTGCTTCCTTACCTTTTGCTCCATTCGATGGGAATTGGATCATTCACAGTAAGGATGCCATGTCGCTCTCTTCGATACCAGATTCGCTTTGTATCATTGGTGGAGGGGTGATCGGTTGTGAGTTTGCGAGCATCTTTAGCAGAATGGGGACAAAGGTTGTCATGGTTGAGCAGGCAGTACACATTTTACCTGAAGAAGATCGCGATATTGCACAATGTCTTCACGATCAACTTGAAGAAGATGGGGTGGAAATGTTGACGTCGTCTTCAGTCAAACAGCTTGATTCAACCTCAAGAAAAGTTGTCATTGAGAAAAGTCAAGGTGAGCGGTGTGAAATCCAGTCTGATCTTTGTTTAGTGGCAATTGGCAGAACGCCGCAGCTTGGAGAGTTGAACCTTGATCAGATTGGCCTTGAATATGACAGGAACGGAATCTACGTCAATGAGCATATGCAAACCAATCTCCCGCATATCTATGCGTGCGGTGATGTGACAGGCGGTGTTCAGCTTGCTCATGCTGCTTTTCATGAAGGGACAATTGCGGCATCACATGCATCAGGAGAAGATTTAAAGGTCAATGAACAAGTGATTCCGAGATGCATCTACACATCTCCTGAAATTGCCAGTGTGGGTTTAAATGAAGAGAAAGCTAGACATCAGTATGGGGATATTCAGATAGGGACATTTTCATTTTCTGCAAATGGAAAAGCGTTAATCTTAAATCAACCAGTTGGTCACGTAAAGGTCATTGTAGAACCGCAACATCAAGAAATTATAGGTGTATCCATCATCGGGCCGAATGCAACAGAACTGATTGGACAAGCGGCGGTGATGATGCATACAGAGTCGACCGCTGATTCATTAGAGCAGTTTATTGCGGCACATCCGACACTTTCAGAGGCGATACACGAAGCCTTGCTGCAAACAATTGGACGAGCAGTGCACTGCTGAAAGAGACTTTTTTCTATCCGCCTGACTTTGTGGGTTAGCAACGTTAATTGAAAGCGCTTTTATAATTAACTATAATGAATAAAAAGCCCCCAGAGGAGAGGATGGAATGAATCCGACGCCTTGTTATTTAAATACATGGAAACGTTTTGTTCGTGAAGGTTTGCTTGATAGGTCACGTCTGAATAAGAGAGTGGTGGAGTCATGGCACAGGTGTAAACAGGCAAATGTAAATCCGTATTTAGATAAAGGACAGTCGTTGTTAGATCATGAATTATTCAGTGCCCAAAAAAAGAAATATTCATTATGTCTAAATGCCGCTCTTCCCTACTTAAATAAAATCAGTCAGCAATTAAAAGAATCTGACATGGTGGCCTTACTCATCGATGCAGACGGTTATGTGCTAAGTCTGACAGGTAGCCAAAGGACGATGGTAGAAGCAAGAAAAATTAACTTTATGGAGGGCGCGCGCTGGACCGAAACAGATGTAGGGACGAATGCTATTGGAACGGCACTGGTCATCGGGGAGGCTGTGACGATAAACGGAACGGAGCATTTTTCTGTCGCTTCCCATCATTGGAGTTGTTCAGCTGCTCCTATCCGTGATGCAGACGGTACGATCATCGGGGTGATTGATATCTCCTGTATGGCGGATAACAGGCACCCTTTTATGCTTGGAATGGCTTCAACAGTTGCTTATGCCATAGAAAGAGATATTCAAGTCCAGCAAAAAAAGAGAGAGATGGAGCTGATCAGTCATTGTCTCCATCAGGTGGAAGCGGACGAACCATATGTTGTCTGTAATGAAAAAAAGCAGATTGTTTCTGCGAGCAGGCCTATTAGAAAACGATTTTCAGACTGGTACGGAATGGATGTCGAGCGGCTGATGGGCGAACCATTTGCGATCCGGGGCACGCAGATCATTCAGTCGGAGCAAGACGGGAAGATGCTTGGCATGTCTTTTTCGCTTGAAGAAGCAGCCAAAAGCAACATAACCGTTTCTTTTGCTCAATTTCCCGGGGAATCTGGTACAAGTAAGGTATTTCAACAGACGCTCAGTGAAATGAAGCGAGCGGCACAAACAGATGCAAATGTATATATATGGGGAGAAACAGGTACAGGGAAAGAACTGGCAGCTAGAGCAATTCACTTAGCCAGTGAAAGGCATAAAGGACCGTTTGTTGCTGTTAATTGCGGGGCCATTCCTGAAAGCCTATTAGAAAGCGAATTATTTGGTTATGCTGAAGGGGCTTTTACTGGGGCAAGGCGTCATGGAGCTAAAGGGAAATTTGAACAAGCCCATAAAGGCACTCTTTTTTTAGACGAAATTGGCGAAATTCCATATGCGATGCAAGTGGCGCTTCTTCGGGTCATAGAAGAAAGGAAAGTCGTACCGCTTGGCGGGACACATGAAATCCCTTTGGATATTAGAATCATTACAGCGACACACCGTAATATGAACGAACTATTGAAGGAAGGGAAAATACGTGAAGATTTGTATTACCGTCTTCATGTCTATCCAATCAACATCCCGCCACTGAGAGAAAGAAAGGAAGACATTCCTGATTTATATCGTTACTATCAAAAGAAAAACCGCTGGAATGCGACGTTTCCTGAATCATTTTTTCATAAACTGGAAGCGTATCATTGGCCAGGAAACATACGTGAGCTTTTTAATCTTTTTGAACATATAAGGGTACTGTTTCCTGAAGGAGGATGGATGGGTGCATCACAATATGCTGAAGTATTAGAAACGATCGATCAGAAAAAACAGAAGCTGCACCCACCACAATGTACAGAAATTCCAAAAGAACTCACGTTTAGGGAGCAGATTCAAAAGCAAACAGTGATAGAGGCACTGCATACAACGAAAGGTCATGTGTCAGAAGCAGCGAGGTTAGCAGGGGTGCCAAGAAGCACTTTTTACAAGTGGATGCGAAAGTTTAGGCTGTCGTAATCATCCGGAAGAAGCCTGTATCAAGGGACTCTGGTCTCCGTTAAGAGGTCGGGGTCTTTCAGCCATGTTACCAAAAGGAAGGGAAAAAGGCTTGACTGTTATATTAGTATATGTTAAATTATAAAAGCCGTCGCAAATGGAGCAGGAATGAAACGCTTAAAAATTCTTGACACATTTTTCTGGCATAGATATAATGAAACATGTCTTATTATTCCGCAGTAGCTCAGTGGTAGAGCTATCGGCTGTCAACCGAACGGTAGTAGGTTAGACCTATAACTGAGGAG
>NZ_AMSH01000041.1 GCF_000300535.1 Bacillus xiamenensis
TTTATTTGTCTCATCTGATGGGGTCAGTCCCGAGTGGATCGCTTTTTTATGCCGTTTCATTGTGATAAATGGAAAAGCTGATTATAATAAGGGTTAGTACAGTAACTGTTACACATCACATTGGAGGTTCAGCAACTATGTCTATGAATAAAGCTCTCACCATCGCAGGTTCGGATTCAAGCGGCGGTGCAGGTATCCAAGCAGATTTAAAAACGTTTCAAGAAAAAAACGTCTACGGGATGACAGCTTTAACCGTTGTCGTTGCCATGGATCCTCATCACAATTGGGATCATCAGGTGTTTCCAATCGATACGGCAACCATTCGTGCGCAGCTTTCTACCATTGTAGAAGGCATTGGTGTAGATGCGCTGAAAACAGGCATGCTGCCAACGGTTGACGTCATTGAACTTGCAGCTGAAACGATCAAAAAATATGATTTAAAAAATGTCGTCATTGATCCTGTCATGGTTTGTAAGGGTGCGAACGAAGTCCTGTACCCTGAGCACGCTGAAGCACTGCGCGAAATGCTCGCCCCACTGGCAACCGTCATCACACCGAACCTTTTCGAAGCAGGTCAATTAAGTGGAATCGGTGAAATCAAAACGATTGAACAAATGGAAGAAGCAGCAAAACGAATCCATGAACTTGGTGCAAAGTATGTGGTCATCACTGGCGGCGGTAAGCTAAGCCAAGATAAAGCGATTGATTTGCTTTATGATGGACAAACCTTCGAACGCCTTGAATCTGATAAGATCGACACAGAGTACACACACGGCGCAGGCTGCACATTCTCAGCAGCAGTCACAGCTGAACTAGCGAACGGTTCAGACGTGAAAGAAGCCATTTATGCAGCAAAAGAATTCATCACAGCTGCCATCAAGGGCTCTTTCCAACTAAACGAATACATCGGACCGACGAAACATTCCGCACATCGTTTTGACAAATAAAACAGCAAAAACCGATTCGCCTTGTTGGGTGAATCGGTTTTTTTTGTTTATCGAAAGCTTAGTCGCTGTGCAAATAACCAATCTGTTAAGCCTGGCGTTTCATATGCAGGCGTCCATGATGCATGATCATATCCATACTTGCTGGCATACTCCGTGTAAAGCGGATGACCACCAGCTTTTTGAATGGCTTGGATTGTGTTTCTTGCATAACTGACAGGTATAATGGAATCATCTTCTGCATGAAATGCCCATATTGGCTTGTGCGCTAGAATTCCAGCCTTGCTTGGATCTGCACCTCCAGCAATCGGAATCATCGCTGCAAACAAACGAGGATATGTGATGTTCAACTGATACGAGCCAAATCCGCCCTGTGATAAACCAGTCGAATAAATCCTTTTTTGATCAATCCGATAAGAAGCTATCACGTGCTGAAGAACTTCATAAGCTTTGCGTAAATCTGGTGAGAATTGAAACACATTTGTCAGATCGATTTCATTTTGTGAATTTCTTGTTAATGCAAATCCTCCATCGACAGCATTTCGCGCCTGGGGTGCTAGTACGTACGAAGGATGTTTCCTTTGGACTTCAGGAGAAGCCCATAAAACTGCACCATCATTTGCAAGTAACTGCTTTTGATTATCTGTTCCTCTCTCCCCGCCTCCATGTAAGAACAGAACGAGAGGATAGGATTTACCCTGCTTACGGTCTTTCGGAATATACAGTCGATAAGGCATTCCTTCATATTCAAAAGATAAAAAAGATGAGGCAATGTCCTCTCGTGTGACAAAACGATAATTGTACGTAGACGTGGCAAGGTGTTTTTTATTTTTATAAACGCTTACCTTCAAAGTCGTATCGCTATCTATATGAATAGGCTTATTATATAACTGACTTTGTGTTGTCGGCTGGCTACCATCTGTTGTGTAATAAAGAGAAGCCTTTCGCACTGGAGAATGCAGAGTCACCTCTTGTGACCGATAATATTCACCAGACGTTACTGAGGCAGTAGGTTTAAAAAATGACGTGTGTTGAGTTCGGGCAGATGAAACGGAAGGATAGAGAAAACTCAATGAAAATAGGAAAATAATAAAGGTGATCAGATATTTCTTCGTTGTATGATTCATTTTATGGTCCTCCTGTATGTGCTCATACGAATTTTTATTTATTTTGTACGATATCAAAAGAAATGTCAACGCTTTCATTTATTTTCCTGAATCCTCAGACTAAAATAAAAAAGCATACTCGCTTACGAGTACACTCTTTTACGATACATCAATCCCTACTTTTGCTGATCGGATTCTTTCGCCATTTTTCGAATAAAGGCTTCAATGGATTCAACAAATAAGGCATATTCTTTCATTTGTTTATACGTATCTGACAGCTTCTCTTTTAATTCTTCCTGCTCTAGAGAAGGTTCACCGAGAATAGATTGGACTTGAATCAGCAATTCTTTATATTCTTCACGTTTATCTTCAACATGATCTGCCATTGTCTCCAAGCGTTTTCTAGTCGTCGGCTGCTGTTTTGAATTCAAGTAAACAACCCCTTTTTTGTCCTACCGCATTTGGATAAACGTCAGCCTCAGCTGTATATATTTTAAAATGATATCATAATTCAACCTGTTATCATATATGTAAAACGTCATCAAACCGCTCCCCGTCACCTGAGTGAGCCCTTGATTTAACACTCTATAGGTTCTAAGATTCAGGCTGATCTCACTAGAAAAAAGCAGATCAATGACCTGCTTTTGTTTGTAAATGCCACGTCTTCAGTTTAAGCTTCGTTTCATTTCTGCCACTTATCGAGATTGATTTATTTCCCGGGGAAGGAAAGTAACGTGAGGTAAATACTTCCCGGCCTCCGTTTACAAAAATCTCAATGGATGATGCATCAATAAAGATATGCAGATCCCGTAATTCCTTCATTTCTACTTCACGAACTTCCTTTGTTCGATCTTCAAATCGATCTCTCTCTAACGTCAGTTTCCCCTCATCTTTATCATAAATGATACGGGCAGCTGCACGAATACAGCATTCAAATCCTTTTTGTGTTTCAATCTGATCAATCAATATCTCGGCTCTCGTAATATCTTGTACAGGAATGGAATGAACGGAGCGCTTAATGTGAAAAACATGTTCTTGTTCATTTGTCCGCATGGATTGCAGTTCACTTACTGGCTTTTGAATTAGACGTCCCTCATCATCTAAACGAAGCTCTCTTGGAATCGTCAAACAATGGATCCATTGATAAGAGATTGTCGGATGATGCTCTTCTCCTTGATCGGGCACACCCATCCATCCCATTAAAATACGCCTGCCTGATTCATCTTGAAAGGTCTGCTGCGCATAAAAGTCAAAGCCGCGATCCAGCTCCTCAAACGCTCCATGTGTATATTGGTAGGAGCTATCATCTAATGTACCAACAAAATAACCAGATTGATGTGTATTGTGGTATTTTAATCCATCAGGCTCCACTCCCTGTGGTGACACGATCAATACATCCCGGCCGTCTAATTCAAACAAATCTGGGCATTCCCACATATATCCGAAATTGCCTAATCCGTTCTTTCCACTGCCTGCAATAATGCCCTGAAACGTCCAATTGTCTAATGTATCAGCTGTGAATAATACAAGATGTCCTTTAAGGTCTTCGCTTTGTGCACCCAGGACCATATACCACTGACCATTTCTCTTCCACACCTTCGGGTCACGAAAATGTGCGGTAAATCCTTCTGGCAAAGTCGCCACGACACCCTTTTTGTGAAAATGAATCCCATCCTCTGAAACAGCTAAACATTGATAGGTCTCACGATTCCCTTGCTCATCACGCACATTTCCGGTATACATCACATACATACGTCCATCATCAATGACTGCACTTCCAGAATAACAGCCATTTTGATCAAACCAATCACTTGGCGTGAGAGCAGCTTCTTCATGCTTCCAATTCACTAGATCGGTAGATGTGTAGTGACCCCAAAATTTTGCACCGTGACCTGTTTTAAATGGCTGCCACTGATAAAACACATGGTAGACTCCCTTCCACTGAATCAATCCATTCGGGTCATTTAAAAGACCGACTGGCGGCATCAAATGAAAATGCTGGCGGTACACGTCTTTTTTCACCAAATGCTCATAGTTTCGAATACGGTCTGCTACCTTTTGACGAAGTGCTGCGTCAGTAGTTGTCATGACTGTGACCACTCCTTGATCATTTTTCGACTTCTTTTACTTTAAAGATGATGGTAAGAATAAATGAAACAGCAACAGCTATTAACATACCAATAACATAATTTACCACATTTTGTAAACCTAATGGAGCTGCAATCGCAATCATCGGAATACCCGTTAAGCCATAAGCGTTGGCTGCGACTTTCGTAAAGACGACAAACGCTCCACCTAATGCGCCTCCAATCATTGCCGCAATAAACGGCTTACGATAACGAAGGTTCACACCGAATATGACTGGCTCCGTAATACCTAAGAAAGCAGAAAATGCCGCTGGGAGAGCAATTTCTTTCGTTTTCGCACGCTTTGCTAAGAAAAAGACAGCTAATCCTGCCCCGCCTTGAGCAACGTTGGACATTGCCCAAATCGGTAGCAAATAGTTACGTCCGATATCATTCAGCAGTCCTGCCTCAATGGCATGGAAGCTGTGGTGAACCCCTGTCAGTACAATTAACGAGTAGGTTCCTCCGAAAATGAGTCCTGCTAAAAATCCTGCATGATCATAAACATATGTGAGGGCATTCGAGATTCCAGTACCGAGTATTCTTCCTAGCGGTCCCACAGCAATAAACGTCACAAATCCAGTCACAATCACCGTCACAAACGGAGTCACCAGTAAATCAATACTGTTTGGCACTACTTTTCTCAAATTCTTTTCAATCAGACACATGATATACACAGTCAACAACACTGGAATGACTGTTCCTTGATAACCAAGAAGCGCAATATCAAAATTGAATAAATGCATATATTCTGGTTTCGCCTCTGTCAGTCCCCATGGGTTCAGCAGGTTCGGGTGAATCATGATTCCCCCAATGACAGCCCCTAAATATGGGTTTCCACCAAACTCTTTCGCTGCACTGACCCCAATTAAAATCGGTAATATGATAAAGGCAGCACTTGAAAACATATCAAGCATTTGGAAGATCGCAGAGCTTGGATCAGCCCAGTTGAAGGCTTTCATCATGCCTAAAAGACCCATTAATAGACCGCTTGCAACAATTGCCGGAATGATCGGCACAAAAATATTCGATAGCGTCTTAGCAAAACGTGCAAGTGGATTCATTTTTTGTTTCACTGCTTCATCATGGCTGACAGGCTTTTGATTCTCGTCGTCTGTCTCAAGACCGGTCTCACGAGCAAATGGCTCATATACCTTGTTGACAGATCCAGTTCCAAATATAATCTGGAATTGACCCGAGCTTGAGAAGGCACCCTTCACACCATCAAGCTCTTCAATGGCCTCTTTGTCGATCAAATCCTCATCTTTCATCACCAATCTGAGTCGTGTGGCACAATGCGTTGCACTGATGATATTTTCTTTTCCACCTAATAATGTTGTTAATTCTTTGGCTGTTTTTTGATAATCCATGTTGTCTCCCCCTTTTTAAAATCAAAAAAGACCTAAAATTCACCAACGATCAAAGGACATACACGTCCCCTCGTTACGCAAATTTTAGGTCTTGCCTGCCTGACAGTCACAATCCCACGATATTGAATTTTGATTACGCTTTCATCATAGTATAAGAGTACGACCTTCGTCAACCTATTTTTCCGAATCAAATGACCCATATACACTAAGAAGAGTAGTGTGCATAAAAAAAAGCCTGCGGACAGGCACAACCATTAAACCAATTCGGCATCCTGCAGACGCTGGACATGCAGCGTGATGTAGCCGATCTCCGATTCAGGGAGATGAAGTCCATATTCATTTTTCAGAAAATCAGCAAGTCCAAGCGCACACTGGTAAGCTGAATCATACTTTGTTTGGATAAACATCAGCATATCATCGTCCATGATTTGAAATGCTTCATTCGATTCCAACCTGCCTAACGCATACCTCAAATGTGTCACAAGCCGCTGATAAGAAATACTGTCTTCAGCAATCGAGCGCTCAAAATCGCGCTCAATATACTCGATCATTTCTTTGATCATCGTTGTGTATTTAACCGTCTTCTTCATGGACTCCGTATTCATTTTGGCCGTATGAATATGAAGAGCCACATATCCTGCCTCATCGTCCGGCAGGTCAACCCCAAGCCGCTCCTTTACATAACGAATCGCATACTTTCCAATCTCATATTCCTGCTTATATAAGACTTTGATCTCACCAAGCAATTTATTATATAAGACAATGCCTTTTTGAACGCGTTCAATGGCAAAGGATAAATGATCTGTCAGTGATATGTGGATATGATCACTGAGCGGCATCATGAGTTCACCCTCTGCATAACTGATAATATGCTCTGCCACCTCAATATGCGCTTCTGGCAATGTCGCAAGAATTTGCTTAAATTTCTCATTTTCTTCACGCACAACAAAAATTTTCTCTATTTTTTGAACGGGAACGACGTCATTTTTCCCCTTCTGAAATGCAATTCCGGGTCCCATCACAATTTTCTCCTGATCACCCTCCTTTACAACCACTGCATTATTATTCAAGATTTTATATATCTTCAAGGGGTATCCTCTCCCACCAGATAACGTTTCTTATGTGGGATTTTACCCTGTTTCAACTTTTCTGTAAAGGTAAGAGCGGACCAGCACGCGCCTCTCTCGTTGTCTTTTCATAAAGCATCATCAGACTTTCCTGAAACTTCCGCTCGATCCTGCGCTTCTTCTTGTTTTCCTCTGCCAGTTTCTCTTGCTGTCTCCCTCTCACCGTTTGAAAGAATCCCACATCCACAGCGGCTACTTTACATCCTTGCTGCTTCATCATGACACCAGGATTCACAAGCACATTCATCATGAAACCAAACCATACACTGAACCAGTTCTTCCATTTCTTCACTGAACATTCCCTCCACTTTTCTTAGAATCTAGCAGCTCTAGCAAAATAACTGCTCCTATCATATCCCGAGAAAAGAGAGAGGTTTGTCACAATCTGGGTGAAAAAACGAACTAGTTTTCAGAAGTTTTGTTGAAAAGTGCAGAAGATCATCATGTTCCAATGAAAATATTATGCACACACTATCCCAAAGATAAACACATCTTATCAACAGGGTTTATCCACATATCAACACCCTCTCACTAGATTTTGTGTATGTGATTTTTTTATATTCCATATATATATCCGAATAATCAAGTTATCAACAGATCATTGTGTATAAGTGAGACTTTATAAACAAAATAGTTCTTTATGACTATGTAAAATAAGACCATTTTAGTAAAGGGATTGGGTTCATCATATTGAATACTTAATAACGGGCAGTGAATCTTTCCTATTTATCCACAAAAAGAAAGGCTATCTCCCTAAATACACAGCTAGAAAGGGGAAAATTAATTGAAAAAAGTAATCTCTCGTTCTTCTGTTCTATTGTTCTCCACTATTTTTACCTTATCCACATTCTTTTCAGGTCAACAGGCTGCTGCCGCTCCATCAAACAAACAGGTGGAACTGGAAAAAGCAGAAATCTTCGGCGAAATCAATGTCAACTCTAGAAAACAAACCACTGTCATTGTTGAATTAAAAGAAAAATCCTTAGTTGAAGCCAAACAAGAAGGCGAAGCACAAACGAAAGCCTCTCTTAAAAAATCTCGAACAAAAGTTAAGAATGCAGCACTCAAAAAGCTAGATAAAGCGAGTGTTCGTCAAGAATATGAAAAAGTCTTCTCTGGTTTTTCGATGAAACTTCCTGCAAACGAAATTCCGAAGCTGCTCGCAGTGGATGGAGTGAAAGCCGTTTACCCGGATGTTACATATAAAACAGATGAAGTGAAAAAGGAAAGCGTCCAGCTTCCAAATGAAGATGTCTCTCCACTGATGGATAAAAGCGCTCCATTTATCGGTGCACCAAAAGCTTGGGATGCCGGTTACTCTGGAAAAGGGGTAAAAGTCGCTGTCATTGATACTGGAGTAGACTATACCCACCCTGATTTAAAAGGAAACTTCGGTTTATACAAAGGCTATGACTTTGTCGATCATGATTATTCTCCACAAGAAACACCTAAAGGAGATCCTAGAGGCGAATCTACAGATCACGGCACACACGTTGCAGGAACGATTGCAGCAAACGGGAAAATGAAAGGTGTCGCAAAAGATGCCACCCTCCTTGCATACCGTGTACTTGGACCAGGCGGATCAGGAACAACTGAAAACGTCCTTGCAGGCATCGACCGGGCTGTCACTGACGGAGCAGATGTCATGAACCTGTCTCTTGGAAACAGTGTGAATAACCCTGATTATGCAACAAGCATTGCACTTGATTGGGCTATGTCTGAAGGCGTTGTCGCTGTTACATCAAATGGAAACAGCGGGCCGAACAGCTGGACGGTTGGCTCTCCTGGAACATCAAGAGATGCTATTTCTGTCGGAGCAACTCAGCTTCCGTACAGTCTATACAATGTAAAATTCCCGAACTATTCAACGGCAAAAATCATGGGCTACTATCAAGAAAGTGATTTAAAGGCACTTGATCAAAAGCAAGTCACACTTGTCCCAGCAGGAATCGGTGACGAAAAAGCATTTGAAAACATCGATGTCAAAGGAAAGGTTGCGGTGATTGAACGTGGAGCCATCGCCTTTGTGGATAAAGTGGACAATGCAAAAGCCGCTGGTGCGATCGGCGTTGTGATGTATAACAATGTAGATGGAGAAATTCCTGTGGATGTACCAGGTCTTGCTCTACCTACGATTAAGCTTTCAAAAGCGGAAGGAACAGCGCTTGTTAAAGCCATTGAGGCTGGAAACAATACAACGACGTTCTCCATTCAATTTGTGAAAGAACTAAGTGAGCAGGTAGCCGACTTCTCATCCCGTGGACCTGTTGTGGATACTTGGATGATCAAACCAGATCTCTCAGCACCTGGCGTGAGTATTGTCAGTACAATTCCGACACACGATCCTTCTCAGCCATACGGATATGGTTCTAAGCAAGGAACAAGCATGGCATCTCCACATGTGGCAGGAGTGGCAGCGATTATCAAACAAGCAAAACCATCGTATTCTACGGAACAAATCAAAGCATTGATGATGAATACAGCGGAAAAACTGTTTGACCCAAATGGCAGCCCGTTCCCTCATAACACTCAGGGAACAGGCAGTGTTCGAATCATCGAATCACTCCAAGCGTCTTCTATCGTTTCTGATGCCAGCTATTCGTACGGCACTTTCTTAAAAGAAAAAGGCGTTCAAATCAAAACGAAGACATTCAAGGTACAAAACCTTTCAAAAGCACCGAAAACCTATACCATTGATTACACATTCGATGGCACCGGCATCAGCACAAACGGAACGAAAAAAATCACAGTCAAAGGCAATTCCACTGGCTCCTTTACTTCCGCGGTACAAGTGAATTATGGAAAAACGAAAAAAGGAACGTATCAAGGCAGTATCACAATTCGGGAAAATGGCAGAAAGGTCACTGAAATCCAAACATTGTTGATTGTAAAAGAACCGGATTATCCGCGCGTTACTTCTGTTTCAGTAGAGCCGGATAATCGTGCTGGAAGCTATGTGATTAGCAGCTATCTTCCAGGCGGTGCTGAAAACCTTGCATTCCTCGTCTACTCGACAGATGGAGAATATTTAGGTGAAGCAGGTGTTTATCAACATGTTGATAAAGGAGAGCAGCGCTTGAAATGGAATGGCACGATCAATCAAGGTCAAAAGCTAGCAGCTGGTGAGTATACAATGCTTGCGTATGCGAGCCTGAAAGGCAAATCAGATACGGTTCAAACGAGAGAACCGTTTGACATTTATCCTGAATAAACAAGAATCACATAAAAAGCCTTGTATGAGCACATCAGCTCAACAAGGCTTTTCTATCATATATGGAGGAAAGAGTTATTCATGTTGATATTGCTATGGACCGTTTCTTTTTTGACTGCTTTTTTTCTGACGATCACCTTGGTTTACTTTTTTACCTTTTTACTCGCAAAACAGCCTCGTCCTTTTCAAAAAGCATGTGAGCTGACTGTCTATGTCACCTGTATATATCCGCTTAGCTTGGCGATGACAGCTGCCTTTATTCTCATCATGATACTCCTCTACCCCTTTTACTGGCTGCGCGGACGGTAAATATACATACGTTACGCTTGAAAAGCTTCCTTTAATAAACGATACGAAGCCAAACGGTCTTCTATATCATGTGTGATGGTCACAGCGATCACTTCATCTGTACGATAAGCCTTTGCAAGTGCTGTCAGCTGCTGTTTCACAGAGGATGGGGTTCCAACGACCATCCTCTTTCGATTGGCTGCTACTCGTTTTTGTTCATATGGACTGTAGGGATATGCCTGCGCTTCTTCATATGAAGGGAATCCGCCAAGATTCTGACCTTGCTCATTGGCTAATAATGATAAATCTAAGCTGATAGCCAGTTTTTCTGCATGCTCCTCAGTTTCTGCACATAAAACGAAGACCGCAAGACTGACGCGCGGCTGATCACCAAATACTGAAGGTTCAAATCGGTTGATATACTGCCTCATAGAGTCTTCTCCGCCTTCACCATTAATAAACAGAGCAAACGTATAGCCTGCACCTGCTTTTGCGGCAAGCCGAGCACTTCCTCCAGAGGAACCAAGCATCCATACCTCTGGTGCGGTTTCTACCTTCGGAGAAGCGGTCAGATGAGGCAACGGATAAAATTCATCGGCTAAATCATGTAAATAAACTTTCAATTCTTCTACCTGCTCAGGATATTGATCACCAAGGCGCTTGCGTTCACCATGATGAAGGGCAATGGAGGAGATTGGCATGCCTCCAGGGGCACGTCCAATACCAAGATCAATTCTGCCCGGAGCCAATGCTTCGAGCACTCTGAAGTTCTCTGCTACTTTATAGGCACTGTAGTGGGGAAGCATGACGCCGCCAGAGCCAATACGTATATGTGACGTAACGGCTGATAAATGGCCGAGAAGCACCTCTGGACTCGATCCTGCGAGCCGGTTTGAAAAATGATGCTCAGATACCCAAAATCGGTGATAGCCCCATGTTTCCGCCTGCTTCGCCAGCTCAACTGTCTGCCTCAGCGCCTCTGCAGGCGTCGCATCTCCAATCAAAGGAGATTGATCCAGTATACTTAATTTCATGATGTTGCACCTCTTACAGAAATCCCCCTCTCTCATCGAAAGGGGGAAGTTCTATTTATTTTCGATTAAAACCCTTCTCTTTCACAAAATCTCCGAGGTAGATACGTTTTGGCTGGCTGAAGCCTCGAAGCATCTGCTCAGACCAAGTATCTTTTCTTTCGCCGTTTGTTCGTTCTTCATAATATGCTGAAATGCGTTCATCATACTCTTTTAAATAACGATCCATATGTGCTTCATCTTGCTGATATGAGTTTTCATGATAAATCAGCTCAGCTGGCAGTCGTTCCTTTTGTGACGATGGATTGGCAGGATGCCCGACAGCCAAACCAAATAATGGCAGTACGTAGGCAGGTGTTTCAAGTAATTCAGACACTTCCTTCAGCTGATTACGCAGTCCGCCAATATAGCAGATGCCAAGTCCCATTGATTCTGCGGCAACACTGAGATTTTGCGCAGCCAACGCCGCATCAATCACACTGATGAGGAAGGCTTCCGTATTCTCAAATGCTTCCTGATGGTTCTTCCCTGCTTTTTGCGCAAGATAATCGTGGCGTTTCAAATCTGCACAGAAGACAAAGAAATGCCCATTCTTCTCAACGTATGGCTGATTTCCGGCAAGTTTAGCAAGCTTGGCCTTCTTCTCCTGATCTGTTACACCAATGATGCTATACGCCTGCACATAGCTGGATGTGGATGCCGCTTGTGCACTTTTGACAAGTGTCAGCACCTCGTCCTTTGTCAGACGCTCGTCTGTAAACGAACGGATGGACCGATGATTTAATATGGTTTCTATCGTTTGATTCACTTCGAAGACCTCCTTCACTCCTACTATCATAAGACAAAGTGATATTGCTTTTCAAAAGTTAGACACGCACAAAAAAGAGCAGTCTCTGCTTAGACTGCCCTTTACCCGCTTTACTTAAATAAATAACTTTGATATTTCGTTAATTGAACACTTGCGTTATATACGATACCAAACCCAATTAAAACAGATACGACAGAGCTTCCTCCAAAACTGATAAACAGGAGCGGAATCCCTGTTACAGGCATGACGCCGATGTTCATCCCAATGTTCTGGAACGTATGAATCACAATCAGTGCTGTATATCCTACACAGAAGAATGACGCAAATCGGCTATAAGGATGGATACGATCAATCAGCACGACAAGCCGGTAAATCAGGAAGAAGAACATGATCACAACAAACGCACAGCCGACAAAGCCAAAGGCTTCTCCTATAATAGAGAAAATCATATCTGTCTGTGCCTCTGGGACATATACTTTCAAGTTTTTAATGCCGTTCCCAAAGATTTGTCCAGACCCAATAGCCATAATGGCTCTATCAACCTGAAACTTGTCACTACTTGTAGCATCTTGTGTCTGCGCTTGGTTATCTGAAGTAGAACTATCAGGCAGCCAAGCGGTAATCCGGTTGATCTGATACTGCTGAATCCCCATTTTTTGTGCGAAATCAGGAAATAGGATGATGACGGCTAACACAGCAGCCACTAAGAGTACAACCACTGAACCGAGGAGAGAGATCAATTTCCAATTGACCCCTGATAAAAATACCATGACGATGACAATAAACATACATACCGCAGCCGTCCCTGCATCCTGCAAAAAGATGAGCCCAACTGGTACAGCAGACACCCCAGCGATTTTTAAAAGAAGAAAAATATCATCTTCTAATGTCCGTTTACCTCTTGGGGTTGCCTTCCCAATGACAGATGCGAGCATCATAATCAATCCAATTTTCATGAACTCTGAAGGCTGAAGTGTTCCAATACCCGGTAACACAAACCAGCTTTTTGCACCATTTTTAATTGGTGCAAAATCATGACCTGCAATTTGTGCAGGAGCGATTTTCAGAAAGATTAATAGCATAATGCCGCCTATAAAAATATATAAGCTCAGCTTTTCTAATTGTTCAAGGTCAAAGTAATTAATAGCCACAATACATATGACCCCGACCATGTAGTAAATGATCTGTCTGGTCCATGCGTTAGAACCATACTGTCCAAACTGACCCGCAGCATATATGGCAATAACACTGATGGCAAAGAAGGCTAAAAATATAAAAATCAAATCTCCCTGATAGTAAGGAGATGTATTCTGCTTGTTCATGAACTAACCACCCTTATTACAAAACATAAAAGCCCTTATTTATATTAGATTGAAATTTTCACAAAAGCAACTCACCTTAAATATGACGGAAGATACATCCTAAAGGTTCCATTCAATTTTCAAAAAGTGAAATACTTTTCATTCTAACAATAGGAAAAAATTCCTTTTCACTCTATTAATTCAGCCGATCACAAGTCCTTTAAAAAGATTATTTTACAGATTTTAAGGGGAAAATTCAATGACTTATGTGGCGATATGAAAAGCTAACATCATACCAGCATAAGTTTTACTGAGGTATAAGAAAAAACCATTTTCTACGGAATAAGGCCCATTTTCCAATTATTGAGTTTACAACAATGTCAATTGTGGTATAATAATTGTAACAAAATGTTCACAATATCTCCTAAAAACAGACACAATTGCATCCTGACCTCTCATTTGACTTGAACATCAACTTACAAAGGAGTTGGATACGATGGATATGTTCTTTGCGTACCTATGTATTGCAACGGCTACACCCCTGTTTTTATGGTTAGAAAACAGAAAGATTGCATTAGCTTCTATTCCACCAATTATGATTATGTGGATTTTCTTCGGTCTTTATATGACAAGTAGCTTATCTCCAACAGGACATACCTTCATGATCGCATTCTTTGCCATTAACGTCATTTTGGCTCACATTGCAGCGTTCCTCATCTATGGACTTCCATTCATTCGCAAAAGATTCAGCAGCAGATAGTTATCACACCACCAATTGGAAGCGTTATCACAACCATCATAAAAACCACTCATCTTTGATGATGAGTGGTTTTTTATTAATGACCTGAATGCTCAGACTGCTTTGGCGCAGACGGTGAATATCCGTCTTTGCTGTTTTCCCCGTGGCTGTAGTGAGCCGCGAAGATCCAAACAGATCCGATGACGAAAATAATCGCACAGAATAGGCCAAACAATGTATTTCCGACTTGAACAGTCCCGTTCTCGCTCTCTGTCATGTGCATGAACATGAACAGCTGCAAGAATGCTTGAATGAATGCAAAACCAAAGATGATCCATAGCTTTGCGGTACTGCCAATTTCAGCTCCAATGGCAATCCAAAATGCTAAGATCGTTAGCACAATAGATAGAACGAAGCCGACTACATGTTTCCAAGGGAAGTGTTCGTGCTCTGCTGAGGAATGTGTTTTTCCAGCCATATCACAAAAGCCCCCCTAATCCGATCAAGTAAACAGCTGTGAAGATGAAAATCCATACAACATCAAGGAAATGCCAGTATAGACTTGAGATAAAGATCTTCGCTGCTGTTTGTGGTGTTAAACCACGTTTCTTAATTTGGAACAAGATCCCAGTAATCCAGAAGATACCGATGGATACGTGTAGTCCGTGTGTTCCTAAAAGAACAAAGAATGCAGACCAATACGCACTTGTATGGATGCTGGCACCCTCATGTACATAATGGAAGAATTCGAAAATCTCAAAACCAACAAAGCCTGCACCTAGAAGCAGTGTCAGAATCGTCCAGATGACAACCCCTTTTGTACTTCCGCGGCGCATTTCATGAACCGCAATCCCGCACGTAAATGAACTAACTAATAGCAGGAATGTCATGATCAATACTAGCTTCATATCAAACAGCTCAGCTGGTAAAACGCCGCCAGCTGTTCTGCCATGAAGAACAAAGTAGGTCGCAAAAAGTGTTGAGAATAACACGATTTCCGCGCCAAGGAATATCCAGAAACCAAGGATATTTAAACGTCCGGTTTCAGACTGATATTCAAGCGGTGCATTTGCATAGCTGCTATCATTATGTCCCATTACTTCTGCGCCTCCTTATTCTTTTTCTCTGTTTCAATCACTTCTTCAACAGGAATATAGTAGCCATCGTCATATTCGAATGAACGTAAAATCATTGTTGCGAATACACCGATTAAGCCAATTACGCCAATCCAGTACCATTCAAATACAAGACCGAATGCACCAAGTCCGAAGAATGCAGACATGATAAGTGGTCTGCCTGAATTGTGCGGCATGTGAATTTTCTTGAATTCTTTTTCAGGATGAACGTCTACATTGTTCTTCTTCCAATGATGGAATGCATCTGGTGCTGTCACTTCTGGAAGTGCTGCAAAGTTGTAATGCGGCGGAATTGCAGAAGATGTCGCCCAGTCAAGTGTACGTCCTTCTCCCCAGCTGTCTCCAGACACTTCACGTTTCGCGTGTCTCCAGCTGTAGTAAATGTTGTAGCAAAGGATGATGAATCCGATACCCATCATGAATGCACCAATTGTTGAAATAAAGTTTAGTGCCGTCCAGCCATCTTCTGGTCCATACGTATAAATACGTCTTGGCATTCCTTGCAGTCCTAAGAAGTACTGCGGGAAGAAACAGATGTTGAAACCAATCATGAATACCCAGAAGAACCATTTGCCGATGCGTTCGTTTAACTTGTAACCAAACATTTTCGGATACCAGAAAACAAGACCAGCAAAACAAGCAAATACCGTACCTGCGATTAATACATAGTGGAAGTGGGATACTAGGAAGTACGTGTTATGGTACTGGTAATCCGCAGCTGCCATCGCAAGCATAACCCCAGTCACACCACCGATCACAAAGTTCGGGATGAAACCAAGTGCCCAAAGCATTGGGGATGTAAAGCTGATACGGCCTCGATACATCGTAAAGAGCCAGTTAAAGATTTTTACACCTGTTGGTACAGAAATCGCCATTGTTGTAATCGAGAAGAATGAGTTAACCGCTGCACTGTTCCCCATTGTAAAGAAGTGGTGAACCCACACAATGAAGCTAAGAACAGAGATTGCCACAATCGATACAACCATCGCTTTGTAACCAAACAACTGCTTTCTTGAGAACGTCGCAAAGATTTCTGAGAAAATACCGAAAGCCGGCAGGATCACGATATATACCTCAGGATGTCCCCAAATCCAGAAAAGGTTCGCCCAAAGCATTGGCATACCGCCTGCTTCGAGTGTAAAGAATGCAGAACCGAATAAACGATCGAATGTCATAAGTGCTAAAGCAACTGTTAATACAGGGAATGCGAAAACGATGATGACAGACGTAATCAGTGTAGTCCATGTAAACATCGGCATACGCATAAGCGTCATACCTTTTGTACGCATTTTTAAGATGGTCACCATGAAGTTAATACCTGTCATAAGTGTACCAATACCTGCAATTTGGAGCCCGAGCAAGTAATAGTTCTGTCCAGGTCCTGGTGAGAAATCATTTCCGGCGAGCGGCATGTAACTCGTCCAGCCTGCACTTGGTGATCCTCCAATAACGAAGGAAATGTTGAACAGCATTGCTCCGACCATGAATGTCCAGAAGCTAAGGTTGTTCAAATACGGGAATGCAACGTCACGTGCACCAATTTGAAGAGGAACAACGACGTTGATCAAACCAATTAAAAATGGCATCGCCATGAATAGAATCATGATCGTACCATGCGTTGTAAAAATTTCATTATAGTGGTTGGAATTCAAAAACGTATTATTAGGAAGCGCCAGCTGTGCGCGCATCATCAGTCCGTCTACCCCACCGCGGAAGAACATAATCACAGCAGCAAGGATATACATGATCCCCAGCTTTTTATGATCAACTGATGTCAGCCATTCTTTCCAGAGCCATTTCCACTTTTTGAAGTAGGTTAAAACAAACACGATGGCAATGGAAGTAAGAGCGATAGAAATTTGCGCACCAAGAATTAATGGGTCTCCAGTTACAAAAAACTCATCCCATTTTAAATGCATAACGGCCTCCTCCTTTCCTTAGTCAGTTTATTCTGATTCTAGTTTTCTTTTATAGTTCTTCACATTCTCGAAAGGATCTGTCTTGGAATGCGGAGAAACTGCTTGATAACCTAAACGTTTGCGTGCTTGGAGTGCGTATTCAGCATCCTCTCCGTGCTTCGCAAAAGATAAATGTGTTGATGAGAAAGTCTGCACATCTGCAGCATCAGGAAGCATCAAGTAGTCATACGTTTTCTTCGTTAACTTTGGTGCTTCTTTTTTCGTTTTACTTACCCATTTATCATAGTCAGACTGCGTCATCGCATTGACTTTGAATTTTTGCTGAGCAAAGCCTTCACCTGTGAAGTTGGCGTTTCTTCCTTCGTATGTGCCTACTTCATCAGCTTGAAGATATTGTTCCATTTCCATTCCAGCCATCGCATACTTCTCCCCGCCTAGCTGAGGAATCCATAGTGATGCCATTGTATCAGCGGAAGTGATTTTGAATAAAATCGGCTGATCTTTTGGAATGTTTAAGTAGTTCACTGTTTCAATATTTTCCTCTGGATAACTAAAGATCCATTTCCAATCAACTGCTGTAGCATAAATAACCAGTGGATCTTTATGGCTTGTTGCTTGAGGCGCTTCTTCCAAAGAGTAAATTGTTTTTACAGTTGGAACCGAAAGGGCAGCAACGATTAATATTGGGATCACTGTCCAGATAACTTCTAGAAGCGTATTCCCGTGTAATTCCGGGTTATAAGAGGCGTTTCCAACGTCCTTACGCTCACGGTATTTCACCAAAATGATGGTAAACAGTACAAATACCGCACCAACGATAAAGAGCATGAATCCGATAGATAAAAGGATTAAGTCTTTTTGTTGTGCTGCGACTGGCCCTTTAGGATCTAAAACAGCGATATTGCTGCAACCTCCTAATACAAAAACACTCACGAGCATCGCTAATAAAAGCATAGGTTTAATGGCTCTGAACAAGAAGATCACCATCCTTCCTTAAATAATGTATAAATTGCTGAATAATTGTGAAAAGCCATCTGCCTTCGAAAACTTTTCTTCCCTTTGTAATGCTATCAAAATCTGTTAGAGTTAGCTTCCCTTTTTTCAAAAGTTCATTTATTTTTCAACAGATTTCTAATAAAATGTCATAAATTCGCCATAAATTTATATTATTGCAGACACAATAAATTTCTAGGAATTTGAAAAGTTGAGAGCGGAAGGCAAAGGACATACAATCAAGAACTTTGTCAAATTTAGGTTTACCACAATAAAAAAGTTTGGTCAAATTTCAATTTAACTTGATGAAATTTTATCTAGGTAAACAATTTCAAAATAGGTATCCCCACATTTAACAAAAACCTTTCTCATTTTAACGCAAGTTGACAAGAAAAGAAAGTATCGATCGTCCTCCTGTGCGCTGTAATGATTGGTAATGGTGATAAATGAGTGGAATCTCACTAAAGACTTCCAGCAAAAAAACCGGCTCATCGCCGGCTTTCTCATGATTCTTCTCTCACCAAGATGTCGGGACGTCTATAGATGACGCCATCATGTTCGATGTCAATGTATGTCCACTTGCCCGTATAGGTTAAGAAGCGATTTCCCTCTGTCTCTACGACCATCGTATCCTCAGATTTTAACCCCGGTAATGAAGGGTTCCAAGTGAATACTTGATGAAGCTGAATCTCTTCCTTCGATGATGGAACTGCAATGATCTCTCGAGATACAAAACCCGTTTTCCCGCCTTGATGAAGCTTTTTCCAGCTATCGGGGAAGCCTTCTTTTTCATACTGGGCAATTCCTGCCTTCAGTACATCTCCAATGGTGTTTCCAGGACGAGTAGCCGCATTCATGACTGTGTCAATCCGCGCAAGCCGTCCCCTGTTTTCTTCAAGCTCCTTTGGAAGCTGGCCAAAGTAAACGGATCTTGTGACATTTGCCACGAGTCCATGCCGTTCCGCACAAAGGACAACAAGCGCATGCTTTTGAATCGATTTTTCAGTTGGAATCGGGTGACGATATTGCTGTATCCGGTCATCTGTCGCCACGAGGAGCACTTCAATTGTCATACCTTGCGCGATCGCTCTTTGAGCAACAAGCGAGGCAATTTCGTGCTCTGTCTGGCCTGGGACGATTTCTTTACAGACACTCTCTACAATGACGGCTGTTTCATAACAAAGGGTTTCATATTGGCTGAGCTGTGATGAGGAAAGGATTGATCGAACAAGAGACAAATCTGGTTCAATCCATTCAACACCTTCCATTTGAATATCCGCTCCGATTCGTTTTTCTTTTGTGAGCTTTTGAACATAGGCAGTCTCATCCTCATACCAATCCATCGTCACCACTTGATAGGGGTGATCAAAATACGCCATTTCTTCTTCAATGATTCGTTTTTCTTCCATTTGATTCACAATCAATACGATGTCGTCTTTCAACACAAGCAGGTGGCAAACGCCCTCTGGCGTGTTTAACACGATGTGATTTCTTCTCCCTCCTGTGAGCCAGGAAAAGTTATTTCGCTTTTGAATCAGGACACCATCAAGCTGTTTTGTTTCCATTAAGCTTCTTACCTGTTCAATCATCTAATCACCTGCCTGTATGGAGTGTTCGAATGAAACGCTTAAATGCTGTTTTCCCTTGCCCGGTTCTTTTAAACACACCCGCCTGCGAAAGAATCTGAGAAAAAATCAGGCCGATTTCTTTTTGTAAAATCGCTTCTATGTTGTCCACTGTAAAGATATGCTCTTCAAGCAGACGCTCCGTCCATGACTCGTGCTTCATAATGGCAGGGCGGGCCTTGATTTGTTCAAGAGGGTTTTCAGAGAGCAGCACCGTTTTTAACTGGCTTAACTCCTCTGCTAATCTTCCAGGAAGGACGGCAAGACCCATGACTTCAATTAACCCGATATTCTCTTTTTTCATATGATGGACTTCTTTGTGCGGGTGGAAGATTCCGTCTGGATGACGTTCGTCTGTACGGTTATTCCTCAGCACTAGATCTAATTCATACTCATCCCCATGACGGCGTGCGATAGGTGTAATCGTATTGTGCGGAGTCTCTCCTGTATGAGCAATCAGATCCACAGCTTCATCTGAATACATTTTCCACTCATTTAAAATAAATTCCGCTGCGTTCGCAAGCATCTGCCGGTCGCTGCTTTGAAGCCGAATCACAGACATCGGCCATTTCACAATGCCCGCTTTCACATGTGAAAACCCTTCGAGAGAAAAAACATCTTCCATCTCTGCTTTCGCCATCGGAAATTCATGTGCACCGCCTTGAAAATGGTCATGACTTAATATACTGCCCCCGACGATGGGGAGATCGGCGTTTGATCCAATGAAATAGTGTGGATATATAGATATGAAGGAAAGCAGTCGTTCAAAGGTCTTTTTTGTGATGCTCATTGGCTCATGTTCACCCTTGAACACAATGCAATGCTCGTTGTAATACACATATGGTGAAAATTGCATAAACCATGATTCATCTGTGAGCGTGACAGGGATAATCCGGTGATTCTGCCTTGCTGGGTGGTTGATCCGTCCCCCAAACCCAACGTTTTCTTTACAAAGGAGACAAAGAGGATATTGCTTTTGACTGAGCTTCTTGGCTTCAGCGATCGCTTTTGGGTCTTTTTCCGGTTTCGATAGATTAATCGTGATCTCCAGTACACCATCGTCTGTAGGTGTAAACCACTGCACATTTTTGGCGATTCTGCCTGTATGAATATAGTGTGCATGCTGCTGCATCTCATAGAACCAGTTTGTGGCGGCCTTTGGCCCTTCATGCTGGCGTTTCTCTTCAAACTTCCCATAGATGACACTTGGAGGCGCCACTAGACAGCCCATGATTTTGGCATCTAGTAAATCACGATACGTATCCGTCCCTTCTGGAATGAGACCTGTTTCCACTGCCCAATCAAGCATTGGCATTAAGATGTCTTCAAGGTCCATTCCGCCTGAGACCTTCCTTGCCTCCGCTTCATCGAGCTCAAGCACTTCAAGCAGTCGATTCCTCGTATAATCGATATCTAGTGGTGATATAAGCTCTTTATCGATCCCGTATTGAATCAGCTGTTCCAGCCTTTCAAAAATATCAGTCGCCATTCCCTCGGTCTCCTCTCTTGCCTACCTGTTATGCTTTACTCACTTTGGTAGCCTTCTGGATGTTTCTGAAACCAATCCCATGCGCTTTGAATGATGGTGTGAAGATCTGCATATTGAGGCTTCCATCCCAATTCTTGCAGCGCCTTTTCTGAAGAAGCTATCAGCTTTGCAGGATCTCCTGCGCGTCTTTTTGCTATCTGTGCTGGAATGGCATGACCCGTTACTTCTCTTGCGGCTTCCACTACCTGCTTCACAGAGAAGCCAGTGCCATTCCCTAAGTTGTAAGTTGCACTTCCTTTTCCTTCACGCAGACGATCAACCGCTAAGATGTGTGCCTCCACTAAATCCATGACATGAATGTAATCTCTAATGCACGTGCCGTCCTCTGTCTCATAATCATCGCCGTAAATCATGATCTGATCACGTTTTCCTAAAGCCACTTGAAGAATAATCGGGATCAGATGCGTTTCTGGCTGATGATCTTCACCGACAAGGCCTTCTGTATGAGCACCCGCTACATTAAAGTAACGAAGCACAACGTACTCTATGCCATATGCTTGCTCAGACCACTTCAGCATTTTTTCAATCGCCAGCTTCGTTTCTCCATAAGGGTTTGTTGGATTCGTCTCATCCGTTTCAACGATCGGCACACGCTTTGGTTCACCATATGTAGCAGCAGTTGAAGAGAAGACGATGCGTTTCACACCAAATTCATTCATCACCTGAAGCAAAGCAGTGGCCCCTCCGACGTTGTTGTCATAGTACTTTAACGGATCGGTCACACTCTCACCAACAAGTGAATCTGCTGCAAAGTGCATCACCGCTTCAATTTGATGCGTTTGAAAAACCCGTCTTAGAAAAGCTTGATCTCTTAAATCACCCTCCTCTAATACAGCTCCCTCAATAACCGCTTCTTTATGTCCTGTCTGCAGATTATCAACAATCACCACTTGTTCTCCTCTAGCTAAAAGAGCCGCCACTGCATGACTGCCAATAAAACCTGCTCCTCCACAAACTAAAATTGTCATTAAATTTCCTCCTTTTATAATTCTCTGGCGCCGCCTCCAATTCCAGCTGTGTAAAAAGAGGCTTGAATTCCTGTTTTTTCTTCGTACATCGCACCTGTTTCTTCTATAAATGAGTCCACCAGCTCTTCTTTCACAATGCTGACTGTGCAGCCCCCAAAGCCAGCACCTGTCATACGGGAACCAATCGTCCCTGGATGGTGCCAGGCGGCTTCTGCCAGTGCATCTAGTTCGAGTCCAGTCACTTCATAATCAATCTTTAAAGAAAGGTGAGAAGCCTTCATGAGAACGCCTAGTTCTTTCATTTTATCATCTTTTAGAAATTTTACTGCTTTCATGGTCCTCTCGTTTTCCGTCACTGCATGTGTTGCACGTTTGCGGCACGTTTCATCTTGAATCAAATGGGCATACTTGGCGAATTCATCCGACGTGAGCTCACATAAATGCGCAATGTCTATTTCTTTCCTAAGGTCGTTTAAAGCAGATTGACACTCAAAACGGCGTTCATTGTATTTGGAGTCTGCCAGTGTCCGCTTTTTGTTTGTATTGGCAATGACGAGCGCTAGCCCCTCTTGCCGAAATGGGCTGTATTCAAAGGAAAGGGTGTCACAATTAAGTAAAATGGCGTGACCTTCTTTTCCAAGGCTAATCGAAAACTGATCCATGATACCGCAATTGACGCCAATGAATTCATTTTCTGCACGCTGCGCAAGAAGGGCGAGATCGACATGTGAAACGCCGAATGACAACCATTCATTGATCAAGACAGCTGTAACGAGCTCAATGGAGGCAGAGGATGACAACCCTGCACCGTTTGGAATATTACCGCCGTACACAATATCAAAGCCTTCTTTTATATCCATGCCTGCTTCAATAAACTGATTGAACACTCCCTTTGGATAGTTCGCCCAGCCGTCCGATTCTGCGTAAGCGATTTCAAAAAGATTGAACTCTTTCACACCTTCTTCTTTAAAGTTCAAGGAGTACATTCTGACGCGGCCATCTGTCCGTTTTGCTCCCGCCGCATACGTGCCAAGAGTGAGAGCGCAAGGGAAGACATGGCCTCCATTGTAATCTGTATGTTCACCGATCAGGTTCACCCTGCCTGGGGCGAAAAAATACCGAAGTTCTTCTTGATCTCCAAATTGCTGGTGAAAGGCCGCTCGTAACGTGTCGATCATATCCATTCCCCTTTTCTCTTCTGATAATCTTATTTTAGTTGCCCAGGCAGCGGAAATTCAATGGTAAAAAAACCGTTTAAAAATACCCTTTTTTTGCTGTGAATGGTACGATGTGATATGAGGTGTACCATGATTCAAAATAGAAAAAGGTTGTTTTTTGCTGTGAAGGGGGATTTCCAATTTGAAGAAGGAAGCATTTGCATTTCGTTTTCATCATTCTGATGTGACATTGCCGGCCCAAATATGGTCTGTTGGCTGGGAAGTGCAATCATCTTCGCTGTACAGCTGGAATGGAGTAGAGCGGAAGGATCAGGGCAAGTGCATCTTTCAGCTCACACTGTCTGGACATGGCATGATTGAAATCGGACAGAAGCGATTCAAAGTATTGCCTGGACAGGCCTTTCTCGTGAAAAGCCCAAGTGCCTATCAATACTATTTTCCAGAAGACAGTGAGCATTGGGAATTTCTCTATTTGACCCTTTACGGGGAAGCTTGCGATCTTTGCTTTGATCAATTTATGAATCAAGGAAAGCAGGTCATACGTTTTCATCCAAATTCCAAACCGATCCGCCTGCTAAAGAAAATCTATGATGAAGCCAGTGAAAGACGGATCACCAATCCATTTGAGGGATCTAGCCTTGCTTATCAATTTGTCATGGAACTGTATTCATATTTGCCAAAGCTTGAAGGACAAATGGAGAAATGGCCTGAACCCATCGTCCAAGCGGCCTTGTTTGCAAGTCATCATTTTCACGAGGAAATCGGCCCTGACGACATGGCAGTTGCGGCACGTTTATCTAAAAGTCATTTTACGAGGGAATTCAAAAAGGCAACTGGCTTCACACCGATTCACTATTTAACCAATATTCGTTTAGAAAAGGCGGAAACGTTATTAAAAACAACGAAATACTCGATTGAAGAAATCGCCATACAGTGTGGCTACCGAAACGCGAATTACTTGAATAAAGTTTTTCGAAAGAAAATCGGCATGTCTCCAAAGCAACTGCGGGAAACAAGCGATGCATAATAAAAAGCAGCCGCTTTTCAATTGGCTGCTTCTTTTACGCTTTCGTCAGGTCAACACGAATTCTCCCTTGTCTTAAAACAATGGTCATTTGCGTGTCAGGGGTCATTAAATTTTCTAAAATGTCCGTTGCCGTTTGAAGCGCAATGTCCATTCGGTTGATCTTTTCCTTTTCTTGTTCAGAAAACGCTTCTGGATGTGCGGTCATTTCTTTGACTAGCCTCAACACTTGTTCATGCTGCTTTTCTGTTTGTTGATACACGGCATCATATAATACGTCTGGCCTGCTACTCATTTCACATCACCTATCTTTTTCATGTGTTAAATCGCATCTTCTTTTGTTTTCTTGAACACGAACCATTTACTGGCGACATAATTGACCACGACAATCACAAAGTTAACAAGGATTTTTGCGACGGTTTCATTGAGCGCCATTTGGCTCACAAATAAGATCATCAGCCCCAGATCTACACCTAGAGACATGAGACGGACACTAAAAAATGAAGAAAGCTCACGCATGAGGCTTTTTGTGTCACGAGCCTTTTGCTTGAAGACATACTTCTTATTGGTGATATAAGCAAAGAGAACAGCAAATACCCATGAAACAACCGTTGCTGTTTTATAATCCATGGAAAACATCTCAACGAATAAATAGAAGCTGACTATGTTGACAATGGTTGTACACACACCCATGACCAGATACATGACAACTTCTTGATACTTTTGAAAAAGGCTATACATGTCTTTCTTCATTCCTTCTTGGTGAATTCTGTTTCTTTTAGAATACCATCTGAAGAAGAACTTCCCAAACGAACAATATGTACGTCCTGCAAAGATGAAATTTGTTCTAACTGATGGCATATGTCAACCTCATCGGTTTATATGAGTCAAACGATTTAGGTCTTTATCATTATTTTAATTTATAATCTTTTAACTGACTTTACAATTGTTTATTATTAGAAGTAAGAAATCAATATTTTTGGGTTTTTTAGTCATTTTTTTAGGGACGTGGTAGGTGATAGATTTTACAAAATAGGTTAAATGTCATCATTTTTCGACAAAAATCTATTTTTGTGCTGCATTCACACACACGTACAGTTACTAGACGGTTTGTTCAAGTCATTGGTTGCAGATGAATATGTCTTATTGAACTGGAGGATATTATGGATACGCAAGTGAAAAGAAGAGTTGACGAAGAGTGGGTTTATTTGATTCAGGAAGCGAAAAAAATTGGACTAGGCATCGAAGAAATACAAGCTTTTTTAACATCCAACGGTGATCAGAAGATGATAAACAAACCGTAAATCAACGCCGTTATCCTTTGTCTTTCAGATTGCTTTGGCTAAAAGTTCTGACCTGTCAATTGACCTTTTGAAAATCCTTTCATGACAATACGCTACAATAATTGAACACCTCATCATACCAATCCCTTCCACTCAATGGGGTTCTGTCTTTCTATTTTAGGAGGACAGTCCGTTTCCCGTTCTTTATATGATTCCTTTTTAACCGCCATTCATGGAAAGTGCCCTTCCTTCGTTATAAAACCAAGCTTCCCACCCATATATTAAGCATGAACACAATACGAAGAAAGAAAGGCGGGTGGAGCGTGAGTTCAGATTCCCTTTCCTATTATCACCACAAAAAGGATCAGTATTATCACGGTGTGAATCCTGTCATCGTCAGCCGTATTCATGAGGAATGGACATCCATTTTGGATATCGGATGCGGCACAGGCCAGCTTGGAAAAGTCCTAAAACAGCAGGGCCGGGCCATATACGGGATTGAAGCTTTTGAGGATGCGGCAAAGCAGGCTGAACAGACGTTAGATCATGTTTTATGCGGCAATATTGAACAGATGGCTCTTCCTTATCGGGATGAACAGTTTGACTGCATGATTTTCGGAGACGTCCTCGAACATTTATTGGACCCGTGGGCTGCTTTAAAAAAGGTCAAACCCTTTCTTAAAAAGGAAGGAGTCATCCTGGCATCCATTCCGAATATTGGTCATATTTCAACGGTTTTAGAATTACTAGCCGGAAAATTTTCTTATACAGATGAAGGGTTAATGGATCAAACACATTTACGTTTCTTTACCCTTCATGAAATTCATGCACTTTTTCATTCAGCGGGATTTCATATTCGAGAACTCGAAACCATTCGCGTACAGCATCCTTCCTATGAGGCCGTAATGAATGATTTGCATGAATTACTTGTGAAGCATGGCATCCGTTTCGATTTTAACGAGGCAGCAACAGCCTATCAATACGTGGTTGAGGCCGTTCAGTTCAATGGATAACCCCGCCATCTTATTTGTCCTATGCGTGAATGATGAGTCAATGTTTGAAGCTTGCTTCCGGCAGCTCGCTTCCCTTCCTGCTCCGCATGGGTATCATGTCGAGGTCTTTCCCATTAGACAGGCTTCAAGTATGGCCTCTGGATACAATGAAGCCCTCTCTCATCCCGCTCAATTTAAAATTTATCTTCATCAGGATACACTGATCGTCAAACAACATATGCTTCTAGAACTCATTCCGCTTTTTTTACAACATCCATCACTCGGCTTACTTGGGGTGATAGGTGCAGAAAGTGTGCCTGACAATGGGATTTGGTGGGAAAGCCATAATTGCAGAGGAAAAGTGATAGAGTATCGTCACGACACCTATCAGCTGCTTTCGTTTGAATCACGTCATCAACAAACGGAGAAACAAGATTATTTGAAAGCTTCGGCTGTTGACGGTCTTTTTATGGCGACTCAATATGACATGAAGTGGCGTGAGGATCTGTTTGACGGCTTTCATTTTTATGATGTGTCACAGTCATTTGAGTTCGCTCAGCAAGGGTATGAGGTTGGGATTGCGAAACAAGAAGAACCTTGGTGTATACACAAATGCGGAGATCATTTTGACGCTGAAGCATATGAAAAAGCGAGACAAACATTTCTTGCGAATTATCGGTAGAAAGCACCCTTTCCGGGTGCCTTTTTTATGATATACTGTCATAAACAGCCAGATTGTCTCATATGCATTGGAGTACCTTGTCCCTAATTCGTACAAAGGAGGAAACAATGGCAGACAAAAAAGTTCATTATAAGAAGGTTGCCGCTTCAGAGGATTTCAGAAAACTTCTTGAGGAAAAACGCAGATTTATCGTACCGTTGACGATTTTCTTTTTTCTCTTTTACTTTTCACTTCCGGTTGCTACATCCTACTTCACCTTTTTGAACGCGCCAGCAATCGGGGCGATCACTTGGGCTTGGTTATTCGCCCTCACACAATTTGTCATGACATGGGTTTTATGTGGGCTTTATGCGAAAAAAGCAGCTCAGTTCGACAAATATGTAAGCGCTTTAAAAGTTGAATCGAGAGGTGATGACGAATGAGCATGACCGCTTTTATTTTATTCGTAGCGATCGTAGGGCTCACATTGGTCATCACATATTTTGCTGCGAAAAAAACAAGCAATGCAAGTGATTTTTACACAGCAGGCGGCGGCCTTACAGGGTTTCAAAATGGTCTTGCCATCGCTGGTGACTATATGTCTGCTGCTTCATTTTTAGGGATCGCCGGAATGATCGCCTTAAATGGATTTGATGGCTTCTTCTATAGCATTGGCTTTCTTGTAGCATATCTTGTCGTCCTTTATGTCGTGGCTGAACCACTGCGAAATCTAGGGAAATATACAATGGCCGATATGATTGCTGCACGATTCAAACGGCCTGCCATTCGAGGCGTTGCTGCCTTTAACACCATCACGGTCTCTACTTTTTATATGATTGCACAGCTTGTAGGAGCAGGGGCATTAATTAAACTGCTGCTTGGCATTGATTATTGGATCGCTGTGTTAATCGTGGGTGTCTTGATGACCATTTATGTTGTGTTTGGCGGTATGATCGCTACCAGCTGGGTACAGATCACGAAGGCTGTTCTCCTAATGCTCGGAACGTTGATCATATCACTGCTTGTGTTTGCAAAGTTTGATTTTAGTTTGCTGAAGATGTTTGAACAAATGAAAACAGCGACCCCGCTCGGTGAAGCTTTCCTCCATCCGGGGAATAAATATGATGTCCCTTTAGAAACATTGTCCCTTAACCTTGCCCTGGTGCTTGGGACGGCAGGTTTGCCGCATATTTTGATTCGTTTTTATACGGTTAAGGATGCGATTTCTGCGCGGAAATCTGTCCTTTCAGCCACTTGGATCATCGGGATTTTTTATTTAATGACGGTGTTTCTTGGCTTCGGTGCCGCTGCCTTTGTCGGCACAGAGGCCATCACAGCAGCGGATGCAGCAGGAAATATGGCCGCACCACTGCTTGCACAAGCTCTTGGAGGAGATTTCTTATTTGCCTTTGTTTCTGCCATCGCCTTTGCGACTATATTGGCTGTGGTGACGGGATTAGTGCTTTCCGCAGCGTCTGCTTTTGCCCATGACTTTTATAGTCAGATCATCCGTAAAGGGAAAGCGAGCGAACGGGAACAAGTTAAGGCAGCACGCTTTGCTTCCATTGGCGTGTCTATTCTCTCTATTGTCCTTGCGTTATTTGCTCAATCCTTAAACGTCGCTTTTCTTGTATCACTTGCCTTCGCCGTTGCAGCAAGTGCGAATTTGCCATTGATCATTTTCACGGTCTTTTGGAAACGATTCAATTCTACTGGCGCTATAGCAGGAAGCTTAACAGGTCTTTTGAGCGCACTCATCATCGTATCGCTCAGCCCAAGCGTCTGGGACCCATCAGGGGGAGCCATCTTCACAGGAGAGCCGCTCATCCCGCTGTCGAACCCTGGGATTATCTCTATCCCTCTTGGATTCCTTGCGGCTTACTTAGGCACCATTTTCTCCTCTGAAAAAGCAGATGAAGACACCTTTACAGAAATTCAAGTAAAGGCACATACAGGCATGCATATGGATACTGATTGATCAGAAAAGCCGGCTGCTCTGCCGGCTTTTTAATATCGCTGGAATAACTCTGGGTTTTTCGGAACATTTTCTAAATAAATGATCTTCCCTTGATCGTCCAGCCCCGCAATATCAATTCCTTCTGCTGTATATAAACGGCCATCTTTCAGCTTTCCACAAACGGCCCAGTTTGTCTCATACTTTCCATCTTCTCGTTTTACCCAGCCATCCCACATATGCTTAATGTCTTCATGTACATGAAAGAACGTGTTTAAAAATTGTGTAAACTCTTGGATACCAGGCTTCTCGGCACCATTTAAGACAATCATGACATCATCCGAAAATAGCGCCAGCAGTTCGTCCATTTGCTCCTGTCCTTTTCCCGCCTCATCATATCGGCGAAAATACGTTTCGAGCACTTCCATCATTCATTCTCCTTTATTTACCTGTCATTTCGATAAAAATCGAATAATAAGATTGTACACAATTGTTTCTCCCCTGTCCATTTTTCACCCGGATCAGAAAAAACATGGATTGAATCAATCCATGTCCAGATTGTTGACAAAGGGCTAAAATGATCTTTATTTTAGCCCTTTGTCTTCTTTTCAGCGTGAGCTGAAAACCTTTGCAGTCTAGGAAGGAAGATTACCGGAGCGGAGCGAATT
>NZ_AMSH01000042.1 GCF_000300535.1 Bacillus xiamenensis
GTTTTTATTTGTCTCACTTTATGGGGTCAGTGCCCTTTTTTTGTGTGGTAATTACCGGTAAATGAAGTTCTTTCAGTATGAGAACCATTTTTCACCACATACTATTTTTAACCCATCGTATAGGAAGTGACTTGGATGGACGGACAAATCTTTATTCGGCTGCGCCATCGGATCAAGACCGGTAATGATCAGCTCATTTATTTAGCAGATATCGCCCAAATCACTGGTGATGAGCGGACTGTTCAAAAGCTCAGGAAAATGCCGATGTATCACGTCAGCAAAAAGGATCGTCACATCGTGGTTTTAGATATCATGCATGTGGTCAAAACGATCAAAAAAACGTGGCCAGACATTGACATTCAAACCGTCGGAGGCTCGGAGGCCATTGTTGAAATTGATACAGGCAAACGCCAGCTCTCACCCGTATTATTTGTGTTTGTATGGCTCCTATTATTTGTTGGAGCGGCCCTTGCCATCATGAATTTCCACGAGGATGTCAGTATGCGACTTGTTCATATCCGCCTATATGAAATGATCACAGGAAAAACAGTGGAGCATCCGTATTTATTGCAAATTCCATATAGTTTTGGACTCGGTTTTGGGATGATTTTATTTTTCAATCATGTCTTTAAAAAGCGTTTAAATGAAGAACCAAGTCCGCTCGAAGTGGAAATGTTCAAATACCAGCTCGACCTCGATCATTATGTTGCACTCAACGAAAATAAAGAAACATTAAAAGATATCCATGATCGGTAATTGGTTGTTTGTTATGCTCGTAGGGCTTGGCGGCGGGTTAACGGTAGGGGCAGGATTTGTGGCATTTCTCACAGTGCTTGGCATTATCCCACGGTTAATGCAATTAACGAAAACGCAGCGTTTCATTCAAGGGTACGAGGCGGCTGTCATCAGTGGAGCGGTCGTTGGCGGATGGGCCACCTTAAGTCAAATGCATGTGCATTTATCCAAATGGCTGGTGCTCCCGATTGGCCTTTTATCAGGCATCTTCGTTGGCATGCTCGCCGCCGCACTCACTGAAGTGTTAAATGTACTTCCTATCTTAACGAAAAGAATTGGAATGGACGGGAAAATTGTGCTGCTGCTCATGGCCATCGTCTTAGGAAAGGTGTTTGGCTCATTATTTCATTGGCTTATTTATATTTAAAAATGTGGAGGGAACGACTTGTGTCAAGTTTAAAAGAGAATTATCCATCTAAGGTGAAAACGTATCAGCCCAAACCCCCTTATGTACTCAACTGCATAAAGGCTTTTCTTGTTGGCGGATTGATCTGTGCCATAGGCGAGGGATTGCAAAATTTCTATATTACCTTTTTCGATTTTAATGAGAAGACAGCGGGGAATCCAACGGTGGCGACCCTCATTTTAATGTCTTCTATTTTAACTGGTATCGGTATTTACGATAAAATTGGTCAGTTTGCTGGAGCGGGGTCTGCTGTCCCTGTGACAGGGTTTGCAAACAGTATGACAAGTGCGGCTCTTGAGCATAAAAGTGAAGGGCTTGTGTTAGGTGTGGCCACGAACATGTTTAAGCTTGCTGGAAACGTCATTGTGTTTGGTGTCGTCTCGGCATATGTCGTAGGAATCATTCGATACGTCTTGGAAAAGATGTTTTCGTAGGAGGAATGAAACGTGAAACTAACAGGTAAACAATCTTGGGTATTTGAACACAAGCTTTATGTTAATGCAGAAGGAACAGCTGCAGGACCGAAAGAAAAGGAAGGCCCGATCGGTCATCTCATTGATAAAACATACGATGAAATGCACTGTTATCAAAAGAACTGGGAAATGGCTGAAAGACAGCTTATGGATGATGCCATATCAACAGCTTTATCAAAAGCGAATCTGCAAAAAAGTGAGATTGATCTTTTGCTGGCAGGAGATTTACTGAACCAAAATGTCACAGCAAACTATGTGGCTAGAGAGCTTAAAATCCCGTTCCTTTGTTTATTTGGGGCTTGCTCCACATCAATGGAATCAGTTGCGATTGCCTCAGCATTAGTAGACGGCGGTTTTGCAAAAAGAGCGATTGCTGCGACAAGTAGCCATAATGCGACAGCAGAACGTCAATTTCGTAATCCGACAGAATACGGCGGACAAAAACCGGATACTGCGACAAGTACAGTGACTGGGAGCGGGGCAGTGATTATCAGCCAAGAGCCCTCTCAAATTCAAATCACAAGTGCAACCATCGGACGGGTCATGGACCTTGGAATTACAGATCCATTTGACATGGGATCAGCCATGGCGCCAGCGGCAGCAGACACCATTAAACAGCACTTAGAAGATTTAGGGAGAACGGTTGATGATTACGATCTTATTTTAACAGGTGATCTATCCGGCATTGGCTCACCGATCTTAAAGGATCTCCTTAAAGAAGACGGCATTCAGCTCGGCCGAAAGCACGATGATTGCGGCTTAATTATTTATACACCTGATCAAAATGTTTTCGCTGGAGGCAGCGGCTGTGCTTGTTCAGCTGTTGTGACATTCAGTCACATCTTTCAAGAAATGAAAGCAGGGAATTTGCAAAGAGTATTGGTTGTAGCAACCGGTGCGCTTCTCAGCCCAATGATGGTCCAGCAAAAAGAGACCATTCCAACCATTGCGCACGGAGTTGTATTTGAGCGTGCAGGAGGAGAGAGCTAATGGATTATCTTATCGCTTTTGTTGCAGGCGGGCTTATTTGCGTCATCGGCCAGCTTTTACTAGATGTACTTAAACTCACGCCTGCACATGTTATGACCACTTTTGTTGTGGCTGGAACCATTTTAGACGGGTTCGGTATTTATGATAAATTTATTGAATTTGCAGGTGCGGGTGCTACCGTGCCTATCGTGAGCTTTGGTCACAGCTTGCTTCATGGGGCGATGCACCAAGCCGATGAACACGGCTTTATTGGCATCGGGATTGGTATTTTTGAATTAACCTCTGCTGGAATATCAGCTGCGATTTTATTCTCATTTATTATCGCACTGATCTTTAAACCGAAAGGATAACCTAATATGGGGCAAAGACGCAAAGTCATTTTAGTGACAGACGGAGATATATATGCTGCCAAAACGATTGAGCTTGTCACAAAAAAGGTTGGCGGAAGATGTATTTCCAGCTCAAAAGGGAATCCGAGCAAACGGACAGGACCAGAACTGGTCCAAATGATTTTAAAGACGCCATATGATCCAGTGTTTGTCATGTTTGATGATTCTGGTTTAACTGGTGAAGGGACGGGGGAGACGGCGATGAAACATGTAGCAGGTCACCCTGAAATTGAAGTCATTGGCGCAATTGCAGTGGCATCTAAAACCCATCAAGCCGAATGGACAAAGGTACATGTTTCCATTGACCGAGAAGGTGAACTGACAGAATACGGCGTTGATAAACACGGACTTCCAGAAATGGAACCACATAAAATGAGCGGAGATACAGTGTATTGTCTCGATTCACTTCACCTTCCGTTTGTTGTGGGCATTGGAGATATTGGCAAGATGGGACGGAAAGATGATATAAGCAAAGGGTCTCCAATCACTATGAAAGCAGTTGAATTAATTTTAGAAAGGAGCGGTTTCTATGAAGAAAGACAAGGTACATGTGTTCCGAGATCCGAAGAAAAATGAAGATTTCTTCAAAGACAATGTCGGAATGGGTCTCAGCTTTGACCTTGGCGTTCGGAAAATTTATGTACATGATCAAGAAATCCAGCTTTACTATGTAAATGGGTTATGTGATACACAATATGTCATCTATTTATTAAAAGAACTGATCGAAATCAATGACAACGAACCTGAATCAGATGATCTTGCACGTGTGGTAGAGAACCGCCTCGTCAATCAGCAAGTCTCCAAAGTTGAAACGCTGGATGAAGCTGTGGATCAAGTGCTGTCGGGGCTTGTGGCAGTTGTTGTAGAAGGCGAAAATTACGCGTTCATCATTGACGTCAGGAGCTATCCTGGCAGAATGCCAGAGGAGCCGGATACAGAAAAGGTTGTCAGAGGTGCAAGAGACGGGTTTGTTGAAAACATTATTGTGAATACAGCACTTATTCGAAGAAGAGTGCGGGATGAAAAATTGCGCTACAAAATGCTTAAAGTAGGCGAACGTTCAAAAGCAGACGTTTGTGTTTGTTACATTGAAGACATTGCGGACCCAGATCTTGTTGATATTATTGAAAAAGAAGTATCCAGTATCAAAGTTGATGGACTGACGATGTCTGATAAAACGATTGAAGAATTTATCATAAAACAAGGATACAATCCCTTTCCGCTTGTCCGATATACCGAGCGTCCAGATGTTGCCGCTAACCATATATTAGAAGGGCATGTCATCATTATTACCGATACATCCCCTAGTGTCATCATTACGCCGACCACTATTTTTCATCACGTTCAACATGCAGAAGAATACCGCCAAGCACCAGCAGTTGGGACATTTTTAAGATGGGTGCGTTTTTTAGGCATCTTGTGTTCTACTTTTCTTTTGCCGATTTGGTTTCTTTTTATCCTAGAGCCGAATTTGTTACCAGACAATCTAAGCTATATAGGATTTAACAAACCCTCTCATATTCCTGTTATTCTCCAAGTGTTCCTTGCTGATTTTGGGGTCGAATTTTTACGAATGGCAGCGATACATACGCCAACCGCATTGTCGACGGCCATGGGCTTGATCGCAGCCGTTTTAATTGGACAAATTGCGATTGATGTTGGTTTATTTACACCAGAGGTCATTTTATACGTCTCACTAGCAGCCATCGGCACATTCACCACTCCGAGCTATGAGCTTAGCGTCGCTAATAAAATCATCCGACTGATCATATTAGCATTAGTAGCGATATTTAAGCTGAATGGACTCATCATTGGTTTTACGTTGTTAGTCATTTATTTAACCTCTATTCGGTCCTTGCAGACGCCTTATATGTGGCCGTTCATTCCTTTTAATGGAAAGGCTTTGTGGCAAGTGCTCATTCGGACGTCTGTTCCTGGCTCAAAAGTAAGGCCAAGCATCGTTCACCCTCAAAACAGATCAAAAATTCCGCCAAATTCTTAACGCTCGTTGAAAGTGGCTGAAGATTGTGATATTGTATTTTTAACTTTGAGAAACGGCAAAAGGCAGCTCACGCAGCTGTCTTTTTTCAGCCGAGGCGGAGAAAGAGGGAATGACATTGTATTTACACGGCACTTGCAGACAAAATGAACTCGGACATTTAGAAATAGGTGGTGTGGATGCCGTTTCTTTAGCTGAAACGTATGGGACGCCACTTTATGTATATGATGTAGCTTTAATACGGGAGCGCGCGAAAAGCTTTCAAAAAGCATTTATTGAAGAAGAATTAAAGGCCCAGGTGGCATATGCGAGTAAGGCATTCTCTTCTATTGCGATGTTTCAGCTTGCCAAAGAAGAAGGATTATCACTTGATGTCGTTTCAGGCGGGGAGCTGCATACAGCTATTTGCGCTGGATTTCCAGTAGAAAAAATTCATTTCCATGGCAACAACAAAAGCAGAGAAGAATTAAAAATGGCATTAGAGTATGGGATTGGCTGTATTGTCGTTGATAATTTCTATGAAATCAAACTCATTGAACAGCTAGGTCAAGAGCTGTCGAAAAAGGTGAACGTATTGCTCCGCATCACGCCGGGTGTTGAAGCACATACGCATGATTACATTACAACAGGTCAAGAAGATTCAAAATTCGGCTTTGATCTTCATAATGGACAAGCAGACGAAGCGGTGAAACAAGTGCTTGATTCAGAAGTGATCGAGCTTTTAGGTGTCCATTGCCATATTGGTTCACAAATCTTTGATACGGCTGGATTTGTCCTTGCAGCAGATAAAATTTTTATGAAGCTAGATGAATGGAGAGAATCATTTGGCTTTATTTCCACAGTGTTAAACTTAGGCGGCGGCTTTGGAATCCGTTATACAGCAGATGACGAACCACTGCCTGCGACAGAATACGTGGAGAAAATCATTCAAGCCGTGAAAGATAATGTATCCCGCTATGAGTTCGAAATGCCGGAGATTTGGATTGAGCCAGGCCGCTCTCTTGTTGGAGATGCAGGGACAACACTTTATACGATCGGCTCATCAAAACATGTACCTGGCATTCGTGATTATGTAGCGATTGACGGCGGGATGAGTGACAACATTCGTCCAGCTCTATATCAAGCAAAATATGAAGCGGCGAGTGCCAACAAAATGAGCCAAACGCACGACCAAAAAGTTTCGATTGCAGGAAAATGCTGTGAGAGCGGAGATATGCTTATTTGGGATATCGACTTGCCAGAGTTGTCACAAGGAGATTTACTAGCGGTCTTTTGTACAGGAGCATACGGCTACAGTATGTCAAACAACTATAACCGCATCCCGCGCCCGGCTGTTGTGTTTGTAGAAGATGGGGAAGCGCAGCTTGTGGTGGAGCGTGAGACATATGAGGACATTGTCAAATTAGATCTGCCTTATCAATCAAAAGTGAAATCATCTACTTAAAAAGAAAGCTGCCTGATCAATAGGCAGCTTTCTTTTTATAACATTTATTTTCCACCAGTGAATACAGACACGATCGCGTTCCAAATGGAGATAAAGAAATCCCAAATCTTCTGTAGAAGGTTTTTCCCTTCATCTGATTCTATGAATTTCGTAATCTTGTCTTTTGCTTTATCAATTTGAGATCCGACCTGTTTCCAATCGATATTGATATTTTTCATTTTATCGAAGAGAGAGACAAGCTGATCCTTTTGTTCTTGCGTCAGATTTAAGTTCAAATCCGAAGCGGCTTGATCTACTTTTTCTTCTACTTCTTTTGTTGTTTTAGGAACACCATTTTTCGCAATGTCATCTTTGATTTTTGCAATCAGGGCCGAAGCATTGTCCTTACCGATAGAGTCACCTAATTTAGAGGTTGTCACAAGCTCTTCGTTTGCAACCTGTTTCACATCCTCTGGAATGGCTTTATCGCTTGACACTTCATAGGCTTTTAATAGCCCTGTAAGAGCTGCTGTACCAGAGACTTCAAACGGAGCCGTCACGACAACTTTTGCATCTTTCACACCTGCTGTCATTAAAGCATTTAAATACATCTCATCTGTAATGGTCTTAATGTTATGAGTATCCACAGTCAGACCAGATCCTGATTTTTCAATCGTGATGGATGAAGATGATAATGCTCGACTCCCGATTTGAGAACTAGGGATATACTTTCCTAAATATTCGTGCTCTTCTTTATTGGTCACTTCAATTTTTGTCGCATTTTCAGGTGGATTCAACTCGTCAAGCACCTTCTGGCGATCAGCCGCAGTTAAGTCTTGCCCGAGTGTGACGATGACATCGCCGACAGCTGCATCCGCTAAGCTGACTTTTGGCGCACCTATTAGCAAAAGGAGTGCTGCCATCATACCAAGCATTGTTTTTTTAAACATGTTGACCTCCTTCAAGTCGAAAGCGTTCCTCTTTTGAGAGAAACTCATCTTTTGAGTACATGCGTGAAGCGTACTCCAACATATAGACGTAACAAATCAGCCTGACGTTTCAATTTTCTTTTGAAGACGTTTTAATCAGTCTGACTTCATGTACTTAGGAGAAAAGAATCAGGCTCTTCTATTTTATCAATGATGTGATGGGAGGTAAATAACATTCAAAGAGCAGGGGATGTTTCACATCATTAAAAATGTGCTATAATGAGCGTTGTTTAACCTGAAAGGAGAATGTGAAAAATGGCGAAAAAAGGATACATACAATTAACAAATGGAAAGAAAATTGAGTTTGAACTTTACCCAGAGGCTGCTCCAGGTACAGTAGCAAACTTTGAAAAATTAGCCAATGAGGGCTTCTACGATGGATTGAAATTCCACCGCGTAATCCCTGGCTTCGTCAGCCAAGGCGGCGATCCAAACGGTAATGGAACTGGGGGTCCTGGTTACACCATTAAATGTGAAACAGAAGGAAATCCTCATCAACATGAAAGAGGTTCATTATCAATGGCACACGCTGGTAAAGACACTGGCGGCAGCCAATTCTTTATCGTACATGACCCGCAGCCGCACCTAAACGGTGTTCACACTGTTTTTGGCAAGGTGACATCAGGTATTGAGGCTGTTCTTGATATGGAACAAGGTCAAGGCATGGAAAAAGTCGAAGTTGTCGACGCATAATAATGGGAAAACAACGTATGAAACACCGCATTTGCGGTGTTTCAGCGTGTAGACAAACCCTCGCATTCGGTGTCAGTCCTGCGTGCCGGTACTGCTCACCGAGTTAGCCCATTATCAGGATTTTCGGATAAGAGGGTAGCTAGTGACTCTTTCTGATGATCAAATAAAGCAGTTATAACAAAAAAACCTAGCTATTCGCTAGTTCAGCGTGTAGACAAACCCTCACGAATGTCAAATTCGCTCCGTGCCGGTACTCGTCCTTCCTAGACTGCAAAGGTTTTCTATCACGCTGAAAAGAAGACAAAGGGCTAAAATAAAGTTCATTTTAGCCCTTTGTCAACAATCTGAAACACCGCATTTGCGGTGTTTTTTTATGACGAAAAAAGCTGTCATTTATGATATAATGGAACATATATTCGTAAAAAGAAGCCTGGTAATCGTACAAGAAAAAAAGAAAGCTGGTGGATGAGATGAAATCATTGACAACGGAAGAAAAAAGGCAAATGATGGATGAAATACAACGTTTCTTTGCAAATGAGAGAGAAGAGGTTATTGGAGAAGTGGCAGCGGGAGAAGTATTGGCTTTTATCACTCATCACCTTGGAAGCTACTACTATAATCAGGGGGTGCGCGATAGTCGAGATATAGCTGTTCAACGTGCACAGGCCTTAGAAGAAGACTTGTTTGCTCTTGAAAAAAGAGTTTAGGTGAAAAGTTTCTATTTTCTTTAGTATCTATGTGGTTTACTGTCCTTATCAGGAGAAATTCAACGAACACCCCCTTAATAAAGAACGCATATTCGTATCATATGTAATGATTAAAAGGTGGAAACCAAAGGGCCATCTGAATCGTTATATAAGTAACCATTAATGAAATCAGCTTTTTTGGTTTTATTTCAACAAAAGAAGGAATAAAACATACAAATAGGCGAAGTGCAGATGATGGAGGTTCTAACTATGGGGAAAATCAAATTAAAAATTGCGATCTTATTTGTTTTACTGCTTTGTTTAGGCGCAGGTTATTTATACATGAATGGCATGAAATTTGAAGATGTGCCAACAGCCATTGGTGAAAGCTTAACGAACAATGATAAAGACTACACCATCTATGAATATACCATTACAAAAATTGATGGAGACGAATACTACGGTAAAGCGAAAAACGGAACGAAAATCATTTTTAATGGAAAGAAATTTGAAGATGATGTAGCTGATCTGAAAAAAGGCGATCGTATTAAAGCGTACTTTAGTAATGAAAAAAGAATAGATGGTCTTATAAAAGTAGTAAAAGTCGTAAACTAACATGTCTCCTTTCCTATAAGGAGGCTTTTTTTATGAAACAGATCATGAAATCTTGATTGTTGCATTTGTCAACAAGGATCGCTATAATAGCCCCTAAGGACAGCTAAATATCGATTGTATCCTTCGGGGCAGGGTGAAAATCCCGACCGACGGTAATAAAGCAGTTGCTTTACAGCCCGTGACCCGTTAATTTATTAACGGTTGATTCAGTGAAAAGCTGAAGCCGACAGTGAAAGTCTGGATGGGAGAAGGATAACGAAAGCTATGTATGAACAAAAAACAAGTGTTGATCATAGTTTTATTTCTAATGCAAAAAAACCACAGCCCCGGAATATTTCCGGGGCTTTCTGTATGTAAATGAAGTGATAGCATGCAGTGTTTATTAGGTGATCCCTCATCTACCTTGTATGGACCATAAAAAGCGACGAAGGTGCTCAATCGATCACATGTCCCTAATATCGCTTTTTCATAAAGTGAGAAATACAATCGAAAGAGAAAGGGAGGATCACATGTTTACGGGGATTATTGAAGAAGTTGGTACAGTCCAGTCATTAAACAAAAAGTCAGCTGATGCCATGGAAATCGTCATCAAGTGTAGCCGTGTGCTAGAAGATGTTCATCTTGGAGACAGCATCGCCATCAATGGCGTATGTCTCACAGTCACAAGTTTTACAAAAGATCAGTTTGCGGCAGATGTGATGCCTGAAACGGTCAAAGCAACATCGCTTTATCAGCTGGCATCAGGCAGTCCAGTGAATTTAGAGCGGGCCATGTCCTCAAATGGACGATTCGGCGGTCATTTTGTATCTGGCCATGTTGATGGAACGGCTTTAATTACCCGGATTGAAAAAAAGAGCAATGCCATTTACTATGATTTGGAAATGGACAAGACCCTCACAGATATGCTCACGAAAAAGGGATCGATCGCAATAGATGGCGTCAGTTTGACCATTTTCGATTTGCGAGATGCACGCGTTACAGTTTCTATCATTCCACATACGCTTGAAGGAACCATTTTCCCGACTAAATCTATGGGTGATGTTGTGAATATAGAGTGTGACATGATCGGAAAATATATTTATCGCTTTTTAACAAAAGAACAAGACGAAAAGCAGCCATCCCGATTGACCCCATCATTTTTAAAAGAGCACGGATTCTAGGAGGCGATTGTATGTATCATTCAGTTGATGAGGCGGTAAATGCCCTCAAGCAAGGAGAAATCATTATCGTAGTGGATGATGAAGATAGAGAAAATGAAGGAGACTTTGTGGCACTTGCTGAACACGCCACGCCGGAAGTCATTAACTTCATGGCTTTATATGGGAGAGGCCTTATTTGTACGCCTGTTCATGAGTCGATAGCCAAGCATCTGAATCTGCATCCAATGGTAGAACAAAACACGGATGCACACCATACAGCGTTTACGGTGAGTATCGACCATACGTCAACGACAACGGGTATTAGTGCGTTTGAGCGCTCAACGACCATTTTGGCCATGTTAAATAAAGAGTCAAAACCAGAAGATTTTGCCCGCCCTGGTCATGTTTTTCCGCTTATTGCAAAAGAGGGCGGCGTACTAGAAAGACCAGGCCATACAGAGGCGGCCGTTGATCTTGCTAAACTTGCGGGGTCAGTCCCTGCAGGTGTTATATGTGAAATTATGAATGCAGATGGAACGATGGCACGCGTGCCCGAACTGAAAAAAATTCAAAAAGAACATGAGTTAAAGATGCTGACGATTGAAGCATTGCAGGCACATATAAATAATCAAACAACGACAATGGAAACAAAATAAAAATCACAAAAAAGGATGATGAACATATGAATACAATACAAGGCCATGTAGTAGCAGAAGGATTAAAATTTGGAATCGTCGTCGCAAGATTTAATGATTTTATTACAAGCAAGCTGTTAGATGGGGCAGAAGATACATTGCTTAGACACGGAGCAAACGGCGACGATATCGATGTCGTGTGGGTGCCGGGTGCTTTTGAAATTCCGTATATGGCCAAAAAACTAGCAGAAACAAAAAAATATGATGCAGTCATTACACTTGGAACCGTCATTCGAGGCGCAACCACACATTATGATTATGTTTGTAATGAAGCGGCAAAAGGGATTGCTCAAAGTGCCATCTCAACAGGCGTACCGATTATCTTCGGTGTACTCACAACAGAATCCATTGAACAAGCCATTGAAAGAGCTGGTACAAAGGCTGGTAATAAAGGCAGTGAATCAGCTGCAGCTGCAATTGAAATGGCCAATCTAAATCGAACGTTTCGTTAATTTGATGAAAAAGAGTTTAAAAATAGCACGAAAGTGTTTATAATGTGTGATAGCAAGTGATTCATCAGACATTTGCTGGAAAAAAGGATAATTTTAATATTGAGGGGTATATATGTTAATTCGTTACAAGAGGTCTTTTGAAAAAATTGCCATGGGACTCCTGTCCTTTATGCCGGGTGAGAAAGACGTCAAACAGCTTCAGCAGACGATGAAGTCATATGAAATGGATGAAGATCGGCAGCTGTTCCTTTGGAAAGATGGCGAGGATATCGTAGGTGCTATTGGTGTGTTGAAAACAGACGACCAAGTACAAATCGAGCATATTAGTGTCAACCCATCCCATAGGGACCAAGGAATCGGCAAGGAAATGGTATTAGCCGTGGAAGAGGTATTCAAAACGAAAACACTCATTCCAAATGAATTAACACAAGGCTTCTTTCATAAGTGTCAGAACGAAACAAACTAAATATCACACGTGAAAGCAGAGGTTACATGCCTCTGCTTTTTTTGCGTTCAATTTGTTTTTCACGTTCAAGCAATACGTCAGTTCGGTCACGCAGTCTATGCTTTTCAATTAAAAATGTATGTGATAAGTTGCTTTCCTGTCCAAAGGTTAAGCCTTCTTTTTCGGCCATGTCTTGGCATAAAGAAAGGAGCGCTTGATCTTTGATTGGCAGCATGACACTCTCATAAGGCATGTCTTCATCCATTTTCTTTTTCAGTGTTCTCAGAAGCATCATAAACGCCTCTTCATCAAGCCCTAAATCGGTTAGTACGTTTCGGTCAGCTTCTAACAGATGAAGGCTGTTTGAAATCAGTCGTTTCGCTCCTTTGCCATTTCCCCGTCTTTGGTGATACAAAGCGACAGCAAGCTGAATGAACCCAACCCAGTACGCTTTGCGCTGATGAGGGGGGTCTTCCTTCCAATATTCCTCAAGAATTTCATGACACTCAAAATAATCTCTTGTCGTGTGAAATTCATGTAAAAAAGCCACGTACGCTTCAGGATACACAGCGGTCATCTCCTTTTCCACTATCAGTCTAACACACGGAAAAGAAAAGAAGAAAGAGCGCCCCTTTATGAAAGGACGCTCTGTTTCTTTAATAAACCCAAGCCGCGCCAACGATGATCAGCAAGATGAACAGCACAACAATAAGCGCAAATCCTCCGCCGAAATAATAACCATCTCCCATAATGATACGGCCTCCTTTTTCATCAGTTCTGATTACAATGGTATTCTATGTATAAAAGCCCTCATTGGTATGGGCGAATCCACTGTTTTTCTTATTTTACCGGCTGCATCATGGCCGAAATTATATTGGACGAGAGCTTTATCGTGTCTTATACTAAAGGGTAGCCGGTGAAAACGGTACTTAGAAGAAGTAGAAATGGTGAGAAAAGAATGCTGGAATATCAGGTGAAAATAGATTCGTTTGAGGGTCCTTTGGACTTGCTTTTACATTTAATCAACCGTTTGGAAATTGATATTTATGATATTCCCGTCGCTAAAATTACGGAGCAGTATTTATTATATGTCCACACGATGAGGGAGCTTGAGCTTGATATTGCAAGTGAATATTTGGTGATGGCTGCAACCCTCCTGAGTATTAAAAGCAGAATGCTTCTTCCAAAACAAGAGGAAGAGCTGTTTGATGAAGACTTGATTGAAGAGGAAGAAGACCCTCGTGAAGAACTGATTGGTAAATTGATTGAATACCGCAAGTATAAAAATGCAGCGCAGGAACTTAAAGAACGCGAAGAAGAACGGCAAAACGCCTTCACAAAACCACCGAGCGATTTAAGTGAATTTGTAAAAGAAGCAGAAGCGAAGGACACAAACTTACATGTAACGGTGTATGATATGTTAGGTGCGTTCCAAAAGGTATTAAATCGAAAAAAGATAACAAAACCAGCACCATCAAAGATTACAAGACAAGAAATCCCGATTGAAGACAAAATGAATGAGATTATGAACCATTTAAGAAAAACAAAAAAGCGGACCAATTTCATGACTCTATTTCAACATGATCAAAAGGAACACCTTGTCGTAACGTTTCTTGCTGTTCTTGAATTGATGAAAAGCCATCAAATCATGTTAGAGCAGGAAGGGAACTTTGAAGACATTTATATCATAGGGAGTGAAACGATTCATGACGCTTGATATCGTGAATTGGAAAGCCATCTTAGAAGCGCTGCTTTATGCAGCAGGTGATGAAGGCTTAACAAGAAAACAGCTCATGTCCGTTCTTGAAGTAGATGAGGCGGCGCTTCTTGACATTATGTCTGCCGTAAAAGAAGAATATCAAAAACAAGAACGAGGGATTGAGCTCATTGAATATGCAGATTCATATATGCTGCTGACGAAAAAAGAATACAGCATTTATTTGAAAAAATTAGTCGAGACACCATCAAAAGGTTTGTCACAGGCAGCACTTGAGGTGCTCGCTATCGTCTCTTATAAACAGCCGATCACACGCAGTGAGGTCGAGGAAATCAGAGGTGTTAAATCAGAACGGGTGCTTCATAGTTTAGTTGCCAAAGCACTACTTTGTGAAGTTGGACGTGCCGACGGTCCGGGACGAGCGATCCTGTATGGGACAACGCCGACCTTTTTAGAGCAATTTGGCTTAAAGGCCTTAGATGAATTACCGCCGCTTCCAGAAAATGTTGAAGCAGATGGGGTACAAGAAGAGGCTGATCTCTTTTTTGAAAACTTCAATCAAACATTTGAAGAGATAAAATAGTTCAAAATAAGGAAAAATGTATGATAAAATATAAAAAAGATTTTAGGTCTAAAATCTTTGGTTGAAAGATAAAATGGTGACAAAGCCATGAGGGGAAGGTAAACACGAAACAAATGGCACATATGAATGTAAAGGCTCAAATTGATCAAGCAGGTGTTTTTTTATCAAAGGTTGCAACTGAAGTGAATGACTACCTGAACGAAGCTACCTTATCAAGCTTGAAACGATTAAACCCGGAAGCGGAAGCCTATTATTGTGACATATTGAGTACATTACGGAAGCTTGCAGTCTATAGCGAGGATGCAGCCGAAGTTTGCAGGAAAATCCGGCAGCAGCAGACATTCCCGCAGCAAGCCGCACAGCAGATGCTTCACCGCATTTATCATCAATGCATTGAAGAATTCTTTACACCAAAAAAGGATACATGGTATGAAGACAGCCGTTCGGCCTATACAGGGAAAAGCAGTATTGTTTTTCACCATGAAGTATCGGCTGATGTCAAACAACTATTTTCTACATTAGAAAAAGACTTTTTATGGATGAGAGAAGAGCTGGAATATACGACATCTCATCAGCAAATGAAAATGGTATAAGCAAGAATGAAATGCGCCTCTATCGTTAGAGGTGCTTTTTTTATGGACGAGGCATCATAACTTTTTCAACCGCGCATACACTTGTACAAAACGGACAAGGACGTGAATGAACATGCCCTATTTAAAAATTGGAACAGCAGTCCTTCTTCTATTCACACTGTTACTGCCTTTTTCTTCACATGCTCAAGCAGACCTATCCTTATCGGTGAGTGCAAAAAGCGCCATTTTAATAGATGGACAGTCTGGCAGAGTCCTATTTGGAAAGGACGAGCATGAAAAAAGAAGAATCGCCAGTATTACAAAAATTATGACGGCTGTATTAGCCATTGAATCAGGAAAAATGAAGGACACCGTCACAGTATCAAAACGGGCGATTCAAGCGGAAGGCTCATCAATTTATTTAAAGGAAGGGCAGAAGGTGAGCTTAGAAGACCTGACGTACGGGCTCATGCTGCGTTCTGGGAATGATGCAGCTGTTGCGATTGCAGAACATGTTGGCGGCAGCTTAGAGGGCTTTATTTTTATGATGAACCAAAAGGCATCTGAACTAGGAATGGAAAATACAAATTTTCAAAATCCGCATGGACTCGATGATCATAAAAACCATTATTCATCAGCCTATGATATGGCCATTTTAACAAAATACGCCATGGAGCATAAACAATATCAAAAGATTGCCGGGACCACTTTTTATAAAGCAAAAACAATGGAAGGCTATTGGAAAAACAAAAACAAGCTGCTCACTGGTTTATACCAATATTCGACTGGCGGGAAAACGGGCTATACAAAGCTTGCAAAACGTACGCTTGTCTCCACAGCTGCAAAAGGGGATGCTGCGCTGATTGCTGTGACGATTAATGCGCCGGATGACTGGAAAGATCATATCTCTATGTTCGAGTATGCATTTGATCACTATAAAACGTATGTGCTTGCTGAAAAAGGCAGGCTCGCTTCGTTAAAAGGAACCTTTTACGAAAAAAAAGCGTTTATTAAGCGGGATGTGGACTATTTTCTAAATGAAGATGAGAAACAACTAGTGGAAATCGAAACGGAAATGCTCACGCCGAAAAAGAAATGGGAGAAAAACGCAGAAGCTATCCCAGATATAGTAGGGAAAATGACGTTTTTACTGGATGGTCAGGTGATTGAGCAAGTCCCGATTTTTTATGAAAATAAACGCAACCGAATGCCTCAAAAAAGCTTTCAAGACATGTTTAAGTCTGTCTTTCAGACATCGCTAGGCGGCTCTTCATGGTCAATCTGATTTGGGTATTCCTTACGGTCATCGGTCTTGTCTATGCGATGTTTAACGGAACGATGCAGGAAGTGAATGAAGCTATTTTTAAGGGTTCAAAAGAAGCGGTCACCATTTCAATCGGGCTGATCAGTGTCCTTGTTTTCTGGCTCGGATTGATGAAGATTGCAGAAGAAGCAGGTCTGTTACAATTCTTTAGTAAATTGTGCCGCCCCTTTATTTCAAAGCTATTTCCTGACATTCCTGCGAATCATCCGGCTATGGGGTATATTCTGTCCAATCTCATGGCGAATTTCTTTGGCCTTGGCAATGCCGCCACACCAATTGGGATTAAGGCGATGGAGGAGATGAAAACATTAAATGGCGGAAAAAATGAGGCGAGCCGCTCTATGATTACATTTTTAGCAGTCAACACATCCTCTATTACACTTGTGCCAACGACCGTTATTGCCATTCGCATGACCTATGGCGCGGATCAGCCAACAGATATTGTAGGACCGACCATTTTAGCGACACTCATTTCAGGCATCGGTGCGATAATTATTGATCGCTATTTCCACTATCGCAGAAGCAGGCGGGGGTGATCTTGTGGCATTTATTAACTGGCTGTCACTTGCTTTGATTCCACTAATCATCGCAGGAATTTTGATTGCAGGAACCATCAGAAAGGTCCCAACCTACGAAACCTTTGTAGAAGGCGGGAAAGAAGGCATTCAAATTGCCTTTTCAATCATTCCATATTTAGTCGGCATGCTTGTGGCCATTACGATATTCCGTGCGTCAGGTGCGCTTGATTTTGTGATGGCGTTATTAAAGCCTGTGTTTACAGCAATCGGTGTTCCTACCGAAGTGGTGCCGCTTGCATTTATTCGCCCTATATCAGGTACAGCCGCACTCGGCATGACATCAGACTTAATTGCAACATATGGTCCAGATTCTTTTATAGGAAAGCTTGCAGCCGTCATGCAAGGGTCAACGGACACCACGCTTTACATTTTAACGGTCTATTTTGGAGCAGTCGGTATTAAAAAAATGGGAGATGCGCTGAAAGTCGGTCTGTTAGCCGATCTCATTGGTGTCATTGCATCTATTATTATTGTCAGTTTGTTATTTAGCGGCGCCTAATGAGGCGCTTTTTTATTTTTAAGGGATGGAAAACAGCTTTTTTGCTGAAATTAGACAGATGAAACGCTTATTTTTCCACGAATGCTTGTTTGTTTCAAGTCAAGCAAGTAAGATAGTACATGAGGTGAAAGACAAATGGAACGTTTACAGAAAGTAATTGCACATGCCGGCGTCGCTTCAAGACGAAAGGCTGAAGAATTGATTAAAGAAGGACGAGTTACCGTTAATGGTCAAACAGTGACAGAGCTCGGAGTAAAAGTGGGCTCTTCAGATAAAATTGAAGTCAATGGATTAAAGCTTGAAAGAGAAGAACCAGTGTACTTTATGCTTTATAAACCGCGCGGCGTCATTTCTGCTGCCGAGGATGATAAAGGGCGCAAAGTCGTCACAGACTTCTTTGATGATGTCCCGCAGCGCCTTTATCCGATCGGCCGATTAGATTATGATACGAGCGGTTTAATTTTGATTACAAATGACGGCGAATTTGCCCATAAGCTCATGCATCCGAAGTATGAAATTGATAAAACGTATGCAGCGAAACTAAAAGGCATCCCTTCAAAGGAATTGCTTAGAAAGCTAGAAAAAGGAATCATGTTAGACCATAAAAAAACAGCACCTGCTCGTGCCAAAATGCTGTCGATTGATAAACGAAAGCAAACATGTATTGTGCAATTAACCATACATGAAGGCAGAAACAGACAGGTACGCCGCATGTTTGAAGCCATCGGCCACGATGTTTTAAAGCTAAAAAGAGAGCGATATGCTTTCCTTCATATTGAAGGCATGAGACCAGGCGAACGCAGAGAATTGTCTCCGCATGAAGTAAAGCGTCTAAGAGCGATTGCAGATCATGGGAAAAGCGCTTTTTAATTTTCACATAAACTTCAAAAAATGAAGAAGCATCAAAAGAAGGAGAATGCTATAATTTACCTGAATGTCTATGGGGAAGGGGTACTTCAGATGAAGAAAAGACGATTTTTCATACGGACGGGCATTCTCCTCGTGATGCTTGCTGCACTCTGTTATACCATGTATAATTCAGTATTTGCCAAACCGGATCGAGTGAAAGAAGGATCTATTGCACCTAATTTTGTCCTTCAATCTGTAGATGGGGAACGGATTGAATTAAAGGACTTAAAAGGAAAAGGTGTCTTTCTAAATTTTTGGGGGACATGGTGCGGTCCATGTAAGCAAGAATTTCCTTATATGGCGAATCAGTATCAAGTGTTCAAGGATCGCGGTGTCGAAATTGTTGCCGTAAATGTGGGGGAATCCAATATTGCGGTGAAGAATTTTATGGATGCTTATGGCGTGAATTTTCCTGTTGCCATGGACAAAGATCGTCAAGTGACAGAGGCATATGATATTACGCCGCTGCCAACCACATTTTTAATTAATCCTGAAGGCAAGGTAATCAAAGTCATAAAGGGAACGATGACAGAACGTAATGTCTATGAATATATGAATTTGATTAAACCAAAGGGGTCATAGAATGAAAGAAGTAAAGTGCGAGTGTGGACATATTAATCCAATTGGTACTGTTCTATGTGAATCATGCGGCAATCCCATTGCAGCAAAAGAGAAAAATTCATCAAAGCTGCTGGATATGAGATATGACGGCAGTGCGAGACGCTCGCAAACATACAACAAATCGATTGTTGATAAAGTATGGAACTTTTTTTCTTCCGTCAAAGTGGGTGTGTGGCTCATTGTCATCACACTATTAGCTTCTTCGCTAGGAACGATTTTTCCGCAGGAGCGATTTATTCCTCCAGGTGCATCGGCTTCCACTTATTATGAGGAGCAATACGGATCGTTTGGCAAGTTATACTACATACTTGGATTTCATGATCTTTATAGTTCTTGGTGGTTCTTAGCCCTTATAGCATCTATTGGAATTTCCCTTGTCATTTGCAGTCTCGACCGAGTGATTCCACTTTATCGGGCGCTTAAAAACCAAGGGGTTGTCAAAAAAGAAGGCTTCATGAGAAGGCAGCGACTTTTCAGCGAAACAGACAAAACATTAGATCAGCATACATATGAAGGCATCGTTCGTAAGATGAAACAAAAGCGTTACCGCGTGCGAGAAGAAGATGGACATATTTTAGCTGAAAAAGGCCGCTTTTCCCGCTGGGGACCTTACGTCAATCATATCGGATTAATTATATTTCTCATTGGATCAATGCTCCGTTTTGTCCCGGGAATGTACGTGGATGAAACATTGTGGGTAAGAGAAGGCGAAACGGCACCAATCCCAGGCACGGGAGGTCAATATTTCTTAAAGAATAATGCGTTTTCCATTGATCGCTATGAATCTGAAAAAGAAAAAGAAGTGTTTGAAAACGCGATTGAAAAAGCTGGTGACGGTCAAGTCGTCAAAAGTTATAAAACCGATGCCACCTTATACAAACGTGAAGGGGAAGTTGTTTTTGGCGAAAAGCCCAAACTGAAGCAGGTAACAGAGCACGACATTAAAGTGAATGAACCGCTTAAGTTTGACAATTTCTCATTATATCAAGTGGATTTTAAACAAAATGAACTCGATCAAATGGTCTTTCAGCTGATTCGAAAAGATACTGAGAAATCTTTTGGAACTGTGAAGATTAATCTGCTGGAGCCTAAGTCAGAATATGATCTTGGTAGCGGTTACAAAGTCAAGGTGATGAGTTATTTGCCTGATTTTTATTTGGACGAAGATGGCACGCCGAGTACGAAAACAAGGAATCCAAATAACCCTGCTTTCGTGTTTGAAATGATTTCTCCTGAAAAACCAAAAGGTGAAAAAAGCTTTGTCGCGATTCAAGAGACAGTAGAGGGTTCAGATAACAATCTTTATAAGATGAAGTTTGACCGGGTTGAAACGAAAAACGTTACGGGTTTAACGGTGAGAAAAGACTTAACACTTGGGGTACTCATTGTTGGCGGAATCATCTTCATGATTGGTGTCGTGCAAGGGATGTACTGGCAGCATAGAAGAATCTGGCTGTCGGCAAAGGATGGAAAAGTATTTGTGGCAGGACACACAAACAAAAACTGGTTCGGCTTAAAGTCTGATCTTAACGTGTTACTAAGTGGCAGCGGCATCAAACAGCCAGTGGATCAAAAAGAACTGCCTGATACAACAAGTATCAGCAAAAGCAAGGGGGAAGGATTAGATGGCGGCAGTCAGTGAAAACCTGTTATTTGCAGCTTTTCTATTTTATTTAGCGGCAGTTCCTTTTTTTGGAGGGGCCATTAAGGGAAAAAAGAAAGAGGATGGACCGCGCAAAAACAAGGCGGCACTTATTGGCATTACGCTCACCATCATCGGTTTTTTGAGCCAATTTGGCTATTTTATTTCAAGGTGGATCGCGTCTGGTCACGCGCCAGTCAGTAACTTATTTGAGTTCACCACGGCCTTTGGCATGATGCTGGTGCTCGCGTTTATCATTTTATATTTTGTCTATCAAGTGTCTGTACTTGGTTTATTCACACTTCCAATCGCTTTATTGATTATTGCGTATGCAAGCATGTTTCCATCAGATATTTCACCGCTGATTCCTTCACTTCAAAGCAACTGGCTATATATTCACGTGACGACAGCGGCGCTTGGTCAAGCCATTTTAGCGATCAGTTTTGTGGCAGGCGTCATTTTTCTTTTGAAGCATGTCGATCAAACAAAACCGGGCAAGAAGACATTTGGTTTAGAGCTTGTCATGTTTATGATTGTGGTCACCCTTGCATTTATTGCGGTCACGTCCATCTTTAGAATGACAGGGTATGAAGCGAAATTTAATTGGGTAGATAAGAATAAAGAAGAAAGCGTGATGGTCTATGAGCTGCCAGCTTTAGTAGGACCTCATCAAGGGGAGCTTGTGACGCAAAATCGTTTGGAGCCTTTCGTTGATTTACCACCTGTTTTTTCAGGTAGAAAGGTCAATACAGTATTATGGTCATTTGGCGTTGGGCTGATCATTTATGGCTTGCTACGATTGATCATTCGAAAAAGACTAAGTGCTCTCCTTCAGCCGCTCGTGAGACAGGTGAATCTCGATTTAGTCGATGAAATTGGGTACAGGGCTGTTTCCATTGGTTTCCCTGTATTTACGTTAGGCGGACTTATTTTTGCGATGATCTGGGCGCAATTAGCATGGACGAGATTTTGGGGCTGGGACCCGAAGGAAGTATGGGCTTTAATCACATTTTTATTTTATGCAGCCTATCTCCATCTTCGGTTATCACGAGGCTGGCACGGTGAAAAGTCCGCCTGGCTTGCCGTGATCGGATTTGCCATTATTATGTTTAATCTCATCTTTGTCAATCTTGTCATTGCAGGGCTTCATTCTTACGCATAATCGCAAGAAAAGACCAACTTTTATGATTCGATTCGGCTTTTTGTTAAAATGAATGTAACAACGGAGAAAGCAGGAGGATTGTCTAATGGAACACACAACTCAAACGAAAATATTAATCGTAGATGATGAGGCAAGAATTCGCCGCCTTTTAAAAATGTATTTAGAACGAGAAAATTATGAGATTGATGAAGCGGAAAATGGGGATGAGGCGATACAAAAAGGGCTTCAAACGGATTATGACCTCATTCTGCTCGATTTAATGATGCCTGGAACAGATGGGATTGAAGTGTGTAATCAAATTCGAGATAAAAAAGCCACACCCATCATTATGCTGACAGCAAAAGGTGAGGAAGCTAACCGTGTCCAAGGATTCGAGGCGGGAACGGACGACTATATCGTCAAACCTTTTAGCCCGCGTGAAGTAGTTTTACGTGTAAAGGCATTGCTTAGAAGGTCGTCTCAAACATCGTATCTTAATACTGGCACAACAACAAAAGATGTTCTTGTGTTTTCTCATCTATCCATTGATCATGATGCACACAGGGTAACGGCTGATGGAAAAGAAGTCAGCCTCACGCCAAAGGAATATGAACTTCTATACTTCCTGGCGAAAACGCCGGATAAGGTCTATGACAGGGAGAAGCTTCTAAAAGAAGTGTGGCAGTATGAATTCTTTGGGGATTTGAGAACGGTGGATACCCATGTCAAAAGACTTCGAGAAAAACTGAATAAAGTGTCACCAGAAGCGGCGAAAAAAATCGTGACAGTATGGGGTGTCGGGTACAAATTTGAGGTCGGCGCTGAATGAAGCTGTGGAAAAGTGTCGTAGGAAAGCTATGGTTAACCATTCTTTTCCTCGTCCTCATTGTTTTATCGATTTTAACTGTGCTTCTTTTAGAGTTCATTGAGAATTATCATGTAGAAGAAGCAAAGTCTGATTTAACACAAATGGCAAACAAAGTGGCAGTCATTTTAGAAAGCCATGAGGATCAATTGCTCGCAAGGTCTATTACATCAGAACTCGCTGACAAATTGACGAGTATTGCGATTGTTCAAGAGGATGGACTAGAATGGTATTCGTCTGAAAAAGGCGGAAAGCTTCCAGCGATAACAAAAGAACAAATTGAAGCAGACAAAGATTTAAAAAAAGCGCTGAAAGAACGAAAAAAAATCAGCAAACGAGCAGAATCTGGTACAGGCAATCAAAAGGATGAGCGAATTGTAGTAGGTGTTCCTTATGAGGCGAACGGAAAGAAAGGCATGGTCTTTCTTTCCCAATCACTCCTCGCTGTAGAACAAACAACGAAACATACGACGCGGTATATTTTCCTCGCTGCCGGAATTGCAATTGTTCTGACCACTATTTTCGCTTTCTTCTTATCGACACGTGTCACCTATCCTCTCAGAAAAATGAGAGAGGGAGCACAAGATTTGGCGAAGGGGAAATTTGATACGAAGATTCCTATATTAACGCAAGATGAAATTGGAGAGCTGGCCATCGCCTTTAATCAAATGGGGAAACAGCTGAAATTTCATATTACAGCCTTAAATCAAGAAAAAGAACATTTGTCCAACATCCTAAGCAGTATGGCTGATGGTGTCATCACCATCAATATTGATGGAACCATCCTCATGACAAATCCGCCTGCCGAAAGATTTTTGCAGGCCTGGTATTACGAGCAAAACATGAAGATCAAAGATGGAGATGAACTGCCGCCAGAAGCGCGAGAATTGTTTCATACAGCCGTCAGCACGGAAAAAGAGCAAATGATCGAAGTCACGCTGCAAGGGCGTACTTGGGTGCTCCTGATGTCTCCGCTTTATAATCAGCAGAACGTGAGAGGTGCGGTTGCGGTACTCCGTGATATGACAGAAGAGAGAAGACTTGATAAGCTGAGAAAAGACTTCATTGCCAATGTCAGTCATGAGCTTCGCACACCAATTGCTATGCTGCAAGGCTATAGTGAGGCCATTGTCGATGACATTGCAGGATCAGAAGAAGAAAAGAAAGAGATTGCGCAAATTATCTATGACGAATCACTTCGAATGGGGCGCCTTGTAAATGACCTTCTAGATCTGGCACGTATGGAAGCTGGTCATATTACGCTTAATCTTGAATCAACTGATACAGAAGAACTGACTGAGAAAATTTACCGAAAGTTTCTTGGGATTGCCAAAGAAAAACAAATTCATCTCACATATGAGATTCAAGTAGAAGAACCGCACTTTGTATTCGATCCAGATAAGATTGAACAGGTTTTGACCAATCTGATTGATAATGCCATTCGTCATACACCAGAGGGCGGAGAGGTCCACTTCTCTGTTCAATCGGTGGAGAATGGGCTGAAGGTGGATGTGAAAGACTCAGGAAGCGGCATTCCTGAAGAGGATCTGCCATTTATTTTTGAGCGGTTCTATAAAGCGGATAAAGCAAGAACTAGAGGACGCTCGGGTACGGGGCTAGGCCTTGCCATTGTGAAGAACATTGTAGAGGCACACCAAGGCACGATTCATGTACACAGCAAAGCAGGAACAGGTACACACTTCACCTTCTATATTCCGAAAAAAAAGCAGGAACTCGTCTAATCTTGACGAAGAATCTTGTTACATGAGAAACACTTCTTTTCGTCAGAAAAAGAGGTGTTTTTTCTATGTTTTCTTTTTTTAAGGAGAAGTTAAACAAAAAGCCCTTTCCAAATGGTCGATCTTGTAATATATTTGTCATAAAGTTGTAATGTAACGTTTTGCAAGAGTCACTCGACAAAAATAAGTGAACGGAGGGGTTTCCTATGCATGAAACCTTTCAAAAAATATATGATTCGTACCATCAAGATTTGTACCAATTTTTATTTTATATGGTAAAAGATAAAAATCAGGCAGAGGATCTCGTTCAGGAGGTTTACATTCGGGTACTTCACTCATATAAAACTTTTGAAGGAAGAAGCAGCGAGAAAACATGGCTGTTTTCAATTGCAAGGCATGTGGCAATTGACTGGTTTCGCAAACAGCAAACCATTAGACAACGTGTGCTAGGCACGTTTGATTGGGATAAGCAGGATGTAAAAGACCCAGACTTGCTCCCGGATGAATTGGCTGTCCAGGATGAAAATATAAAAGAAATCTATGCCGCACTTGATCATTGCACCATAGATCAAAGAGCTGTCATCATTTTAAGGTTTATCCAGGGCTACTCAATCATGGAGACGGCAAAGGCGCTAAAGTTCTCGGAAAGCAAAGTCAAAACAACGCAGCACCGAGGACTGAAAGTGCTCCGAAAACATATGGAGCTTTTGAAGGAGGAGCTATTGAATGAAAACGAACAGGTCCGATTGGAGCGAAGAACGAATCAAGGTGTTACTAAGTCAGCTTCCAAAGGTGGAGGACAACCGTTCATCTAAGCAGATTTACCAGCAAATGCTGATGGCAAGCGGGAAGAAAAAGAAAAGTGTCAGATGGATCGGTCCAGCGGTAGCAACCGTTGTGGTTCTATTTATGGCGTTTTTGATTTCTCCTCATTTCTTTCAGCCAGCCGCTCAAGATATAAAGAAAGTGAAAATGGGATCGAATGCTGACAAAGGGCAGGTGAATGCAACATTAGAGGCGGTAAAAAACAAAAATGAGCCTTCGCATGTTGTTTATAAAGCTGACAAGGAAAAGTATATGACGATTGCATACATAGATGAATCGACTTCTCAAGTTGTCCCAATTAGTATTGAAAAAGAAAATGAGCATGACCATGTGCAAGCATTGCTTGACACATATGAAAAGGTGCAGCTGCCTGAGATGACAAAACCGCTTCAAACTTATATGGATATGGTGGAGGTTAGTGCAAAAGGGGATACGCTGGTTTTTCAGCTGAAAAATGATTTGTCTCTTGATACATTAAAAGAAGCCAACCGCTTTAAAGACATGGTAAAAGAAACACTAAAATGGAGTCAATATAAGCAAGTGCAGGTCAAGTCTGTCAAAGGCTCTCATCTTCAATTAGGTGCTAATGGAAGTCTTGGCACCATTTCAATTGATAAACAAACAAAGCACGCTTACTTCGTATTAGAGAATAAGAGCGGGACATTTTTGGTGCCCTCAAAAAGTCGTTATGAAACTTATGAGGATGCGGTAAAGGCAATGAAGCAGACAGGTGACGCAGGATTAGATCCGCTCATTAAAGAAGAACCTATTAAAGATGTGACATCAAAAGGAAAACATGCGACCGTCACGTTTGGAGCATCAGTACAATTAACGGACTCAATTGATCATATTCTACTTATTGAAGGGCTGCTGCTCACAGCGAAAGATTTTGGTTTTAAAGATGTCACGATTCAAAATGCAGGGACAGATCAAGTAGGGCCCTATGAATTAGAAGAACCACTAGAAGTACCGGCGCTGCCAAATCCAGTTGTCATCAAAGATCGTTAAAGAACGCAATTTATTGCGTTCTTTCAGATTGTTGACAAAGGGCTAAAATGTTGCTGATTTTAGCCCTTTGTCTTTTTTTCATGTATAGAAAAGGGCATCCTTGCGGTATACTAAGCTGTCATGAAAAGAACTTCAAAGAAGGGAAGTCACTGATGAAAAGGTATTGTTTCATATGTGCCAGCTGTTTCTTGTTCTTGATCTTATCGCCATTTGCCCATGCTGAGAAAACAACCGAATGGGTGGAACCAATAAAAGGGGAAGTCACCGATTTATTTGGGACAAGAGGCGGCGCGCATAAGGGATTAGACATTGCTGCGCCAGAAGGCGAATCAATTTTTGCTGCAAGCGAAGGGGTAGTCACTCGTTCCTATGTATCTGCTACTTATGGAGAAGTCGTGTTTATCCGCCATCCAAATGGATATGAAACCGTCTATGCCCATTTACACGAGCGCTTTGTTAAAAGCGGTGATCAGGTACAAGCAGGACAGCCAGTCGGCATCATTGGCAACACAGGCGCTTCTAGAGGCACTCATTTGCATTTTGAAGTACACAAGGGCAATTGGTCAGTGAGCAAAGAAGATGCAGTAGATCCGCTCACAGTCATTGCGAGGGATCGTTTTAAAGAGCCAGCCCTTCATGTAAACGGGCATGAAAAACATACATATGTCATTCAACAAGGGGACACCCTGTGGTCCATTGCTCAGGCACATGAAATGACCGTTGATCAATTGAAAAAGATCAATGCGCTGACAACTCATTTCATTCGAACGGGTGACCGATTAATCGTTTCAACAAAATAAAACCTCATGCAAAAGCATGAGGTTTACGATCGTTTTTATAGGTCGATCAGACGTACAGAAAGAATATCACGCACTTCAGTTAATTTTTGGACAATTTCATCTTCAAGATGCTTATCAAAAGAAAGCATCATGATGGCTTCGCCGCCTTTTTCTTTACGTCCTACTTGCATGGTCGCAATGTTCACATCATGGTCGCCTAAAATCTTACCTACTTGACCAATCACACCAGGTGCGTCTGTATGCTGAATGTAGACTAGATGTCCATCAGGGTAAAAATCAATATTGAATCCATTAATAGAGACGACGCGTTCCCCTAAATGCGGAATATAGGTTGCTTTTAAAGTAAAGGTTGAAAGGTCACCTTTGACTTCAATTGAAATGCTATTCTCATAACCAGATTCGCTAGAAGAAATTTTCTCACTAAAGCTAATGCCGCGTTCTTTTGCTACCATCCCGGCGTTTACTTCATTGACCGTCGAGTCTACACGCTCTTTTAAAAAGCCGGACAAAAGACTTTTTGTAATAAACGATGTTTCAAGTTTTGAGATCGATCCTTCATAGGAAATGCTCACTTCTTTTACAGGCTCTCTCATGGATTGAGAGACAAGACGTCCAAGTTTTCCAGCAAATTGATGATACGGTTGAATTTTTTTGAACTCGTCTTTTGTCATCGCTGGCAGATTGATAGATGACATGACAGGCAGTCCTTTTGCAAATTGAAGCACTTCTTCAGATACTTGTGCCGCCACATTTAATTGCGCTTCTTTTGTAGATGCACCAAGGTGCGGAGTTGCAATGACGTTTGGATGATCCACAAGCGGATTATCAGTAGGTGGTTCTACTTCGAATACATCGAGTGCAGCCCCTGCGACATGGCCGCTTTCAAGTGCTTCAAGAAGGTCAGCTTCGTTAATAATACCACCGCGTGCACAGTTCACTAAACGAACGCCCTTTTTCGTTTTTGCAATCGTTTCTTTATTGAGCAGTCCTCTTGTTTCTTTTGTTAATGGTGTATGTACAGTAATAATATCTGATACTTCGAGCACTTCATCGAGTGATTTTGCATTGACACCAATTTTTTCTGCACGTTCTTTTGTAAGGAACGGGTCAAACACGTTTACAGTCATACCAAATGCTCTTGCTCGCTGAGCGATTTCGCTACCGATTCTGCCTAAACCAACAATCCCAAGTGACTTTCCATAAAGCTCAGCACCGACATATGCACCTCTGTTCCATTCTTTTGATTTAACAGAAATATTGGCTTGAGGAATATGGCGCATGAGAGATGAGATCATGGCGAACGTATGCTCTGCTGTTGAGATCGTATTTCCATTTGGTGCATTGATGACAATGACGCCGTGTTTTGTTGCTTCATCAATATCAATGTTGTCGACTCCCACACCGGCACGGCCCACAATTTTTAATGAAGTCATTTTTTCATAAAGTTCTTTTGTCACTTTAGTGGCACTTCTGACAAGTAAGGCATCAAACGTGTGTAATTCATCCTCGGCTTCTGTTACATTTTTTTGGACAATTTCAACAAAATCTGCTTCTAAAAGTGGTAAAAGACCATCATTGCTCATCTTATCTGAGACTAATACTCGAAACATCGTAAGATTTCCTCCTAAAATAAACGTCATAAATATCTGATAATTTACCATATTCCTTTTCACTGTGTCAATCAAATTAAAGCAGTAAAGCGAAAAAGAAAACACGAACATTTATTGGTGTCTTTATAAAGAATGAACACCTTTAAACAAAAGATAACCAATTTATACGCATTTGTCATTATAAATTTTACGTTTTTTACGATTTCTTAAAACTGATGAAATTGCTCAGGATTTTTATCTGTACAAATGCTCATATATCATATATAATGATGTCGAATTGAATAATGATCAATCTTCGGGGCAGGGTGTAATTCCCTACCGGCGGTGATGAGGCATTGTCTCTAAGCCCGCGAGCCTTTTTTGGCAGGATTCGGTGTGATTCCGAAGCCGACAGTATAGTCTGGATGGGAGAAGATGGAGGTTCATAAACGTTGAAAACATGTCTGTTTATACGTTTATTTGTGTAGCCTAAATTTCCCGCTCCTGTGTACGTATTCAGAGCGGTTTTTTTGTGGCTAAAATTGAACAATCCTCTTTTCGAAAGATTTGATCGAAAAGGAGAGAGAATGTTGAATCAAAGTAGAGTAAAACGATTAGTCGTAACAAGTATGCTTAGCAGTATTTCGTTTGTTTTAATTTTATTGGATTTCCCTTTTCCAGGGCTTCCAGCGTATTTAAAAATTGATTTTAGCGATATTCCGGCGATTATTGCGATTTTAATTTATGGGCCGGGTGCAGGGATTGCCGTTGAAGCTTTAAAAAATGTACTGCATTACCTCATCCAGGGCAGTATGTCCGGTGTTCCTGTTGGGCAAGTAGCCAACTTCATTGCAGGCACATTATTCATTTTGCCCGTCGCTTTTATGTTCAAAAAAATCAAATCAGCAAGAGGCATGGCATGGTCAATGATCATGGGAACACTTCTCATGACTGTCATGATGAGTATTTTAAATTATTTCTTATTCCTTCCCGCTTACACATGGTTTTTAAATGCACCTGAGCTTTCAGATCATGCGCTCAGAACGACCATTACAGCTGGGATCTTACCTTTTAACTTTATTAAAGGAATTATCATTACCATCGTATTTAGCTTCATTTTTGTGAAAATGCGTCCATGGTTTGAAAATAAACGACGACTTCAAAATAGTTAATATAAAAAAGCCCCTGTATAAGGGGCTTTAGATTGTTGACAAAGGGCTAAAATGATCTTTATTTTCGCAATTTGTATTATTTTTTGAGTTCTATGAG
>NZ_AMSH01000043.1 GCF_000300535.1 Bacillus xiamenensis
CACCCGCATTGTTTTTTCAAACAGTGCACATATGAACATATGAGCACACCATACACGCGGTCGTGGCGGAATGGCAGACGCGCTAGGTTGAGGGCCTAGTGGGTGAATAACCCGTGGAGGTTCAAGTCCTCTCGGCCGCATCAAGAAACCAAAGGTTGTAGACCTTTGGTTTTTTTGTTTTAGATTTAGCTATATCCAGATACTTTTGTTAGGAAAAAAGTGTCCTTTGCTGATATTATGAGTCACTTATTATCCTTTTCTCTGTCTCAGGTATTCCATATAATACCTATAAATGTTATTATATGAATAATTTGTTAAATCAATGGACTGAGAGGGTATTTAATGTTTGATAAATTTATAAAACTCTATTCTAAATTTTCAATTTACATGATTTATATACTCATTTTTAGCAATATTCTAGCTTCGTTTCATTCGGATTTTTTCATCCAATTTTTCAAATCAGTGCAAAAATTTATGACAGTATCAATTATTTATTATTTTAAAGAAAAAAATATAGATATGACAGATATGTTCCACATTTTTATCATCATTTCATGTATTTCTGGAATAGCATTAATTTGGAATTACTTTTATCACAAATATTATATCAACAAGATACACAAGAATGACATTAGCCTAAGTGAGTTTGAATATCCATCATTTCATATGGATTCAATACATGCTAACAGTTCTGAGTTAACTATTCTTTTTCTACTGAGTACAGCATTATTTGCACAGACAAAAGTTATTTCATTTCCAATAAGTTTATTCAGGGATTTAGTAAAGGACAGTCCTTTTCTTTTTCTTTTTTGTATCATCGGTATATTAGGAGCGATTTTTCAATGCATATTTTTAATTATGTCGGGATTTGGGACCATAAAGATAAAAAAAGAGTAAAGTATGCCGATCATTTGCTACTATAGTTAAATATGATACACATAATAAATATATAGAAATCATTGTAAATAAATATGAGATAATATTATGAAAGTATGCTTTCGTAACCAGTAATATTAATTTACTATGTTGAGGTTCTAGTTGGTGAATAACCTGTGAAGATTCAAATCCTCTCGGCCGCATCAATGATACCAAGGGTTTTAGACCTTTGGTTTTTTGTGCTTTCGAAGCGAAATGACAGACACATATTACAGTTTGAGATTGTTAAAATATCAATTCAATTTAACTTAGTGAAATAAAAAATTTTGCTGAAATTATGATAAAATATTGAAGGATGGGAAAGGGGAAATTAATACATGTCAATTTACCATAAAGTCATTGGAGAAGGGCATCCTATCGTGATATTGCATGGTTGGACACTTGACCATCAAGTAATGTTACATGCATTGGAACCGGTATTCGAAAAACGAAGCGGTTGGAAGAGAATTTACATAGATTTACCAGGTATGGGACGTTCAAAGCCACATCCGTCTATCCAAAACTCTGATGATATGCTAGAGGCGTTATTGCGTCTTTTGGACGAGATTATCCCTGATGAACAGTTTATTGTTTGTGGTTATTCGTATGGAGGGTACATAGCCAGAGGTATCGTTCGTTCACGTCAGGAAACTGTTCGTGGATTACTGCTCGTGGCGCCAATGACTATACCAGAATTCGATGAAAGAGTCGTACCAGAGGCGACTGTTTTAAAAAGTGACAGCAGCTTCATAACACAATTGTCTTCAGAAGAGGCAGGTGAATTTTGCTCCATGGCCGTTGTGCAAGGAAAAACGGAATGGGAGAGGTTTCGAGATGAAATTTTACTTCCTTCTAAACAAACAAATCACGACTTCATCAACAACATTCAGCAAAATGGATATGGTTTTACCTTCGCTATTTCAACTGAACTTAAGTATCCTACGCTCATTATCACAGGGCGCCAGGACAATGTAGTCGGATATCACGATGCGTGGCGGCTCATCGAAGATTATCCAAGAGCAACTTTTGCGGTGCTTGATATGGGTGGTCACAATCTGCAGATTGAACAACCAGATGTATTTAACTCATTAGTCCATAATTGGTTAAACAGACTTGAATTTGAAAATGTTTAGTAAGTTTTATCTGAAAGTCCACTCATCTTAAGTGAGTGGACTATTTGTTTAAGAATAGTATTTTTATATAATGCAGTCCAATCATACTAATACTGTTTAAAAGGGTATATTGTTAAATCCGACGAAATCTCTACCAATGTGACGTATAATGAAAATTTCCATATAAACAACAAAATCATAAAGTGGGGTTGAGTACATGCTTGGATTACCAAGAGGGGAAGTTTTTTTAGTTCCTTGGTCTGCTGAATGGGTTAAAGAATTTGAAATGGAGAAGAAACGAATAGTAGAAGTTATCGGAAAGTACATAGTGAATGTACACCATATTGGAAGTACAGCAGTAAATGGTTTGAGTGCGAAACCCATTATTGATATTGCGATCGAAATTAATCATTTTCTTGACGGAGAACAGTGCGTAACAGCTTTGCAAGGGCTTGGTTATTCTTATAGAGGGATCAATGTGCTACCTGAAAGACACTATTTCAGCAAAGGAGAACCACGTACACACCAAATCCATATGTATCAAACGGGCAATAGATATCTACTCGAACAAATAAATTTTAGGGATTATCTGAGAAGTAACGAACAAGCAAGAAGTGAGTACCAGCAGCTTAAACTTAATCTATTAAGTGTAAATAAAAATGACAAACACAAATATGCAGAGGGAAAAACAGACTTTGTTAAGTCGATTTTAGAGAGAATTTAGATAAAGACTCCCTTTTGAAGCGGAAAAAACTGATTTTATGCACAAGGGGATGCACTACAAAGGAGAGTTTCTTCTTTTTAACCAAAAACTTTCCATCATTAAGCTCCTCCTGTCTAATTAGTGTCCCATATCATGTGTGATGTTCTTTCTAATCCTAAATTGCAATAATTTCCGATTCATGCTATAATAAAAATAATTATTTTTGTTCGGCGTAAAGGATAGCATGAAGATTGACTTTTCGTCTTGAGGGTACTTTGGGCAAGGATAGTATAATACATTGTGTGGTAAACGCACGAGGAGGCAACAATCATGGAACAAGGTACAGTAAAATGGTTTAACGCAGAAAAAGGTTTTGGATTTATCGAACGTGAAGAAGGAGACGATGTATTCGTACATTTCTCAGCTATCCAAGGTGACGGATTCAAATCTTTAGACGAAGGTCAAAAAGTAACATTTGACGTAGAGCAAGGTTCTCGTGGAGCTCAAGCTGCTAACGTTCAAAAAACTGCTTAATCTTCATTTTTTTTAAACAGGTTCTCTAACAGAGAGCCTGTTTTTTTGCATCAAAAAACCCTACTCAGCGTGCAAGTAGGGAGATGTTACAAGGTAATCGCAAAAAAATTCATGCTTCAAAGGTTTAGTTACAGTATAGCATATTAGATTTACAAAATGCGGAATTTTCCTAAATAATTTCTTTTTCTTTACTGAGCCGAAGATAGGGGGATTTGTTCGTAGAGAACATGTATTCAAAAAATGGGGAAGCAGGTAGACAATATTAGCAGAAACTCTTGATTTGTTTTTCAGTGATTCCTTTGATGACTTCTAGCTCACTAAGCAAATACCCATAAGCATCGTCAAGCATTTTCTTTTCGCTTGCATTCAGTCTTTTTTCTTTCTTCATTCGCATGAGATCACGTACCACTTCAGCGCCTTCTAATATGTTACCCGTTTTTATTTTGTCCGTGTTGATTTTATATCTCTCTTTCCATGGCAATAACTTATCTGATGTTCCATTTTGAAAAGTGTATATGATGTTCTTTAAGGCAAGTATATCTGTAACAGGTCTTATCCTTGACCTTGACATCTTCTTTGTAGGAATCATCACTTTCATATGGCTAACGGCCATCTTAATGACATAATACGATTGTTTTTTATCAGAAAATTCTTTTTCTTCTATGGCCTCAATTATACCTGCACCATGCATTGGATAAACAATGTTATCACCGACTTGAAACATATCATCCACCTCCATATATAGAACCTACTTTAAGGGTACCACACATAAGAGTAAAATAATCAAATTTTTAATAATAACACGATTAATTATTTTATGTCAACGATTTTTGATCAAAATATAAGAGGGTTATTGATTTATTCCATAACATCACGAAAACGAAGATAAGCAAGAAATGTTTAAACAGGATATCTCCACCTTCACCATAAATGGTTGAAGCATCAAAAGGCCAGCTAATCAGGCCAGCCTTTCAAAATCAATTTCGATCATAATGTTGAAATATCAATAACAAAGCGATAACGCACATCACTTTTCAGCACACGTTCGTACGCTTCATCGACTTGATTGGCGTTGATCACTTCAATTTGTGGCGCGATGTTGTGAGCAGCTGCAAAATCAAGCATTTCTTGTGTTTCTTGAATGCCGCCAACGAGTGACCCGGCAATGCTACGCCGGCCGGTGATTATGGTTGTCCGTTCAAAATTCGCTTTTGCATGTGAAACACTTAAAACGTTTGATTGATGCGTCTGACACATTCTTGATCATCCTTTCAAAAGTAAGTTTCGGTTGTTCCACTATACTGTACGTCTTAAAGTGAACTCTAAGTCAAGAGAGAACCTTCTGCTGCCATCAATTCAGGCTTTTGCATCATCCTTGAATAAAGAATTGAACCAAAAGCATCTTGTTTTCTTTATTAAAAATGCCTGTGACGAGTCACAGGTTTTGTTATGAGGTTCTTTTTTGAAGGGAAAGAAGGAGGATGAGTCGAAAATAACAATTGACAAGGCGGACAATTGTCCGTAACATAAGACCGGGACAATTGTCCTAAAAAGAACCTAAAGAGTCTTGATGTAAAATATAGAGATAAGTGCAGTGTGGATGAAGGGAAAGAAGGTGAGGCATCATGGAAAAGGATATTGGAAAGGAAATTGAAGAGGTCGCCTTCTCCTTGTTTGAAGACTTTGGTGTAGAAAATGTCAGCATGCATAAGATCGCAAAAACAGCTGGTGTCGGTCAAGGGACTCTTTACCGCCGCTATGCAAATAAAAGTGACTTGTGTCTTTCTATATTAGGAGAAAAATTTGAACAGCTGATCCCTGCTTTACATCTGTATTTGAGCAAAATAAGTGATCAACCGGTTCGAGATCGTCTGCAATATGTTCTCGAGGAGATCCATCTGATTGTCGGACACCACTTAGACTGGATTCGGATGCTCACGATCTCTGGGAATTTAGAGCAGACAAGTAAAGTATATGATTGTCATTACAGTCAATCACTCAAACAAATCATTCGCGGTTTGCTGGAGGAAGCGAAAGAAAAAGGGGAAGCGAACATACAAGATATTGAGCTGACGACATTATGTATGTCCTCTCCAATGACGCCTGAACTCATGTTTTATATTCATGAATCTGGCTATTCAATCGAGAAAATTGCACAATTCGCTGCAGAAAGACAGGTTTTATCCGTCTTTTCATAGACTTTGAAGTGGCTCATTTCTGACCAGCCTGACTTCTTATGATTCACCCTTATTTGAAAAAGAAAAGGAGCCAACTTAATATGAACAAACAGCAAGCGGCAGCTTCTGATATTCGAACGCTGCCCATAATTATTTCATTTATCACAGCTGGATTTATTGGTCTGTTTAGTGAAACGGCACTAAACATGGCGCTCAGAAGCTTAACATTAGACTTTGGCATTGAAGCGACGACTGCTCAGTGGCTGACAACAGGATATTTATTAACACTTGGTATTCTCGTTCCAATTTCAGGCCTCATTCTCCAATGGTTTACAACAAGACAGCTTTTCATTACGTCGCTCGTCTTTTCGATCATTGGGACATTTATTGCCGCAGTTGCACCAGTCTTTAGTATTTTAATGATTGCACGTGTGGTGCAGGCAGTCGGAACAGCCTTACTTCTTCCATTGATGTTTAATACGATTTTGGTCATCATTCCACCTCATAAGCGAGGCAGATCAATGGGGATTATTGGTCTTGTGATTATGTTTGCACCAGCAGTTGGTCCAACGGTCTCAGGTCTTATTCTTAAATCGTTAACATGGCATTGGATTTTTTGGATTTCGCTTCCATTATTAATGGCTGCACTTGTATTTGGTTATATCTTTATGCAAAATATTACGGAACCAACAAGACCCAAAATCGACATCCTATCAATTGTGCTTTCAACGATCGGTTTCGGTGGAATTGTATATGGCTTTAGCAGTGCCGGTGAAGGCGGCGGCTGGAGCAGTATGCATGTGATTGTGGCGATTGTAGTGGGGGTGATTGGTATTCTTGTGTTCTCCCTCAGACAGCTGAACATGAAAGAACCAATGCTGAATTTAAGCCCATTTAAATATCCGATGTTTGTCATAGGATTACTTCTGATCTTAGTATGTATGATGGTGATGTTATCTGCTATGATGATTTTGCCGTTATATTTGCAAACGTCTTTGGCGCTTTCTACATTTACAGCTGGTTTAATGCTGCTCCCAGGCGGCATTATCAACGGATTACTGTCTCCAATTATGGGGGGACTATTTGATAAGTTCGGACCGAAATGGCTTGTCATCCCAGGCCTTGCCATTGTCGCAGTCACGATGTTTGGCTTCACGAATTTAAGTGTGAATACGTCAATCGGCTATATCGTGACGCTTCATATTACATTAATGGTAGGGATCGCTATGATTATGATGCCAGCTCAAACAAACGGATTAAATCAGCTCCCACCAGAGCTATACCCGCATGGTACAGCGATTATGAATACATTGCAGCAGGTGGCTGGAGCGATTGGCACAGCGGTCGGGATCTCGATCCTGTCTTCAGGTGCTCGTAGCTTTATGAAAAATGTGGCTGATCCGTCAAATCCGGTCAATCAGCTGCTAGCCTTTACAAACGGCGTACAGCATGCATTTATCTTTGCTGTCATCATGACCGTCGTAGGCTTGATCATTGCTTTCTTTATAAAACGAGTGAAGGTCGAACAGCAAGTATCATAAGGCATATTCAAAGCACTGAGGGCATTGCGCCCCGGTGCTTTTTTTGAGGGTAAATGCTTGTTTCAATTGAGCAGAGAAGGGGGAGATAGATAAAAAGCGATCTCATCACAATGTCTCTCTGACGACATTGAAGGAAAAGAGGAAATGCGTAACAAATGAGTACGGATTAAAGAAGAGGAAATGAGTAAAGAATGAGTAGGGATTAAACAAGAGGAAATGCGTAACGAATGAGTAGGGATTAAAGAATAGGATAGGAGACTGAGATCATGAACTTAGACGAACAAATCAAAATGGCTGAGTCATTACGTCAACCACCTGAAGGTTCAATGCCGAGTCAAATGGAGCTGAAACCAGTCCAGCCTCCTGAAGTGAACAAAATGGAATATGACATCCCAACAGGAGCCGGCGAAACAAAGGTATGGGTATTTAAACCAGTGAAAACATCAAAACATCCACTGCCTGTTTTTGTGAACTTACATGGCGGTGGCTTTATTCTCGGCAGTGCTGAAATGGATAACCACTGGTGTCCTGTCATCGCAGATCGAGCGGAATGTATCGTGGTCAATGTTGAGTATCAGCTGGCACCCGAGAACCCTTTCCCAGCCGCTCTTCATGAATGCTACGATGTGCTGACGTGGCTTTATGAACATCCTAATGAATTACAAATAGATTCAAATACATTAGCCATTGGCGGACATAGCGCAGGAGGGAACTTGGCAACGGCTGTTTGTCTGCTGAATATCCAAAATGGGAACAAACTCCCGATTGTCTATCAAGTACTTGATTATCCGCCGCTTGATTTAGCTACTGATCCAGAACGAAAGCCAGCATTTGCAGGGGGGATTCCGGCGGATGTGGCGAAACGCTTCAACACATTCTATCTACAAGAAGAAGACGCACGCAATCCGCTCGTTTCTCCAATCTTTGCGGATAGAGAAGCCTTAGCACACATGCCTCCGGCTCTTGTGATCACAGCTGAAAAGGATTCGTTAGCTGAAGAAGCCAAACAATATGCGGACAAGTTAAAAGAAGCAGGGGTAGAAGTCACGTATAAACAGTTTAAAGGTGTTCCTCATGCCTTCACCCATGCCGGGGATTTAGAAATAGCGGAAGAGGCTTGGCATTTGATGGGTGACCAATTAAAGAAGGCGTTTGAAAATAGATCCGTTAATAGGGGGATATAAAATGGGCTATACAGTCATTACAGGGGCAAGTTCAGGTATTGGATATGAGGCGGCGTTAGCATTTGCAGCACGAGGGAAACATCTTATTTTAGCTGCACGCCGGCTCGATAAACTCCAAGAGCTGCAAAAAAAGATTCTTGATCAATATCCCTATATCAAAGTAGACGTACAATCTGTCGATTTAACAGACATCGAGCAAGTGTATTCTTTCTATGAGTCATTAGCTGATTATGAACTCGACACGTTCATTAATAATGCAGGGTTTGGTCATTTCGGTTCAATAGCAGAACAGGATGTAAATAAAATTACGGACATGCTCCATCTCAATATTGAAGCACTAACGATTTTATCTACTTTATTTGTTCGTGATTATGAGCAAGCAGAGGGAGCGCAGTTGATCAATATTTCCTCAAGAGCGGGCTATACAGTCGTTGGCAATGCCGTTACCTATTCAGCAACTAAATTTTATGTAAGTGCCTTTACAGAAGGGCTGGCCCTAGAATTGAATGAAAAAGGAGCCAAATTACAGGCAAAAGTATTAGCGCCTGCTGCTACAGAATCTGAATTCGCAAAGCGTTCATTAGATGTGGATCAGTTCGAATATGAAGGCAATATTCAAAGATATCATACATCAAAGGAAATGGCAGCTTGTATGCTTGAGCTTTACGACAGTGAAAAAACAGTCGGTATTGTAGATGGGAAGACATTCAATTTTGAATTGAAGGACCCCATTTTTTCGCACGTTCGTACAAGCATGAAATAAAGATTCCACATCAAATCGCTGAGGAGGATGTCCTCAGTGATTTTTTTATGACGTGATGTAAAACATCACAAAATATCCCCTTCGTCATCGAATTACGTACCCCATTAGAAGCGAACGCCGCACCCCAAGCGTACTTGGATCACTGTGACCCCATTACATGGGCAGCTAAAAACATCTTCTTATGAGGTGTTTTTTTCATGAATCCTCTGCTAAAACAAAGAATCACAAATCCGGTAGATGAGACTGCTTAGGATCATTATGGGAACGGATGCCGGGCTATCATCAATAGGTTAAGTGGGACCGGCTCACTCTATATTCTGTGAAATTAGGTATTTGGATAGAAATAAATGTTGATCACCATGATTTTTTACCTTTATTTGGTGCTAGCTCTTTTGCCTCATGCTGATGAATGAAGGAATGGTATAAAGTAAATCCTATAGACAGAGATATAGCCTTTCATCCATTACATTTAAGAAAAGAGATGATCGAATGAACGTAACAAAATGGTTTGGAGCTGTTCTTCTTTCTGTTTCATTATTGATGACAGCAGCTTGTGCCAACACGAACACGCAAGAGAATAATCAAAGCGAAAAAGAAAGCGCAACCAGTGAAACAAAAGAAAAAAACACGACTGTTGAGACAGGGAACAAGTCATTATCCAATATTAAGGTGCTCGCAACAGGCGGGACAATTGCTGGTAGTTCGGACAGCGATACAGATACGACGGGGTATAAATCTGGTTCACTTGGCATTGATAAAGTCATTGATTCAGTTCCTCAGCTGAAGGATATTGCGAACGTGACAGGTGAGCAGGTAGCGAATGTTGGCAGTGAAAATGTTGATAACGCACTTCTTTTAAAATTAGCCAAACGAGTCAATCAACTGTTAAATGATGACGAAGTGGATGGCATTGTGGTCACACATGGCACAGATACGCTTGAAGAGACGGCTTATTTTTTACATTTGGTTGTCAAAAGTGATAAACCGGTTGTGGTCGTTGGCTCTATGAGACCTGCCTCAGCTATCAGTGCAGATGGTCCGCTTAACTTGTACCATGCTGTAAAAATTGCATCCACAAAAGAAGCAAAAGGCAAAGGTGTGATGGTGACATTAAATGACCGAATTGCCTCTGCCCGGTTTATTACAAAGACGAATACCACCACAACAGATTCTTTCAAGTCTCTTGAGCAAGGATACATTGGAGAAGTGGCTGGTGAAGTGGTGTCTTTTTACAACGAACCGACAAGAAAACACACAGCTGACAGTGAATTTGATATATCTAAACTAAAAGAACTTCCGCAAGTCGATATCTTATACGGCTATCAAAATGATCAAAAATATATGTATGATGCAGCGGTCAAAGCAGGAGCGAAGGGCATTGTTGTTGCCGCAGCAGGAAATGGAACGATGTCCACCGAAGCGATCAAAGGAGCAAAAGAGGCAGTGAAAAAAGATGTGGTTATCGTGAGATCAAGCCGCGTAGGAAATGGCATTGTCACACATGAAAAGATGGATGACGAGCTTCATTTTGTGTCATCGGATTCATTAAATCCACAAAAAACACGTATTTTGCTCATGCTCGCATTGACGAAAACAAAAGATCCAGATAAAATTCAAGCCTATTTCGAGCAGTATTAATAAAGAAAAACCCCCTCCAAGTATAGTGTAACAGCCGAATGAAAAACAGGAATTTCACACTATTTACCTAGGGGGATCATCTCACATAGTAGGTCTTCTTTTATACATGTTCCTGATGTTCAGCACGCTTCTTTAAAGAGAGTAAAATATCTCGCCAAATCTCGTCTACGTCAGTAAGAAAATGTCCCGCTTGATCTATATAAGAGGTTTTGACGTTTGGAATCGTTGCAGCTATTCTTTCTATCTCTGCAAATGGAGCCATCGTATCTTCCTTTCCATGCCAAACATCAACCGGGATTTGTATATCTTTTATAGCGAACCCCCACGGTCGAGTGAGCAAATCTGGTTCATGAATGCATTCATCCACAGATTGACGAGTAGCTTCGTATAAATGAAGCATCATTAGCTCCAGCTGCTCATCGGTTTGAAGGAATTGACGATCCCAAGGATGTAAATGTTTGTTCCCTTTTTTCGTGAGTTTCTTGAATTTCTCTGGTTTTTTTTCAATTAATTTTTTCTGAGCGCGATAGCTTGCCTTTAACAGCCAAGGAAATCTTTTACTGAGGAAAAAGGCAAGCTTATTTTCCTTTAGCATACTTTTAGGTGGTTTACCGTCCTGAAACGGGGTGGCACTTGAGACGAGAGCAGCTGAAAGAATGCGGTCTGGCAATTGATAGGCACAACCAGCAGCGAATGCTCCGCCTCCAGAGACTCCAATGACTGAAAAATGAGAGATGCCAAGGTGATCGGCCGCTTCCTGTACGTCTTTTGCCCAGTCTAAAATGGTACGGTCAGGCTTCGGATCAGATAAACCAAAACCCGGTCTGTCTAAAGAAATGAGACGAATGCCAAGCTCTTTTGAAAGAGGATCATCTTCTAAAAACATGATTCTAGAACCAGGTGTACCATGAAAAAAGAACACGGGATAGCCTTCACGATCACCGTATTCGATTACCCCCAATCTACGTCCATCTTGCAAATGAATTATATTCATCAATACATTCAACTCCTTAATAGTTAAGTTGTCTTAAATATTGAACGGAGAAACACCCTGTTATGGTGTTTCTTTTGCAATTGTATAGAGCTTTTCATAAAGAGATAAGAGTGTTTTTAAATCTTCCTTTGGAAGCTTTGCATAGTATTTTTGAATAAGGTGCAGTTGAATTTTTTCGATATTTTTGTGATATTCATGCCCCTTTTGCGCAAAATCAACAATAATCTCTCTTCGATTATGTGGATTAATTTCTCGTTTGACATATCCTAGCTGTTCAAGCTTTGAAATGAGCTGGCTAGCGGCACTAGAAGAAATCGAAAAATAATCAGCTAGTTCATTGATTGTTCTCGTTTTGGTACGCAATAATTCTAGAGTCAGCTGTTGCTTCGTTGATAAATCCGCATATTCATTTTTTAAAAATCGTTGGTACTCTTCTACATAAATAGAGCCTAATGCATTCGAGTAATCTATAATCTGTTTGCTGAAATGTAGGATTTCCTCATCCAAATACATCACCTCTTTTCTTTTTTATTATATGCCATTTTAATAGTTAAGTGAAGTTAAATGTTTAGATAAATTAATTAATGGAAATGCCCGGCTTAGTTTTACGTGTTTAATCCTCGTGGATATGGGCGCTTTTTCATTGTGCTGTGGGTAAGATCATTTTATAATAAAAATAAACCAACTGGTCGGTTTTATTTTGTCCGTATGAAGAAATGTAAGGGAGAAGGGATTGTAAAGAGATGACAAGTACACAAAGCGGCGCTGAAAAGAGTGAGAAGACGAAGCAAAAGATTGTCACCGCGTCACGTGATTTATTTGCGAAAAAAGGATATTCCGAAACATCTGTGCGAGATATTCTAGAGGCTGCTGAGATTAGTAAAGGCAACCTCTATCATCATTTTAAAGGAAAAGAGTTTTTGTTCCTTCATATTATGGAAGAGGATCATCGATTGATGATGGAGACGTGGCATGAGAAGAAGAAAACGCTGCATCTGGCCATTGATAAGCTCGCAGGGTTTGCAGAGCTGCTCAGTCAAATGGGGATTAACTATCCTTTAATGAGAGCTAGTGAAGAATTTTGTGCCAGTGCATTTACATCAGATGAAGTCATGGAACGGCTGAATAAAATTGATGCCGACTTTGATGATGTGATGAGAGACATATTGCTTGAAGGGAACGAAGACGGCAGTTGGTCGATTGAGCATGTTGAATCGAAAGTGAAAATCTTACTTTCCGTTTTTTACGGATTAGACGTGTTATATAGAAATGACACGATGCAGGAGAAAAAGGAATTACAAAAAGAGGCGATCTCATTGTTTATTCACGGAATCAACCATCATGAGTAACAAGTGAGTCAGTAAAGGAGAAACAAACATCATGCAAAAAGCGATTCGTGAGCAAAAAGCGGTACTCGTTATTTTATTAAGTAATATATTTATTGCGTTTTTAGGCATCGGCCTCATCATTCCTGTCATGCCGCTCTTTATGAATGTGATGCATTTAACGGGCAGTACAATGGGATACCTTGTGGCTGCGTTTGCTGTTGCGCAGCTTATAGCATCACCCATTGCTGGAAGATGGGTAGACCGCTACGGAAGAAAGATGATGATCGTGTCAGGGCTGTTTCTATTCGCATTATCAGAACTCGTCTTTGGCTTAGGGACACATGTGTATGTTCTTTATTTTGCAAGGGTTCTGGGCGGCATTAGTGCGGCATTTATCATGCCGGCTGTCACTGCCTATGTCGCAGATATTACAACTGTTCAAGAAAGATCAAAGGCGATGGGATATGTATCTGCGGCCATTAGTACCGGCTTTATCATTGGACCTGGAATTGGCGGGTTTATTGCAGAATACGGTGTTCGCCTGCCATTTTTCTTTGCAGCTGGTATTGCATTTATTGCCGTCATTTCGTCTATGTTTATGCTAAAGGAGCCGTTAACAAAAGAAGAACGAGCGAAACAAATAGATCAAGCGAAGGAATCGACCTTCTTTAAAGATTTGAAAAAATCTATTCATCCAAGCTATCTCATCGCCTTCATCATTGTGTTTGTTCTGGCGTTTGGACTATCTGCATATGAAACGGTCTTTAGCTTGTTTACAAATCATAAGTTTGGATTTGGTCCAAAAGATATTGCGATTATCATTACTGTCAGTTCGATTGTAGCAGTCATCATCCAAGTGCTTGTGTTCGGTAAACTGGTGAATGCTCTTGGGGAGAAACGAGTCATTCAGCTATGCTTGATTATCGGGGCGGTCCTCGCTTTTGTTTCGACAGTCGTTTCAGGCTTTTTGGTCGTGCTGATCGTCACATGCGTCATTTTCCTTGCGTTTGATTTATTGCGGCCGGCATTAACGACCTTCTTATCAAAAATCGCTGGTAATCAGCAAGGATTTGTCGCGGGCATGAATTCTACCTACACGAGCCTCGGTACAATTTTCGGTCCAGCGCTTGGCGGTATTTTATTCGATCAAAATATTCATTTCCCCTTCCTATTCGCGGGTGTTGTTTTATGTCTTGGGTTAGGCTTAACCCTTATTTGGAAGGGGAAGGTTACAGAAGCGGCAGCAGGGACAGCAGCTGACGATTGAGTCATCGACAGGATGAGAGTCAGCCACACAATCGAGACAAAGGACGTTTGCATAAATTGATGTTTCATTTCCTTAATCATTTGAATCGCTCCTTTATATAAGTTGATCCATAAGATACAGAATCATCCCTCCATTCACAAATATGCACTTTAGCTATTACGAAGCCTATTGGGGAGAAATAGATCATTTTCTATCCAATGGGATCGGGGTGGCCGTTGTAGATGGTGAAGATGTGTTCAGCGAATGTATCTCTATTTTTTCAAGTGAAAAACGTGTGGAAATCGATATTTGGACAGATGAACCCTGCCGTGGAAAAGGATTGGCTTTGTTAGCAGCTCAGCGAATGATCAGCATCTGTGTTGAAAAAGGGAAGACGCCTCATTGGGATTGCGATGTCCATCACCTAGTCTCAGCCAAATTGGCAGAGAAGCTGGGATTTCATTGGACAAAAACGTATGTCTTATTTTATGCCTCACGCTGAGAAGGTTTTGAGATACCAAGCATCCATGGCAGAATGCTCCGAGCCTTCAAGTGGCTTAGAAAGCAGAGAAAAGTCATACCGTTGATAAAGGCCAGTAGCAGCTTTTAATTCACGTCGGGTTTCTAAATAACAGGCATCATAATATGTAGAGGCGTATTGCAGTGCCGTATCCAACAGCTTCTTGCCCGCCCCTTTTCCCTGTGCTTTTGGACTTAAATAAAGCTTTTGTAGCTCACATATGCTATCTGTGAAAGGGGCGATGCCAACGCCGCCAACAATTTCACCATGCTTTTCTGTAATCCAATAGGCTGCATGAGTCAATGATTGATAGTATTCGAAAAGCTGATCCAGATGTGGGTCTGTATAGGCTGTACCTTCAATCGCAAGATTCGCTGATTCTAATGACTGACGAATAATGTCCGCGATAAAAGGATTGTCCTGTGGTTGAATAGGTCTAATGTTCATTGGAAAAACCTCCGTTGTCGTAGGATAAAAAGAGAATAGGAGTTGTTGTTATATGTTCTGGCTGCAAACCGCTATTTTTACGATCGTTGTGCTCTGCCTCTCATGGTGGGCAGGAAAAAGGCGAAGACACCGCCATGCTGGGCTAATTGTTCCGATATGTATCACCTTGTTTGGATTGGTCTTATTGGTGAGCAGTTTCTTCATTGGCAGATGGGAAGGAATGATGCTTAGTATATCAGGCGTCTCTATCGTTCTATCTTCTATGATTTGTTTGATCATCGTCACAGGGCTTCTTTTTTTAAAAAAAGATGACGCTTCTTAGATGGGGGTATCTTGATTGTTGATTTGATTGTATTCTTCACGCAGGATGCCCATCATGATGACATCTGAATAAGTCCCGTTGAAATAGAACGCTTGACGTCTTTTTCCTTCATATTGAAATCCGGCTTTCTCATAGCTTCGAAAAGCTCTTTGATTATGGGAAAAGACTTCAAGCTCAAGGCGGTTGAGTTCTAATGTATCAAAAGCGAATGCTTGAACCATCCGAGCCGCCTCTGTCCCGTAGCCTTTGTGAAAATGCTCTGGTCCATGAAGTGCAATGCGAAAGCTGGCCGTATGATTGATTGGATCAATGTCCACAATCGCCGCATCCCCAATCATCTCCTTTGTGTCAAGCAGACAAATGGCGAAGTCCCGTCTACTGTCATCCTGCAGAAAGCGGGTATAGGCTGAACGAATTTCCTCTAGTGTGAACGTTTTGCGTGTGCCAGTCATGTAAAGAGTTTCTTCATGCTGGCAACCTCGATGGATACCAGGATAATCTGGCTCTTCAATCGGTCTCAAAAATAAACGACTCATGATGGATCATCCTCCTCTATATATCGGGAGATTTCAATTAAATTCATATCAGGATCACGGATATAAATGGATTCAATCGGACCTAATGTACCTGTTCGCTTTACGGGTCCCTCTTCAATGGGAACAACTTGCTTTCGCAAATGCAGCAGCAAACTGTCCATATCTAAATCGGTGATAAAGCATAGATCAGCAGATCCAGGCTGGGGGTGAGCCGCTTTTGGTTCAAATTCATGTCCGGCTTCATGAAGGTTGATTTTTTGCAAACCAAAACGAAGGGCTTTACGGCCTTCTCCAAAAGTTTCTTCCTTCATTCCTAATACGGTTGTATAAAAGCGAATGGTTTCCTCCATATGTTGAACAGTCAATACGATATGATCAAGTCGTCGTATCATCAGCCTCTCCTCCAAGTATGATCATTGATTGAACTGATTTTATTATATCATTACCTGAAGAGGATACCTTATTGAATCACGGTGTTGAAGACATGAATCTGGATGATGACAAATCCATGTATCCTTTGTCTTTCCTTTCTGATACAATCAAAATAGAATGTGTGTTCTTATTTAGGTTAAGGAGTGATGAGATTGAGTCAGAAAAGGAAATTGCTTTTTTATGGGGCAATGAGTATTGATGGCTATTTAGCGAGAGAGGATCACCGGCTCGATTGGCTAATAGGGACAGAGGGCGAAGAAGATACGAACTATGATGACTTTTATGCGTCAATTGATACGCTGATCATGGGGCGCAATACATATGAACAGGTTCTTCAGCTGTCACCAGAGGAGTTTCCTTATGAAGGAAAGACTTGTTATATCATGTCACGTACTTTACAAGACAGTCTGAAAGGAACTCACATCATTCGCGAAGATATCCTATCATTTGTGAAGAAAATAAAAAATGAAACAGGTCAGCATATCTGGATTGTCGGCGGCGGGGAACTGCTCCAATCTTTCATAAAAGCAGGATTGGTTGATGAGCTTTATCTTCAAATCGTACCTGTCATGATTGGGAGAGGCATTCCTCTATTTTCCCCAGCGGATATGGAATCCAGATTTTCATTAAAAGAAGTACGACAATATAAGCAAATAGCTGAAATGCATGTTGTCTTAAAAGAAGAGGATCACTGACCTGAGGTGGTCTTTTTTTGATGAAACAAACACGTTGACAAGAAAATATCCTAGTGTTAGGATAAATTTATCCTAGTTTTAGGATTTCTTGAAAAAGGAGTAGTTGCCATGGTGCAGCCAGAACATGAATTAGACTTAAGGCTTTTCCGTGTATGGATGAAAGCCTATCAAGCCCTTTTTACAAATATCCAAAAAGACATTGAACGCTATGATATCGGATTTGAAAATTTTCAAATCCTTGAATTGCTTTATAGTAAAGGACCGCATCCCGTCCAAAAAATCAGTGAGATCTTGTCCATTCCAAGCGGAAGCATTACATATGTGGTCAACAAGCTAGAAAAACAAGAACTGGTCAAAAGGCAATGTGCACCCACGGATAAACGTGTATTCCATGTAGTGCTGACGGATAAAGGGAAGCAGCTATTTGACGACATTTTTCCAAAACATACAGATGTCATTTCACAAAATCTGTCCTTTGTTACATCAGAAGAAAAAGAGCAGCTCATTGAATTGCTAAAAAAAATCGGTTTAGGTGCAAAACAACTTCATGAAAAGGGGAAACAGGATGACACTCAGCTTTGATACATTGGTACGTGAAAGACGATCAGCATCCAATTTTTTACCAAATATCTCGATTTCGAGAGAAGAGCTTAACAGCATCTTTGAAGAAGTGAAGCTGGCACCTTCAGCCTTTAATTTACAGCATACACAATATGTCGTTGTCCAATCAGAAGAGCTGAAAGAACAAGTAAGGGAAGCAGCCTTTGGACAATATAAAGTGCATTCCGCTTCAGCAGCGATCATTTTGCTCGGCGATCCGAAAGCTTATGAGCAAGCAGGAAACATTTATGAAGGCCTAAAAATGCTCGGCATCTTAAATGCGCAGCAATATGAGGAAATGGTCAGAGAGACAAAGAGTTTTTATGAGCAGAGAGGGTCAGATTTTCAGAAAGAAGAAGCGATTCGCAATGCTTCATTATCTGCCATGCTATTTATGCTTGCCGCCAAAAACAAGGGCTGGGATACGTGCCCGATGATCGGTTTTGATCCCGAAGCAATGAAAAAAGTGTTAAACATCGAATCCGATCTGGTTCCTGTGTTAATGATCACGCTCGGAAAAGAAAAAGTAGAAAGCAGACAAGCGAGAGGCTACCGAAAGCCTGTCTCTGAATTTGTAACATATTTATAAGATAGGGGGTTCCATCCATGGAACTAGGAATTAGTACATTTGTAGAAACAACACCTGATTTTCAAACAGGGAAAACAGTCAGCCACGCACAGCGTATTCGAGAAGTCGTAGAAGAAATTATTTTAGCAGATCAAGTAGGTCTTGATGTATTTGGAGTAGGAGAGCATCATCGTAAAGATTTCGCCGCATCGAATCCAGCAGTCGTATTAGCAGCGGCAGCCACGCAAACAAAGAATATTCGCCTGACAAGTGCTGTCACAGTCCTTTCATCGGCAGATCCTGTGCGTGTATTTCAAGACTTTGCGACATTAGATGGACTATCTAACGGACGTGCAGAGATCATGGCTGGCCGAGGATCATTTATTGAATCATTCCCGCTCTTTGGCTATGACTTAAATGATTATGAAGAATTATTTGAAGAAAAATTAGATTTACTGTTGAAATTACAGCAGTCAGAGCGTGTGACGTGGAGCGGAAAGCACCGTCCAGCCATCCAGGATGTTGGCGTATATCCAAGACCTGTTCAAGACCCGCTTCCAATTTGGATTGGCAGCGGAGGAAACAGAGAATCTGTCGTACGTGCTGGATTATTAGGGTTACCGCTTGTACTTGCCATCATTGGTGGTAGTCCTAGACAATTCGCACCGCTTGTTCAGCTATACAAGCAAGCCGCTGTTCACGCGGGACATGATCCTGAGAAATTAACAGTTGCTTCACATTCACATGGGTTTGTAGCGGAAGAAACAGAGCTGGCAGCAGATCAATTTTTCCCTTCTACACAGCATGTCATGAATACATTAGCAAGAGAAAGAGGCTGGGGACCTTATACTCGTTCTACGTTCGATGCAGCGAGAACGTTAGAAGGTGCCTTGTATGTGGGAGATCCAGATACTGTTGCAGAAAAAGTCATTCATCTGCGAAAAAATGTAGGAATCACACGCTTCATGCTGCATGTACCAGTTGGTTCAATGCCGCATGATCAAGTGCTGAAAGCCATTGAGCTATTTGGAAAAGAAGTCACTCCTAAAGTAAGAGAAGAAGTTACCCGCTGGGAAGCAGAGCAAGAATAAACAAAAAGGTCGATCAAGTGAATAGGCTTGATCGACCTTTTCTTATGCTTAAGGATCAATAACACATGGTTTCACTGTAGGACATGAAGCAGCAGAAGCAAGTGGTGTGGCCGTCAAGGTAAAGAGGAAAACAAGTTGAAAACAGATGAGCCATTTTTTCATGAAATCACCTCCGTTATCAATTGTTTCACTAGAATGAGATGAGGAGAAAATCATAGTAGTATGTAACGATCTCTATCCAGTATAAGACAATCATATCATAATTTTCAAAAAAATGAAAAAATAACTTACGAAAGTTCTAGATTATGGTATGGTTAATATGTTCAACAAAAAAAGGGAGGGATTTTTTTATGAAAAAGGTCATGTCTTCTGTTTTGGTTGGAGCAATCGTTTTAACAGGTGCTGGGGTCACTACTGTCCCGGTGGAAGCAAAAGAGAAAGCGAACAGTGACATAACGGTTCAAGCGAGTCGAACGGTCTCGGAAACAAGAACTTATACGACGTCAAATATCCCATCAAGTATTACATATGCAAAGGATGGCTGGGTCGGTATTTTATATCAATCATCAATTGAAGAGTTAGGCCTTGGAAAATACAACGTCACATTTACTGGAACGGTTGTGCGTGATCCGGGGTTTGAATAAATAAAAGCTGACAGGTGGACAAGCCTGTCAGCTTTTTTAATGAGGATAATAAAGAATCATTTGCATTCGGACCATCTGTTCTCCTGATTGTTTATACTCATGGGCACGATCCGCTTTGAAACGAATAGAGTCGCCAGCTTCTAATGTATATTGCTCATCACCGATGGATAAATCAAGCGTTCCTTCAAAAACGGTAATCAATTCCTCTGTACCGCCAATATGTTCTTCGGCACTTAACGACCCGTCGGGATCAATTTCTACCTGATACACTTCGAATTTTCTTCGATCATCAAAGGGAAAAGTCGTATACACACGATACCTTCCCTCATCCTCAGTTAAAACCTGTCCGTCTTCTTTTCGCACTACCTTGATTTCAGGCTGCGGTGCGTAAATGAGTTCACTAAAAGACACCTTTAATCCATTCGCAATTTTCCACAAAGTCGTGATGGTGGGGGTTGATTCTCCTCTCTCGATTTGTCCAATCATCGTCTTACTCACACCCGTTATGTCAGCCATCTTCTCTAGGCTTAATTTCTTTTGTTCTCTTAGATGTTTTACATTTCTAGCAATAATCGATTGTACATCTTCCATCAAAAAACTCCTTTCTGCATTTGCTTTATAACGACCGAATGGTACAATAAAACGTAATATACGCAATAAAGACTTTTAGGTCTAAATAACGTATGAAAGAGGGGTAACATCTTGATTGTTTCAATGCTGATCTATGCTTTTGTCACCAGCTTCACCCCGGGACCAAACAATATCATGGCCATGGTCTTTACAAACAAATATGGGGTCAAGCAAACATTTCGATTTTGTTTAGGTGTGGGTATCGGGTTTTTCGTCATTTTGTGTTTGAGTGGTTTCTTCAATATGATTCTTTATCAAGTCATGCCGAAAATAAGCTGGGTGATGGCATTCATCGGAGCTGGCTACATGATTTATTTGGCTGTCAAAATCATGAAAAGTAAGGGCGGCAATGACGATACACTAGACCGCTACAATCATTTTATCCCAGGCATGCTGCTGCAATTTATCAATCCGAAAGCGATCTTGTATGGGTTAACGGTGATTTCAACCTTTGTTCTGCCATATGGACAGTCCAATATGCAGTACATGTTAATGACGCTGATTCTCGCACTCATTGGATTTTTAGGTACGTTCAGCTGGAGTCTATTTGGCTCTGTATTCAAGCGTTTTTTGAATCTTTATCAACGGCCGTTCCAGCTCGTCATGGGACTTCTGCTTATGTATAGTGCATTTTCGATGATCTGGGGCTATGTCATGTAAGCGGTTAGGAGGCCGGCCACTGCCTGCCCATCACAACAGTATCATAATACATTCCGTCCGCCAGCCGTTTATCTTTTTTTAACACCCCTTCAATCTCAAAGCCATAGTGTTCATATAACCGAATGGCTTTTTGATTGGTTTCCAGCACTTGAAGTGACATCTTTTGAATGCCTTGCTGGTCTGCCCATTTGATCGATGCGGATAAAAGCTCTTTCCCGATGTGATAGCCCCAAGCTGTCTTCTGTACAGCGACGCCAAACGTCACTTTGTGAGCGAAGCGCTTTAGTGAATGCCCTTCGCATCTTGAAAAGCCTACAATTTCCCCTTCAATGTCCGCGACCAAAAATAGATGCCGGCTTTCCTTAGAATCCTCTTGAATGAGAGCTGCAAATCCTTTTTCATCAAGAAAGGCTTCTCCTGGTTCACGGTCTAAATATTCTGTTTCCCCATCAATTTTTAGTCTGAGAGCAGATAACGGTTTGGCATCTGCTAGTGCAGCGGATCGAATACGATAGGTCAAACCACGAACAGTGAACATGTTTTCAGATATGATCATTAAACAGACCACCAGCCTTTCATTCCATTATGTCTATCATACCTGAAACGTGCACGCAGCACACTCAGATGTTTTGTCATGTTCAAAAAGGCTAAATAAGCAGTATCAAACGTGGAGGTGGAGCAAATGAGTGAACAAAAAGGACATATGGATAAAGCGAAAGGAAAAACAAATCAAGTCAAAGGTCAATTGAAAGAAAAGCTTGGCGAAGCGACAGATCATGAAAACCTGAAAGCAGAAGGAAAGAAAGATCAAGCAAAAGGAAAGCTTCAAGATAAAAAAGGTGACGTGAAAAATAAGCTGAATCAGTAGTTTACACATAGCTGTAGGTACTCGCCTCATGTCTCCATCATCACATGCCTTTCATCAATTAAATGAATAGGTGTGTGAAAAGAATTGATTATACGTCCTCTTGTACGTCATGTAGACTTTAGGTAGAAGACATGAATCAAGGGAGATGGATGAAATGGACCAAGTATGGGGGAAAGTTGACGAGTATATCAAAGACAAATTGATGGCTCAAGATGACGTATTGGAGCAAGCGCTTACCAATAATAAACAAGCGGGGCTGCCAGAAATTGATGTGTCTCCGGCCCAAGGGAAAATGCTTTATTTATTAGCAAAAACCAAAGGAGCAAAGCGTATTTTAGAAATCGGGACACTTGGCGGATATAGCACCATTTGGCTGGCACGAGCTCTTGAAGAGGATGGAGAACTCATGACATTAGAGGCTGTCAGCTATCATGTAGAAACCGCGCAGCAAAACATCGACAGAGCAGGCTTGACAGAACGGGTAACGATTTTACAAGGAAAAGCGTTAGATACTTTATCTCAGTTAAAAGAGAGGGGTACGCCCCCATTCGATTTGATTTTCATTGATGCAGATAAACCAAACAACCCGAAGTATCTGAAGTGGGCGTTACACTTCTCAAAGAAGGGAACCGTCATTATTGCAGACAATGTTGTCAGAAATGGAGCAGTCATTCATGCCTCTGATCAAGATGAGCGAGTGAAGGGAACTCGTGAATTATTTGATTTACTCAAACAAGAGCCGAGAATTGAGGCAACAGCTATTCAAACTGTTGGTGAAAAAGGCTATGACGGGTTTATATACGGAATCGTCAAATGAAACAAAGCTTAACCGCAAACGGTTAAGCTTTTTCTTTTAGAAAAACCATCTAGCTGTACCCATCAGCAAGACGCCAACCAGAACAGTGAGGGACAAGCTTTTTGTCCAAACAGCCATAAGCACCGTTGGAATCAACACAGCAAGATACATCCAGTGAATGGTGACGCCTGTTGTTGTATGTATGAAAAGGTGTTCAGCAATCAAAGCAGTGAATATACAAATTGGAATAAACGATAGCCATTTCAGCACCACTTCAGGCAGCCGAATACTCCGAACAAATATAAATGGAAGGATTCTTGGAATGATGGTTACGAGCATACAACCAAGAATCAGCCATATCATAAAGCTGCTGATCATTTATCTGTCACCACCCCAATGGTTGCGACAAGCACAGTTGCTAACAGAACAGCCACGTGTGAAGGAACAAAATGAAGCAGAACAAACATCGCAACGACCATATACAAAACAAGCGACAGGCGATGGGTTAACTTATTTTTGGGGACTGTTTGCAAAGAAAGGATCAATAGCGCAGCAAACATCGCCGATAAAGCAAAATCAAGACCAAGCGCCTCTGGATTTGAGATCCAGTGTCCAAAGATGCCGCCAAGTGTACATGCCGCAATCCAGCACAAATAAGCCGTTACATTCAGTCCATGCATCCACCGATTATTCAACCTTCCTTGCTGCGCTAATTTATTCATCGCCACACCGAAGGATTCGTCTGTCAGCAAAAGACCAAACCCAATGTTCTGTTTCGCAGAGTAGCGTGTAAAATGAGGGGCGAGCGTAAGGCTGAGTAATAAATGGCGCAAATTCACAATAAATGTGGTGAAAATAATTGCGGAAAGAGGGCTCCCTGTTACGAGCAGTGCGCAGATGATAAACTGTGAAGCGCCTGCGTAAATAAAGATGGATAAGAGCGCAATATCCCATATACTTAATTGTGCACTTATGCCAACAATTCCAAAGGCAAACCCAATACTCATATAGCCGAGTAAGGTCGGTACACAATCTTTTATTCCCTCGAAAAACGGCTCGTGTCCCGCGCTGGGAATGCGTTTTCTAGCTTCAATATCCAACGACCTCTACTCCTTTTCTCTTGACCGTCTATCGTTTTACTTACTATATGAAAACGAATTTATCATGTCAATCCTATGTAACTTCTATTATATGAAGAAACATGGCGATAAAAAAGGATTGAAGTCAACCAGAATTTGTTATAAAGTAATCAGAAAATAATAACAATTGGGGTGACTGTCATGCAATGGAAACCTTTATTTGAAGATGATGTACCAAATCACCTCCGTCCATAACGGAGAGTGATCTCCGTTTGTGGATATCGCAAATGATATATCCAGTAACGGAGGGGAAAAAAGATGAATGGAAAATATATAGGAGCCCTTTACTTAGCGGCAGCCGCTAGTATTTGGGGTGGTATGTACGTAGTTGTCAAAGTAGCAGTAGCGGTTGTCCCGCCACTTGAACTCGTATGGATGAGATACGCAGTAGCAGGAGTCGTTCTTGTGTTCACCATTTGGCGTTTAGGATATTCTTTTCGGTTAGATAAAAAAGATATCCCGCTTATTGCGGCCATTGGATTGATCGGTAACTTTCTTTCAATCGTGACTCAAGAAATTGGTACGATGTACACGTCTGCGCAAATGGGTGCTGTCATCACATCGGCAACACCTGCCTTTATGGTGCTTTTCGCTTTCTTTCTATTGAAAGAATCATTCACTGTTAGGAAGTGTGTCTCTATCTTGCTTGCTACAGCAGGTGTACTCACCATGATTGGGCCTGTCACTGTTCAAACAGATGAGTTTGTTGGCGGTCTCTCATTGGTGATCGCTGCATTAACATGGGCGCTGATGTCTGTTCTGCTGAAACGGGTTCCAAGAAAGTACCCTCAGGCAGTGATAACAACATATGCGATCATTATTGCCTTTATCGTATTAACTCCGCCTGTTCTATTTCGTCTGCCACATTTAGATGTGCAGCAAATGGCGAGACCGGAAATTTGGGGTGGTATTCTTTATCTTGGTATCATCTCAACAGCCCTTGCTTTCTTTTTGTGGAATAGGGGGCTTCAACTGATGGATGCCGCGAGCGGAGGTCTGTTTTTCTTCTTTCAACCAATCGTTGGCACAGTCCTTGGCTGGCTGCTTCTGGGTGAAGAGATGGGTTTACGCTCTTTCATTGGAATTCTATGTATCTTTGCAGGTGTATACACTGTACTGCGTCAGAAAGAGTAAGACGAGATGCCCCTTTTACCAAGGGGTATCTTCTTTACAATGAATAGAAGGGGGAGGGAAGCAGGATGATACAGTATCCGCATTTGCAAAAAGGACAAACGATTGGCGTTACAGCCCCGTCCTCAGGTGTACAACCATCTTTGCATGAGATGTTTAAGCTGTCATGTGAGCGGATGAAAAATAGAGGGTATGAGGTTATATGTGGAAAGACGGTATGGCAGCAGGAAAAAGCAAAATCAGCCCCTGCCATAGAACGCGCAAACGAGCTTCAGATCATGATGACAAGTGATGAGATTGACCACATCATCCCGCCATGGGGTGGACAGCTGCTTATTGAAATATTAGAGCATCTTGATTTCTCAGTGATGCCAAAAAAGTGGATTCTTGGTTACTCAGATACGAGTGTACTTCTGCTGGCCTTGACATTAAAAACAGGCATTGCGACAGCGCATGGACCGAACTTTGTAGATCTTCGGGGGGAAGAGCTTGATCAGGTGACAGCGATGTGGGAACAAATACTTTCCACTCCAGAGAAGAAGGACGTTACTCAATTTTCTTCTTATATGTATCAAAAGGAATGGCAGCATGACAATCCAAGTATACATGTCTTTCATTTAACCGAGCCAACCGCATGGCGTACTGTTGATCAGCAGGAGATGATGGTGAAGGGGAGATTGATGGGCGGCTGCATTGATGTGATACGCCACTTAGCAGGAACGCCTTTTGGAGATGTCAAAGCCTTTCAAGATACATTCCTGAAAGGTGAACCCATTCTCTGGTATTTCGAAAACTGCGAATTAAATGCTGCGAGCATGAAGAGATCTCTTGTTCAATTAAAATTAGCAGGGTGGTTTGATCACTGCTCTGGGATCATGTTTGGCCGAAGTGCAGTAGATGCCCCTGTAGAAGGATATGAATATACGGATCTATATGAAGAATTACACAAGGAACTGCAAACGCCGATTTTTTACGATATTGATTGTGGACACGTCCCGCCGCAAATGACCCTGATTAATGGAGCATATGCAGAAGTGCACATACAACAAGGAGGCAAAGCGGTGCTGAAGCAAACATTTTTGCCGTAAGAAAGGGAAAGGGCGAGCCCTTTCCTTCATAGAAATCATTACATTCCTTTTGTTTCCTCACCTGCTTTTGGAACTTCCCACGCAGTCTCACGAAATACTTTTTCCCATTTAGAGACGACAATACATGCAATCGCATGCCCTGGAACATTCACGCCTGTTCGGGCCATATCCATAATTCTATCAACACCGGCAATAATGGCGACACCTTCGGCTGGAAGACCTACTGCATGAGCTGTTGCCAAAAGAACGACGAGTGAACCGGAGGGCACAGCTGCAATGCCTTTACTTGTTAAAACAAGGACAAGCATCATCAGGAGCTGCTGTGATAAACTCATATCGACACCAAACGCCTGCGCAAGAAATACACAGGAAACCGATAAATATAAGCTTGAACCATCACAATTGAGAGAAAGACCAGATGGAATCACGAAGGAAACGATTCTTTTTGGACAACCGTATTTCTCCATTCGTGCCATGAGCTGAGGAAGAACAGTCTCTGTGCTTGTGGTGGAAAAGGCGACTAAGAACAAATCCCAAATCATTTTTAACACTTCGAAGTAGTTAAAATGGAAGATCAGTGCGACAAGAGGGAACAGAACAAATAGGATAATAAATAATCCTAAGAAGACAGTTCCAACAAGTTTCATCATAGGGATTAATAACACAATGCCATATTGGCCGACAGAAGAAGCCATTAATGCAAGAACCCCAAGAGGTGCTGTTACCATCACCATTTGTGTGAGTTTAAACATAATTTGTGCCACTGATTCAAAGAAGGTCAAAACAGGAGCGGATGCTTTACCAATCCCACTTGCGGCTACACCGAATAAAATGGCGAAGAAAATGACGGCGAGTAAATCATTCTGAGCCATAACATCGACGATATTGGTTGGAATGATATCTAATACCATTTGTTTAAAGTCGACGACTTTTTGAGTATAACCATCTAGTTCCCCAATATCTTTCTTCGCTAATTGAGAGAAATCAAGTCCAACGCCGGGCTTTAAAACATTAGCCAATAATAGACCGATTCCAAGAACGATGGTCGTGATGACCTCAAACCAAATGATTGTCTTTAAACCAAGGCTGCCCATTTTCTTCATCCCGCCGCTGCCCGCTGCGCCGATGACAATCGTAGAGAAAACGATAGGAACAACAATCATTTTAATCAATCTAATAAAGCCATCACCAATTGGCCGCAGTGCCATTCCGAAATCAGGGAAGAAGTGGCCAATAAGAGCCCCTATCACCAAAGCGATCATGATTTGAAAAGCGACGAACTTTTTCATCATCTCCTACCTCCTTTAAATGCTCAGGAAAATATTAAGAATTTTCCAATAAATAAAAATTCTAGATGGTCATGTTTTGTCCTCCTTTGGATTTAGAAAGATTTTATTTAAGAATCATTAGAATGATGAAGAAAGAAATGAAAATGGAGCTATCGCATCTCTATTTATCTAAGAAAAGAGCACTTCTTAAAAAATAGTAAACTTTTTCAGGAAAATGTATTGACCCTTTTAGATGATCCGTGGTATATTATTATTCGTCGCTGATGACGCAAATGAAACACGGATGTTCAAAGGCATTCGATCAACAAGTTCTAAAAAGATGTTGACTTAATAAAAACGATATGTTAAGATAATTAAGTCGCCTGATTAAGCGCCCGTAGCTCAATTGGATAGAGCGTTTGACTACTGATCACAAGGTTAGGGCTCCGACTCATATAGGCCGAGCAAAGTTTATTTTATGAG
>NZ_AMSH01000044.1 GCF_000300535.1 Bacillus xiamenensis
CTATTAAGTACTAGTACCTAAGCGTATCTAATTTGACATTCTTTAGCACACGCACGCAGGACTGACAAAGAATGCGAAGGTTTGTCTACACGCTGAGGCTGTAAACATTGGTTTACAGCCTTTCTCCTTTTACGAGGAAATAGATGCTTCACTTTCATGCTTAATCTTTTTCTGGAAACCTTCCTGTACACGTTTCGTGATCTCTCCTGGAACACCTTCTCCTACTGGTTGACCATCTATCTCTACAATCGGAACGACTTCAGCAGTCGTTGAACTGATGAAAATTTCCTGCGCGTGCAACAGCTCTTCTTTGCTAATACGGGTCTCTTCAACCCTGCATCCTTCTTCCTCACAAACCTCTAGCAGCTTTCGACGGGTAATGCCATTTAAAATCAGATTGTTCGCTGGGTGTGTACGAATCACGCCATCAATGACGGCGTATACATTCGAGGAGGTCCCCTCTGTCACAAAGCCGTCTCTGATTAAAATTGCTTCAAATGCACCAGCTTCAGATGCTTTTTGCTTTTCCATGACGTTATATAAGAGATTTAAGCTTTTAATATCACATCTTAACCAGCGAAGATCCTCTGACAATAAAGCCTTTGCACCAGAAGTTTGCTCCTGAACCGGCTTTTTCACTTGGAATGTATATGCCGTAATTTGAGGGGTGAGCGTACCATATTGATGTTTACGAGGTGCGACGCCTCGCGTGACTTGAATATATACACCGCCATCTGTTAATTGATTGTCAGCGACTAGCTTTTTTAATTTTTCTTCCATATCTGATACCGTACCTTGCAGATGAATGCCGATTTCCTTTGCACTCTTGAACAGACGCTCTGTATGCTCTTTTAATGTAAACAAAGTACCATTGTATACACGGATGACCTCATAGACTCCGTCACCAAATTGGTAGCCCCTGTCTTCAATATCAACATGTGCATCTTTTTTTTCAATGAAATCTCCATTGTACAATACTTTCATATGGAATCTCCCCTTCGCTTTGCTTTATGGTTGAGTCTGATGCTATCTTAGCCGATAAATGTAAACGTTTCAATGATTATTCAGAATTATTTCATATGAAAATGAATCGATAACCTCCTATTGTAACAAATATAGATTCATAACCAAAAAGATTCCAATTTTTTAGCATCTTCTATATTCATAGGTTCTTTTTTCCTGTATACTTACTCCATATAAACACGACAAAAAACAGCGAAAAAAGACAGAATCCACTACATGATTCGACACAAAATTTTTGATTTATTGGAGCGATTGTCATGCAACAGGTTACAAAAAAACAGACACCTTCAAACACGCTGCTGCTCTCAAAGGCTATTGGGTTGATGATTCTGACATTGATCCTTTTTTTCATTTGGGATATGTCCAAAACCAATATGCAGGCAGCAGATCAGCCGGATGAAATGTCTGCGAGCAGTTCATTTCGAGACACAAGCACCAGTCTGAAAGCAAAAGATGATTCTACGAAAACATTAGATGCACATTTTAAGATCAATCCAAACAAACATGTAACGGATCAAACGATCTTTTTAACCTTTGATGATGGTCCTTCTACGACATCAAATCAGCTATTAGATGTACTAAAGGCGCAGAAGGTGAAGGCCACATTCTTTATGCTTGGACCGCAGATCAAAGAACACCCAGCAGCTGTGAAAAGACTCCATCAAGAAGGGCATCAATTAGGGCTTCATGGCATCACGCATGATGTGAAACGCTTTTATCAAAAAAGTGATTCTCCCGTAAATGAGATGAAAGAAGATCAGCGCATTTTGGCTTCTGTCACAGGCGAGTACACACATCTTGTGAGAACACCATATGGCAGTGTTCCAAATTTAACAGATCAGCAAAAAACACGATTAAAACAAAAAGGCTTTATCTACTGGGACTGGACTATTGATAGTCTTGACTGGAAATATAAAAGCTCAAAATATGTACAAGAAATATTAAATCAACTGCAAGTGTTAGAAACAAAATACCCAAAAGAACCGAAGATCATTTTAATGCATGATCAACCAGCTACAGCAAAATACTTAAACAATCTGATCACACGGCTAAAAGCGAAGGGCTATACATTTGAAGTCCTTGATGAAACCATGAAGCCTCTGCAACAATAAAGAAGAACCCGCATCATTTGGATGCGGGTTCTTCAATAGTTTATAAAGCCTTCACAAGATCACCAATCCGTTCGTGAAAGACAAGATCAAACAGTGAATCGTATTCCGTTTCACTCAAATTCATCATGACCTTGAAGATGGAAGGATGATGGGCTGCATCTTCTGGAATATATCGTGCTGGCGCCACTTCTAGGGAAGTGCCCATGACTAGCAGCATGTCCGCTTGCTGAAGCGACCTCTCCACCTGATCAAAATGCTTCACCCTATCTCCAAAAAGGACGACATCTGTTTTGAGCACACGTCCACACGTGCGGCCGCCTGAGGAGACCCTTTGACAAACCGGCACCTCTTCTTTTAATAAATAAGGCAGCTCGTATGTTGTTCTGCAAGAGGGACAAGTGGCCGTTTGAATGGAACCATGCAGTTCATAAACATGCTGGCTTCCCGCCTTTTTATGCAGGCCATCAATATTTTGAGTGAAAATGTCCACATGCTTCCCCTGCTTCTCTAAGTCGGCTAAAAAAGCATGTCCAGCGTTTGGCTCGTACTCTCCACTCATTTTCATTTGAAACAAATCCTTGAATTTAGGCCAGAATTGATGAGGGTGCGATAAAAAGTAGGAGCGGCTCATCGCTTCCATACGAGAGGTATCTTCTGTCCATAGCCCTCCTGTTGATCTAAAATCAGGAATTCCCGATTCTGTGCTCATCCCAGCACCTGAAAGGACCATAATATGTGAAGCTTGCGCTAGCCTCTCTTTTAATGCTGCCACCTTTGTTTGATCCAAACACACTTCCTCCTTTATTCACCCTGCTGTTTCTCACCTTTTTGTTTCATATAAATGGTCTGACCAGGGAATGCAAATTCCACTCCTTCTTCGTGGAAAATATCAATGATGCGATAGTTAATATCCTGCCTAATATCGAGGTTTTCAGACCAAGCTGTTGTGTTTGTGTAAAAGTTGAAGAATAAGTTCAAATAGCTGTCTGCCAATACATCAAGATTCACCATAATCGTTTCCTTATGAACCCCATCATGTTCATACAGCATTTGTTTTAGACGTTTGATGCACTTATCAATGTTTTCCTTTGGTGTATTGTAGGACACACGAACGGAGAACGTAATTTGTCGTTTATTCATTCTCGTCCAGTTTGTGATTGGCTCCTTTGAAAGGGTGGAATTTGGAACGGTCACCACCGCTTCAGCAGGTGTTCTAAACTTTGTACTTCGAAACGTAATGTCTTCTACAGTCCCAAGTACACTTGGGGTCTCTACAAAATCGCCCATCGTAAAAGGCTTCTCTGTAATGATGACAATTCCTCCAAAAAAGTTCGCCACTGTATCCTGCGCAGCGAGCGCAAAAGCCAGACCACCTAGACCAAGTCCTGCCACAAGTCCATTCACATCATAATTAAACTCCTGTGCAATGATGCTAATACTCAGTGCGATAATAATGAAGCGAAGAACCTTTGATAAAAATGGCGCTAAAATATCATCCATCTCTAATTCAAATTTTGAATTTACTTTTTGAAATAAGAAAGAAGAAGCAGCGGTTAAGTTACAAAGCCCCCACGTCAGCATCAATATAATAGAGGATCTATATAATTTGACAATGACATCCATGTGATGCTCAAAGTATGGTGCCTGTCTTAACGCAAAATATAGACCTAGTGCCACAAAAAACAGTCTGGCAGGTTTTTCGAATGCCACCACAATTTGATTAATGACTTCGGTTTTTGACCGATTTGTCAGCTTAAAAAGAAGGTGAAACAAGTATTTCGTAAATACTTTTCGAAGCAATAAAAAAAGCAATAAAATACAAAGGCTAATGCCAATTTGGATCGCAATATCTACTGTAAAATATGTATCCATCCATTTTTGTGTAAACATGTCTGTCTCTCTCCTTTAAAACAATCCTCTCTATTTTATAATATAACCTTCGTTTATGTCCTCTCTTAAATGTCTGACCTCTATATAAAAAGCCTCGGGACGTATCCCGAGGCATGATGTTCAATTATGAAATTTTGGCTAGAGACATATCGACGGGCAACAAACTACTTTTTCTTCTGAGCCTGATCCAGGAGAGTCGCTTTAAACATTTCAGCATCCGTTTCGACCTTAATACGTTCTTCCACTCTAATTCTCCCTTTACCCAATCATCTCGCCTCCTTTTCATCATTATAAAACATCAGAATTTTCAGTCAATATGACGAAAGTACTAATATTTTGACGAACGCTGACGATTTGGACAAAATTGAGCGAAGAAAAATTGATGTAATTCAGGTTTACTCAAACATAGCTCGGGCTATTCCTTTAACTTTTCATATTCCTACAATCATGCACTCCCAGTACATGCGATTTCATCATTACATACGGCGCTCTCCCTTTCCATATAGTAAAGAAGGAAAACCGACAAAGCATTTGATATGATAAGACCAGAACTTATGTCAGGGAGCTGGAGTAAGTGTATATTATTGCCCATAGAGGATCATCAAGCGCTGCCCCAGAAAATACAATCGCTGCGTTTGATTTAGCTGTTAAGCAGAGAGCAGATTATATTGAGTTAGACGTACAGATGACAATGGATCAGCACGTCGTCGTGATCCATGATGATACCGTTGATCGAACAACGAACGGAAGCGGTTTGGTTAAAGGTTATACACTTGATCAGCTGAAAAAGCTGGATGCAGGAAGCTGGTTTGGTCATTCGTACGGAAACGAACGAATTCCAACCTTACAAGATATTCTTGAGAGATACAGCAAACGTATTGGAATACTGATTGAACTGAAGCACCCTAAACGGCAAATTGGGATTGAAAAAGCCGTTGCCGACATCATCAACAAGTTTGCCTATTCCCGTCATATCATGGTTCAATCTTTTGATGAGACTGCCCTTCAAAGAATGAAAGCTTATGCGCCTTCTCTACGAACTGCTTTTATCATTAAGCCTTCTATGTTAAAAATGGCCAAAAGCAGTTTAGCCGTATACAGCTCCTTTGCGGATTGTTTGAATATGAAGAAAACGATGATGAACCGCTGCTGGATAGATCGTATTCACTCATTCGGGATGGATGTATTTATATGGACAGTGAAAGATCAAAAAACAGCAGATCGGATTAAAAAATACCCAATTGATGGCGTGGTAACGGATCACCCGCTATTTTTCCAAAAGGAGAAATGATCTACATGAAAACTTATTTCGCGGTTTTTATCGGTGGACTGCTTGGTACACTTTGCAGATATGAACTCAGCCAAACCGTTGTCAGCCAAACATTCCCCTATGCAACGATGATCGAAAACATATCGGGCAGTCTGCTTCTTGGTTTTGCAACAGGATATTTTCTATTTCAGAAGGGAAAAAAATATCTTGCCGCTTTGATCGGAACAGGATTTTGCGGTGGGTTTACAACAATGTCCACCTTTTCTAAAGAGGCAGTTCTCCTATTACAAGCTGGACAGGTCAATATCAGTATGATGTACATCCTGCTCTCGGTGATTGCTGGAGTAGCTGCTGCTTTAGCTGGACTTTTGACCGCTCAACGGCTCTTTCATCAAAATAAACAGCAGAAAGGAAGCAAATAAATGATTGTTCTTTATACAGCTGTGGCTGGAGGGATTGGCAGTGTCTTTCGTTTCTTCATCAGTCAAATGCTACAAAAAACCCAATCCCATGCCCGTTTCCCGTACAGTATTCTTTTGATCAATTTATTAGGTGCAGCTGGTTTAGGTTTTCTGACAGGCGCAGTGACATCCAATCACCCGCTGCTTGTGATCATTGGAACCGGTTTTTTCGGTGGTTTTACAACATTCTCTACTTTTAGTATCGAGTCTGCAACCATGCTGCTTCAGCATCAAATAGGCAAGCTCGCTGTCTATTTATTTGCGACGATGATCGGCTCTTTATGCCTCTTTGCTGCGTTTGATACACTAGGACAACTTCTTTTTTAAATCGTCGTGATGGCGGCTAAGCTGATCAGCAGTTGATCCATCAGCTGGCGCTTCATTAAAAACAATGTTTTTTCACTATAGCCGATTTCGATTGCACATTTTGCCATACGCCAATCTCGAAAATATTTGTAATCAATGAGCTTCCGCTCTATTTCATCTAATTCTTTCATTGCTGTTTCAATACAAGCAACAATGAGTTCATACTGGTTTTTCTGTTCTTCTAATTTTTTCTTTGTCATGTGATCTTGTTGAAGAGGACTTCTTTTTTCAAGCTGCCTTTCAATGTTTAAGATTGCTGCCTGATAATTTTTGAAATTTTTCAAATGAAACTCGATTCGTTTCATTGAGGTTTTTTTCTCTGTGATACTTGCAGTTTCATACCAAAGCATGTCCACCCTCCTAACGAACGTTTGTTCTCATTATAAACGAACACACATTCGCTAAAAAGAGCCTAAATACCTAAAAAAAACCTTGAGCTTATTTTTCGCTCAAGGTCATTTCATTTACTAACAGCGGCTCTTTTATATCAAGCTCAGGAAGCGCATCTCCCTTTTCTGCTGCTGTGACGCCTTTCTTTAAATCGATCTTTCTAATATAGCGCCCATCCATTTCCAGTACCTTTATCCGAATATCATCAAGATAAATCGATTGTCCTTCTTGGATATCAATATTTTCCTTCAAGATGAGCCCGCCAATTGTATCAATTTCATCATCTTCATAAGAAAGCTCGATGAAATCTTGAATTTCTGTTAATCTCACTTTGCCATCTAATATATAATGATGATCGGCTCTTTTTTGAATAACCGGCTGCTCATCTTCATCGAATTCATCACGAATGTCTCCAACAATCTCTTCTAAAATATCTTCCGTTGTGACAAGTCCAGACGTTCCGCCATATTCATCCGTTAAGACCGCCATATGCATTCTATCACGCTGCATCTTGACGAGAAGCTCCTGAATGGGAATCGTGTCAATCACTTCAATCACTGGATAAATATAATCTTGAATCTTCAGTTGATCTTTTTCTCCTTGATACACAATATCTGCAAAGAGCTGCTTTTTGTTCAGCATGCCAATGACATGGTCTTTATCCCCTGAAAACACTGGGAAGCGTGTGTACTTTTCCTTTGTCATGATGGCCAGTATATCATCTAATGGCATATCATCTGGTATCGCACAAATCTCTCTTCGCGGTATCATGATTTCTCTTGCAATTCGATTATCAAAATCGAATATTTTATTCATATAATGATATTCTGATGAGTTGATTTCCCCATTTTTTAAGCTCTCAGATAATAAAATCTTCAATTCCGCTTCAGAATGAGAATGTTCTTTTTCAGAACCCATATCAATGCCCATCATTTTGGTTAAGATACGAGCTGACCCATTCAACACATAAATGAAAGGGAACATGAGGATATAAAATGCATGCAGTGGTCCTGACAGCCAAAGCGTCATTTTTTCTGCCTTTTGAATAGCAAGCGTTTTTGGTGCAAGCTCCCCAACGACTACATGCAAAAAGGTAATAATAGAGAACGCAAGTGTTGCTGAGATCAGGCTGATTGCTGAATCAGGAATGTTTGTCAAACCGAACCCTCGAACCAATAGTTCTTTTACTGCCGGCTTACCGATCCACCCTAAACCAAGGGAGGTCACTGTAATACCAAGCTGACAGGCTGACAAATATTCATCAAGCCTTGATGTCACCTTTTTCGCCATGATGGCCTTTTTGGACCCTTCGGCAACAAGCTGATTAATTCTTGAACTTCTCACCTTTACAATGGCAAACTCAGATGCAACAAAGAAAGCTGTTAAAGCAATCAAAACACCGACTATACTCAGATTAACAATATCGTCCATTTAACCTTGCTCTTTCTTAGAAGAACAAGGAGTCACCTCCTGATTGATGATGTTGTCTTTTGCAAAACGGTTAACTGATTAAATAAGACTACATTGAGGGCCCCATTTAACCACCTCCGGTTCACGTAAAATCCGTCTCTCTACATATATATGAAACGGTATTCATTTTATCTTACCATAAATAATCTGAAAATTCCTGCATCACCCTGTTATTTTAGACATGATCACCTAAATTGAGGGAAATGCCCTCTGTTTCTCCATATTGGTAGTAAATATGAACAATTAACTTGTATTTCAGACTCGAATTATATTAAACTATTTTCATAAACTATAACGTGACGGTTAGGAGGAGATGTTCAGATGGGGCTGAGAAAAAGTATCGTATTGGTGAACTAGCACAGATTGCACAGGTGACAAAACGCACTGTAGATTATTATACCAATCTAGGGTTGCTTGCGCCTGTTAGATCTTGCTCTAATTATCGTTATTACGATGAACATGCTTTAAAACGATTACAATTAATCGTTCTTTGCAAACAGCAGAGATTGGCTCTTTCTGACATCAAATCCAGATTAGATGAACAATTTCCTTCTCAAAAGGAAGATCCTGATGAACTTGTCCATTTAACCTCTGATATCGATCGGATGAATGAGCATATGGACCGCATTTTGGCACGTTGTAAGCAGCTTCAGCCAGAACAACGTGAAAAACTAAAAGAGCAGCTTACTCCTGAAAAAATGACGGCTGTCCAATCATTTTTACTGCTGTTAAGTTAAAATTTTTACTAAACAGGAGGTGTTACCTTCGTTCTCAAAGTCAGAACGAAGGCCTTAATTGGACATAGTGAATTTACTCATAGTTGCTTTACTTATAGCTTTAACCGCATTTTTCGTTGCATCAGAGTTTGCGATCATTCGCTTAAGAAGCTCAAGAATTGATCAATTAATCGCAGAAGGCAATAAAACAGCAGTTGCTGTCAAGCACGTCACCACTCATCTTGATGAGTACTTATCGGCTTGTCAGCTTGGTATTACCATTACTGCCCTTGGTATTGGTTGGTTAGGGGAAGAAACGATTGCACATATGCTTGCACCACTTTTTACAGAGCTGTCAATTCCTCAATCAGCCAGTCATATTGTCACTTTTATTATTGCGTTTAGTATCATGACGTTTTTACACGTTGTGGTTGGAGAGCTCGCACCAAAAACACTCGCCATTCAAAAGGCTGAGCAAGTATCTCTTCTTTTTGCTAGACCGCTCATGGTATTTTATAAAGTGATGTTCCCGTTTATTTGGGTATTAAATGGATCTGCTCGTTTATTAACGAAAGCGTTCGGTCTTCAGCAAGTTTCTGAGCATGACATGGCGCACTCTGAAGAAGAATTGCGGATTATTTTATCAGAGAGCTATAAGAGCGGCGAGATTAACCAGTCTGAATTCAAATATGTGAATAAAATTTTCGAATTTGATGATCGTCTGGCAAAAGAAATTATGATTCCTCGTACCGAAGTTGTCAGCTTCCCGCACGATATTACGATTGAGGAAATGCTGAAAGTGACCAAGGTCGAGAAATATACACGTTATCCAATTGAAGACGGCGATAAAGACAACATTATCGGTGTTGTGAATATTAAAGAGGTACTCACTGCGTGTATTAGTGGTGAATGTTCGACAAGTGATACGATCGAAAATTTTGTGAACCCGATTATTCATGTGATTGAAACGGTTCCTGTTCATGATCTACTGCTGAAAATGCAGCGTGAGCGTGTACACATGGCCATTTTATCAGATGAATATGGCGGTACAGCAGGGCTTGTGACAGTTGAAGACATCCTTGAAGAAATCGTCGGCGAAATTCGTGATGAATTCGATATTGATGAAATCAATGAAGTGCGTAAGCTTGGAGAAGACCATTACATCTTTGATGGAAAAGTCCTTGTGGATCAAGTCAACCTGCTATTAGGAACGCAGCTTGATAACGAAGAAGTCGACACGATCGGCGGCTGGTTCCTTACACAAAAATATGAAGTCGAGAAAAATGACACCATTCGAGAACAAGGCTATGAATTTATCATCAATGAAGTCGATGGACACCATGTGGCCTACATCGAAGTCAAAAAGCTAAACGAACAATTATTAGAAGCAGCTGAAGAAGGCGCTTCGTAAGAAAAAGACGACCCTTGCCTTAGCAAGCGGTCGTTTTCTTTATCCCTTTTCTATTAACTGGGCTTCAAGTTCTTTGATTCTTGTGTTTAGCACTTCCGTCATCGCACCTAATCTTTCTTTTGGTGGCAGATGGTCAAATTCAGACAGCTCAATCGGTTCACCGATGATTAAACGCATTTTCCCCTTTTTGAAAAGGCTTTTCGCATTTGATGGCCCTTTGTACGCGGCCGGAACGATTGGTGATTTGCCGAGTTGTGCAATGGTGACCGCCCCTCTTTTTAAAGGAACATCTTCAGTTGTACGAGTTCCGCTCGGAAAAATTCCAACGATCTTTCCCTCTTTTAATAATTTAATGGGCGTTTTAATACTGCTTGGCCCAGGATTCTCTCGATCAACTGGAAAGGCATGAATTCTCTTTAAAAATCCGCCGATCCATTTATTTGCAAACAGTTCTTTTTTCGCCATGTAGTGGATCTCAAACGGGAGAATTCCTGCGCCTAATGCAAGAACATCCACAAAACCCTCATGCGTACAAGCAATGACAAATCCCCGATCTGTTGGCAGATTCTCTTTTTGATATACTTTGATTCCGCCTCGGAGAGCAAATAATGCTTTGATGGTATAGCCTGAAAATTTATACATAGTGCACTTCCTTTGTTTGAAGAATGAAGGATTTGTCTCTATTATAACAAATTTTTTATTACCTGGTACTAAAAATTTCATCATGCTGATAAAATGGAGTCTGTCTACTGACATCATCTTTTTTGTTTGAAATCATCACTCCTTCTGTGTTCAGGCTTGTGATTTAGGAGAGAATAAAATAGGAGTTGTGTCCAAATTTGTCGTTTTTCGAGTTTTTTTCCTGATTTGTTCTACTGAAAATACTTTATAAATGTTGCAAATTTCGCTATGATAAGGAGAAATGATTTTGATTCGGCGAAAGAGATGAGTAATGTACGGTCTATGAGAAGTTTCGTGCAACTTTATGCCTTTCTTATGCGTGTATAACATAGAGGGGAGAAAAATCAGTGACGATCGATGAAATTTATCAACTGTATATGAACGATGTTTACAGGTTTCTGCTCTCCATGACAAAAGACAAACATTTGGCAGAAGACTTATTGCAGGAAACCTTTATGCGTGCTTATATACATATTCATTCCTATGACCATAGCAAAGTGAAACCTTGGTTATTTCAGGTGGCACGAAATGCTTTTATTGATTATGTCAGGAAACATAAAAAAGAAGTGACCATATCGGATGATCTAATTGGCGGCCTTTTACAAACGTCTGTACAAAGCCCTGCTGAACAAATTGAAATAAAAGAAGTCCTCACGATGTATTTGGAGCAGCTTCCAGATAACTACAAGGAAGCGTTGACATTGTATTATTTAAAAGAACTGAATTACAAGGAAGCATCCAAGGTCATGAATATTACTGAAGCAAATTTTAAAAGTGTTTTATTTCGTGCAAGGCAGCGCCTAAAAGCACTATATAACAGAGGTGTTAATGATGAATGAAGAGTTTAACAAGCGATGGGAACAATATAATAATGGCGAGATGAATGAGGAAGAAATGATGGCGTTTGAAGAAGAGCTTGAAGAAAACGAAAAACGCTTAAGCCAGGAACTGAATGACTCAAATTGGACAGACTTCTCTATCAGTCCTGAAAAGCAAAAAGCCATTTTACAATACGGAAAAAGAAAGTCATATTTACGCATTTCCGTACTTGCTGTCATATCTACACTCATTATTTTACCGCTTTGTACACTAGGAAGTTATCTTTACTACGGCGTTGGCGGAGCAGAAAGCAAAGGCAATCATTTTATGGAAACAGCCGCTGTGACAGTCGCTTTGACCAAACCAAACGTCGCCATTGATATGAAAGATTTAAAAGGCCAGGTTAAGCTGTTTGGTATGAACACAGAGCTTAAGCTGCAAAAACAAATTGGGAACAAGACAAAAGCCATCGGCAGTGAACAAATTGAAATGTTTTTCGATAAATTAAAGAAGCCGACCATCTCTTTTTATGGTGATAGTGCACGCAATACAGAGGATTTCTTTACCCACCCTTCTACGCAGGCAGATGCATCAAAAAAACAAGTACTCACCACTTTAGACAAGCTGCCTGAAGGAACCGTGAGTGAAGTGTATGTATCCTATGACAAGGCTTACACACCAAAGGAAGTGTATTCCTTTGCTAAAAAATACGATATGAAAGTGCTCTGGAATGCGGTGAAAACAGAAGATTCATTAAGTGGAAATCAGCGGCCAATCGGTTTTCCTGGGAAAGACTCTGAATTTTTAAAAGAGCTCCAGCACACATCAAAAACAGAGGTAAATCAATTCAAAGATGCCCTCGCCTATGTGAATCAGCATCCAGAGTGGGCAAAAATAATCTCTGGCAGACCTGAACTTGATCTCTCTAACCGAATACGCTATATCAATCAAAATGGTGTTACAGTGTATGGATCTGTTGTCACTGGTCCTTCTAAGGAAATTGAGAAATTCGTGAAGACAAAACGCATTAAATCGGCAAAAGTGAGCGAGGTGGAATTATGGAATTGGTAAGAATTTTTAAAGAGCATAATGTGTTTGGCTGGATTTCTGTCGGCACCGCTATTTTATCCCTGCTCATGCTGAACCTCGCCATTATTAGCAATGTGACCTTTTATTCGTTTCAGATGCTTCCTTTTGCAATGGCCGCAGTTCCATTCGGTGTGATCGAGCTGTTCATTAAAAAAGGCCGCACAGGCCCAGGCCTCCTAGGCGTCGTTCTGAATATTTTTGTCATCGTTTGTGTCTATGCCATTGTTTCAATTGATGTCGATCTACAATTAGGTTTCTAATAACCTACAAAACGAAAAGCCAGCCATACTTGACTGCACCAAGTATGGCTGGCTTTTTTTCTCATTATTTTTTGTTTAATTCGGAGTTCTTTCTTGAATATAAGAAATAGACAACAAGCCCAATGGCAAGCCAGATTAAAAATCGAACAAATGTGATCGTCCCAAGTTTATAAATAAGCAGGCCGCAAGATAAAATCGCTAAGATTGGAATAAGCGGAACCGCTGGGCATCTGAATGCTCTCGGTAAATCAGGCTGTGTTTTTCTCATGACAATAACAGCAACTGAAATCAAAATGAATGCTGACAGTGTTCCGATGTTCACTAGGCTTGCCAGCTCATCAAGTGGAATAAATCCTCCCATTAGTGCTGACAATGTACCGAAGAAAAGTGTATTGATATACGGTGTTTTATGCTTTGGGTGAACCTTTGAAAGAACCTTTGGTACCAAACCGTCACGAGACATGGCAAACATGACACGTGTTTGGCCGTACAGCATGACAAGCATGACCGTGGTCATCCCTAAAATAGCTCCAACATCCACAATGCCTGCTACCCAGTTTTGTCCCGCCACTTGCAGTACAAGTGATACTGGATGTGATACCCCTTCAAAGTCCATGAATGGTACAATACCCGTCATGATCGCACTGACAATGACATACAAAACCGTACAAATTAATAGAGAAGAAATGATCCCTCTTGGCAAGTTTCGTGATGGATTTTTTGTCTCCTCTGCCGCAGAAGCAACTGCATCAAACCCAATAAACGCAAAGAATACGAGGGCTGCTGCACTTAAGACGCCGGATGTTCCAAATGGAACGAATGGTGTCCAGTTTTCAGGTTTTACATATTTCACAGCGACTAAAATAAAGAGTAAAATGACCGCAATCTTCATAATCACCATGACGTTATTGACTCGTTTTGATTCTTTAATACCGAAATACAGCAAGAAGGTGATGATCATTAAAATAATAAATGCAGGAAGATTAAAATATGTCACTTGCCCCTTCAAACCACCTGGTGCTGCTGTTAACTCAACCGGTATATGAATACCTATCCCATTTAAAAATGACACAAAATAGCCTGACCAGCCTGCTGAAACAGCACTAGCGGCCAGCATGTATTCTAATATCAAATCCCAGCCAATGATAAACGCTAAGAATTCTCCCATAGATGCGTACGTAAATGTATACACAGATCCTGACACTGGCACTGTGGACGCAAATTCCGCATAAGACAGTGCCGCAAACAAACAAGCAAGGCCTGCGATCACAAATGATAAAACAAGGCCTGGTCCCGCTGTAACGGCGCCTGTACCTGTCAGAACAAATATCCCAGTTCCAATGATCGCTCCAATGCCCAGCATCGTTAAATCAAATGAACCTAATTCCTTTTTTAACGCTTTTTCCCCTTGTGTTGCCGCAATTAGCTCTGAAATGCTCTTCTTTCTAAACAACGAATTGCTCATACCATCACTCCCAAAACTTAGTATCAGTCTAAAGACGCCACGACTTCATAATTAACATTATTTTCTGAATATTTAGATTAAATTTAGCGCTATAAATTAGTGGCGTAAAATTATTATATATGAAAATTAAAAAATGAAAACACTTTTTTACGAAATAGAGCGAAAATTCTTGTATATCAACAATTTTTATTGTCAATAAATAGGTTAGATTTTCTTCATTCTTTATTCAATACACAGCTTGTCCTCATTTATTTATGATATAACATTCAAAATTATATTTTTTTAGCATACTTATTATTAAACAAAAATAAGCCCCTTCTTTTGATCACATGTCCTCACTTGTACTATTTTAGAGCCTTTAGGCTGATAGCGAACTATGATAAAGGTCCAGTTCGGCAGCAAGAATAATATATGAAAAAAGAGACTGCCAGATGAGCAGCCTCTTAGAATCAATTAGTTTACAAATGTTTTCGCGCCAAGATAAATTGGCTTCCAATAGCTTGAACTCATATCACTGATCGTTACACCGTCAGAGGCAGCATGGATAAACTTGTTGTTCCCAATATAGACACCCATGTGAGATGGACCAGACTTATATGTTGTGAAGAACACAAAATCTCCAACATTTGGTGTTGAGACGCTTTTCATCGATGCCCAAAAACCTTCAGTGGTTTGTCTTGAAATCTTTGTTTGTTTATTAATGATATACCACATAAAACCGCTGCAATCAAAACCCTTAGGCGTCGTTCCACCCCATTTATAAGGTGTGCCGCTTTGTGCTTTAGCATCTGCTACGAGTTTAGACACATTTAAAGACGATGTAGCTACTGTTTTTTCTTTGACAGGTGCTGTGTTGACTTTAGACGTCTGCTTCACTTTCAGCTTTTGTCCAATTTTAATGAGATCTGTTTTGAGTTTATTGACCGATTTCAGCTCTTTCACTGTCATTCCATACTTTTTGCCAATTTTAGATAATGTATCACCTTTGACAACTGTATGAGTGGTTGTCGCTGAAGCCGCTTTTACTTTGGTTGTTGTGTTCGTTGTTGTTTTCGAGGAAGTTCCATTGATTTTTAACGTTTGTCCAACATAAATCATGTCAGATTTCAGCTTGTTGTCTGATTTAATCTTGCTCACCGTTGTTTTATATCTTTTCGCTAGAACAGAAAGAGAGTCACCTTTTTGAACCTTTACTGATTGTGCTGAAGCAGCTCCGGCAAATAATGTCGTTCCAAGTAGAACTGCACTTGCAGCTGTGATCCATTGTTTTTTCATTTGTTCCTCCTGTATGTATCCTATCGTGATCCGAATTTTTATCTACTTACTATTATAAGGATCGAATACCAGAAGAAATAGTCTTGACTTCCTACGACATTATGCTTATTAATTCGGCAAAAATTATTTTTTTTTAGGGTTCTTTTTATTTCATTTTCATTACACAATCATGACAAAATAAATGCATCTTGTCATGGATAAATGATACATTCATTTATCATTTTGGTTCATTCTATGTAAAGTGGACTTTTACAATTTTAAAGTGAACTTTACGGTGCTGTAAAAAGGAATCCACACTTCTGCTCTACCATTGTAAACGTAAGAGCAACATATAAACAATGAGGAGGCAAAATAAATGAGTGTGTTGAAAAGCTCGAAAACGAAAATAGCTGCAGCGGCAGCGGCATCTGTGCTGTCGATTGGCATATTTTCAGGAATTGAATTTGGACAGGCTGACAAAGCTGAGGCGAAAAAGAAACCAAAAAATGACGTGCAAAATGTGATCGTGCTGATTGGAGATGGCATGGGAACACCTTATCTTTCAACTTACCGCTCATTTAAACACAACGGTGACCTTTCAAAGCAAACAGCGTTTGACCCTTACCTCACTGGCATGCACAAAACATACCCTGATGATTCAAAAAGTAACATCACCGATTCAGCAGCAGCTGGCACAGCCATGGCAACTGGTCAAAAGACATACAACAATGCCATTGGTGTGGACAAAAACGGCAAAACACTAAAAACCGTTTTAGAAGAAGCAAAACGGAAAGGAAAGTCGACTGGACTTGTCGTCACATCTGAATTAACGAATGCCACACCTGCTGCGTATGCCGCCCATGATGTGTCCAGAAAAAACACAGCAGCCATTGCGGATGATTTTTTCGATGAGAAAATTGGGAACCAGCATAAGATCGACGTCATGCTTGGCGGAGGACTTGTCGATTTTGTTCGCAAGGATCGTGATCTGACGAAAGAATTCAAAAAAGCAGGCTATGATTATGTAACCACCAAAGCAGCCTTGCAACAAAACAAACATCAACAAGTGTTAGGCATTTTTGCTGATGGTGGTCTCGATAAAGCCATTGATCGTGATAAAACAACGCCTTCCTTGCAAGACATGGCATCCTCAGCCATTAAACAGCTATCTAAAAACAAAAAAGGATTTTTCCTCATGGTCGAGGGCAGTCAAATTGACTGGGCTGGACATGACCACGATATTGTCAGTGCGATGAGTGAAATGAAGGATTTTGAAAAAGCATTTGAAGAAGCCATTCGTTTTGCCAAAAAGGATAAAAACACGTTAGTGATCACAACGGCGGATCATTCAACTGGCGGTCTTTCTTTCGGGGCAGACGGCTCTGGCAGCTGGGATTACAAACCAGTCAAAGCAGCGAAAAAGACGCCTGATTTTATTGCAAATAAAATCGCAGGCGGCATGACGGTTGAGTCTGCGCTTACACAATATATCGACCTTGATTTCACAAAAGAGGAAATCGCCTCTATTCAAAAGGCAGCTGAAACAAAAGAAGCTGTACAAATTGATGATGCGATTGAAGAAGTCATTAACACGAGATCACATACAGGCTGGACAACATCGGGGCATACAGGTGATGAAGTCCCATTCTTTGCATACGGACCATCCAGTCAAAAACTAAAAGGACTGATGGAAAATACAGATCAGGCGAAACACATCTTTAAACTGCTTAAAAACCAATAAAATGGAAAATCAGATTGTTGACAAAGGGCTAAAATGACCTTTATTTTAGCCCTTTGTCTTCTTTTCATCGTGACCTTGCTCGGCGCGGAGCGAATTTGATATTCGTGAAATGCGAGGGTTTGTCTACACACTGAGATGTCCGTTTTAGGACATCTTTTCTAATGATCTTTAAACTAAATATTTCCTATGAACCCCTTTTCCATCGTATGAAAACATCACTTCTTTACCTTCAAGAACTGACTCGATGTGTACACTTCTCCCCCATAGCTGATACAAATAGGGGAGTACTTTTTCTAAGTATTTCAGATCGAGCTCAATGCCTTCGTACCAATGCTTGATGTAGAGTTCATTGTTTTTTAAATAGTCGCCGTCTATTACTGTCAAATACGGAAATCCGCCATTGACCCTCATACTGACCAGCTGATCACGAACTGCCTTCCATTCTTTATCAATGACTTTATAGTCTCTTCCCTGCTTTTGAAACAAATACAAGTCTTCCCGCATCACAAGGTCTTTCGTTAAATAGTTTCGAATAAAGGAAATGTCTGATTCAATTTCCCGCACTTCAAACATTTTGCTGCGGCCGGACCCTTTTGTCACCCCTGCTTTTTTTAATTCCTCGCATGGGTGATCATAGCGCTCTTCGATATCTTCAAAAATCTTCAGCCCTAAATAGTAAGGATTGATCCCCGTCTTAGACGGCTGTACCACGCCTGCATTTAATTTGGCAAATTCAATTGATTCACTTGAATCTAAATCAAGCTCACGCATAATCCGCTGGTGCCAATACGATGCCCAGCCTTCATTCATGATCTTCGTTTCTAGCTGCGGCCAAAAATAAAGCATTTCCTCTCTCAGCATGGTCAGCACATCTCGCTGCCACGGCTCCAGCTCCCGGGAGTGTGCCTCAATAAAGAGCAAAATATCTTTTTCTGGCTTTGGCGGGAATTGCTTGACAATTTTCTTTTTCTCACGCGTCTTAGGCTCATCCATTCCCCACAAATCATCATACGGCGTTTGACGTTTTGAATGGTCTTCTTCATATTCTTCTTCATCGTCAATATTCCAGCTTAATTTTGAACGAACAAGAGACGGATCAATATGCTCCTGCAAGGCCAATACGGCATCTAAAAACGATTCGACTTCTTTTGTTCCATGAACATGCTCATACTCTTTAATTCGCTCTGCCGCCGCTGCCATGCTTTCGACCATATCTCGTTTTGTGTTTTGGAAACGGCAATTATTTTTGAAGAAATCACAGTGCGCCAGGACATGAGCCACAATTAATTTATTTTGAACAAGCGTATTGTTATCAAGTAGAAAGGCGTAGCAAGGGTTTGAATTAATCACCAGCTCATAAATTTTGCTTAATCCTAAATCATAATGAAGCTTCATTTTATGAAATTGCTTGCCAAAGCTCCAGTGGCTAAATCGTGTTGGCATCCCATATGCACCAAACGTATAAATAATTTCCGCGGGACAGATTTCATACCTCATCGGATAAAAATCTAGACCAAATCCTTCTGCAATTTCTGTAATTTCATCAATGGCTCTTTGTAAAAGCCGCTTTTCAGATACGCTCAAGGAAACCATCCCTCCTCATCGGACTTATCCCTACTATATGAGCGTATCTAAAAAAACATGATGTTCAGCCGTTGGTTTACACGACTTCTATCTCTTTCATGGATTGCCCGCCGAATACTTCGAAATGAATATTTTGTTCCGGAATTCCTATCGCTTTTAGGATATAGATCATCTCTTGTGTAAAGGCCGGGGAACCGCAAAGGTAAAATTGTCCTTCCCCTTCTCCAATCACTGATTGAAGGAATGAACGGTCAATACGGGAAGCCACCTTCTCCACCAGCTCACCCTTTCCTGACGCTTCAAACTGCTCGTTACATAGGATGATACGTCCATGAGGGGATAAAGCTAGAACACGTTCAAATTCTTTTTCAAAAGCGGTCACGTCCTCTATTCGATCTGCATGAATCATCGTAAATGGCAGATTTTGATGAGCGGCTGTTTTTACTAAACCAATCATTGGTGTAACACCAGACCCAGCACTGATCAAATAAACGGGCTGTTTGATGTCCCCTTGTAAGCAGAACATTCCCTGCGGCATACTCACTTGAAGAATATCCCCTTCTTCCATGTCATCATGGAGGAATGTGGATACATGGCCGTCTCGTTTCACTGTGATGCGGTAGTAAGATGGGTGATATTGATCTGATAAGCTGTACTGTCTGCTGCATACATAGGCTTCACCCGGCATATCTGCTTGCACCGTAATATATTGACCTGTTTCATAAATTGGCAGTTCAGATTCATCTTCTGGTACTAAATAAAAGGAAGTGAGTGACGGAGATTCTTGTTTCTTTTTCTTAATCACAAACGGTTTGACATCTGCCCATCCGCCTTTTTGTTTTAAATTTTCCTCCATCATTTCTGCTTCAATGGTGATAAATATATTCGCAATGATGTCATAGGCAGCCTTCCAAGCGGCTAACGTTTCGTCTTCTTCTGTTAATCCAAATACCTCTTTCATGGCTTCAATGAGATGGTATCCAACGATGGGGTACTGCTCTTTTTTCACCATGACACTGACGTGCTTATGGGCAATTTGTTTGACAGCAGGAAGCAATTCTTCTAATCGTTCAATGTACAGTGCAGCTTGATATAAGGTTGCCGCAAGCGCCTCTGGCTGACTTCCATTCATGAGGTTCGTTTTATTAAACTGATTGAGAAGCTCTGGGTGCTGTCTGATCATATTTTGATAAAAAACTGTCACAAGTTTTGTTCCCTCGGCTTTTAGTAGAGGGGCTGATTGTTTAATGGCATTCATTTGATCTGAAGATAACATTGTCATTCCTTCTTTCAAAAAGATGTATTTTAAATACATCTTTATCGTAATAGATGACAGGCTATAAAAGCAATATTTATAATACATGTTTTAAATGTTGTCACATTTAACACTTTCTCGAACAGTTTTTGTCTAAAATGTGTTACGATGATACAAAACTCTATTAGGTTTAGAGGTCGTCAAAATGAAACTTACAAATTATACAGATTTCTCATTGAGGGTACTCATTTATTTAGCGTCGAGAGACAACAATGAACTGTCAAATATTCAGCAGATTGCCGATATTTATGGCATTTCAAAAAATCACCTGACGAAGGTGATTTACCATCTTGGAAAACGCGGTTATGTGGAAACGATTCGCGGAAGAAATGGTGGGATTAGACTGGGGAAAAGCCCAGAAAGCATTAACATTGGTGAGGTTGTCCGCTATACAGAGGATGATTTAGTCATGGTTGAATGCTTTGATTCAAAGAAAAACAGCTGTATTATCTCCCCGATTTGCTCATTAAAGCACGTACTTCATGAAGCACTCACTGCTTATTTACGCGTTCTAGATCAATACACATTAAAAGATTTAACACAAAACAAAGATGCTCTCAGAGAGCTTCTGCTCTAAGGCGAAAGAATTCATTTCTTTCGTCTTTTTCTTTACCTCCTTGTAATAATAATTTATTTAAAATTATTATAAATAAATATTGACTATCATGTTTTATTCAATATAATTAGGGTATATAGATTGCTAGAACCCATTTTTTTGTTTACAGGAGGAGAAAAGAATGACAAATTCAAATCATAAACATTTGACGACAAATCAGGGCGTGCCTGTTGGCGACAATCAAAACTCAAGAACAGCCGGCCACCGCGGACCTTCCTTTCTTGACGATTACCATTTGATTGAAAAACTTGCGCATTTTGACCGTGAACGTATCCCAGAGCGTGTCGTTCATGCAAGAGGCGCCGGCGCTTATGGTGTGTTTGAAGTAGAAAATAGCATGGAAAAGCATACAAGAGCAGCCTTCTTAAGTGAAGAAGGGAAACAAACTGACGTTTTTGTTCGTTTCTCAACGGTTATTCATCCTAAAGGTTCACCTGAAACATTACGTGATCCACGCGGCTTCGCTGTTAAATTTTATACAGAAGAAGGCAACTACGATTTAGTCGGCAACAACCTGCCTGTCTTCTTTATTCGTGATGCACTCAAATTCCCTGATATGGTTCACTCTCTTAAGCCAGATCCTGTAACCAATATTCAAGATCCTGACCGTTATTGGGATTTTATGACCTTAACACCTGAATCAACTCACATGCTCACATGGCTCTTCTCTGACGAAGGTATTCCTGCGAACTACGCTGAAATGCGCGGTTCTGGTGTTCATACGTTTAGATGGGTAAACAAATACGGAGAAACAAAATATGTGAAATACCACTGGAGACCATCAGAAGGCATTCGCAATTTATCAATGGAAGAAGCTGCAGAAATTCAAGCAAACGACTTCCAGCATGCGACAAGAGATTTGTATGATCGTATTGAAAAAGGAAATTATCCAGCATGGGATCTTTACGTTCAGCTTATGCCGCTCAGTGATTATGATGAACTTGATTATGATCCATGTGATCCTACGAAGACGTGGAGCGAGGAAGATTATCCGCTGCAAAAAGTGGGACGTATGACACTGAACCGTAATCCAGAAAACTTCTTTGCTGAAACAGAACAGTCTGCTTTCACACCAAGTGCACTAGTTCCAGGAATTGAAGCATCTGAAGATAAACTGCTTCAAGGTCGTCTGTTCTCATACCCTGACACGCAGCGTCATCGTCTTGGTGCGAACTACTTGCGTATTCCAGTCAACTGCCCTTATGCGCCTGTACACAATAACCAGCAGGATGGCTTTATGACAACAACTCGTCCAAGCGGACATATTAACTATGAACCAAACCGTTATGACGATCAGCCAAAAGAGAACCCTCACTATAAAGAAAGTGAGCCTGTTCTTCACGGTGATCGTATGGTGAGACAAAAAATTGAAAAACCGAACGATTTCAAACAAGCGGGGGAAAAATATCGAAGCTACTCTGAAGAAGAGAAACAAGCATTGATTAAAAACCTGACAGCTGATTTGAAAGACGTAAATGAAAAAACGAAATTACTTGCAATTTGCAACTTCTATCGTGCAGATGAAGATTACGGACAGCGTTTAGCGGATTCACTCGGAGTGGATATTCGCTCTTATCTTCAAGGAAACATGAAGTAAAACATCTCATGATCAGCACCTCTTTTGGTAAGAGGTGCTATTATTTTATAATCGAAACACGTTAATACTAATCAAATGACCGGTCTCCGGGTGAAAATAAATTTCTGCGTGGGCGGCAAAAAGTGTTGAGCCTTCCTTTACGGTGACGCGAAACACATCTTTTGTTTGTTCATCATTCACTTGTGTGCGTCCAATGTAATGATAATCGTTTAAAGAGGCACCTTCATATTCATCTTGCAAGGCAGTATAAGCAAGCCTTTCCCAATTGTCTGCGGGATATGCGGCTGCTTTTGATGCTGGATGCACCATGAGACTGCCGAATAAAATCATTCCTGCTGCAATAAGCATCCACCATTTCGGCTGCATGATATCATTGATCTCACTTTCATGTAGATTTTCCCTTAGGTTTTGCTGTTCAATCTTTTTTCATACATGAAGCATTTATTCAGCCTATAATTCCCGGTCCCCTTTTTATGCGGACACCAACTTTTCCCCTGAAAATGTCGATATGATCCGAGCAAACTAATGAAGACTTCTCAAGGGAAAGGAGAAGGTTTAATGAATGTGGCGGATTATGATAAAGCACTTTATTATACGCATCGCTCGCAATGGGATAATTTACTTATTCTTATGGTACGTACACAAGATGACTTGCTCTCGAAACGTATTGAGCATTTCTTACACGCGTATCAATTTAACCGAAACGATGCAGCTGTTGAAAAATGTTTATATGGGCTCCTCCAGTATATTGACCACGCTTCAGAGGCGGCCGTTTCTGAAGCATATGCAGAACCGATGTACACATAAAGAAAAAGGCTAAAATGATCTTTATTTTAGCCTTTTTCTTCTTTTGGCGCCCGTGACTGCATGTTTTTGTTAAAGCAGCTCTTTCGGCTGATTTTTTTGATAATCCACTGCATAAAGAGCGGCCTGGGTTCGATCTGCCAGCTCTAGCTTGGATAAAACATGAGATACGTGCGTTTTAACTGTTTTTTCAGAAATAAACAGCGAGGAGGCGATTTCGTTGTTGCTTTTGCCCTTTGCGATTTCAAATAGGACATCCCGCTCTCTATTGGTCAGCTCGTTCATCAGTGCCCATTTCTGCTCTTTTGGCTCTGTCAGATGATGCACAAGAAAGGTTGTAATATAACCGTCTAATTGATACGTGCCATTTTGTACTTCAATCATTGTCGTGAGCAGCTTTTCTGGCGCTACATCCTTTAGCTGATAGGCTTTCGCTCCGGCTTGAATTGCTGGAATGACATAATCTTTATCCGCATAGCTTGTCAGAATCACAATACGTGTCTCCGGCCTATCGATCATCATTTGTTTTGTTGCCTCAATACCGTTCATCACAGGCATTGAGAGATCCATTAAAACAATGTCAGGCTGCGTTTGTTGGACAATCTTTAATGCCTCTACTCCATTAGATGCCTCGCCTACGATGTCCACATCAGGCTGTGTTTGCAAGAAGAACACCAGCCCTTTTCTCACAATATGATGATCATCTGCAATGACGACTCTCATGACGATCCCTTCCTTTCTTGAGAAAATGGCACTTTTACATGAATTGTGGTTCCATTGCCAAGCTCAGAATCAATACAAAATGTACCACCTGCTCGATGGATGCGATCAGCCATTCCTTTCAGCCCAAATGAAGGAAGGCTCATTTGTTCGTCATACCGAAATCCTTTTCCATGGTCAATTATTTTCATATCGAACGTGTCTGCCGATTGTTCAAGTTTAACCTCTACTTCCTCTACTCCCGCATGTTTTTGACAATTATTCAGTGCTTCTTGACATACGCGAAACAAAGTCTCATGGCATGAATGATCCATTTCCAAACAGCCGGATAAAGATAATGTGCAGCTTAGCCCTAAAAGCTGTGCATACTCTTCAATTGCTGTCGTAAACCCTTTTTCAAGTCCTCTTGGTCTTAACTGCCATATGAGTGACCGCATTTCAATGAGGGCATCTTGTGATAAATGCTGAATAAAATCAATCATTTCCCCTAAATTCTGATCGCTTGTCATTTGACGGGCTGCCTTTGCAGTAAGACTCACAGAAAACAGCATTTGATTGACCGAATCATGTAAATCCTGTGCAAGACGGTTTCTTTCTTCAAGGAGTGCATGCTGCTGCTCATTTTGAACAAGCTTCATCCGCTGAATCGCCGTACCAATTTGAAGCGCAATACTTTCAAGTAAATTCAGCTCTTCTTGTGTAAATGTGACTTTACCTTTTGCCGCCACATTTAATAAACCAAAGGTGCGCTTACATGCCTTGAGTGGAACGGTTGCATGATGCGTAATTCCTTCCGTATCCCCAAGCTTTTGTTCAATTGCCGTTTCAATCCGTTTACAGTTAATGATATTGGTGGCTGATTGCAGTGATCCCTTCGTATATCGATTGATGCAATAACAATCATTTTGGCACAACAATTTCTTTCGATCCTTTGCCAGTGCTTGAGGTAAGGATACATGTGCCATCAGCTCATATGAGCCGTCTTCTTCTATAAAATAAATCCATGCTGTCTGAAAGCCTGTGACATCCATGAGCATCTGAAGGACTTCATGAAGTGTTTCTTTCATTTCCATGCCTTCATTGAGCTTTTCAGCAATTTCTTTTAATGTCTTTAAGGTTTGAACCTTCTCTTGGTATTCTCCCATCCTGTTTACCCCCGGCATTTGCTGCCTTCTCTTATCATTACGTTGATTATACCATGAGCACCTTCTTCGCTCTTTCTCAAAAAGGATGATTTCTTCTCATCCTTTTGGCTGAGAAAAACGCCATCATGTATGACACGATGGCGTTGTTGCTTTCTTTATTTAGCTGTTTCTTCTACAATATCATAAACGACTTTCATCACTTCTTCTGATAGATGCTTTAGCTTTTCTTCGCTGTCTGTTAAAGATGAGCCTTTAACGGCGATATAAAATTTCACTTTTGGCTCAGTACCAGAAGGTCTTATGCAGAACCAAGAGCCATCTTCAAGGAAATATTTTAGGACATTTGATGCCGGCAGATGAATGGTTTCTTCTTTCTTTTCAGCCACAAGGTGTCTTTGACTTGATTGATAATCCTCAATAACAGTTATGCGCTGACCTGCAATAGCAGCTGGCGGATTGGTTCTAAAGGTATGAAGGATGGCCGAAATCTGCTCCGCTCCTTCTTTCCCTTTTAAGGTTAATGACTTTAACCCTTCTCTGTAAAATCCGAATTCCTTAAAAATATCAACGAGGGCATCGTATAATGACTTGCCTTGTTTCTTATAAAAAGCAGCAACTTCAACGGCTAATAGCGCCGCTTGGACCGCATCTTTATCTCGTGCAAAATCACCGATCAAATAGCCGTAGCTTTCTTCATAGCCGAATTGAAACGTGTACTCTCCGGTTTCTTCAAATTGCTTGATTTTTTCACCAATAAATTTAAAGCCAGTGAGCGTATCAATCGTGTCTGCTCCAAATGCCGATGCCACAGCACGCCCAAGCTCACTTGTCACAATGGTTTTCATCACAACCGGACGAGGAGGCAGCTGACCTAGCTTTTTCTTTTCAGACAATAAATAATGAAGCAGCAGCGCTCCTGTTTGGTTGCCTGTTAAAACAGTAAATTCTCCCTCATGATCTCTAACAGCGATGCCTAATCGGTCTGCATCTGGATCTGTTGCAATCAGGAGATCGGCATTTTGCTTTTCGCCAAGCTTGATAGCGTATTCAAATGCTGCATGCTCCTCTGGATTTGGAGACGTAACCGTCGAGAATTGTGGATCTGGCTTTTCCTGTTCAGGCACAACGGTCACATGCTGATACCCAAGAGCCTGAAGCCCGTTTCGGACAGGTTTATTCGCTGTCCCATGAAGCGGGGTAAACACCACTTTGATATCCACTTCATTTGCAAGCTCAGGGTGCACACTGATGGTTTTTAATTTTTGGATATACGCTTGATCAATTTCTTTTCCGATCATGCGGATCAGCCCATTTTGCTTCAATGTTTCTTCTGATTCTACTGATATCGCTAGTTCATTTTCAATGGCATCTACTTCTTTAATGACTTGATCTGCTTCAAATGGGGGCATCTGGCCGCCATCTTCTCCATATACTTTATAGCCATTATATTCTGGCGGGTTATGACTTGCTGTCACGACAATACCCGCAAAGGCATTCAGCTCCCGTACTGCAAAAGAGAGTTCTGGTGTCGGACGCAGTTCATCAAATACGTACGTTTGAATGCCGTTTGAAGCAAGCGTTTTGGCTGCTTCCATCGCAAATTCAGGGGATTTATGGCGTGAATCATATGCAATCGCGACGCCTCTTTTTTTTGCATCCTCTCCATGTTTTGCAATATACGCCGCAAGACCAGCTGATGCTTTTCGAACGGTGTAGACGTTCATTCGATTCGTTCCAGCACCAATCTCTCCGCGCATTCCTCCAGTTCCGAACTCCAGGTTTTTGTAGAAACAGTCTTCAAGCGCTTTTTGATCATCCTGATGCGCCTCCAGCCATTCCCTTAATTCAGTATCCAGGTGTTTTTCATTGATCCATCGCTCATAATTCGCATTCCAACTCATAGCCTTCCTCCCAGCTCTTATCATCAATAAGATAATATCTACTGTTATTTTATATGGAACTATCCTTCATGTCATGTTATATCATTGACATATGAAAAAATGATGAACAAAGAGTAAAAAACAATAAAAAAAAGCCGATACACGATCGGCTTTCAGATTGTTGACAAAGGGCTAAAATGA
>NZ_AMSH01000045.1 GCF_000300535.1 Bacillus xiamenensis
GCTAAAGGCAAGAGCATTTTATCCCTTTGTCAACAATCTAATACATGCGCATATGGCGCATGTCTTTTTCTTTTATTTATGAAGGATATTCGCTTGTGTAAGCATCTGCTTTCGGCTTTCTAATGAGGGACATCAATCCAATCACAATCAACAAGATCATTGGAACGAATGCAAGACCGACTGTTCCAATTAAAAGAGTGACTGCAGAAACCAAGAAAAGAATACCAGAGATCACGGCACGGCGGTCTGTTTTCAAGAAAATCACACCGACAAGCGTTAACACAGCCGCAATGGCGGAAACCACCATGAACTGGATACCAAAAGCATTCACCCCAGCCTCAAGTGTTTCAATTGGCAATGTTTCGCCTTCCTCTTGTAACACTTCATTGATTTGATTATAAAACGACTGATCCATAGAGAGCATCAATGCCCCGAAACCAATACCAATGACATTGAGGACAATACTAATAATCCCCATAATTTTTTCACCTTTACGCTTAATCATATAGTAACCTCCTAAAAAGTTAAATTAACCTGTTTTTACTTCTCGCTTTTGGAAAACAATGAAGGCGATCGCCAAGAAGATAGCCCAATAGATGACTAGGACTGTTAATGAGAATCCTAGGGACATACCTTCTATAAGAGTCACTTGTTCCATAAAGTATTGAGATGGATCATTTGCAAATAACAAGTATTTCGCCCAATCAAAGAAGAACATTAAAATACTTGTAATCGTTCCACCTACAACATAAGCTAACACACTAATCGCAATGGATATAGCTTCACTTCTAAATACGGTTGAAATGGCAAAGGAAAGTGTCCCCAAAACGACAAACATTGCACAATGGGCAAGATAATAAAAGAGCATATTTGCAAACTGTGAACGTTCAATCACTTCACCATTTTGATATACCAGATTCACATAATCAGTGTTGAGTCCAAAGAAGATGGCACCCAATATGAATGACAAGATAAACAGCACCACAACAAGTAACAGAGAATACAGCTGTACTGTAATATATTTAGATAGCAGGATCTTGATCCTTGATGGTGGACGAATGAGTAATAACTTAATTGTACCCTGCTTATATTCTGCAGATACAATGGTAGAAGCAATAATAATCACAAACACACCGACAAGCTGAAGTAAATTGGCGTTTGTTTTCACATAATCCCAAGCATTGTCGCTAAACTGTTGAGCTGGCGGTAAATTATGCTTCAGGCGATACTCATTAATAGCTATCTCTTTTTCAAGGTTTCTTTTAAAGAAACCATTTTCCATTTCTTTAAGTTCTTTCTTGTCTTCATCATTGATCATTCGCAGTTGCTGTTTCCAATCACCTGATGCTTGATCTTCGTCATTTGTCTTAACTGCAAAAATCAATGTCGCAATCATACCTAACACAAGAAGCCCAACCATAATCCAAGTACCAACACGATAACTGATTTTCATCCACTCGTTTTGAATGAGGCGAATCATACGTCTGCCTCCTTTTTACCTGTTAAGCTTAAGAACTTATCTTCTAAGGTTTGTTTTTCTATTTTGATTTCGTACAAATGAATCGAAGCCTCGCTCAAATGACGAATCAATTGCGGCATGTTCTCTTCTGGCATGGAGAAGAATAAGTACTGCTCCTCTTCTCTAACTGTGATACCTTCCTCAAATGCTTCAATGAGCTTTTGCGCTTCTTCAAGCTCGCTTGATGCTACCTTCATTCGATAATTGACCAAATCATCCTGCTTCGTCTCCGTACGCTGATCCTCAATCGCAATCAGCTTTCCTTTTTGGATAATAGCAAAACGATCACACATCAATTCCATCTCTGACATGAGGTGACTTGAAACAATGACAGCAAGGCCTTCTTCCTTTGCCAGCCTTCTCAAGTAATCTCGTATCATTCGAATTCCCTCTGGATCTAGTCCATTGGTCGGCTCATCTAAAATCAGCAGTTTCGGTTTATGTATCAATGCCTGTGCAATGCCCAAACGCTGCTTCATTCCTAATGAAAACGTACGGACACGCTTATGTTTCACATGCTGCAAACTGACTAGCTCTAGCAGCTCATCAATTCGACCTTCATCCACTTTTCCATTCATTCTGGCAAAATGAACAAGGTTCTGCCTTGCCGTTAAATGATTATACATTTCTGGGTTTTCAATAATCGCACCGACATCTTGGATCGCATGCTGATATGAGGTTTGAATACTATGACCATTAATCAGAATGTCACCAGATGTAATGGGAGAAAGACCGACCATCATGCGAATGGTTGTCGTTTTTCCTGCGCCATTCGGCCCTAAAAAGCCAAAGACTTCGCCCGCTTGAACAGAGAAGCTCAAATCTTGAACAATCTTTTTCCCGCGAATATGCCTAGATACATTATGCAGTTCTAAAACGTTCGTCACGTTACCTCTCCTTCTTTGTCAAATTATCATCTATCATCTATTTCCTGATAAACACCATGATCCGTCAAAAATAGAAGAACACTTCCATATGGTACAGCAATGCCCAAAAGTTGTGAAGGGGATTAGACGAAATTTAGAGAATCATCTGCTTTTTTTAAGGTAAGGTTAAGAAAACTGTAAATTTTTATGTGAAAAGAGGCTTGATTTTTTTAAAAAATAATTATATTCAACAGGTACATATGTATGGAATTCTGATTAAGATTATTCCTTTCACCTATAAATAATGAAATGAAAAAGAGGCTGTAGATCATCAGCCTCTTTTCATTCATTATATCTTTTTCACAAACTCCGATTTCAACTTCATCGCGCCAAAGCTAGGAATTTTACAATCAATGTTATGATCGCCTTCCACTAAACGAATGCCTTTGACCTTCGTCCCTATTTTTAAGACCGAAGAAGAACCTTTGACTTTTAAATCTTTAATCACAGTGACCGTGTCACCATCACTTAATAAATTCCCATTCGCATCTTTGACAACAAGCTGCTCCTCTGCCACTTGTTCTTGTTCTAGCGACCATTCATGCGCACATTCGGGACAAATAAGCATGGTGCCATCCTCGTATGTATAGGGTGAACTGCACGAAGGACAATTCGGTAGATTAGACATTTGTGTTTCCTCCAACTTTCTTTTTCATTTATAACAATTTTACCACATTTCTATAGAAAGGAATGTGATAGAAAAGGAAACATTTTTCATCATTTACTTCTCTCTTCCAAATGTCATCACAGCCGCAATATTCCTCGCTGTTCTCTCTACATAAACACTAGCATTCTGCATGGCTTCAGCAAGAGTGGTGACGCCCGGAACAATACTAAAAAGCGCATCAATGCCATGATCATGTACAACTGCACTGTCTTTTGAAAGGGAGCCAGCGATGCCAATCACCGGGAGTCCATATTGTTTCGCAGCGTTGGCTACACCGATCGGCGTTTTGCCGTAAATGGTCTGCCGATCAATCCGGCCTTCTCCTGTAATCACTAGATCTGCGTCCTTTAATACGTCATCAAAGTGAACGGCCTTCAGTACAATATCGATTCCCTTTTGCAGATCGGCCTGTAAAAATCCTAATAAGCTCGCACCAAGTCCCCCTGCCGCTCCTGCACCTGCTGCATCGCCAAAGGGGACATGAAGCTGCTGTTTAGCCATTTGTGCAAAATGAGATAAATTCTTGTCCAACACTTGAACCATTTCTGTATCTGCTCCCTTTTGAGGACCGAATACCGCAGACGCTCCTCTTTCACCCGTTAAAGGATTATCTACATCACACGCTACTTCCAGACGGACCGATTGCAATCTTGGGTCGAGTCGAGACAGATCAATAGAAGCTAATTGATTCAGTGATCCACCGCCCGGCGTGAGCTCTTGACCTGCTTTATCGAGAAAAGAAGCGCCTAACCCTTGCATCATGCCAACGCCGCCATCATTTGTTGCGCTTCCGCCAAGACCAATGATTAAATGCTTAGCCCCTTTATCCAGCGCCGCAAGCATTAATTCTCCTGTCCCTCTAGACGTCGTGAATAATGGATTCCTTTTTTCTGGCGGGACAAGGTGTAGTCCTGATGCTGCTGCCATTTCTATAACTGCGGTCTGTCCATCTCCCAGCATGCCAAAAAAGGCATCGACAGGTTGACCAAGCGGACCTGTGACCACTTGCTGGACAATGTACCCGTCAGTCGCATCAACCAACGATTGAACCGTACCTTCGCCTCCATCTGCCATAGGAATTTTCATATATTCTGCATGTGGCAAAATAGATCGAAACCCTCGTTCAATGGCACATGCTGTCTCATAGGCAGTTAAACTTTCTTTAAATGAATCTGGTGCGATCACAATTTTCATCCAAACACCCCTCGTTTCTCATCATGTTTCTGTCCAATCCTTTTTCGTTTACCAGAACCAATCATGACACCATCTGAATTCATGACATTGATGTTTTGATGTAAAATATGCATCGTACGTTCAACCATCACTTGAGCCAATTCATTGGTCAAAAATGGCACACAGCACCTCCCCTGAAGGTGTTTTCATTCAATGTATCATAGTGTCATTGCACAATACATGCAAAGCCCTCAAAAAACAGCCGTTGACAAATGGGGGCTGAAAAGTGTTTAATCAAAGCAAGGGACCGACCGACAGTCTAGTCAAAAGAAAGGATGGCTTTATGAGAACCGTTAAACATCCTGAAGAACGCAAAAATGACATCTTAAACGCAGCAGAGGTGCTTTTTTCAACCAAGGGCTATCAGCAAACAACAATTATTGACATCCTGAAAGCCGTTGGGATTGCAAAAGGCACATTCTATTATTACTTTACCTCCAAAGAAGAGGTGATGGATGCGATTATCGACAGGATCATCAAAGCAGATATCATTGTGGCAAAGCGCATTGCAGCTGATCCAGACCTGCCAGTGGTTGATAAACTATTTCGTATCATCATGGCGCAATCTCCCAAGCAGGGCAGTCATAAAGAGGGCATGATCGAACAATTTCATCAACCTGCTAATGCTGAAATGCATCAAAAAAGCTTGATCAAAGCCATTAAAGAGCTATCACCCGTTTTGGCAGATGTCATTCAACAAGGTGTAAAAGAAGGAATATTTCAAACGGAGTATCCGCAAGAGACGGTCGAATTTCTCCTTGCTTCTGCACAGGTCATCTTTGATGAAGGTCTTTTCCAATGGACCGCAGAAGAAAGTACACAACGAGCTCTAGCGTTTATCTCGATCCTTGAATCCTCATTACATGCAGAAAAAGGAAGCTTCTCCTTCCTCCTCCAGCGTTTAGCTGGAGAGCTGGAAGACAATAATCAGTGATTGGTCACTTCAATACCAATCCTGAATACATCATAGACTGACGGTCGGTCTAAAAGGAGAGTGATTTTCATGTCGTTGTCAGCCAAAAAAGGTTCCACCCACTTCATCTACCTCGTCCTCGGACAGATTATTTCCGTTTTTGGGTCTTCCTTGATTCGGTTTGTTCTATCTTTACATGTGCTGGATATGACACACCGTGTTGATTTATATGCCCTACTTTTCGCTTTATCCAATATCCCGCTCCTCCTTTCGCCATTAGCAGGAGCCATTGCTGATCGGTTTAACAGAAGAAATTTGATGATCTTATTTGATGTTCTTACTGGCATTATGATTCTGGCTTTTTATTTCTGGTTATTCTCAGGAAATGATTCATTATATATCATTGGAGCCGTCATGATTCTTCTTGGGGTCATGAGTACGTTCTATGCTCCTGCTGTAATGTCCAGCATTCCTCAGCTAGTGAAAGAAGAAAGATTAGAACAAGCGAATGGCATTGTTAATGGGGTGCAGGCACTTTCAGGTGTTGTCGCTCCTATCATTGGCGGCGTTTTATACGGACTCATTGGGAGTCAGGCCATTATCGGCGTTAGCAGCATCGTATTTTTTCTCTCAGCATGTTTGCTTTTACGTTTAAATATCTCGTTCTCACCTAGCCCTCTCACAGAGCCAATGACCAAAGTGCTCGTGAAAGATATAAAACAAGGATTTTCCTATATCGGCAGCCAGTCATTTTTAAAAAGAGCCATGCTGCTTGCAGCGCTGCTAAATTTCATCCTCACACCATTTTTTATCGTTGGTGGCCCAATTATTTTAAGGGTCACAATGAAAAGCAGTGACATCATGTATGGAATAGGAATGGGCTTAATTGAGTTTGCCGTCATCGCAGGTGCCTTGCTAGTTGGGCTTGTAGCGAAGCATTGGCGTATTCCTACTTTATATCGCTGGCTGCTTATCATTGCCGTCATCTTACTGCCTGTCGCTTTCTCAACATCCAAGATGGCTCTTCAATTTGGTACATGGCCAGCCTATTTTCTCTTTTTAGCAGGATGTCTTCCAATTGCCATGCTGCTCACAATGATTTCGATCGTTGTCATCTCACATGTACAAAAGAAAACACCAAATGCTCAATTAGGAAAAGTCATGGCCAATCTGACAATGGTCTCTCAATGTGCCGCTCCGCTCGGTCAAATGATGTATGGGTTCTTGTTCAACAATTTTTCAGCCAACATGTATGTGACCGTGTTAATAGTCAGTACCTTGATGTTTGCACTTGGCTTTTTGACAAAAAATATGCTTCAACATGAAGGAGAATCAGCCTCATGAGAATGACGTTTATCAAGAAAGACTTAACCCGCCACCGTCTCATTTCAGTCGGCTTAACCATTTGCATCATGATGACATCATTTTTAGCAACAAGCGCTGCGCAAATGTCGGCACAGCTGAATGGTTCCATTTCAGATTTACTCCAATCAGCCAAAGCACCAGATTTTGTCCAAATGCACGATGGCAGCTTAGATGAACAAGCTGTCGACACATTTTCAAGTAAACAGTCCATGGTAAAGGCACATCAAATTGTTCCAATGATTCCGGTCGAACACATCAGCATCAAGTTCGGGCAGACGCCTGCTCAAGCAGGTGTGATGGATCATTTATTTGTAAAGCAAAATCGCTTTTTTGATTTTCTTTTAAATGAACAAAATGAAAAGCTAAGGGTCAATAAAGGAGAAGTAGCAGTCCCTATTTATTTTCAACAAAAATACCATTTAAAGATTGGCGAAAGATTACTCATTACAAAAGGACCTCATCACTTCTCTTTTCAAATCAAAGCGTTCTTACGAGATGCCCAAATGAATCCAAGTCTTGTCAGCTCAAAGAGATTTCTTCTGCATGATTCGGATTGGGCGGCACTGAATCAAGTGTTTCAAAAGAAGGAGTACTTGATTGAATTTTTACTACATGATGCTGCGCAAGCAGATGCTTTTCAATCACTCTATCAATCATCTGAGCTGCCACAACAGGGACCAGCTGTCACATTACCCCTGCTTCGCATGCTGAATGCTCTGACAGATGGTATGGTGATCGCCATTCTCCTTCTTGTTTGCTTTCTGCTTATTAGCATTTCCCTCCTCTCTCTCCGTCTGGCTATGACTGCCGCTATAGAAGAGGATGAACGTGAAATTGGGATCTTAAAAGTACTAGGCATCTCTTTATCAAAAATCAAACAATTATACGTTGGGAAGTATGCTGTGCTTGCCTGTATAGGGTGTATAGCAGGATATTTGTTCACGCTGATATTTGGTGATTTGTTTACGGCCAATATTCAGCGGTATATGGGGAAACATCCATCTTTTACTCATCAGTTGATTCCGCTTTTCGTGTCTATTTTGACGGCAATAATCGTCATCTCATTCAGCTATGCTGTCCTAAGAAAGTTTGGCCGAATATCAGCAGCTCAGGCACTTCAAGGTGGCATCTCTTCACCAAGTCATAAAAAACTAATCCCTATGCATCTCAATAGAAACATGTTCCTCCCTATCAACTTTTGGTTTGGTTTGAAAGATCTGTTCTCGCGAATGAAAATGTATTCAACGATTATCTGTATCATCGCACTTTGTACATTTTTAATGCTGATGCCGATTCAGTTATGTCATACATTGCAATCACCGGATTTCATCACATATCTTGGCTCTGGAAAAAGTGATCTTCGAATCGATATACGGCAAGGAAATGATTTAGAGAAAAATACAAATAAAATCGAGTCTATGATTCGCGAAGATTTAGATATTCGCACATCTGCTGTATATGAAACAACTTCTCTACAGTCCATAACAATGGAGAATACATTAGAAACGCTCTATTTAGAAACAGGTGACCTGTCTGCTTTCCCTCTCACCTATTTACAAGGAAGGGAACCGTTGAAGGAGGAAGAAATTGCTTTATCGGTGTTGAGTGCTGACTCACTTCAGAAAAAGATAGGAGAAAAAGTCACTCTCTCTACAAATGGACAGCAAGTTCAAAGATTGGTCACCGGCATTTATCAAGATGTCACCAACGGAGGGAAAACAGCTAAAGCATTATCTCAGCCTTTTCGTCAAGCATCCCTTTGGAAAACCATTCAAATACAACTAAAACAAGGGAAAAATATCGCAGAAAAAAAAGCAGCATTTGCAGCAAATATGTCTCCTGCAAAAGTAACAGATATGAAAGAATATGTTCATCAAACAATAGGAAGCACAGCATCTCTAGTAAAGGTGATTGCATTATACTCAACAATCGCAGCTTTTGGAACAGCCAGCCTAATGTTCATGATGTTTCTGCACATGTTAAGGGCAAAAGACTTAAATCGTAATCTCATGTTAAGAACGATTGGTTTTTCTAAAAAGGATTTAACATATCAATACTTAACAAGTTTTATCGTCGTTCTTTCTTTTGGCGCCTTCATTGGAACAATCACTGTTCACACCATTGGTCCGGCGTTGATGAGTGTAGGCGGAGCATCATTAGGAGCATCAAGCCTTCATTGGTTAGCCCCGCAATGGGTATCGGTCGTGTATCCGCTATGGCTGTTTATTGTGAATTTAGCTGTAATCTCGTGGTTATTGAAGTCCTTTTTTTCTAGTAAAATGAGCCGTCATACACTTTCATAAGGAGATGTTTCACATGGAACAATTAATTGAAACGAAGCAATTGTCTTTGCAAATTGATTCATTAAAAGGACAAAAACAGACTATTCTTAGAAATATTCACTTATCGATTAAACCCGGAGAATTTGTCACCATTATGGGACCTTCAGGGTGCGGAAAAACCTCTTTGCTTTATCAACTTAGCGGTATAGAGACAGCCTCAACAGGAGAGATCAAATATAAAGATCAACTGCTATCAGAAATGACAGACAAACAGTTAACAGCTTTGCGCTTAACAGAGATGGGGTTCGTCTTTCAACACAGCCATTTACTAAAAAACCTCAATCTATTTGATAACATTATTGCTGCAGCTTACTTAGCGAAAAAAAAGCCGAGAAAAGAAGTAAATGAACGAGCTAAATATCTAATGGAGAAACTTGATATTGATCATTTAGCTGATAGATATTTATCAGAAGTATCAGGAGGTCAACTCCAAAGAGCCTCTATCTGTCGAGCTCTTATGAATGAACCAAACATTCTTTTTGCCGATGAACCAACAGGTGCTCTTAATTCAAGTACCACAAAGGAAGTCATGGATATTTTTTCTCAAATCCATTCTGAAGGAACAACTCTGCTGCTTGTCACACATGATCCAAAAGTCGCCCTTTGCTCTGAGAGAATTCTGTTTATGAATGACGGTGAAATTTCATCCCATTTAAATTTAGGAAAATACGATCGCTTCAACGCTGAGAAACGAGAGGCCGTGTTAAACAAGTGGTTACAAAATTTAGGGTTTTAATTGGTGTAAAACAGGCAACTTTCTGCCTGTTTTATTTTTCCTTACACTCAAACGAGTAATCCATAGACAAACTATTTGTTTCTAGTATGATTTTGCCGTCTGCTTGTTGACAAGATTCTGTCAGTAACTCAATTTCTTTGCTATAAAAGTATCTCTTTGAGATATAAAGAGTCACTAAAACAAGTAAAAGCGTCGTAATCACAACTGTCATTTTCCAGTTTAATATTTGAAACCTTTTCTTCATTTCAACATCCTTTCTGAAAGGCTAGCATTTGTATTGGTTATTCACCTTTCTCATCAATTACCAGTTTCTTTTCCAAAATGATCTAGCAACATCATAACTGATTTTCCCTTCTAGATCGACCTTTCATTGTTCTTCTCCCATAGTTAAAATAGCTTTATTTCGTATATACAGATGGTATTTTCGAACATAAACATAAAAACAATTGTAACTTCCACGTTTTTAGACTCTCAAAAAAAGATTTTAGTCATTTGTACAAACAATCCATCACCATTACAATATCGTATATCTCATGACATAAGGTCCTTTTTATTACCTCCTGTCAATCACCTCCCAGAAACGATTATATTTTACCAAAAATTGTGATATCGTTTTTTATTGAAACAGGCGAAAGGATGTTAAAGAGGTGAAATTTGAATGACGATCATTTCAGCTGAACAGGTGGGGAACCGTTTAAATGATTGGCGAATTGCCATTCGTAAGCATGATGTACACAATGCAAAGACAATCTACACAGAATTAAAGGAATTACTTCAAGAAATGGAAGAAAATCAGGAGGTCTTGACTTACTATTCATTACTGGAAGGCAAGTTTAAGCTCATGTTATATGAACGAAGGGGTAAAAAACTGAATGAACAGACAGAGCTAGAATGTCCTTCTAAAACAAACGACTTAATTGAATACTATTTTTACCTATACAAAGCCCTTTACGCTTCATATAACAGAGACTATGCATCAGCCATCGGACTATTTAAAATTGCCGAGAAAAAACTACAAAGCATTCCTGATGAAATAGAAGTAGCCGAATTCCATACGAAGGTTGCAAACCTATATATGCTGCTTCGACAAAGCCTGATTTCACTTCACTATATTCAGAATGCCATTGATATTTTCAAAGGTCATGATGGCTATGAAAGAAGACTGGCAGCAGCTTTTGTGATCGCCGCCACCAACTTCATGGATATTGGCGATTTCAAAAGAGCTGAGAACTACTACACAAAAGCATTACACATCTCAAATCGATTAAACGATCATTTTCTAACATCACAGCTTTATCATAATATCAGTATTCTATATGCCGAAGCTGGAGAGTCAAAAAAATGTATTGATGCCCTAGAAAAGGCTCTTAGTGATGATGACTACCTTTCATCTTGTTATTTCCAACACTCCATGTTTATGTTACTAAAAGAGCTACTCTCCATCGATGAAAGGTCGCAAGCTCTCTATTATTTTGAATTGGTCAAACAAAAACAAGAAATGGAGAAAAACCCCATCTACACAGCAAAAATGAATTTTCTCTATCACCTATATTTCACTGAAGACATATCCCAAAAAGCTCAAACCTGTTTCGATGACATCAGCATTCTAAAAGAATTGAAGGATGTTGAAAGTGCCCGTGAATTGAGTGCATTAGCTGCCAAACACTTTGAAGATCTGGGTTCCATTCAACAGGCATATCTCTTTTTAAAGGACGCCTATCACATGGAACAAACCACACTCGAATGGAGGAATGATGATGAAAAAAATGAGTTTACTCATTTTCGCTTTAGTCATCGTTGTTGTCGGACAAACGGTGTCTTACAATTCGTTACATGATACAAATCCTGGTCCAACAGAGCGACCTATCGGAACATAAACCGATACAACCCAAAAAACCACTTGCCTCATCACAAGGCAAGTGGTCCATATTTATTTTAGTTCTTGATAAGAAATGAGGCGGTGAATATGTACCGCAAGATACGTAAGTTCATCTTATCATTCATCAAAAATTCATAAAAAACCAGATAAGTTGATTCACTCATCTGCTTTAAGATCACCTATTTTTTCTTTTCTTCTGCCTTCTTTTTAAATGCTTTAGCTTGTTTTTTATATTCCTCTTTCGTGAAAGCTTTTAACTCTACTTTACCGTCTGTCATTTTAACTGGCAGTTTTATTGATTTTGCATCTCGATCAGTCGAACCTATAATGACACCTTTTTCAATTATAGGATCATAGCTCATTTCGAAAAATTCTCCCCCATCAGTAAATCCGCCGACTTCTAATTTCATTTCTTTATAGGGCTTACAACCTTCTTCAGAAACAGTTGTTATTAGAAAAGAGCCGTTCCATCCAATCTCAATATGCATGCTTTTCACTTGTAGAAATAGTTGTTTGTCCTCCGCCGTATACAGATAACCATAAGCGCCTGTTACTTTCTTATTGAAGTTTCTTACATAATCATGAAATCTATTTTCAGTGTCTTCCATGAGTTCATCATATTGAACGTGAATGTCCTTTTGAACAGCACGTAGTTGTTTTTGATTAACTGCTTTGGATGTGATGCTTTGCTTTTCACCTTGTTTTTTCACAGAAAGATTTTTTTCAGCAAGGTACACTTTAGCCTCTTTCCCTTGCTTCACTTGAAATTCGTAACCGTTTTCAATTGATTTCTCAGTTGCTTGATATTTGTTGATAAATATATTGGGATCATAATGCCTTTTCGGGTTTTCCTCTAAAATGGTCTCATTCAGATGACCTGTTACTTTTCCGTTTCTCTCCGTTACATTGAACCAGTTCACACGATCATTTGTCTTATACGCAAAGGCGTAGGGTTGATTCAATACACTCTTTTTTGCGATTGCTTGAAATGCTATCCAGCTGATTGCACCAATGATTAGTACCCCAGGATCGTCATGATCCAGATTTTCTATTTACTCATATGTCCCCATGCAAAATATGATCGTTCAATCTATATGAATGATTCGTCTCATTGATTAACAAAATCATTGATCTCTCCACCTCCTTTATAGAATTTCTTTTGTCTCATACATCTTGTATCTGTAGTAGCTATCGGTTATTATATATCTAAATGATATATCTTTTAGATAGGTGTGTTGATGTAATGAAAAAATACAATGATACGACGTATGCGATTTTAGGTATTTTAACGACAGATAGTAAGTCCGGGTACGAAGTGAAGCAATTAATTGATAAGAGCTTGCATCACTTTTGGAAAATTAGTTATGGGCAAATTTATCCTGCCTTAAAGTTAATTGTCGAAGACGGACTCGCAAAGGTTTCACCTGCTTCTACAACTGGCCGCTCAGATAAGCGTGAATATCATCTGACTGAAAAAGGATTGGACACTCTGAGGCAATGGCTGGCGCAGCCGCTCGATCAAGTACCATCAGAACGAAATGAAGTGTTATTGAAGCTATTCTTCGGCCAATATCTTTCGTTTGAGAAGAAAATAGCGCTTTTACAGGATTATGAGAGGCAGCTCCGTATCCGTTATGAGACATACGTTTCAATTGAACAAAACATTCAAGAGCTGTATCCAGATAAAGCTGATGCGAAGTATTGGCTGTTTACGTTAGATTATGGAAAGAAAGTGGCGCAAGCTGGCATTGATTGGTGCATGGAGACCTGTGAATTGATGAAGAAAGAAGGGTGAACGAATGAAAAAAAACTTACGTGCTGGCCGGTTTACAACAGACAATTCTGAGCCGATTGTTGTGTTCATCATCGGAATGAGAATCAATAAACGCTGGGCTGTCCATCAATGGCTGCCAGTGTTTATGGCGATGCCGGGGATGATCAAAGAACTCTATACCCATCAAGAAAAACTTGGTTTTCTCGGGACAGAAAATTACTTCGGTTTACGCACCGTCACCATGATCCAATATTGGAAGTCATCAGAGGACCTCCTTGCCTACGCCAAGATGGAGAAGCATTTGGCTGCTTGGAAAGGATTTAACCAAAGAGCACGAAATAATGATGCAGTTGGAATTTATCATGAAACGTATCAAATTCAAGCCGGCTCATATGAATCTATCTACGTGAACATGCCTTCATATGGATTGAGCCAAGCTAGAACCACCATCCCAATTGGAAAAGGGAAAGAAACCGCAAAAGAGCGTCTTTATACAAGAAATTCCTAGAGCTGAGTTCTCTAGGAATTTCTTTTTGCAACAGTCACAAAATGCTTTAATATACGGGCTGTTAATCCCCAAATGGTATAGCTCTCATAATCATAAAACCACTCCTCAATCAAGCGATTCCCCCAGATGTATTTTTCACCATTCATGATTTTTTCATAAGGGAAGTCCTCGCCTGGTGTTGGCTGAACCGATACATGGTGTAAGTACGGTTCATATTGGCAGAGCCATGATAGAGGCACAGTAAAGGTCTCCTCCACTTCCTCTTGATTATAGGAATGTTTGACCTGTTGTTCATCAATGATCCCGACATATGGATACACCACGAAGGATGGAGAGGCAATATAAGGACTGAGCTGTCCAAGCATGTTGACTGACTCGGGCGGAATGCCTAGTTCTTCATAGGTTTCTCGCAGTGCAGCTTCTTGTGCGGTTTCGCCGCCGTCAAGTTTGCCTCCTGGAAAGCTAATATCGCCAGGCTGTTTTCTCATCGTCAATGATCGCACTTCAAATAAAACGTGCCATTCCCCGTTTACTTGCACCAAAGGGACAAGGACTGCTGCTTTGAACGCTGTCTCTTCTCCAATAAATAATGGCTGTGATTGATGTAAGTCATTTTTTAATTGATCAATGAACATGGGCATCACCTGTTTTCGTTTCTCTTTTCAATAGCGTATCATTGATTCCCTTTTGAATAAAGGCGATCTTTCTGACAATTATTTTTATCATTTTGACAACTATACTTGTCAAAATGAATATGATACTTTACAATTAGGAGAAGATTTTAATCAGAGCTGAGGTGACAGAATGAAAAATCGTCTAAAAGAGCTGCGGGCACGTGATGGTTTAAATCAGACTGAGCTTGCGAAACGAGCAAAGGTTTCCCGCCAGACCATCAGCTTAATGGAACGAGATGAATTGATGCCGTCTCTCTTACTTGCTATGAGGCTTTCTCGTATTTTTCAGGAACCCATTGAACGTATTTTTCTATTTGAGGAGGATGAACTCACATGAAAACCATATACAAAATGTTGTTAGGTGCTCTCCTTGGTTTTCTCGGTGCTTACTGTTTGCTGGCAGCCGAATTTGAGATGACACTTCTTGCTGCTGCATTTGAAGCGACTCTTGTCATGACTGGATTGACTATCCTATTGATCATTTATTGTGTTTCAGGCATTTCACGTATGAAGAAAAGAGTATCACTTTCGGTATCTGGTGATGAGGAGGATGAACTGGAAGCAAAACAGTATCGAACTTTTACTGATGTAACGTTAGCTAATACGGTGAGTACCATTTTATCCATTATTGCCATTGGTATGGCCATCGTGACTGAGCAGCCACTCTGGCTTATTCTTATCAATGCCGCTTTGTTTATCATCACCATTATCAGTTCGTATGTTGCGCTCTCTGTTCTAAAACTCGTCTACCCTAATCGTCCTCTGCCAAGTCCATCCGATAAGGATTATGGCAAAAAGCTACTCGCCATTTCTGATGAAGGGGAAAAACATGTGATGCTGGATGGGCTATTTCACACCCATCAAATGATGAATATTTTATTGACCGGTGCCATGTTTATTTTGATTGTGTATTCTCTTGGAGCCAATCACTCTCAGCTCTTTTCGATCATCATCATTGGACTCGTTCTGATCATTCTTAATGCATACTATATGTTGAAGATTCGAAATCGTTAAATAAGCAAAAGCACAGTCTTTAAAATTGACTGTGCTTTGAGTAACTGGCGGAGTATTCAATTTGAAATGAATGAGTTGATCAATTTCTTTCATTTTTAGTTGATAATTTATTTACAAAATATGAAATAAATATACCAACAAGAATAATATTAAAGATGTTGCCTATAATAAATTCAAACATTGGAATATATGCAATATTCCCCTCGTCAACTTGGATGATCGGGTAATTATAAAAAGGTTCTAATCCTTTATATAAGATTAAAAGAGTGCCATTACCCTTATACTCACCACTATAATGATATTCGAAGTGATCATTATAAATGTAAAAAGCCCCGAAAACAGCACCAATGATAAAATTAAAAAAGACATAAATAAAAATGAAATTTGCTAAATGCATAAAAGTAGATTTAAAAATGTCCATTACACTTTTTAGAAATAAATAAGAATATAAAGCCGTAAAAAAAACTATTATTGCTATCATGTTAACGTTAGACACATTCTCTAAAAACTTTAATAAAAGAACAAGAGGATACAATATCATTATACTTAGCTTAGTACCGTATTGTGCAACATTGACCTCTTGCTTATCATTTTTATATGCTAAAAGGAAAGCGACAAGAATCAGAAATAATAATCCAACATAAAAATATAACTCTTTAAATTTAAAATGCTGAACAAATAGAAGAAGGAAAAACGAAAAAAGGATGCCCCAAACAGTAAGTTTCCGCAAACTGTTAATAAAGAGAGATTTTATCACAGCTCTCTTTATTAATTTTTTTAAATCAACCCATTTTAAGTTACCTTTAAAGTTAATTCCTCTCCAATTTACACCACGGAAAAACTTCAAAATGATTTTATAATACCTTTCCATATAAAATAAACTTGTTATTATGACAGGTATTAATAGCAGTATAAAAATAACACCAAATAATATTATACCCAATCTTATCCTCCTCCCCCTAAATATTTCTAAGATTATTACGATTCATAAGAAAAAAGGATTCAAAAAAAAGCCTATTACGGCTTTTTCATTAAACAGCACGACGTTTCTTTCGTGCATAAATCAAAAATAAGAACCCGAACCATACTGGTGTCAATAACAGGGCTGGACGTGTTGCATCAGCGAAAAGCATGATGACAAGAATGGCAGCAAATAGCACAAGAACCGCTATATTCACAAAAGGTGTAAATGGCGCTTTAAAGGTAGACGCCTTATGCAGTTCGGGACGTGTTTTTTTATATTTCAGGTGACATATTAAAATAATACTCCATACCCAAATGAAACAAATCGCACTGATCGTTGTCACAATTCCAAAAGCTTGTTCTGGAATCAGCTTGCTTAAAAGAGCCCCTACAGACACGACGATCGTTGAAACAAACAGTGCATTACTTGGGACAGCATGCTTATTCAAACGGCCAAAGGAAGCCGGTCCCTGCTTTTGGTGACTGAGATTATACAAAATTCGGCTCGTTGAGAACATACCGCTATTACAAGCGGAAGCCGCAGACGTCAGGACGACAAAATTAATGATCCCCGCTGCTACTGGTATACCAATGAGTCCAAAGGTTTTCACAAAAGGACTTTCTGATGCACTAAGCTCGGTCCATGGGTTGATACATAATAAAACAAAGATCGCACCCACATAGAAAAAGAGAATTCTTAATGGAATTTTATTAATCGCAGATGGGATATTTTTTTGAGGATTCGCCGTTTCTGCTGCGGATACACCGACAAGTTCCACTCCCACATACGCAAAAATCACCATTTGGAATGACAGTAAGAAGCCTGTGACACCATGTGGAAATAACCCGCCGTGTGACCAAAGATTTGTGACCGTCACAGGTCCAGCATCTGTTTGAAAACCAATGATTAACAGGACCATTCCAACACCAATTAACAGTAGAATCGTCATCACTTTAATCAGTGCAAACCAAAATTCCATTTCTCCAAAAAGCTTCACCGTTAGTAAATTAAACCCTAGTAAAATCAATAAACAAATAATGGCGGGAATCCAATGCGGAATGTCAAACCAATACTGCACATATACCCCGACCGCAATGACATCAGCCATCGCTGTCATTATCCAGCAAAACCAATACGTCCACCCTGTCACAAAGGAAGCCCATGGGCCAAGATAGTCCTCTGCAATATCCGTTAAGGATTGATAGCCCGTCTTCGATAAGAGCAATTCTCCAAGTGCCCTCATGACAAAAAAGATAGCCATTCCGACAATTAAATAGGCAAAAATGATCGACGGTCCTGCCAATTGAATCGCCTTTCCAGAGCCTAAAAACAGCCCTGTTCCGATGGTTCCGCCAATTGCAATCAACTGTACATGGCGGTTTGATAAATCTCGTTTTAACTCTTGCTGTGCCAATGTCAACGCCCTCCTACGACACGATCCTATACTGAAATAATGAACGCTCAAAAAGTCCATAAAAAAAGAGATTGGATGCGCTCCAATCTCATGGTCATAAAAGAATAGCAAAATAGAGAAAAGCAATACATGGCAACATCCATGCATCACAAATACAATATTTCGTACTCTTCTGTCCTTTTGCCTGAGATTGTGAACCCTTCGGCGCCGCACATACATGCGGTCTCTCCAGAAGCTGCTCCTGCCATAGTGTGACCCATAGCAATCATAGCTTTCGATATTTACTTAAAATGTTTCTATATCTGAATAATTTTATATTTTACGCCTCTAGAAGAAAGCTGTCAATGGTCATCTTTTTAAACTTTTATCCCCCCTATTTGACAATGCAATATGACATCACTTCATCAACACCCTCTGATTAAGGTATAATAAAACTAAGAATGTTCGGCTCGTTTGATGGAGAAATCCATCTTGATCATGAACCAAAGGTAGGCAATTCATTGAAGTTGGTGAAGATAAAATGAAAAAAATGAACAAGCAGCGTGTCACATTACAGGAAGTCGCCCGGCATGCCGGTGTATCGACTTCAACGGCCTCACTCGTTGTTCGCAACAACCCTAGAATCTCAGAAGCAACTCGAAAAAAAGTGCTGCAATCCATGGAAGATTTAGGGTACGTGTATGATCGCGTCGCCGCCAACATGCGGTCAAAAAGCTCAAATATTGTCGGTGTGATCGTTACAGATATTTCAAACACCTTTATTTCTGAATTTTTAATCGGCGTGCAAACCACACTTGAATCACTTGGCTATACCGTTTTGCTTGGGACAACCTTTGACAGTGTCGATAAACAGGAACGGCTCATTTCCACCATGGTAGAGCACCGAGTTGGCGGAATCATCTTAAATCCCGCTTCGAAAAGCTCTACACGGACGGTCAAACAGTTAAACAACATACGCACCCCAAAAGTACTGGCAAACCGTGAATTAGCGGATGTCCATTGTGATTATGTCGGCGCTGATTATGAACAAGGTACTTGGATGGCAGTACATCACCTGCTTCAAAAAGGACATCGACGCATTGCCTTCTTAGGCGGAATCAAGTCCTCATCGACTTGGATTGAACGAATGAAAGGTTTCCAAAGAGCCCATGACGAGGAATGCATAACAATTGATGAATCTCTTATTATCGATATCGAACCTACCCGTGAAGGCGGGAAAGAAGCACTTGCCCAAGTCATGGATCAGCCCAATCCGCCTACTGCTATTTTTTGTTTTAGCGACTTAGTCGCATTTGGGGTCATTCAAGAATTGTCAGCACGCGATATCAAGCCTGGTGAAGACATCGATGTTGTTGGATTTGATAATATTCCTGAAGCGGAGATGTATCACCCGCCGCTCACCACTGTCTCATCATTCCCGCGATCCATCGGGGTAAAAGCAGCGAATCTTTTATATCATAAAATGAACGGGCAGGATGAAGAGTTCCAGCGATTGATCTTAAAGCCACAACTTCATATTAGAGAAACATCTACATCCTCATGAATAGAAAAAGGGCTAAAATGAATGTTGATTTTAGCCCTTTTTTTCGCATCAGCGTGACCTGAAAACCTTTGAAGTCAAGGAAGGACGAGCATTGGTACACAGAACTGCCACCAAATGTGAGGATTTGTCTACACGAAGAAAGGAGAATGGCTTCGCAATTCTTCTTTTTTTATTGACCAAGTCAACTATTTCTTTGTTACATTTTTCTTTTTTTAAATCACAAAGTCATAAACTTGACACATTTTAAACGCAGGAGTATATTTATCTCGTTGCTTCTTTTAGTATATCGTTATACTTATTTGGACATATCATTATTTTTTAGTAACGACGGTTGAAAATGAAGTTTTTTGATTCTGATCAAGTCATGAAATGCCATTTTATTATCATAACTGTTATCATTTTTTATATTCTAGTAGAACGATGTACTTATTTGAAAAACAGATGAATATTCATTATTTTTTCATTAATCACACAAGGGGTGTTGTGATGGCCTTAATATTATTTACTTTTAAGGAAATAACAAAGGATAACAAAGAAAATTTGACCCTCAAAGGGTTTCAAATATAGGAGTGGGAACATGAAAAATCCATATATTAAATCATCACTTGGCATGTATTTAAACTATTTCATGCTAGGCATGATCAACATTATTGTCGCATCAAACATGGAAAGCTTATCTGAACGCTACCATGTGGATATTCCGAAAATCAGCTTGCTTGTATCGGCAATCGGAATTGGGAAACTGCTTGCTCTCTTTTTCTCTGGCCGGCTGGCAGACAGCTGGGGACGTAAACCCGTCATTATTACAGGAAACTTTCTATACTTATTATTCTTAATTGGGATTCCAACGACTACCAATTATACATTAGCTTTTATCTTTGCGATTTCCGCAGGGATTGCAAACTCATTGCTTGATTCAGGGACATATCCTGCTCTGACAGAATCATTTCCTAAAAAAGCAAGTTCAGCTTCTGTATTAGTAAAAGCATCCGTTTCAATCGGTGCAACTGTTCTTCCATTTATCTTGGCATTCCTTGTTGCACATGATATCTTCTGGGGCTGGGCATTCTTTGGACTAGGACTTCTTTATTTACTGGTAGGGATTTACTTGCTCTTTATGCCGTTCCCAAATCACAAGCAAGCTGTTTCTCAAAATAACCTTCCAGTACAGGAGCAGATGAAGGCAGAACCTAAAATGTTTGGTGAAGGCTTAGCTGTTGTACTCATGGGTTTCACATCTACTGCATTGTTTGTGGTATGGCAGACGTGGCTTCCACAGCTCGGGTTAAAATTGATTGGGCTTGGCACTGGACAAGCAACACAGCTTCTTTCTTATTTTAGTATTGGTGCACTTGTGTCTGTTCTATTGCTTTCAATCGTACTAGATAAATATATTTCGCCGATTATGGTTGCCATTATTTACCCAATTGGGGCATTCCTTGCCATGCTTTCACTATTTCAAATCGAAACGTACGGTATTGTCATTGTGAGTACCTTTTTCTTAGGATTATTTACAGCAGGGATCTTCCAACTGTCTATGAGTATTATGATGAAATTATTCCCTACAAACAAAGCAACGGCTTCATCATACGTCAACATTGCGGCAAGCTCAGCGTTTATTCTTGTTCCGCTGATTACTAGCGGACTCGTCAGCACGTACGATATTAAAATGACTTTATTCTTCGATATGATCATTGCGGTCATTAGCGTATTGTTAGCAGTCTTTGTTCTAGGACGTATGAAAAAATTGTTTAGATAATTAAAGGAGATGTCAATTATGACAAACATACATGAACGTAATATTGATGGAAAAACAAAATTAGTCGGTCTTCTTGCGACACCAATCGGACACAGCCTGTCACCACGGATGCACAATCTTGGCTATACATTAACAGGGATCAACTATGCTTACCTAGCCTTTGAAGTAGGAAATGATGAGCTAGAAGCAGCTGTAAACGGAATGAAAGCGATGGGTGCAGCTGGATTTAACGTATCGATGCCTAACAAAATGAAAGTATTGGATTACTTAGATGAACTAGATGATTCTGCGAAATATACACGTGCAAGCAACACGGTTGTGAACAAAGATGGTAAGCTGGTTGGCTACAACACAGATGGTCTTGGTTACGTGAGAAACTTGATTGAACATGGCGTTGAACTAACTGGACAAAAGGTTACACTCGTTGGCTCAGGCGGCGCCGCAACACCGATTGCCATTCAGCTTGCACAATCAGGTATTCGTGAAATTAGTATTTTTGCTCGTAATGATCAATACTTTGTTCAAGCAGAAGAAAATGCAAATTACATCAACAACGAAATGAAATCATTTGGTGTCAAAGCTAACCTTTTCCCACTTGAAGACAAAGACGCTTTCCGTCGTGAAGTAGCTGAAAGTGCGATCTTAGCGAATGGAACAAGCCTTGGCATGAAACCATTAGATGAGCTCAGCATCATTGATGATACACTTGATGTACTGCGTAAAGACTTAATCGTGACAGATGTCGTTTACAACCCGCAAAAAACAAAGCTTCTTGCTCAAGCACAGGAAGCTGGCGCCAAAACGATTAACGGTCTTGGCATGATGCTATGGCAAGGTGCTCTTGCATACAAACTCTTTACTGGAGAAGATATGCCAGTTGAGCAAGTGAAACAGATTCTGTTTGAAAACGACCGTTTCTAAACGAAACATATAAAAAAGACGACCTCCTTCTTAGGAAGTCGTCTTTTTTATTCATGTATCATGATACGACGGTAGCGATACAGAATGTACATTGCCCCGATAATAGCGGCAACCGCCACAACAGCATCAAACATAAAGATCTGTAATATGGTCGAATGGCTTTCGATTAAACCAGTTACGACTGGGATGACGATGGCCGACACCCCGCCTGCTGTTGAGATAATCCCTGTCATCGTTCCTTTGTTCTTCCAGAAGAACTCAGCCATCACCGTTAACGTCAGCTGAAAGACACCCGCAGTTGAAAAGCCAAGTACAAATGCATTAACGGTCCCTATGACTGGAGACTTCACGACCAATAGCACACAGATGGAGACAAGTGTAATGATCGGATAGACAAGTAGCACAGTCACCGGACGAACAATGCGGCGCAAAAGAAATGTGAGCAATAACACAGACAGCAAACCACCCATGCTATAGTAACTAAGCAGCTTCACAGCACTGCCAGAAGCCATCCCCAATATTTCCTCACCGTACGTAGGAAGCCAAATTTGCGGCAAGGCGTAGAGACCATTTGACGTAAAACTGATCACAATGAGTGCGATCCCTTCCCTCCAAAACGTAGGCTCTGACGAGAAACGCGGCAGCTCCTCATGCTCCATCACCTGGACTTGCTCCACTTTGCGATGATTGGGAAATGGCAATGTCCACAGCATCAAAACATTCACAAGATAGATAAAAGCAGGAACAAAAAACGCAATCCCGTAAAACAAATCATGCTCCGCTAAAAAGAAAATAGCCAGTGGCAGGATGGTCGCCCCAATCGAAATAAAAGCCTTCACCATCACATTCGCAGATCCCGAGTTTTGCGGAAAAGCCTCCATTAACGCTGGGTACGTTCCTGCATCCATTGCCGAATTCGCCACCCCTGCCAAAATCGCAAACGCAAAGGCGATTTGATAATTTGGAGACAATGGGATTCCAATGAGGAACACCGCCATCAGCACACCTGAAACCAAAATCACCGGCTTTCGCCCAAAACGATCTGACAGCACACCTGAAAGACCATACGTGAGCACCCTGCCAATGCCAAGTGCGGATATCATATAACTAACCCCTGCACTATCGGTATTTAATTGTTTGATTAAAAACGGCATATTCGAAGCCAAAATAATATTGACCATACCTAATAAAAAATAATTGATATAAAGACTAGAAGCCGTTCTCAAATACGGATTCCTCATACTGACACACCCCTCAACACCATTGCAATGAAGTGACAAATAATGGTTACGCTTACAAGATCTCATGCGTGAGGAGGAACAGCTTCACAACCTTCACATGCAAACATCTCATCATCTCATGCAACTCACAGCTTACATGCCCTTCATTTATCAAGCATTTCTTCAAATTTTCACTAGGTCTTATTTTATATGAATGTGAAAGGTAATGATAGTGAATTGCTTAAATTTGAGGGAAATGATTGATCCAGCGTATGTACCATTGATACAAAAAAGGAGTGGTCCTCTGCCACTCCCCTTTTACCTCTCAATTCTTTTCATCGTTTATTTTCAATCCATTTTGACACTGATTCTTCATTTCATTGAAAGCTTTTTAGGTGTTCGATAGGAAACCTTAATTTTCGATTTTCTCAATCTTGACGCTTGGAATCGTGATGTCACCATCTGTCGTGGATTCATATGTAATGACCCCATCAGAAGTCCCCATAAATGTAATCACGTCACCTTCTAAGACTCGCGATTTGACGAGATCGGCTGGATAATCACCATAAACAATATCATTGTAATAATCATCTACAGCTACTCTTATTTCTGTCGTGCCGTCGCCCTCCATTACTTGGACAACTTCACCTTTAAATTTCACCTTTTCACCTTTATATTTGTCTGGTGTTCTAGCCAATTGATCGTAAGTAATTCCAGTATCGTAACCCTTTTTCTCTTGTTCTTCCGCTTTTTTCTTCGCTAATTCTGCTTTCTTTTTCTCTTCTTCTTTTTTAGCTTTTGCTTCTTCTTCTTTTTTCTTTTCTAATTTCTCTAATTTCTCTTTTGCTTCAGCTTCTGCTAGCTTTGCATACGGAGCTAATTCATCTACTTTTTTCTGCAATGCTTCGTTTTCTTTCTTTAGCTTTTCACTTGCTTTTGACGGTGATGTACCAGACATTGCCGATCCAATAAACAGAGCAACGATGGCAACCACAATATACTTCCAACTTTTCTTTAAAAACTTCATTTCAAACTTCCTTCCTCAAAAAGATATAGTGTTTCATCACAAAATCAACTTCCTGAAACGCACATTTTTGGATGATAATATCTATATCGGACAGAGAAAGAAATTTTTAACAAAAAAATAGATCTTTATACTCAATATTCTCCCTTGAAAACAAAACGACTAATCTTTAGACTTACTTTTGATTTTAAGAACAAAGAGCATATTCATACAAAATTAACCCTGTGAGCAGCAATTGATCACATAACCCCAATTAAAATCTCCATATATCCTTTCACTTCGACTGATTAAACATTCCTGACAATTCTCACAGCCCCCAAGTACTTAACTCATAAACATATTCCGTACGCTCTATGCATAATCCGATTTGTGCTCAAGAAGTTTAGTTACATGACTAAACACTTCATCCACATTCATTAAAAGCGCTTCAATTTCATGCTCTCGGAAAAAAGCAATCTGCCTTGTTTAGGAGTCTCTTTCACCCTTTCGGCCATCTCTTTTAACACTTGTGTAGACTTTTCAATATGCTCTAGATAGTTGTCTCCATGTATTTGAATTTTATGTTCTCTCGATTGAAGAAATGTAAATACCTTCTGACAAAACAATTGATTTTCTTCAATCTCTAACAAAGGGGCTTCTGGAAGTGTCATATAGCTTAATTCGCTCATTAAGTGCTTACTTCTGCTTTTTCTTTTTAAGGTTTCCATTTTTGTTTTTCGGTTTTTATTCATTACAAGATCACCTCCACAAGGCATATAAACACTTGCTCTCTAGTGAACTCAACCTGGGAATTTCTACTGTGTTTGTGGGGGAATGATTCTAGATAGGCAATCAATATAAATGGGGGTTTTTATAAAATAATTAATCATGACTCTTATATTGTTTAATATCTAGAATGAACGCTCCTACTTACTCTCTTTTTACAATGTATCATTTTTCATCCGTGTAAATGAAATAACCTTGATCAGTATTAAACCAATCAAGGTCTTATTTCATCATTAGACTTCATTAAAAACGAACTAATTTGAATGTATTTTTGAAATAAAATCTTGAAGAACTATCTTTGCTGGTGGGTTCGCACTAGTAGCCAACATTTGATTGATCCGTTCTAAAATTTGAGGATGTTGCAGTACGATTTTTTTACCCTCTTCAATGGGATAACTTCTTAATGTATCAATACAAATCTCAAATAATTCCGTATCATTGGTATTCAGCAAATCCATTAAAATATTGAACTCATATTCATTGCACTCATTATCCAGACAGTACGCAATTTTCCGCTGCCACTCTATTGGTTTATTGAGCACCTGATTTGATAGTTCTTCCCAATCGTTTAGGCTAAAATCCGAGAGTATCTCACTTACTAGTATATGCCCTTCATCGTACCAAGAATCTACCGTTGTATCAGCGGATAAAAGTTTATTCAGTTCTATATACATTATTAATGCTCCAATTATCGTTCCACATATTTTTCTTTTTAAGCATTGTTTGGTTTTTATTCATTATAAGACCACCACCATCAAGCATGTACTGCTCTTAGAAACGGCAAAACAGAGAAGTACTAGCTTTATTAACCTCGTAGAAATACATACAGTTTTATTTCCACCAGTTAGATGTAATTTCTTTTAAATGAAATTCTATAAAATCTATCACTTTGCTATAGTCATCAGAGCTAAACTCCTGAATAGGATTGTCCCAATCTGTATTTTTAACTATTAGAACAAGATAGTTGCCATCTGAAGATAAATCGGGATACCAACCTAAGTCCAATGTTATTGATGATTTCTCATAATAAAGCTGTAACAAACTTTCAGTGAACATAAACCATCTTTCATCTTCTGTTTCTAACTTTCTAGGGTCAATTTCCCAAAAATGATTATAACGGACATTCCAACCTTCAGTTATCCTCAAGGGATGAATGTTTACTTCCGGAATATCAAGTTTCACATGCTTTCTCATCTTTATCCGACCTCTTTGTTAATTTTCTCGTTATTTTATTCCTAATTTGTTTAAATACTTATTTAATCTATCACCAGCTATTGGATGACCGTGATACACATTACCACTCGTTAGTTCTCCTCTAATCCAACTAGTAGATTTTCCATTATCATAACCAACAACTTTACCAGTATCATAAATGAAGTAAAACTGCACTATTTATCTTTATTCTAAAATCTTTTCTACCATAATAACTTTTATGAGCAATTTCATCATGCCTTTTTGAAATATTAGGTATACCTGAACTCTTTAAACCCATCTTCCCATGAAACCCTTTTGCCCCAAACGGCAAAAGCATACCAAGCGCCGCATTCATATACTCGCTTCCTGCTGTTCTTTCGAGATTTTATTTCCAAACATGTCTCGGCCTGTAATCGCTTCGCTGAAGCCGTTGGTCGCGGTGAGGCCGTATAAACCTTTTTGTGATGTTTTTAGGGCGTCAAAGGATTTTTGTGATGTTTTGTAAACGTCAACCGCTCTCACTGCGGCTGATGTGGCTTGGGTGGTTTTATAGACGGCTTTCC
>NZ_AMSH01000046.1 GCF_000300535.1 Bacillus xiamenensis
TCTAGGAAGGACGAGTACAGGAGCGGAGCTGATTTGACATTCGTGAGCACCGGCACGCAGGACTGCGGGAGAATGCGAGGGTTTGTCTACACGTTGAAGCCGGTGACGATGTCATCGGCCTTTTTGTGATGGCATGTGACAGGCAGGCTCCTGAATATAGTGGTAAAGGAAAGGAGCATGACCAAATGCAGGATGTCAAAACGAGAGTACAGGAATACATCAATGAACTGCACATGCAGGTAGAACGCAGACAAAGAGAAGATGGCGCTTTTGTTTTCTGCTTTGAAGGATCTATGATGACAAATGCTTTTTTAATTATGCTGTTAAAGGCTGTGCATGACCCCGATCAGACATTGATCTATCAATTGGCCGAAGCAATACGTGCAAAGCAAAATGAAGATGGTTCCTTTTCTTTGTATCATGATCAAACGGGACATGTCACAGCAACAGTTCAAGGCTATTGCGGAATGCTCGCTTCTGGCAGATTTCAAAAAGACGAACCTCATATGAAAAAAGCAGCACAATATATTCGATCAAAAGGTGGATTAAAAAACGTACATTTTATGACAAAGTGGATGCTCGCCGTCAATGGCATGCACCCCTGGCCGTACTTCTATGCACCCCTTTCTTTTTTACTCATCCCTACATCATTTCCACTGCATTTCTACCATCTTAGTGCATATGCAAGAATTCATTTTGTGCCAATGATGATTGCACTGAACAAACGGTATACCTCTCATGCTAAGTTTCCATCCTTAGCACACCTTGATGATAGCATGTCCAAAAATCCATTTGACTGGTTTATGGCAAGAGAAGAACGTTCAACGGATCACTTCCTGATGTATATGAGATCATATACCGCCTTAGACAACCGGCTCGACTTTTTCGGATATGAAGCGGCTAAGCGATATATGTTTGACCGGCTTGAACAAGATGGGACGCTGTACAGTTACTTAAGTGCGACAATCTTTATGGTCTATGCACTAATGAGCCTTGGTCACCCACCAGGACATCATCTCATCCAAAAAGCGGTCAAAGGCATGAAAAAGCTTGTCACCTCCTGTCACGGCCACATGTATGCTGAGAATTCCACATCCACTGTTTGGGATACTGCGCTGGTCAGTTATGCCTCTCAAAAAGCAGGCAAAAAACGAGAAGATCCCATGATCATAAAATCATTCACATACTTGTTGAACCGGCAGCAAATGAAGAAAGCGGATTGGGCAATTCATAACCGGCATGCCGCTCCAGGAGGCTTTGGTTTTTCACATATTAATACCAATAACCCTGATTGTGATGACACACAAATTGTGTTAAAAGCAATTCCAAAAGAATTTGCGCAAGCGCAATGGACACGAGGGTTTGAATGGCTTCTTTCCATGCAAAACCGTGATGGCGGCTTTTCTGCGTTCGAAAAAAATCAAGATCACTTTCTGCTTCGTCATCTTCCGCTTGAATCGGCGGAGGATGCGGCCATTGATCCCTCAACTCCTGATATTACAGGCCGCGTGCTTCATCTGATTGGTTTAGAGGAGAAAAACATGGCTTCTCCAACTATCCTCAGACAAAAAGATCAATGCGTGAAATGGCTTCTTGATCATCAAGAGAAAAACGGATCATGGTTTGGCAGATGGGGTGTTTGTTATATTTATGGAACTTGGGCAGCGTTAACAGGACTCAAAGCGGCCGGTATCCCTTTCTCACACCCTGCCGTTCAAAAAGCATGCCGTTTCCTAAAACAGATTCAACTAGAGGATGGCAGCTTCGGAGAATCATGCAAAAGTGCAGAAGTGAAAACCTATGTCCCGCTCCCGTTTGGCACAGTGGTTCAAACCGCCTGGGCAGCAGAGGCTCTCCTGCAATATGAGAAACCAAATGACAAAGCGATTTTAAAAGCTGTCTCCTTTTTAGTGAATCATCATCATACGGAAGAAGCCTTGCACTATCCAGTAGGCATTGGACTGCCAAAACAATTTTACATCACATATCATAGCTATCCATTTGTGTTTCCAATGATGGCTTGTTCCACATTTTTAAAAGAAATGAGGCGTATCAATGAATAAGGAAGAATATCGTTCACAGCTCAAAGAGTGGCTTAGCTCGATTCAACATGTAACTCAAGATGATCACATTCACCAGAAAGCAGAAAATTTACGCGTCAAAATGAACGATGACCGTTCCAGTGAACAAGAGTGGTACGAACTGGCCGAAAGGATTGCAGACGATTTGAAACAACACGAAGCCCTGCGGGATGTAGCAGCAGGAAATCATCAGTTACCACCGCTGCCTTATCGGTATGAAGCGCTAGAGCCTTATATTTCAAAGGAAATTATGTATTTGCACCACCAAAAGCATCATCAGTCTTATGTCGATGGTCTAAATAAAGCTGAACTTGCACTAAAAAAAGCAAGAAGAACCAATGATTTTACGATGATCAAGCATTGGGAACGTGAGCTTTCTTTTCATGGGGCAGGGCATTATTTACATTGTATCTTTTGGTTTTCAATGAGTCCTTCAGGAAAAAGAAAGCCTACTGGTCAAATGCTTCGTCTTATTGAGCATTCGTTCGACAGCTATGAGGCATTCAAATCACATTTTTCAGCGGCAGCCAAACAAGTAGAAGGAGTCGGGTGGGCGATCCTTGTATGGGCACCACGCGCTCATCGCTTAGAGATTTTACAAGCCGAACGCCACCAACTGCTCTCACAATGGGATGTCATCCCTCTCCTTGCCCTTGATGTGTGGGAACATGCCTACTACCTTCAGTACCGAAATGAAAAGACACAATATGTAGACCGGTGGTGGAATGTCGTTGACTGGCGTGAGCCTGAAGCAAGACTAAAGCAGGCTCAGCAAGTGAAATGGACCCCTTATTGATATCATGCTTCATGTAGGCCTTGGCCTGCGTGGGTTTTTTTAGTTTACATAATATAATTATAAACACCTATTAAGATCAGGTTGTTTTTTCAGAAAATTCATTTAAAATAGAAAAGATATGGAAAGAAAGAGAGTTGAATGATGAATGAACACCCTTTTAAACATTAGCCGCTTTGCAGGAAGAACATTTGCCATATGGGTCATTGTATTTGCTTGTCTAGGCTTTTTCTTCCCTGCCGCATTTTCGATGATTGGACCTTATATTCCTTTTTTACTTGGGATCATTATGTTTGGAATGGGTTTGACGCTGTCCTCTGATGATTTTAAAGAGCTGTTCCGAAAACCTCTCTATGTGCTGATCGGGGTTTTGGCGCAGTATACACTCATGCCGCTGATTGCATTTTTATTGGCCTATGGGTTACATTTGCCTTCTGAAATCGCTGTTGGTGTGATTCTCGTAGGCTGCTGCCCAGGCGGAACAGCCTCCAATGTGATGACCTTTTTGGCGAAAGGAAATACGGCATTATCTGTTGCCGTGACAACGATATCGACACTACTTGCCCCCATTTTAACCCCTGTCTTCATTTACCTTTTTGCACGATCCTGGCTGCCCGTATCTCCAGGTGCTTTATTTTTGTCGATCGTCCAAGTTGTTTTGATTCCGATTATTTTAGGGGTCATCGTCAAATTGTTTTTTTCAAAACAAGTCACATATGCAGTTCAAGCACTGCCGCTTGTATCTGTTGCCGGGATTGTGGCGATCATCGCTGCGGTTGTCAGTGCAAATAAAGACCAGATACTGCAATCTGGCCTGCTTATTTTTGCAGTTGTTATGTTACATAATGGACTCGGGCTTTTATTTGGTTTCCTTATTGCCAAATGGTCTAAAATGGACATTCCCTCCCAAAGAGCTATTTCGATTGAAGTGGGGATGCAAAACTCTGGACTTGGCGCAGCTCTTGCGACAGCACACTTCTCTCCTCTTGCCGCCGTACCAAGTGCCATTTTTAGTGTGTGGCATAATTTATCTGGCTCATGGCTTGCGACGTATTGGTCAAAACGAGGAAATCAACAAAACAAAGAGAAAAAAAGCTAGCACCTTAATCGGTGCTAGCTTTTTATTTTTTCGATTATCCTTCAAGCAATAGCTGCTCAGGATCTTCAAGCAGGTTTTTGATGGTGACAAGGAATCCAACAGCTTCTTTTCCATCGACAATACGGTGGTCATAAGAAAGAGCTAGATACATCATTGGGCGGTTTTCAAAACGTTCTTCATCAATCGCAACAGGACGAAGCTGAATTTTATGCATTCCTAAAATTCCAACTTGAGGACTGTTTAAAATTGGTGTCGAAAGCAGAGAACCGAATGTTCCACCATTTGTGATCGTGAATGATCCACCTTGTAATTCATTGAGAGACAATTTGTTATCTCTTGCTTTTTTCGCAAGATGGCCAATTTCTTTTTCAATTCCTGCAAATGACAATCTGTCTGCATCACGGACAACTGGAACAACAAGCCCTTCATTGGCAGCTACAGCGATACCGATGTCATAAAATTTCTTGATGACAAGCTCGTCACCTTGAATTTCCGCATTGAGCAGCGGATATTTCTTAAGTGCTGCGACTACAGCTTTTGTAAAGAAGGACATGAAGCCAAGTTTCACATCATTTTGTTCAAGGAAGGCATCTTTACGACGCTTTCTTAGATCCATCACAGCTGTCATATCCACTTCATTAAATGTTGTCAGCATCGCAGCTGTTTGTTGAACTTCAACTAAACGCTTTGCAATGGTTTGTCTGCGGCGTGACATTTTTTCACGCTCAACTGGTTTTCCTGCTTGGTCATTTTGCACTGCAGCATTTGCTTTTGGCGCGGCTTTCGGTGCACTTGCAGGAGCTTCATTCTTTTGGTAAGAAGCCACATCCTGCTTTCGTACCCTGCCCAGCGGATCTACGGTTGGAATCTCAGATAAGTCTAGTCCCTTCTCTCGTGCTAGTTTTCTAGCTGCAGGAGAAGCGATGGTTCTGCCATTACCAGCTTTCGGCTCTTCTTTTGGTGCCTCTTGTTTTTGTTCAGCTGCCGGTTCTTCTTTCGAAGCTGGTGCAGAATCTTGCTCAGGTGCTGGAGCTGCGGACTCGCTTCCGCCAGCTTCACCTGCTGCAATGGTTCCAATGACTTCTCCAACTTGGACAGTGTCACCAGAATCTTTCAGTACTTCTTTTAGTACACCAGATTCTTCAGCTGTCAGTTCGACATTGACTTTATCTGTTTCAAGTTCTAGCAGGTATTCTCCCTGCTCAACATAATCGCCCGGCTGCTTTAGCCATTGGGCAATCGTTCCTTCCGAGATTGATTCCGCTAATTCAGGTACTTTAATTTCCGCCATTTTTCATTTCCCCCTTAGTTTTTGCGAGTCAAGCTATCAGATACAATTCGTTCTTGTTCTTTTTTATGCACTGTTGGATCACCCTCAGCCGTACTTGAGCGTCTTCTGCGGCCGATGTAACGCACTTTTACTTTTTCAGACGCAATTTCACGTAAATATGGCTCGATGTATCCCCAAGCCCCCATATTCTGTGGTTCTTCTTGCACCCAGACGATTTCTTCTAAGTTCACAAGTTTCGTTAAAATTGCTTTAATATCTTTCGCTGGGAATGGATATAGTTGTTCCACTCTCGCAATATGAAGCCAATCTTTCGGCTCTTCCATTTGATTGAAACGATCACTAATATCAATTGATACCTTCCCGCTGGATAGAACGAGGCGTGATACTTTTTCATAATCATGCACAAGTCCCGGCTGTTCCAGAACTGGACGGAACTGTCCGTCAGTTAATTCTTGGACTTCGGATAATGTGTTCGGGTTACGAAGCAGACTCTTCGGTGTCATAATGACAAGCGGACGAATCTCTTCACGAAGCAGCATTTTCGCCTGTCTTCTAAGAATATGGAAGTACTGCGCGGCACTTGTCAAGTTCGCAACTGTCCAGTTATTCTCAGCAGCTGATTGCAGGAAGCGCTCTGTTCTTCCACTTGAATGTTCTGGACCTTGTCCTTCATATCCATGCGGCAAGAGCATTACAAGACCTGATTTTTGTCCCCATTTTGCGCGGCCTGCTGAAATAAATTGATCGAAATACACTTGAGCCGCATTTGCGAAGTCTCCAAATTGAGCTTCCCAAATCACTAATGTTTCAGGAGAATAGACATTATAACCATATTCAAATCCGATGACAGAGCCTTCAGACAGTGGACTGTTATGGACTGCAAATGATGCATTTGCATCACTCAGTTCATGAAGAGCAATAAATTCATCTCCCGTTTGACTGTCGTGAAGAACAAGGTTTCTTTGAGCAAATGTGCCTCGCTCTGAATCCTGTCCGGTCATTCGAATTGGCGTACCGTCTTTTAATATAGATGCAAATGCCAGTGCTTCACCAAGTGACCACTCCACTTTCCGGTCATCTGTAAACACCTTTGCACGTTTTTCAAGGATCCGTTTTAGCTTACCGAATACTTGGAAGTCTTTCGGCCAGCTGATCAATTCTTCGTTCAGCTTTCTTAATACATCAAATTCAACGGATGTATCGACTGCTGGGAAGCCATTAGACACAGGCTCTGGCAGTTCAATTTCTTGAATCGTATGTTCTTTCTTTGAAGGCACTTTTTTATAGGCTTCTTCTAATTTTTTCGTTACAGCCTGCTCGATTTCTTCTCGTTGTTCTTTTGACAGAAGACCCTCTGAGACAAGCTTATCCGCAAAGATATTCTTGACGGTTTTGTGCTTTCTGACCGCATCGTATAGCATTGGCTGCGTTGTCGAAGGCTCATCCATTTCGTTATGGCCGTATCTGCGGTAACCAATCAAGTCAATTAAGAAATCCTTTTTAAAGCGTTTGCGGTATTCTACAGCTAACTGAACTGCCGCTAAACATGCTTCTGGATCGTCTGCATTGACATGAACAATTGGAATCTCGAATCCTTTTGCAAGGTCACTAGCGTATTTCGTTGAACGAGATTCATTGCTTTCCGTTGTGAATCCAATCATATTGTTTGCAATGATGTGGATCGTTCCACCTACTTGATAGCCATCCAACTGGCTTAAATTTAATGTTTCTGCTACAATTCCTTCTCCAGGAAATGCTGCATCCCCATGAATTAAGATGGCTAACGCTTTTTCGACGTCTTGAACTGGATAGCCCTTTTGAGTACGTGATTCCTGAGCAGCACGTGTGCTTCCTTCAATAATCGGGTCAATAAATTCCAAGTGACTCGGGTTATTGGCAAGTGTGACTCTCGCACTCTTTGTATCTTCATCTTTAATTTGACGATCAGCCCCAAGATGGTACTTCACATCTCCTGTCCATCCGTAGCTGATGCCGATAGAGCCTTCTGATGGAACAAGCTCTTTATTTGGCGCATGCTGGAATTCTGAGAAAATGATCTCATATGGTTTTCCTAATACATGGGCTAATACATTTAAACGGCCTCTATGTGCCATTCCAATGTTAATATTTGAAGTCCCTTGTGTAACAGACTCTGATATAATTTCATCTAGTACTGGAACAAGTGCGTCTAATCCTTCTATAGAAAAACGCTTTTGCCCCACAAATGTTTTATGAAGGAACTGCTCGAAGTGCTCGACTTCTGTTAATCTTTTGAATACAGAAACTAGTTTATCAGCTGGTTTTTTCTTAAATAGTTCACCAGATTCAATCGAGTTTAAGAGCCAGTTTCGCTCTTCGAAGTCATGCACGTGATCAAATTCAAACGAAATGGTACGCTTATACGTATTTCTCAGGTGGTTAATGGCTTCTATGCCGTTTGAAATGTTTTTAGGTGCGCTTGCACTGATAATTGATATCGGAATATTTTTAACGTCTTCTTCAGTTAAACCGTAATCCTTTAAAGGAAAAAGCTCTTGTAATTCCTTTTCTTTGCGAAGAGGATTGACGGAAGCATTTAAATGGCCATACGTTCTGATGTCTTCTGCCAGTTTAACGACTGATGCTATCTTTTGGATTTGTTCAGAAGTAACTACGCTATTTTCTTTTTTCCCAATTTCCTCCTTCATTTCACTCGGTGGTGCACCAAGTTCATCAAACATGCCTCTTAGATCTTCATCAACACTAGTAGGATCCTGGACATATTGATCGTAGAGCTCGAGCACGTAGCCGAGGTTCGGACCATGAAATTCTTCCCAACTCAACGGTTGTTTCACATTATTTTGAAACATTTTGAACACTACCCCCAACTTTGATCATCAAGTGATTGAACACTATCTCGATATAACTTCCAGAACAAAATGACCAAATTTATGTAATAAAACGCTTCCAATCATATTCTACCACTGTTTTGGATTACTTTCTACATTCTTTGTTCAATTAAAGATAAAAAATTCAAAGAAAAACAAAAAATTTAAATCATTCCGAAAAATAATTTGAAGAAAGGGGCAAAACCTTATGCCCCAATGCTTTTATGCAGCAGTTTCTTGAGTAATGGATATAAGACATCTGGCAGTGTATCGACATCTGGTACAAAAATGCTGAACTTGCCATACATATCTTGTATCGTTTTCATCTGTGCTTCTTCAATTGGTGAATTGGATAAAAACACATTGATTACCTCAATTCCCTTTTTCCGCGCTTCAAGAACCGCTTCATGTGTATCCACGATCCCATTTTGCTCGTAGCTGAACGCTGCGGGTTCTCCGTCTGAGAAGACAATGAGAAATTTTTGCTCTTCTCTTCGTTTTAAAATCATGTTTGTCATTTGACGAATCGCATAGCCGTCCCGGTTATCCTCTTCTGGTTCAAGTGACATAATGGAAGGTCCTGCGTCAAATAAGGAGTCTTTGAACGATACGACTGTATTGAAATAGTTCGGCTGACTTGTTTCTGTTGCGTCATTTGTATCTTCCCAGAACCCTACAATTTGGTGAGGTACCTGCACTGATTTTAATGCTTCATGAAACAGTACGATCCCTTTTTTCGTCTCATCCATCTTGTCAAACATGCTCGCAGAACAGTCAACTAACAGGGTGAAAACAGCATCAATTTGAGAGGATGGTGCCTGTTTTTTATAGAAAAGACGCGGATTAGACTCGGTAAAATAGCGAATGAGCTTTTTGCTGAGACGTCCTGCATGAAGGTCTGTTTTTGGCCATGTTTTTTTATGCTCGAGTGTTTTTTGAATCATTTGCTTTAAGCGTTTCTGGTAAGGTTCAATGGCCTTTGCATGCTGCTTATACACATCGATTTGCTCTGGCGTAGGAGGATCTGGTGAAATCATGACTGGGAACGCAAATTTATTCTCTTTCCCGTTCTCATGAGTATCTGCTCCGCTTTCTTCGCCTTCTGCCTCTTCTAATGCTTCAAGCTTTGAATAGTCTTTTCGATGGGTTTGCTTGGCAGAGCCTTGAACAGTTCCAAGCGCCTGATCTCCATCATCACCTTCTCTTGCCGCATCTTTACCGAGATCACTTTTACCGCCGTGCTCTAAATCAAATTGAAGGAAACTTTTAGACGGCGCTTCCGTTTCTCTATGCCATACTTCCATATACTCTTGGTGGATGTCTTCATCCCCCTCTTTTTCCCGGTCGACTTTGATGTCCTCACTTAGCTTAGGTTTTCTTTTGAGGTCATGAAACAGCGGTTCTTTTGCCGCTTTTTCATAGTCCAATTCTGGGAAGAAAAAGTATGTATTCAGCATATCTTTTTCAAGAAGCTCATCAAATCCTTCTGTCAATGCTTTTACGATTGCTGCTATATCAGATGTAGAATCTGCATCATATACTCGTGCAAGACTTGACTCAATAAACGGAATCATCGGATGAATCCGCTCGTGAAGGGATGGAATTTCTTCAAGCGGTGATTCAGCTGTCAGTTTCAGATACATGGCGCAAAAGAGAGCATCTGTTAAAATGCTTCGCTCCTGGTTAATCGTTAATTGCGTCTTAAAGTGGCGCCTGTAAAGTTCTCTTCTGCGTTTAAACACTTTTTTTGTTCCTGGGCGGTCACGTTTAATTCGCTCTTCAATTCGGATATCTTCAAACAGCATAAACAATTGTTTACATACATCAGGAATAGACAGTGTGTGGGCATAGCGGATGATATCCTGAAATACCGTAAGATCGCTATACACCGTACCTACTGCGCGCAGGAACACATCACTTTTTAGCCCTGCGGTCATGTCTTCTTGTTTGCGATCATCCCAAAAATGGCTGATGAAAATTTTCTTTTCAAAAGGTTCATAGTAGGATTGCACGCCATATTCCAGTTCGACATCGTCACTTTTGGCTAATGTTTTGGCTAAATCCGTTAATTCCATAAATAAAAATGAATCGATTCTGCTGTCATTAAATTTGATGAATTTCAAAAGTCAGAACCTCACTCGAATAATGTTTGGGCAATATTTCTTACCGCTGCTTTTTCCCGGTCATCTTCTAGCTTTTCAACAATCCCTCGTTCAACGGCACGAAGCGGCGGGATATATTGTGCAAGATCACATGTATCTAAGAGCGCGCGGATGGATGCTGCCTCTTCACTCACCTGTCCATTGTGCGCTTGTGTAATGAGATCTGATGAGAGCTGTACGAATTGGTCGATGAACCGCTCATTCTTTAAGACGGATTGAGATTGCAACACTTCTTTTAAAATTCCCCCGCCAATATAAGGAACGTCTATAACGACAAAACGGTTTTTCAGCGCTTCGTTGAGAGGCACTGTACCAACATATCCTTCATTGATTGCCGCAATTACGCCGAAGCCTTCTTCCGCTCTAACAACTTCACCTGTAAACGGGTTTGTCATCATTTTTCGGTAATCAAGCACACCATTTAAAATAGGCAATGTTTCCGGCTTTGCCATGTTGATTTCATCAATATATAAAAGGTGACCTTTTTTCATCGCTTTTGTTACGGGGCCTTCAATGAATTCTATAGAAGCGACCTGACCATCATTGTGGATGGTTTTATAGCCAATTAAGCTTTCTGCATCAAGATCAACCGAGCAGTTTACACTGTGCATCGGCTGCTGAAAGAAAGCGGATAAAGTTTCTGCCAATTTTGTTTTACCTGAGCCGGTCGGTCCTTTTAAAAGAACGTTTTTTCCTAGCGCAAGGGCAATGATGGCATCTTGAATGATAGAAGGATCTTGTGATTCATAGCCGCCTGTTCCGATGAGCTGGCGGTATTCTTCGTTAAGAACTTTCGTTTTCGCTTTGATCATTGCTTGGATTTCTTCTGGGAGTGATTGTTGGTTAAACATATATGATTAATTCCTCTCTTCGATCATTTTCCTCACCAAGTATACTAAAAAAACCTTTATGCACTCAATACATAAAGGTTCGTCTTCTGTTATTTTACCATTTCTTTTGTGATGGCTCCGCAAGCGATGCGTTTCCCTGAATTTCCAGACGGGTTACTTAAGTAATCATCTGCTTCTGCATGGATGATAAAACTTCGGCCATGTTGATCAATTAATTGATTTGCGCCTCCCTTTAACATCACATCAGGTACATTGACGACGACATCAATCTGGCCATCTGCTCCTACCTCTAAATTAGGCATATCTCCCGCATGATGCCCCTTTGGGTTGTCGAAGCCGTGTTCTCTATGCGTGGGATTAAAATGCGCACCCGCCGTTTCAAAATCTGGTGCTTCACATACGCCTGTCTCATGAATATGGAAGCCGTGGGCTCCTGGCGGTAATCCTTTTGCTTTCACATGTAAATCCAGTCCATTTGATGAGGATTCTCGTATGTCGATGCTTCCTATTTTTTGCCCGCTTTCATTAATCAATGAAGCGGTGACTGGCGCTTGTTTAGGTGCTGCAACTTCGTGACTCTCTTCTGTTGTTTCTTTTTTCGGCGGCGCATGACATGCTGATGCGAGAATGACCAAACACATCATGACCGTCCACATGGACATTTTCATCTGACTGCCCCCTTTTTTCAATCAGTATGGACAATCTCATAAGGGGACAAACAAAAAAGCCGAAAATCGGCTTTTTAGAAGAAACGTTTTGCACCTAGATACGCTTTTTTCCAATATGGGTTGCTTAAGTTTGAAATCCCTACTCCGCTGTCACTCGCATGAAGGAAATCTCCATTCCCAAGGTATAGTCCCATGTGAGAAGGCCCTGCTTTGTACGTTGTGAAATAAACAAAATCTCCAACTTGTGGTGTGCTGACAGGCGTCATCATATTCCAGTAGCCTGCTGTGCTTAATCTCGATACAGATGAAACCTTATTAATGAGATAGTACACAAAGCCGCTACAGTCAAACCCAGCTGGTGTATTGCCGCCCCATCTGTAAGGAATGCCTGTGAGCTTTTTGCCTTCTTGGATCATCGTCATAATTTTTGCATTCATTGGCACGTCGTTTTTGCTATTGTTAGCCGGAGTTGTTGAACCGTTAGACGTAGAACCATCAGATCCAGTTGAGCCGGAAGCCGCGCCATTAATTTTCAATACTTGTCCAATTCTAAGCACATCACTTTTCAAGCTGTTTGCCATGCGGATGGATTGAACCTGCACGCTAAACTGATTGGCGATTTTCCACAATGAATCACCTGATTTGACGGTATAAGATGTTGTTTTACCGCTTGAAGACTGATTACTGTTTGAAGACGGGCTGCTTGACTTAGCAGGTGTTTGCGGCTGACTTGGTTTTGACGTCACCGTCCCTTTTATCTTCAATACTTGATTTGGATAAATCATATCAGATTTTAAGGCGTTCAATGTTTTAATTTCACCAATCGACATATTTAAGGAATTGGCAATTTTCCAGAGAGAATCGCCTAATTTCACCTTGTATGTACTAGATGCTGATGATGAACTATTTGAGTTCGTTGTTTTATTATCTGAGCTGGAATTAGATGTTGAATTTGAACTTGATGACTGACTGCCGCTCGTTTTTGTACTTCCAGACACTTTCAGTTTTTGACCAGGGCGAATGAGGTCACTGTTTAAGCTGTTCAGGCTTTTTAAGCTTGCAACTGACATGTTATGATTTTTTGCGATCAGCCATAATGAATCTCCAAGCTTGACAGTGTAGCTAGATGTCGTTGAAGCACTGGATTTCGTTGCTTTTGAGCTTGTTGATGAGCTGGATTTCGAACTTTTTGCACCAGGAATTTTTAAGCTTTGTCCTGCAAATATCATTGTCGTTTTTAATTGATTAAGAGATTGAAGCTCCGAAATACTTGTATTGTACTGTTCGGCAATCTTCCAAAGTGAGTCACCGCTTTTCACCTTGATCGTCTGTGCTTCTGCCGGTGCAGCAATAACAGCTGAGCCCGCGATCGCTGAAACTGTGAGGCCGGTTACTACTTTTTTCTTCATAGATGAATCTCCGCCTTTCATAATTTCGTTCAATAAGACTTATGTACTAGTTTTGAGTTTAGCATTTAATGGTTCTGCTTCTCTTGCACTATTTTATCTTTATTTCTATTATATTACTCGACATGAAGACGTTGGGCAATCATAAATAGGTTAGAGCAGCAAACTCAAAATGCTAAAACAAAGCCATATCGTTTCTATCGGCTGTTTACTGTATTTATAAACATTTTTCAAGGAATTTTTAAGTTGACGTTTAGAAAATTTGTCAAAACAAGCACGCTGCTAGTTTCATAGTTCTATTCTACATGACAAATTTTTCTGTATCAAATGACTTTTTACTTAATTGCCTGTTTTTTCTCCATTAAAAAAAGCATTCTTCCAAATGAAGAATGCCGTGTACAGGGCTATTTCCTAATTTCCGGACCTTTCACAGTGAGCGGATAAAGCACTCCTTCTTTCGCAAACGACATTTTTCCCGTTTCTTCTGATACAACGAGAACAAGTGCATCGGTCATACTAGATAGTCCGATGGCTGCCCGGTGTCTTGTCCCAAGAGAAGGACTGACTTTCTTTGAGGTGAGCGGCAGGACATTTGCGGCGGAGACAAGCGTATTTTCTTTTACTAAAAGAGCGCCATCATGAAGTGGATTCCCAGGGTAGAAAATGCTCTCTATTAATGATGCACTTATTTTCGCATGGAGGTTTGTCCCTTTTTGGATATAATCCTCGACCTCGTCTCTTCTTTGAATCACAATCAGTGCTCCATGCTTTTGTTTTGATAAATTCTCAATGGCTAAAGAAAATTGAGCAAATCCCGGTGTGAATTCTTCCATATACGATTGCAAATAAAACGAGGAAGCCTCTGCATGCATTTCATTAAACTGATCATGCAATAATTCGAGTTCACAAAGGAGACATTGCTCCGTCTCGTCAAGCGAATCGACGATTTTCCTTGCATCCATCATCATTTGCATCAAATGGGATTTCATCTCTAATTTAAACATCGTTTCTTCGTTTGTGCGATTCATCATCTCACCATTTCTCTCCTTGTTTCGCTTGTGTCATAAAATAACAAATTGTGCACATTCTATTTGTATGGAGGTGAACTCAATATGACCATTCAGAAAATCATTCAATATGCTTGCAGCATTTTAGGTGTTGTCAGTCTTTCTTTTATTTATGCCCAAATGTTTAAAAAAACGAAGCCATCAAAGAAAAATAATCCGACGGAGAATTGATTTTTTTACATAGCATGATATAATTCCTCTCGTTATTTCTGTTCAGAGAGGAACTTATGATGAGAGAAACGAATAGCACTCGAGCAAAGTTGGCACAATTTTTAACTATTTTGATTCCGATCTTAATTACGCAAGCAGGTCTTTCGCTTATCACGTTTTTAGACACGGTTATGTCTGGAAAGGTGAGCGCAGAAGACCTTGCCGGTGTAGCGATCGGTTCTAGTATTTGGACACCTGTTTATACTGGACTTGCCGGTATATTAATGGCCGTTACCCCTATTGTGGCTCAGTTAATGGGCGGTGGCCGCAGGGAAGACGTTCCTCGGGCTGTCTTCCAGGCCATTTATTTATCTTTCCTTTTAAGTATCGTGGTGATCGTCATTGGATCGTTATGTGTTCCTTTTATTTTAGGGAGACTTGGGCTTGAACCATCCGTAGAAACCATTGCCCGACATTTTCTCAGCTTCCTTGCTATTGGAATCATCCCGCTTTTTGGTTATTCAGTCATGAGATCGTTCGTTGATGCATTAGGAAAAACACGTGTGACGATGTTCATTACGTTAACCGCACTTCCTATTAATTTTGTTTTAAATGACCTATTTATTTTTGGGAACTTTGGGTTTCCAAAGCTTGGCGGTGCGGGGGCTGGTCTTGCATCTGCGATGACGTATTGGGCGATTTTTATCATGAGTATTTGTATTGTCATCAAAGCCGAACCGTTTGCCTCCTTTCGGTTGTTTCAAAAACTGCCCCGGTTCAGCCTCTCCCGTATGGGACAAATACTGAAAATCGGTATCCCTATTGGGTTTGCGATCTTTTTTGAAACAAGCATCTTTGCCGCCGTCACTCTTTTAATGGGTCACTTTGATACCGTGACGATCGCAAGTCACCAAGCAGCGATGAACTTTGCTTCTATCTTATATATACTGCCGCTCAGCATCTCTATGGCGTTAACGATCGTCGTAGGTTTTGAAGCGGGTGCCATGCGGTATAAAGATGCCAAAAGCTACAGCTATATTGGCATTGGAACAGCTGTTTTGTTCTCGTTATGTACGGCAGCACTCATCTTGTTATTTAGACCTGAGATTGCAGGTTTGTATACAGCCGATTCAGCTGTTTTACAAATGACACAGCACTTTTTGATGTATGCGATCTTTTTCCAGCTGTCAGATGCGGTCGCTGCACCGATTCAAGGCGCTCTGCGCGGCTATAAAGATGTGAATTATACATTGATTGCTGCTTTTGTCTCTTACTGGGTCATTGGTCTTCCGGCCGGCTACCTGATTGGTACGTATACCTCATTTGGGGCGTTTGGCTATTGGATCGGGCTCATTGCCGGACTTGCTGCAGGTGCAATCGTCCTCTTTATCCGCCTCAGGTTGATTGAAAGACGATATTCTCTGTCTAATCCAATTGAAAATCATCGTGTATCATCATTAACTAAATTCAAAGTGTAAAAAATCAACCGAGAATGATTCGGTTGATTTTTTAATTGAGACAATGCGGTAAATGTTGTGAGATGTACACTAAATGATATGACCTCATTTTTTATCCGCCCAGGAGCAAGCTTGCCCCCACCCTTCCATCTGGGAGACCTAATGAGGCAAAAGCAGGACATTTTTCAGTCTAATGTACGGATTTTCTTCACATATAAATAGGAGGTGATGAGAAGAGAGACCATGACGATCATACATAAAATGACATAGCCAACATTTGATTTTCCTGCTGGCACCACAGTGATTGTTAAAATACCAATAAGCGAAATCTGACCTAATAACTTACAAGCATTGATGAAAGAGTTGACGCGTCCCATGAACGCATTATCAACATGACGAAACAGATAACTTTTTCTGAAAATCCTAATTGATGCATTTGCGTTTCCTAAAAACAGACTTGCTGCAATAAATGTGTAAGAATGAGGAATGAGGAAAATAGCCATGATTGAGGCGGCAAAAAGAAGCATGAACAACATAACTCCCGGAATATCCCCGACTTTCTTCGACATTTGATACGCAATGAAGCCTGCACTGATTGCGCCGACTGCGTAAAAAATATTGGCGATGCCAATCACTGAGGGCCCCTCGTTTAAGTAATGATAAACAAAAATGGGATCCAAATAATTCGCTACAATAATGACAATGCTGGGCACAAAAGTCGTTAGTAAAAGGACAAACAAAACTTTACGGTGGAAAAGATATTGTAGTGATGATGTGAAGTTTTCCCAGTACGATGCACTTTTAGTAGAATGGAATTGTTCCTTAATTGAACTGCTAGATTGATAGGGCAATTTATAAATGAGAATGGATGCGATGACAAAAGTGATGACATTCATAAGCAATATAACTGTAATAGATATTTGTCCGATCAAACAAGCGGCTAAACCAGAGCTGATCATTAACGCTGCTTGCCCCTGAACCTCTAAACTGCTATTCACTTTGCTATACTCATTCTTATTAAACATTTCTTGGGTTAGAGCTGATAAGGTTGGATATTTTATTGAATCATATGTCGTATTGTACAAGGTCAATATAACGACAAGAATGATGTTAAGAAGAGTTGAAATATCAAAGAGAATGAGAAAAATAAGCAGCATGACCGCACCAGTGATCTCCAATTGAAGGAATATGCTTTTTCGAGAGTGTCTATCAACCAAACTTCCTAAAAAAGGAGAGGCTAAGAACACAAAAGTCATCGTAACCATGGTTACAATGCCATATAAAACTGATTGATTTAATTGGTCTATTAGCAACCAAATCATTAAATAGGAAGTAACTCCAGTACCCACAGAGGAAATAAGATTCGCCGCTAATAACAACCTTAACTTGACCATAAAAGTATCTCCCTTTATTGAACCAAATGTTCCTTCTATAGTATCGCCAGAATCTGATTCTCCAAGGAATGTATACTCGTCAAATCCTTTTATGAAACGTGTGAGTAATATTTAATAAAGATTTTCTTTATTTCACTCTGCGCTTACATAATAGACAACTTGATATAAAATTCGATTGGAAAATGATGAGACCATTTACATGGATGAGTCGATCGCTAAATAAAGGTGTAAAAAGAGAAGGATGAAAGAAGAACAATATAAGAATTTGACATTTTATACGATTAAAATTTACCATATGATACATTTACAGTCAATCAGGCATTTCTTAAACTCATCGCGAATACTTACAACTAAATAAAGGGGTTAAGAAGACATATCAATAATAGGTATTTAGACAATAAAGGAGGCTGTCGATATGTTGACGACAGCCCGAGAAAGCTGACTTCGGCCAGCTCTTTTTATTTAGTCATTCCATTGATACGTCCAGAAAATTTCTTCATCGAACCATTTTTGGACGACAGGTTCTTTGTTTTTCAGCTTTTGTTCAAGCTCTCTTAGCATGCCTTCTGTTTGTGTTCTATGCGCTCTTAGTGCGTTTAATTTGATATCTGCTACATCTGTAATATCAATCACAATATCGGCATTTCCCAGCACTTCTTCTCGATTTTTCGTAATGGCCATGCAGTATGTGACGGGACGGTCTTCTTTTTTCTTGCGGTATAGAGCACGAATGACCGCTTCACCTGTCGCATCATGATCAGGGTGTACACCATGCCCTGGGTAAAACGTGACAATAAGTGTTGGTTTCACGTCATCAATGATGTTTTCCATCACATCGGCCAAATACTCATCATCTTCAAATTCTAACGTTTTATCGCGAAGGCCAAGCATACGTAAATCCGTGACATCCATTTCTTTACATGCATTGATTAATTCCTGTTTTCTTAATTCAGGGAGTGTCTCACGGTTAGCGTATGTCGGGCTTCCCATATTTCTTCCCATTTCTCCAAGTGTTCCGCATGCATACGTCACTGGAATTCCACGTTTTCTGCTTTGCGCGATGAGCCCTGCGACCCCAAAGGATTCATCGTCGGGGTGAGGCAGCATCACAAGTACATGTTCGTTCATCAGTTGTCACCCTTTCTCCTACACCTGAAATGGTGTTTCACTAATTTGTAATGAGATCGCTAGTTTTCCGTCTGGCAGATGCCCTGCTAACAGCAAGCGGCCTTGGTCATCAAACACGTAGTCGGTCAAACCTTCTGCGTAAATCCAGCCATCTTCCGTTTTCATTCCCACACGGTATGGACCTTGTCCTTTTATTTTTGCCTGTGAATAGACGACTTTCGCATTGCGGATATACGCCACGACCGTCATGTTTTGTTCATTCACATGAGCTGAATAAGAACCAGTTGTCGTTTCAAGATGAACGAAGACTGGACGATTTAAAAACGATTCAAGATGTGCTGTGACATCTTCCGTTTGAATTGGTTTCATGAGTGGTTCCTTCCTTCATTTTGAATTAGTTCTCGCAGCTTTTTCGTATGTAAGCTGATCAGCTGCAGCTGATGATCCTGCTTAACAGCACTCTCTAATATTCTCTCCACAGCGAGCACGTACTTTTGATGCAATGATTTTCTTGCACGCGGATGGGTGCGTGCATCGAGTAAATCATCACATATGGCCTCGTGTAAAGAAGACATATCATCGACTTGAAGCTGACGATTTTTCCATAAAGACCTGTAAGCGAATACTAGCTCATTGGCTGATGACATGTGATCACCCTCTACAGTTTTGGTAACAACTTATTATGACATGATCCGCCTTCAAAAAAAAGCAAACTGCTTGTTCTCTTTAATGAGAATTCGCTGTTTTTTTCATTCGTATTTGCGAGGTGGTAAATAGGAAAATCGCTGTCCAAATACAGAGAAACGTCACGATTTTAGCCGCAGATAAATGTTCGTGATACACAAACAGACCTAAGAACAACGTAATCGTCGGTGCAATATATTGCAAAATGCCCACTTGATAAAGTGGAATTCTTTTTGCCCCTTCAGAAAACAAAAGAAGCGGAACAGCTGTAAAGACCCCTGCAAAAAATAACAGGCCAAGAGAACCGAAGCTGCTCGGATGCATTGTCACAACTGGTTCTTTTAAGAAAAATAATAAGTAAACAAGTGCAGCCGGCGCAAGAAGAAGCGTTTCAATCGTTAGTCCAATGGCACTTGTAAAGCTCATCCTCTTTTTAATCAAGCCATAAAAACCAAAGCTAAAGGCTAATAAAAAAGCAACAACTGGGAATGAACCGTACTGAACTGTTGAAATGATCACGCCAGCAGCGGCGACGAGGATTGCGATTGTTTGCATTTTATTCATTCGTTCTTTCAAGAAAATGATGCCTAGTAAAACTGATACGAGTGGATTAATATAATACCCCAAACTCGCTTCTAGCATCAGATCATGATTCACGGCCCAAATGTACACATACCAGTTAACCGAAATTAAAATAGCAGATAAAAGTAAGGAGAAAAATGCTTTTCCATCCATCATCAGACCCTTCACAGTCTGCATCGCTGGACGGACTTGCTTTAAATAAAGGAGAATACCGCACATAAAAATAAATGACCATACAATTCTGTGCGCTAAAATTTCGCCTGACGAAATATGCTCCATCAGTTTCCAATATAATGGGAACAGCCCCCATAATGTAAAAGATGCCGCAGTATATAAGACACCTTTTGATTGATGTTGTTCGTTCAATCTAACCATTCCTTTCTAAACCTATCGTATATTATAGCACGCACTCCGCTGAATGGGCATATACTAATTCAGGGCATTTAGAAAGGATGATTTGCATGTTTGACTGGAACCGATTATTCCCTTTTCAAAAGCAATTTTCAAAAGAAGCCTTAAAAAATTCAGATCCTAAAGATGTTGAGCAATATGTCAATCAAGTGATGGAAAGTGTATTCGGCTCCAATTATTCTGCTCAGTTCCCCTTTCAGGATCCGCTGTCTCAGCAGAAAAAAACGAGAGAGCCCGATGTTAAAAAAGAGAAAGAGCCGAATGTTGAAGTGTTCGAGACAACTGATCACGTGTTTGTCAAAATAGAGCTTGCTCGTCCAAACACTGAAAAAGTAAAAATCAGACATACAGCTAATCTACTCTTTATTGATCATTTTCCAGAAGAGAATGAACAAAAGAAGGTGGTCCTGCCTGCTGCTGTGAAAAGAAAAGGAACGAAGGCTTCGTATCAGGATGGTATTTTAGAAATTATGTTTTTAAAGCATGATGATCCGGGGATTTCTGAAATAGATATTCCATTATAAAAAGCCTGCTTTCGTATGGGAGCAGGCTTAGTCTTTTTTCTTAATAATATGGTGGATATCCGCCGCCATATGGTGGTGGAACAGGCGGTGGTGGTGGCGGGTAATATGGACGAGGATAATTAAAAATCGCACTTCCTAGAAATCCGCCAAGCAGTCCGCCGACTAAAGGAGCGCCAAAACCAAAAAACAAAGGGACTCTGGATTCAAACGGCGGAATGCCAGGGGCGCCGCCTCGAAAATACGGAGTATGAGGGTACATGCATTTCTCCTCCTTTGTCATGTGCCTAACATCAGCATATTCATCAGGAGACAAAACGTTTGGGCAAACCTGAAACTAGGCTTGCTCTTTTTTTTCATGAGATCCGGCATACTCCCCTGCCCAGCGCGATACTTCTCCAAACACATCGTTTAATGCATTCCCTTTTTCGGTTAAGGAATAGATGACTTTCACAGGCGTTTCAGGCAGCACAATGCGCTCTATAATTCCTTCTTGTTCAAGCTCTTTTAAGCGTTCTGCGAGCATTTTTTGACTGATAGATGGAATCATATCCGTCAGGTCTTTAAACCGCTTTGGACCATCAAGCAATACATGAATAATGAGACCATTCCACTTTTTCCCAAGAAGTAAAAAAGCTTGCTGAATGTGTGGGCATAATTGGAATTCCATATATTTCAGCCTTTCTTTTCATGAATGTTTGACAAACTAACGGTATACAATTTAAAATGTGTCTAGTTACAATAAGTAAGTTTCTCACTTTTTTATTTATTGTACCATACTATTTGCACAAACGGGAGGAAATATCCATATGGCGACCGATCAAAAAACGATTGACATTTTAAAAGAAAGAGCTTCAGTAAAAGAGTATGATACAACTCATGAAATGACAAAGGAAGAGTTAACAGAGCTTCTTGATATCACAACAAAAGCACCATCTGCATGGAACCTTCAACATTGGCATTTCACTGTTTTCCATAGTGCTGAATCAAAAGCAAAGCTTCTTCCAATTGCTTACAACCAAAAACAAGTTTCACAAGCATCCGCTGTCATTGCTGTGCTAGGTGACCTTGAAGCCAATAAAAATGGCGAAAAAATTTACAGTGAGCTAGCAGAGCAAGGCTTCATCACAGAGGACATTAAAGAAACACTGATGACGCAAATCAATGGTGCTTACCAAAGCGAGCAATATGCACGTGAAGCTGCCTATTCAAATGCTTCGTTAGCAGCCATGCAATTAATGATTGCGGCAAAAGCTATGGGATATGATACTTGCGCAATGGGCGGTTTCAGCAAAGAAGCTTACATAAAAGAATTCAATGTGAGCAGCCGCTACGAACCAGTTATGTTAATTTCTGTCGGAAAAGCAGCAAAAGAAGCTCATAAAAGCAATCGTTTTGACATCGAAGAAGTATCTGATTTCCTATAAAAAACGGCACAGTCCCAGCTTTATGCTGGGGCTTTTTTATTTGCTTTAAATATTATTCCTCCATACTTATTTTCAATGTTCCCTTTACCGTACTTCGCTCTTTCTCTCTTTTCCGAAATGAAAGCGTTATATTAGTATGATATTCACAAAAATAATTGTTTTTTCTGAAAATGGTCTTGTGATCTAATCTGACAACTGCTATTATTATGAAATTACAAAATATTCAGGAGGAACACATGAATAAAAAATTGATGCTGGCACTACTCATCGCGATTCCATTCATTGGGCAGCTTGCACTGCTTCCCTTGGTGAATCGTATTCATCCATTTGTGATTGGGCTGCCTTTTTTCCACTTCTGGCTCTTACTATGGATTGTTCTTACACCTATTTGCACATTTATCATTTACAGGATGCAACATTCAACTGGAGGAACTGACTGATGCAAGGAAATTTAACAGCTTTATTGATTACTGCAAGTATTATTTTCATCGTCGTGGTCATCGGATTTGCCGCTGGTCGTGACAAATCGTCAAGACAGACAGTAGAAGAATGGTCTGTCGGCGGAAGAAAATTCGGCGGGCTGCTCGTCTGGTTCCTTGTTGGCGCAGACTTATACACAGCCTATACCTTTTTAGGGCTAACAAGTACAGCTTATACAGCTGGAAGTGTGGCTTTTTTCGCTATCCCCTATTCGGTTCTTGCTTATTTTATTGCTTATTTCTTCTTACCGAAACTTTGGACGGTTGCGAAAAATCACAAGCTGACAACACTTGCTGACTATGCACGTGAGCGGTTTGACAGCAAGCTGTTATCCAGTTTAATTGCCATTATCGGTGTACTGATGCTGATTCCATATATTTGTCTGCAGCTAAGCGGCATTCAAGATACGCTAACTGTCGCTGGAACGAGTTATATTAATGTGAATGCAGTTGTTGTGATTTCATTTATTTTAGTCGCGCTTTATACGTTTTTCAGTGGGATTAAAGGGCCTACATATACAGCCATTATTAAAGATATTCTTGTTTGGGTGATCATGCTTTTTATGGTGGTTTCTCTGCCTATTATTCATTTTAACGGCTGGACACCAATGATGAATACATTAGCTAAAGAGGCGCCGCAGCTTCTGACGATACCTGAAGGCGGTCCTAAAGGCATTTTATGGTTTATTACCGCTTCAGGCGTTTCTGCACTAGCTTTGTTTATGTGGGCACATGCAGCTACTGGGGTATTTACAGCGAAAAGCGCAGATGCCATCCGGAAAAACAGCATCTTTTTACCCCTTTACAACATTGTGCTGATTTTGGTCATTTTCCTTGGATTTATTGCATTTTTGGTCTTACCAGAAGATACAAATCCTAGATTTGCACTTCTTCATTTAATTCAAACGTCATATGGAGGCGTGATGCAGGGGCTTGCCTATTCAACGATTGCACTTGCTTCACTCATTCCATGCTCGATCATGGCCATTGGCGCGTCGAATTTATTTGCGAATAATTTATACCGTGACTTAATCCATCCAAATGTGTCACCTAAACGGTTAACCATCATTACACGTTCAATGGTATTTATCGTCATTGGGCTTGCTCTTTTATTCGGTATGCTGTTCCCAACTGCGCTTGTCACGCTTCAGCTGATCGGTGTTTCAGGAATGGTTCAAATTTTCCCGGCGATTGCGATCAGCTTGTTCTGGAAAAAACAATCTAGAGAAGCAACCATTGCTGGGCTTGTCGCAGGAATTATCGTTACTTTCACAGCCAATATCACACAAGTGACGTTTGGCCTTTATGAGGGCTTTCTCGGTTTACTAGCGAACGTTCTTATCATCTTGATATTGAATCCGTTCTTCCAGAAAAATGTCACATCTAACTCCGTGACAAGCGATCTGTTTGAAAATGGCAGTGAACAAGTAGAACCGGTAGCCAATAAAGCGTAAGCAGAAGAAAAAAGCAGTCCCCTGATAAGGAACCCTCGCATTCCCGGTGCTCACGAATGTCAAATTCGTTCCGCACCGGTACTCGTCCTTCCTAGACTGCAAAGGTTTTCAGGTCACGCTAAAAAGAAGAGAAAGGGCTAAAATCAAGTTCATTTTAGCCCTTTGTCAACCATCTGAGCGCTCTTGTAATCGAAGAGTGCTTTTTCTATTTCATTTCTTTTTTCAACACTTCAATGGCTTTTTTCATTTGCGTATCATTTTTCTTTAGCTTCTCTTGGATCTTTGTCATCAGTACCGTCGTTGTGTCGCCTGTGAGAATACCGTCTGCCTTCAGATCGTGATCAGTTTGGAAGCTTTTCAAGATCGACTGGAATGCTTGATCATATTCTCCATTGGCTTTTGCTTTGTAGCCAAGCGCTTGGAACATTTTTTGAGCCGCTTTGACTTCATCTCCATGATCATTCAGCTGATACGTCTTTTTGGGGCTTAAGTATGGCAGCTTCGCATAACTCGGTAGAGATGCTTTTATCTGTGGTTCAATGCCTTTTTTGTGAATCCAAGAGCCGTTTGGTGTCAGCCATTTGGCAATCGTTAATTTCACACTAGAACCATCATTATAGCTTTGGGCATTCTGAACAGTCCCTTTACCAAATGTCTTTTCACCAACAATTTGAATACCTGATGATTGGTGCAGAGCTGCCGCCATGATTTCAGCAGCACTAGCTGATCCGCCGTTTACTAGGACAACAGCCGGCTGCTGAACTTTTCGTTCTTTTTCCGCTTTGTACACTTGTTTCTTCCCTTTTTCTTCAACCTGCATAATGACTTTTCCTTTATCAATAAAGTCATTACTCATTTCAATCGCTTCAGTCATGATGCCGCCTGGATTATCTCTTAGGTCAATCACAAAACCTTTTGCACCTTTTTTCTGGAGGTCATCAATCGCTTTGTTTAGCTCCTTAGATGTCGTTTCAGCAAAAGAAGTAATTTGGATTTCTCCTATTTTATCTTTTGTTAGTTTTGTATAAACCGTTTCAAGAGGAATGGTGTCTCTTGTAATATTCACGTCCACGTTTCCAACACCTTGACGATTCAGACTTAGCTTGACATCCGTTCCTTTTTTCCCTCTGATGAGAGATACCGCTTTATTGACTGACATGCCTTTTGTGCTTTTTCCATCCACTTTTAAAATACGATCATGAGGTTTCAAACCAGCTTTTTCAGCAGGAGAGCCTTTAATCGGTGCGACAATTAAAATTTGTCCATCCTTTTCTTCTACTTGTGCACCAATTCCTTCAAATGAGGAAGAAATGGTGTTGTTAAACCCTTCGGCTTCCTCCTGATCCATATATGTAGAGTATGGATCATCAAGTGATGCAATCATTCCTTGAATCGCACCATCTACTAGTTTTTGATCATCCGTTTTTTCGTAATACTCATTTTTGACCTTCGTATAAGCAGCCATGAGTTTACTAAACTTCTCATCTCCTGAGACACTGACAGCACTTTGTTTTGTGATCACAAATGTAATCGATGAGGAAAGCGCTGCTGTCACCAGAATGGCTAGCACGAACTTGAATTGTTTTTTCAAAAAAACACCACCTTTATCTCCTTTCATTATTATCAAGGACGATTCTTCATCCGTCAACCAAAGGATCAAACTTCTATTTGAAAAGATAAGCCATTTGACCCTGGATTGCATAATCTTTAGAGAGAAACATGATAAGGAAAGAAGGGATTCCATGAGTGATTATGTAGAAATGCTTGCCTATTTTGGTGTATCAGGTGCTCATCCTGGTGGAATAGAGTTAACAAAAACGATGATCGAGCAAATGAATTTGAAGCCTGATGATCATATACTGGATGCTGGATGCGGTACAGGACAAACAGCCGCATATTTAGGGCATTTAGGTTATCAGGTGAAAGCGATTGATACTCATCCGTTGATGATTAAAAAGGCTAACCTTCGATTCGCGCGTGAAAAACTGCCGCTCCATGCCCTGCAAGCTTCTATTGAACAACTACCATTTGCTGATGCATCGTTCTCTCTAGTGATCAGTGAATCTGTATTAAGCTTCACCCATTTACAGTCTGCACTTGCAGAGATTAAACGGGTACTTGCTCCTGGAGGTCAATTGATCGCTAATGAGGCTGTGTTAAAAGCACCGCTCACACCAAAAGAACAGGCAGCTGTTCGAGAGTTTTACGGGTTTCACTCCCTCTTTTCACTTTCAGAATGGAAAGAACAGTTAACATTGGCAGGATTCCGCGATATTCGGATTCTCTCTTTTGATGAGCACATGGTGCAGGAGGAGCCTACTACAGAAATAGAACTATCTGAACAAATACCACCGTCTCTTTACGATACACTGCAAACACACTATGAGCTTATTGGAGCCCACCGAGAAAACCTAAGTCACATTTTATTTGAATGTACAGTATAAAATGAGCGAATCTCCTATATGTTTTGTCCAAACTCTATGAAGTCTCTCGCATAGGATAAGAGTGAAAAGAGTTTATCATAAGGAGGTAAAACATGGAGCGCTACTACAAGCTTTGTCAGCAGCATATGGGAAAAGTGGCTAGAATCACTGATCGTAATGGCAGAGTACATGTTGGACGTATTGAGCGGGTGACAAACCGCAAAGTCTATATCCGTCCAATCGGCGGGTCCCGCGGGGGCTTTGGCTTTGGATATTACGGAGGTTATTATGGCTGGGGCTGGGGTGCAGCTTACGGCATTGGCCTCGGTTTTATTACCGGCTTCGCATTAGCAGGTTTGTTCTTTTTTTAAAAAGACAATAAAAGAAGGCCTCCCCATAAGCTGAAGTGCACCCCAAATATTAGACACAGTCT
>NZ_AMSH01000047.1 GCF_000300535.1 Bacillus xiamenensis
AAAATAAAGATCATTTTAGCCCTTTGTCAACCATCTGAAGCCAGCCAATGCGCTGGCTTTTTGTTTTGTCGTTTTGAAAACGTTTTACAACGAGTGGCTGTTTCATTAAAATGAGATCAAAGGTCATAGTTCAAGCAAACTTGAGTCTTTTGGAATAGAGGGAGGGGTCAAACGTGGGGTATTATGCTGTGTTCGATGTAGGCGGCACAAAAACAAAACATGGATTAATGAATCAGAAAGGGGAGCTGATGACGAGCGGTGACTATGAAACGAACTGCCGGCAACTTGAACCATTTTTAGAGGCAATGGAGGACGTAGTTCAGGAGTATCAAGCGTCTTGGGATGTAGAAGGGATCGCCATTAGTCTTCCAGGTTTTGTAGACAGTCAAACCGGCTATACGGAATTTGCAGGAGCGATTATTGCCTTGCATGGACAAAATGTGAAAACGCTCTTGGAAGAAAGGACTTCTTTTCGTGTGGAGGTAGAAAATGATGCGAACTGTGCAGCCCTGGCTGAAAAATATAGCGGTCATGCAAAAGAGTGTGACAGCTTTATTTGTATGACGCTCGGCACTGGTGTTGGCGGCGGTATTTTTGCTGGCGGCCAGCTTGTTCGCGGAGCCTCATTTCGCGGCGGTGAATTTGGCATGATGCTGACAGAAACAGAAAACGGTCAGTTTACGACACTCAACAGCAGCGCTTCAACGGCTGGTTTAATACGAAGCTATAAGGACCTGCAAGGAATTCCGCAAAGTCAACAAATAGTCGGTCAAGAGATTTTTGAAAAAGCCAAACATGATCCGGCCATTGAGAAGCTGGTAGATCAGTGGTACAAACGAATCGCCATCGGCATTTACAATGTTGCAACTGTCCTCAATCCAGAGAAAATTCTCATTGGCGGCGGCGTGAGTGCAAGGGAGGACTTGATTCCAAATATTCAGAAGCACTTACATACACTGCATGCCTGGAAAAACATTCAGGTGAAGCTTGGCACATGCTATCACCTCAATCAGGCGGGCATGATCGGGGCACTCCATCATTTCTTAATGAAAGAAGAGCATTTCAACCCATCAAACAAGCCGATACATTAAACGTACCGGCTTTTTTTTATCACCTCAATCAGGCGGGCATGATCGGGGCACTCCATCATTTCTTAATGAAAGAAGAGCATTTCAACCCATCAAACAAGCCGATACATTAAACGTACCGGCTTGTTTCTATTCCATACATTAGTATGCAGTTTGCAGACGTTGTTCGTATTGTTTGATCCATTGAGACGCTTCTTGCCAGCTGCTCACACGAATGATTCTGTCATCAGTTGGCATTTGATTATAGGGTGAGTTAAAAAGAATGACTGGAATGTCAGCCTCTTTCGCAATCATTGTCGCGTTACCATGATGATCCTCGAAAAACACATCAATCTTGTGTTTTTGAACAGCTTCCAGCTTATGATGACCGCCAACAAGCTCAATGTCATCATAGTGCACGTGATTTTCTTGAAACCATGTATAAGTCACATCTTTGTGATGCTGCCTTCTGGCTGTGATATAAATTAACTTATGATGATGTTTCATTTGATCGAGGATTTCCTTTGCACCCTCGGCAGGCTTCGCCTGTTTATAGATAAGAGGCTCATACTGATCCATCCAGCCCCAAAATTCTTCATTTGAAATTTTCAAAAGCTTCGTCAAATCATATTCCGTCATATCATCTAGTGTGATGGCGCATTGGAACGACTCATTTAAGTAAGGAACAAAGGTGTCCTGCGCCGTCACTGTGCCATCAATATCAATTCCTAAACGTAACATGCCCACACTCCTCATATTTATACTCTTAAAGTGTAACATAATCAATTCACAATTCCAGCAAGTTTTAGCAAACATGAAACAGACATTTTTGCTCATACTAAAAAAGCTCCTTTCTATTAACCAAAAGGGGGAATTGATCATGGAAAGAGACAAGGATTTCAGAAGAAATGATCGTGAAATCGACACACACTTTAGTAATGATGATGGCTATTTAGAGGAAACAGCTGCTGAAATTGCAGAGCCATATCAAGCATCGAGAGATCGAGAAGACAGACGAGAACGTGACCATGCAGGTGACGATTCAGGCAGTAAGGGGATAGGCTATACAGCACTCGCGATTGCGATTATCTCACTATTTGTCTTGCCGGTGCTATTAGGAGTAGCGGCAATCGTTGTTGGTTATATTGCAAGAAGAAAAGGAGCACATGCGCTTGGCGCGTGGTCAATTGGGATCGGAATTGTTTCCGTTATCCTTGGGATATTTATTACCCCGTTCTTTTAACAGGAACAGAAAAACGCCTGACAGTGACGTCAGGCGTTTTTTGTTATGCGTTCGCATGTTTTGCTTTTTCAGCTTCCATTTTCGCATAATGTTCTTCAGCAATTTTATCTATTTCTTTTTTCAGTTCTTCGACCATTGTTTCTTCTGGCACTTTCCGAACAATTTCACCTTTGCGGAATAAGAGGCCTTCCCCTCTAGCGCCAGCGATGCCGATATCAGCCTCACGCGCTTCACCCGGACCGTTTACAGCACAGCCGAGAACAGCTACTTTGATCGGTGCTTTGATTTTAGAAATATATTCTTCGACTTCATTTGCAATGCTAATGAGGTCAATTTCAATTCGTCCACAAGTTGGACAAGAGATCAGTGTGGCTGCATTTGCTGCAAGACCAAATGATTTTAATAATTCACGTGCTACTTTGACCTCTTCGACTGGGTCAGCACTTAATGAAATGCGGAGTGTGTTCCCAATACCCATATTCAAGATAGCGCCAAGACCCGCTGCACTTTTGACTGTACCTGCAAATAAAGTGCCTGACTCTGTAATCCCAAGGTGAAGCGGATAGTCAAACGCTTTTGCTGCTTTTTCGTACGCTTCAATGGCAAGGTTTACATCAGACGCTTTCATACTGACGATGATGTCATGAAAGTCTAGGTCTTCTAAAATTTTAATGTGATGCAGTGCACTTTCTACCATACCATCTGCTGTTGGGTAGCCGTATTTATCAAGAATTTTTTTCTCTAATGAACCTGCATTTACCCCAATGCGAATCGGAATGCCTTTTTCTTTTGCTGCTTTGACAACGGCTTCGACTTTTTCTCGTCTTCCGATGTTTCCAGGGTTGATTCGGATTTTGTCTGCACCTGCTTCAATGGCTTTCAGTGCAAGCTTGTAGTCAAAATGAATATCGACAACAAGCGGAATGTTGATTTGTTTTTTAATATCTGCAATCGCATTTGCTGCACGCTCATCTGGGCATGCGACACGTACGATTTGACAGCCGGCTTCTTCTAGACGCTTAATTTCAGCTACTGTCGCTTCGACATCATGTGTTTTGGTTGTAGCCATACTTTGAATGACGACTTCATTGTTTCCACCTATAGTTAAAGGTCCCACTTTGACGGGACGCGTTTTTGTACGATGTGTGACTTCACTCACTTGTCAATCGCTCCTTAGTGTACATGCAATTCATTTGCAGTGTACGACGTGTTTTACATTTCATATTGTAACAGTCTCTTTATATGAATGACAAGGAATTAACGTTTTATCTCTTATAGACGGGAAACTTGTATGTGCTGCCCGCCCGAATTTCATTCGCTTTGACGCCTTTATTCAGTGCTTCAAAATCTTCAATGACTTCATCGAGTGGCTTACTCGTTTGTACGATTGATACGACGGTTTGACCCTGCTTGACAGTGACTGTCTTATACGCTTTTTTTTCAGATGCTTGAAAGGCGCTGGCGGGAACAGCAGGATCTTCCCGAACAGGAATGGTTCCATTTTTCAAATCAAAAAAGATGATAAAGAGGACAAACAAACTGATTAGTAAAAAAATCATTCGCCGCATTTCGCTCACCGCTTTTAAGAGTTTACTTCAGTGTATGCATGTCCAGAAATGATAGAACCAAAAGAGTGCAAAAGCGACAAAGGGGGGTGCTAGTGAGTTCTAGTCAGCCTTTCATAAAAATCACTTGGATCAGTGGAATGCAGCTTATAGACTTTGTTTACAAACTGAAAGCTCCCCGGCTTGGAGAGCTTTCAGTTGCTTTTGACAAGTGATTTATTTTTTCGCAGGTATTTCTTTTAAGACAAGGTATAAGAAGATAGAGTTAATCACCCAATTTAACAAAAATGAGTTGGCAACAGGGGTATTCAACGCACTCATAATGGCGAAAAAGACGGTTGTTAATGTGAGTGAGTAGGCAGAGAGCTTCCAAAGCATTTGAAAGGACAGCTCTTTTTGCTGCATCCGTTTCATAAATGTACCAAGCATCGCTAGAAATGTTGCGCTGATGAACATGAGTGCGGCCGTTGATAGATACAGCAGTACACAAATGACAGGGATAATGATAGCTTGGTTCTGGTTTGTGACGCGGGCGAGTTCATCTTTTGTGAGTGTTCCGCCAAGAAGCTGGTATGGGATATCTGTCATTTGTCCATCAATGGCAATCACTGCTTTTTCTTTTAATAAGGCAATGGCTGTTTGTTTTGATTCAAGCTCACTTGATGTTATTTTTTCAGCTGGGTCAAAGATAATCGTGATGCCGTTCTCTTCTTTTTCTATCGGAGCGCTTTGATCCGCTTGTAGTGTTCCTTTTTCAATTGAAAAGTCAGGTAACTCTTTTTTGATCACATGCTGAAATCCTGACATCGCATTCGAAATCTCTTGGCTGATATGATAGCCCTGAGGAACAGCTGCGATGATGGAAAGGATAAAGAGAAATAAGATGGCCTTTCCAATCCCAGTAAAACGTGCTCTGGCAATATCTTTTGGTGAATAAATTCCTTTTAACAATAGACTAAATACGTTCAACCGTTTCACTTCCTACATTCTTTTCTATTTCTCATATTGTATCAATGTCTATCCATTCAGTACAAGTACGGCCTTCATGGCTGGTTAAGATAAAAGGAATGAGGCATAATGTATACAGCATATTAAAAGGAGGCGGCCGCAGTTTGGACGTGCTGTATTGGATTCTGATTGGCTGTGCATTTATTATTGCGTTTGTGGGACTTGTCTATCCAATTATCCCTAGTGTGGTTTTCATGGTTCTTGGGTTTCTTCTATATGGGTTCTTGTTTAGCTTTGAGCAGCTGACGCTCACCTTTTGGCTCATTCAAGCCATGTTTACAGCTGTCTTATTTGCAGCGGATTATGTTTCAAACCTGATTGGGGTCAGGCGCTTTGGCGGAAGCAGGGCGGCCATTTGGGGAAGCACCATTGGGTTATTAGTCGGTCCTTTTGTCATTCCGATTGCAGGAATTATCATTGGACCATTTATCGGCAGTGTCATCGCAGAGCTGCTTGTTCATCAAAAAGATGTGAAGACAAGTGTGAAAGTTGGGCTGGGCTCATTAATTGGTTTTGTGTCAGGCGTATTTGCCAAAGGATTGATTCAAGCACTCATGCTGGGAATCTTTTTGTTTTATGTGCTTCGTTAAATGAAAAATAGGTGTTTAAACCTCTTTCTGAAGGGTTAAATACAAAATAAACACTGAAATGTTTCAGATCGTGAGCAATAACGTTGAAACAAGCCGTTTCTTTTGATACTCTTTGATTAGGGTGAATTGCTTGCTTATTAAGGAAGCATTTCAGTACATACATTTCTAAGGAGGAATTTAACCATGGCTTTTAAACTTCCAGAATTACCATATGCTTACGATGCATTAGAACCACATATCGACAAGGAAACAATGACGATTCACCACACAAAACACCATAACACATATGTAACAAACTTAAACAAAGCAATCGAAGGTGTATCAGCTCTTGAAGATCAATCAATTGAAGAGCTAGTGGCTAACTTAAACTCTGTGCCTGAAAACATTCGTACAGCTGTACGTAACAACGGCGGAGGACATGCGAACCACTCATTATTCTGGACGCTTCTTTCACCAAACGGTGGCGGTGCACCAACTGGTGAACTTGCAGATGCAATCGAAAAAGAATTAGGCGGATTTGAAAAATTCAAATCTGATTTCGCTGCAGCAGCTGCAGGACGCTTTGGTTCTGGTTGGGCATGGCTTGTTGTAAACAACGGAAAACTTGAAATCACAAGCACACCAAACCAAGATTCTCCTTTAACTGAAGGAAAAACACCAATTCTAGGACTAGACGTTTGGGAGCATGCTTACTACCTAAACTACCAAAACCGTCGTCCTGATTACATTTCAGCATTCTGGAATGTTGTGAACTGGGATGAAGTCGCTCGCCTTTACAGCGAAGCTAAATAAATGATTTTTTTCAAAAAGACCTGCTTCTCTCCGGGAGCGGGTCTTTTTATATTTTCCCTCCTTTTTTTACATATCTGCCTTTTGATGAGACAGACTATTGTGTAGAAAAGGAGAATGAAATATATGAGCAGATTAAAGAAAATGTTCGGGGACATGGATGTCACAAGAGATTTATTGCTCCTCCTCACGATTGGCGGATTATACGCACTTGCCATTGCGCTTTCGAATACGTTTGTGAATGTGTATTTATGGAAACAGTCTGGACGATTTACGGATCTTGCGATTTATAATTTGGCGATTGTTGTGCTTCAGCCCATTACCTTTTTATTTGCTGGACGTCTTGCTAAAAAGATAGATCGGGCGTTTGTTCTTCGTTTCGGTGTCATCTTCTTAGCCGCTTTTTATTTAATTGTCTTAATGGCAGGAGAACAAGCGGCCGCACGGCTTGTTTTATTAGGGAGTGTACTTGGAATCGGCTATGGGTTTTACTGGCTTGCTTTTAACGTACTCACCTTTGAGATTACCGAACCTGAAACAAGAGATTTTTTCAATGGATTTCTAGGGGTGCTCACTTCTACAGCTGGCATGATCGGACCACTGATTGCAGGGATTGTCATTTCTCAATTAACGGATGATACGGGTTATACTGTGATTTTCACCTTATCGCTTTTTTTGTTTTCACTAGCGGTTGTGATGAGCTTTTTCCTTAAGAGAAGGCAGTCAAAAGGGAAATTTATGATCAAGCAAATTTGGAAAGAGCGGCATGCAGACGAGAATTGGCGTAAGATCACAACGGCTCACTTTTTTCAGGGGCTGCGTGAAGGCGTATTTGTCTTTTTAATCAGTGTCTTTGTGTTTATTGCGACAAACAGTGAGCTTGCTTTAGGAACATTTGGTTTAGTCAATTCAGGTGTTGCCTTTTTTGCTTATTTTTTCGCTACACGTTTGATGAAGAAAAAATGGCGCAAAAAAGCGATTATGCTTGGCGGACTTATTTTATACGGGGCTTTATTTTTAATCGTCTTTCATTTGTCCTATGTATCACTACTTATGTATGCGGTAGCCATTGCGATCGGGTATCCGCTTCTGCTTGTTCCGTATGTCTCTTTAACATACGATGTCATCGGACATGCCAGATATGCAAGGAAAGCCCGAATTGAATATATTGTCGTCAGAGAACTTTTTTTAAATGCTGGACGTATTTGCTCCATTGTGTTGTTTCTTTTATCTGTCACTTTACTCGGTGATGAGCTCGGCATTCCTGCTTCACTTGTTGTGCTAGGGGCGGGACACACCCTCATTTATTATTTTGTCAAAGATATTCATTTAAAAGGAAAAACAGCGGATATAAAAGAAGCTGACGGTCAAAAGGCAGTATCTCAAACGAACCTTATGAAGGGAGAAAGGTAAAATTCCTTACCACTGGAACATCAAATTTCTAGATAAATGATAGAAAAACCGCTAAAATGATGATGGCACCTTTTATACACAAAAGGGGTGCCATTTCTTTCTTGATAGAAAAGGTGATGTGATGAGAAACAAGAAAAACAAAAAAGACGCGAAGGAAGGGCGCAAAACACTTCCAATCCGGCTAAATCTATTATTTTTAGCTGCGTTTATTATTTTTACCGGTGTTGTGGTCAGGCTCGGTTTTGTGCAGATTGTCAATGGAGAAGATTATAAAAAGCAAGCAGAAAAACAGGAAGATGTGAATGTCAGTTCATCTGCTCCGCGCGGAAAAATTTATGATCGAAACTATAATACGATCGTCAGCAATAAAGCGCTAAATGCCATTACATATACGAGAACCTCGACGACTTCACAAGAAGAGCGGCTCAAAGTGGCAACAAAATTAGCGGACATGATTCATGTGAGCACGAAGAAAATCACAGATCGTGACAAAAAAGATTTTTGGATCTTAACCCATCCAAATGAAGCGAAAAAGCTTGTTCAAAAGGAATCCGAATTAAAGGGTGACGATAAGGTCTCTGATGATAAACTGTATGAGCTTCAGCTGAAACGCATCACAGACAAGGAATTAAAGCAACTGACGAAAAAAGATTTACAAGTGCTTGCGATTAAAAGGCAGATGGATGCAGGTTATGCGCTCACGCCTCAATTCATTAAAAATGAAAATGTCAAGGCAAGCGAAATTGCTTACGTCTCTGAGCATTTGGACGAGCTGCCAGGCGTTGATGTCACAACAGACTGGTCGCGCAGCTATCCTTATAAAGGACTGCTTCGCAGTATGCTCGGAAGTGTGTCTTCAAGTGATGAAGGTCTACCGCAGTCACTTCTTGAACATTACCTATCCCTTGGTTACAGCCGAAATGACCGTGTAGGGAAAAGCTATCTTGAATATCAATATGAAGATGTGCTGCAGGGCCAAAAAGAAAAAGAACAGAATACAACCGATAAAGATGGCAATATCACAAGTTCTAAAGTCTTAACAGAAGGTAAAAGCGGAAAAGACCTTGTGCTGACGATTGATATTCAGCTGCAAAAAGCGGTTGAAAAAATCATTGAAAATAACTTGAAAAGTGCGAAGCAAAGAAGCGGAACAGAGCTTCTTGATCGTGCGTTTGTTGTGATGATGGACCCGAGAAATGGAGAGGTTCTCTCGATTGCGGGTAAACAGATTACAAACAAAAACGGAAAATATAAATTCGATGACTACGCACTAGGAACGATGACATCATCGTATGCGATGGGATCAGCTGTCAAAGGGGCAACTGTACTAACAGGTTATAAAACAGGCGTTCTTCACATTGGCAGTACTCAGTATGATGAACCGCTCTATATCGCTCAGTCACCGCCAAAGAAATCCTATCAAAATATGGGACTCATTAATGATTTAACGGCCCTAGAACGTTCGTCAAACGTGTATATGTTTAAAACAGCGATTGCGATTGGGAAAGGGAAATACCGTAAGAATCAGCCGCTCCCAATTGATACGAAAGCATTTGATACATTCCGTTACAATTTCAGTAAATTTGGTCTTGGGGTGAAAACGGGGATCGACTTACCAAATGAAGCAACGGGCTATAGAGGAACGTCTACACAATCTGGTCTTTTACTTGACTATGCGATTGGACAGTATGATACGTTTACACCGCTGCAAATGGCGCAATACGTGTCAACGATTGCAAATGGCGGGTATCGTTTACGTCCGCAGCTTGTAAAAGAAGTGAGAGAGCCAGATCCGCAGCGCGGCATTGGAGCTGTGACAGAATCCGTTAAACCGGATGTATTGAATAAGCTCGATATGACAAGTGCTGAGATCAAGCGTGTACAGCAAGGCTTCAAGCTTGTGATGCAGAACCCAAGAGGGACAGCGTATTCGAACTTTGGCAATAAAAAATACAATCCAGCTGGCAAAACGGGTACTGCGCAATCCTTCTATGATGGCCCAATTAAAAGCAAACGCGGCACAGCGACGTATAACACAACACTTGTTGCGTATGCGCCTGCTGATAATCCAGAAGTGGCCATTTCAGTCGTTGTACCGTGGGTGTATCAAGACTACAATCAGCGCTATCCAATTACAAATGATATCGGTGAACAAGTATTGGACAAGTACTTTGAACTGAAATCGAAACAGGAAAGCAATGATACCCAAACGAAGAATAAAAATAAAATTGAAAACGAAGCAGAAACAAATAACTAGATCTTTCCTAGGTAAAAACGCTCACTTTTTGTGGGCGTTTTTTTATATTTTCTTCAAACTTTTCGATATAAATTGACAAAAATCATAAAAAACCTCGCAATACCTCTACAAATCTTCGACATTTACAAAACCTTTACATTGCATTTAAACGAAATTAATAAAGAACCTTTAATGTATTACTCGTAGGACAAATTATTCAGGGGGTATTCTTGAAATGAAAAAGAACAGACTATGGCTGCTTACTTTCCTTACTATCGCATTGTTAGCATTCGTCACAGCATGCGGAAACAGCAGCTCAAGCGGAGATTCAAAGGACAGTAAAGGAAATGCTTCAAACAAAGATGAGGCATCTGGTTCCATTACCATCTCAGGATCATCTGCGATGCAGCCTTTAGTTCTTGCGGCAGCAGAAAAATTCATGGATAAACATCCAAAAGCCGATATTCAAGTACAAGCCGGCGGTTCAGGAACAGGACTTTCTCAAGTATCAGAAGGATCTGTACAAATTGGTAACTCAGATGTATTCGCAGAAGAGAAAGACGGAATCGACGCAAAAGCTTTAAAAGACCACAAAGTGGCAGTTGTTGGAATGGCAGCAGCTGTAAACCCTGAAGTCGGTGTCAAAGACATCACAAAGGAAGAATTGAAAAAAATCTTCACTGGTAAAATCAAAAACTGGAAAGAACTTGGCGGGAAAGACCAAAAAATCACACTTGTCAACAGACCTGATTCTTCAGGAACACGTGCAACATTTGTGAAATATGCACTTGACGGCGCGACACCTGCTGAAGGAATCACAGAGGATTCTTCAAACACAGTGAAAAAGCTGATTGCAGAAACACCTGGTGCGATTGGATACCTAGCATTCTCTTATTTAACAGATGACAAAATTACACCGCTTAGCATTGATGGTGTGAAACCAGAAGAAAGCAATGTAGAAAGCGGTAAATATACAATTTGGGCTTATGAGCACTCTTATACAAAAGGTGAGCCAGAAGGTCTAGCAAAACAATTTTTAGATTACTTGATGAGTGACGAAGTACAAAAAGAAATCGTTAAAGACCAAGGTTACATCTCAGTCTCTAATATGAAAGTAGAAAGAGACGCAACAGGTAAGCAAACAGATAAGTAAGAGGTCTTGAATTGCTGATGAAGGAAAAGTGGAGCTTTTCACTTTTCCTTTTATGACATTCATAGGAGTGTAGAAAAAGATGAAACAAATAGAACATACAGAAGCGAGCGATCGACTGATCAGCTCGAAAAAAAATAGGCAAATGGATGAAGTAAGAGGAAGTATTTTGGTGAGATTTTGTGCATTCTTTATGATTGCTGTATCAATCGCCATTACGATCTTCCTTGGCATTAAGGGTTTACAATCTTTCATCGTTAATGGTGTAAGCCCAATTGAGTTCTTAACCAGTATCAATTGGAACCCAACAGCAGAAAATCCGCAATACGGTGCATTTCCATTTATCTTTGGGTCCATTGCTGTCACGCTCCTATCGGCACTTATTGCAGCGCCGCTAGGCATCGCAGGAGCGATCTTTATGACAGAAATTGCACCTGCCTGGGGCCGGAAAATTCTCCAGCCGGTGATTGAATTGCTTGTAGGGATTCCATCCGTTGTTTACGGATTCATAGGTCTTACAGTATTGGTGCCGTTTATTGGACATTTCAAGTCAAGCGGCTCAGGGCACAGTGTATTAGCAGGAACGATTGTCCTGTCTATTATGATTCTGCCAACCGTTACATCCATTGCTACTGACGCAATGGCTTCACTTCCAAAAAGTTTACGTGAGGGATCGTATGCATTAGGCGCAACAAGATGGCAAACGATCAGACGAGTTCTTGTACCGGCAGCACTTCCGACGTTAATGACAGCGGTCGTGCTTGGAATGGCAAGAGCATTTGGAGAAGCCCTTGCCGTTCAGATGGTCATTGGGAACACACGTAATCTACCAGAGAGTATTATGGACACAGCTGGTACATTAACAACCATTATTACGTTAAACATGGGACACACAACATATGGAAGTGTTGAAAACAATACACTTTGGTCAATGGGACTGGTCCTTCTAGTTGTATCCTTTATGTTCATACTCATTATCAGATACTTGTCGTCTAGGAGGAAGATTTAATGAATAGCAAAATGACCGATCGTTTTGCCACATTTGTTTTTGGATTATGTGCCGCCATTATTACGGCGATCCTAGTTGGTTTGTTTTCTTATATCATTTTCAACGGTGCAAAAGAATTAAACTTTGATTTTTTGACAACTCGCTCAAGTGCGATTGGCTCTGGCGGCGGTATTAGGGATCAGCTGTTTAACTCGTTTTACATTTTGTTTATTACAATGCTGATTACAGTCCCGCTTGGCGTTGGCGGCGGAGTGTACATGGCAGAATATGCACCTCAGAACAAAGTCACAGATTTTATTCGTACATGTATTGAAGTGTTATCATCACTGCCTTCGATTGTCATTGGTATGTTTGGTTTACTCATGTTTGTTAATTTAACAGGATGGGGTTATACGATCATCGGAGGAGCCCTTGCGCTGACTGTCTTTAACTTACCAGTGATGGTCAGGGTGACAGAAGATGCGCTTCGATCTGTACCGAAGGATCAAAAGGAAGCTTCACTTGCGCTCGGTGTGACAAAGTGGCATACAGTGAAGACGGTGCTGATTCCAGGTGCGCTTCCATCCATTATTACCGGAGCGATTTTAGCATCAGGAAGAGTTTTTGGTGAGGCGGCTGCACTTCTTTTCACAGCAGGTCTCTCCACACCGCGTCTTGATTTTACGAATTGGAGTCCTTTTTCCGATACGTCACCACTGAATATTTTTAGACCGGCAGAAACATTAGCCGTTCATATATGGAATGTGAATACACAAGGGATCATTCCAGATGCAGAGGCGATTGCAAATGGTGCATCTGCCGTACTTGTGCTCTCTGTCCTAGTGTTCAACTTAGCAGCTAGATGGCTTGGTTCATTTATTCATAAGAAACTTACGTCTAAATAAAATGAGAGAGGTGTGAAGGGGATATGGTTCAAATGCTAGCAGAAAAAAAAGAGATTGCAGCAAAAAAGGCTCCACTTCAAGCGGAACAGATTTTACAGGTGCAGGATTTAAGTATTTATTATGGGGAAAAAAGAGCGGTCAATCACATTTCATTTGAAATTGAAAAAAATGCGATCACTGCATTAATCGGCCCATCAGGCTGCGGAAAATCGACTTTTTTACGCAGCATCAACCGAATGAACGACCTGATTCCAGGTGCACGAAATGAAGGGGCGATCATGTATGAAGGGTTAAATATTTTGGATGACCGCATTAATGTGGTGAATTTAAGAAGAGAAATCGGCATGGTCTTCCAAAAGCCAAATCCATTTCCTAAATCCATCTACAACAATATTACGCATGCACTCAAATATGCGGGTGAAAAAAGGAAATCAGTGCTTGATGATGCGGTAGAAGAAAGCTTAACAAAGGCAGCGCTATGGGATGAGGTCAAAGATCGTTTGCACCGATCTGCCTTGTCATTATCAGGCGGTCAGCAGCAGCGCCTCTGTATTGCACGTACCCTTGCGATGAAACCTAGCGTGCTTTTATTAGATGAACCTGCATCTGCCCTAGACCCGATCTCCAATGCAAAAATTGAAGAGCTGTTAACAGAATTAAAACATGATTATTCAATTGTCATAGTGACACACAACATGCAGCAGGCATTACGTGTATCTGATCGTACAGCCTTTTTCCTGAACGGTGATTTAGTGGAATATGATGCCACTGAACGTATCTTTACACGCCCAACGCAGCAAAAAACAGAAGACTATATCAATGGTCGATTTGGATAAGGCAGGTGGATTTGAATGGTAGCAGCAACTGAAATAGCAGCAAAAGAAGTCTTTCGTGTGAACGATATGAACCTTTGGTATGGCCAGCATCACGCACTAAAAGATATTGATTTAGCCATTAGAGAGAATGAAGTCACAGCAATTATCGGTCCATCAGGCTGCGGGAAGTCAACGTTTATTAAAACATTAAACCTTATGGTCAAAACAGTACCAGGTGTGAAAATCACAGGGGATATGATATATAACGGTGATAACATCTTAAAAGGCCGTGTCGATTTAGTTGAACTTCGTAAAAATGTTGGAATGGTGTTTCAAAAAGGGAATCCGTTTCCTCAATCTATTTTTGATAATGTCGTTTATGGTCCAAGAATTCATGGAGTGAAGAGCAAGCAGGAGTTGAAAGAAATCGCAGAAAAAGCCCTTCGTGATGTCGCCCTTTGGGATGAAGTGAAAGATCGTTTAAGTGCGCCTGCATTAGGTCTTTCTGGCGGTCAGCAGCAGCGGCTTTGTATCGCAAGAGCAATTGCCACAAGCCCAGATATTCTATTAATGGATGAACCAACATCTGCGCTTGATCCCGTTTCTACATTAAAGATCGAGGAATTAATTATGAAACTGAAAGAGAAATATACGATTGCCATAGTGACGCACAATATGCAGCAAGCGGCAAGGGTATCGGATCGAACAGCCTTTTTCTTAATGGGCGAGCTTGTTGAGGTCAATGATACGAATGTGATGTTCTCAGAGCCAAACGATCAAAGAACAAATGATTATATATCTGGACGATTTGGATAATCAAAAATCCCCTGGAGGTCAGAGCCGCCAGGGGATTTTTTGTCTTATTTTGTTAAGGCTTTGACGATTTGTTTGAATGTCATACCTGTTTTTAAAGTGAATTTGCCGGCACGAATTTCTTTATGGTAGCCTGCGTCAATCACATAATCATTAAAATCTTTAGACGAGTTGATGATTCCGTCTTTTTCTAGCATGTCTGAAACATCACTTGTGCTCATACCATTTTTAATCACGACTTTGATCGTTTTACCTTTTTGCTTGGATGATGTTTGTTCCTCACTATTAGAATCACCGTCTTCATTTGCTTTCAGCGCTTTTTCTTTATAATCAAGAAGCTGCTGATATGTTTCGCGGCTGACGGATACTTCTTTTTTTGAATCTAAGTAGTTTTTCACATCAGTGTCTGTCACTTTCGCTGCGAGTGTTTCTTTTGTCGTTGAATCAGCTGCTGCTTCATCTTTTCCAGTGAGGAAAAATACGATGGCCAGAACACCAGTTGCAAAAATCATACCTGCTGCGAACGTTTGGATGCTTTTTTTCGTCATACAAGCACCCTCTCGTTGTCTTTAATGATCATGTTGACATCTTCTACAGATACACGTTCAGCACGCGCAATCGCCTCTGGAGACATGCCATTTTGATGCTTTGAAATGATTTGTCTTGCGATAGATGGATCAATTTCTGAATGCTTGCGGACCACAATGTTTGTTTCAAGCAATTCTTCTTCAAGAACCTTCATTTTCTTTTTCAGTTTATAGATTTCTTGCATTGCAGATAGTTGAAGTGTTTCAAGTTCCTGTTCTACTTCCTTAATCGGTTCTCTTTGAAAATATGAGAATGCGATCAGTACAATACTGACAACAAGCAATCCGATAATTGCAATTTCCATGTTTCATCACCTTTTATTCATATTTTAATGCTGAAAGCCGAAAAAGGCTTTCAGGGTTGTTTCAGACAGTTTTCGACCCTTCTTTTTTATACCATAAAAAAGCTAGTTTCAAAAGGAATTGCTGAAGAAAATCACCTTTTTTTCATCTTTTTTCTTTTTATATGTAAAACGAGTATGAAAACCTGGCCCGCTGTCAAAATAAAAGAAGGCAGACAAAATCAAAAAAGGCTGCGGGTGAAAGAGGGATTCTCATCTATAACAGTACGTCAAAGGACGAGGTTTTATAGGGGAGCAGGCAATTTTTCATTTCATCAATATGCCATTGTGATAAGGATACGGATGGAATGCACTGAAAAATGAAATTGGTGAAAAAACATTCTAGCATTCCTAAGCTAGAAGTGGTATTATAGTTAGGTCTGAATGTGAATTGATTTTAGTTTGGAGGGAAAAACATGCGCGTAAATATTACTCTAGCTTGCACTGAATGCGGTGAGCGTAACTATATTACTAAAAAGAATAAGCGAAACAATCCAGATCGCGTTGAATTCAAAAAGTATTGCTCACGTGATAAAAAACAAACTTTACATCGTGAAACAAAGTAAGCAGCAGGGAATTTTCCTGCTGTTTTTTTATGATGGGAGATGATTCGTGTGAAAAAAGAGCTTCGGCTGCAAACACTAGAAAAGCTTGATCAGATGAGCTCTGAGGAATTCAAGCGCAGCACGTCTTTACTTCACGATCACTTGTTTCAATTGCCAGAATGGAAACAGGCAAATACGGTGGCTCTGACCATGTCTAGAGGAAAAGAGGTACCTACCATGCCTCTGATTGAAAAGGCGTGGCAGCAAGGGAAAACAGTATGTGTGCCCACCTGTTTCCCGAAGACAAAAGAGATGACGTTTTATGAATATACACCGAAAACAAAGATGATATCCCGCTACTTTGGTCTATCTGAACCAGACCCTGCGTCATCGGCAGCTGTACATAAAGAGGCGATTGATTTGATGATTGTTCCTGGGGTATGCTTCGATCAGCATGGCTACCGTATTGGATACGGAGGCGGCTATTATGACCGTTATTTAGCTGATTATCATGGCGTTACGCTTGCTCTTTGCCTGTCTGTTCAGCAAGTAGCCCATCTTCCAGCTGAACCGCACGACATACCAGTATCTATCATGGTCAGTGAGAAAGGCGCGTTTTATCAACAGTAAACGTCCGCTGCTTATGCGTAAGAACGGGCTTTTTTGTGTTGAGACCGTTTGGTTTGATTGATGCGCTGGTCGAAGTGAATGTTGAGTTGATACCTCCTTAAATTTAAGTTGTGGCTTCACTTTTCTGTAAGTGAACCGATTTTAATAATCGTTTACGTTGACTTTTTAGCTATTAGGAGGCATATGTTGAAAAAATTTCGAGGAAAGAAAAGATACTTCCGTAATTTGTGGGAGGAAGTGAATACTTTTGACTTACAACTTGATCCTGATGATTGGTTCGATTTTTTTCATACCCACCTTGATTTTTGGGGTGTTGGGAAAAATAACTTAAAAATAAGAAGAGAGCATATAAAAGCTCATGTCGCCTTGTACAATAGAACACTCAAGCTGCTTGAAGGCTTTGAAAAGCCATATCAAACATGGATTTGTATTTACGAACAAGATCCTGCACTAGACGCAGTATATATCCATACACCAAATCCAAACGATCACAACTTCCCGCATAAGATTGAAGCGTTAGAGTGGAATGGTAAGTTGCCTCATACGTTCAAGGATTTGATTGACCTTCAACAATTTGATGTATCTTATCTTCAAACAGAGTATGGAGAAGAATTTTATATTCAATCAAAAGAACAACCGATTAAATTGGGAACAAGGAACCAATGAACGAGCTCTGATAAAAAAAGAATGTTCATGCATAAACAAATCCTATTTAAGCCACGATACGAACATAGGAGGGAATATGATGAATAAAATGATTTGGAGCATTGTGTTCACACTGTTTGCATTCGTTCTTGTGCAAAATCGTTATCGGCTCATGAATTTGATTTTAGGCCAAAATCAAGTGCGTCACTTGTTGATTAAATGGCTGATGAAAATCCCATATTTTCGGACGAAATTTATTCGTCAAGCATTCTAATCCCGCAAAAGCCGGGATTTTTTTGTTCAGAAATGCGTATAAGACCGATTCTTGCTATAATAATGTAAAAAATGGAGCGCGAATGAATGAATGTCATAGATAGTCTATTTTGGCGAGTTGTTGATGAACTAAGGCAAAAAGGGTATGAGATGATTCAGAGTCCGTACCCAGAAGATGAAATATTCTTTGAAGCACCACGAAACTCAGGGTATGATCTTATCCGTCTATATAGAAAAGATGTGAATTTTAGACAGGAGATCGTTCGAGATATGGAAGAGCAGGCCTTTCGGATGAATCAACTGAGAGAAGCCATGCGTAAACGTTCTCTTCATCTTCTGCAGCTGCAATTTACTGCTGATCATCCAGTAGATGATTGGGAAGACATAAACGGTCAGCCGCAAAAACAGCAAAAGGTGACGGTGACACCTGTTTTACTTAATGAAGAAACCCTTCAAAACGGTGTACACGAGCTGCAAAAATGGCTGAATACATCACTTTCGGTTGATGTAGAAGCGGCGAAGACAGATACAGCCGAAGATGTCATGCAGCTTAAAATGAACGTGCTTCAGGCATTTAACGATCAGGAAAAGCAGCGTGAACGAGAACGGGCCGTTTTTCAAAATGGAAGACCGATTTTCACTTATTTGCTGATTGCTGTTCAAGTGGTGATGTTTCTTTTGCTAGAGCTGTCTGGCGGAAGCACAAATACAGCCACTTTAACAGCGTTTGGTGCTAAAAATAATGTGCTCATTTTAGAGGGTGAATGGTGGCGCCTTGTGACACCAATGTTTTTACACATTGGCCTGACGCATTTACTCTTTAATACATTTGCTCTTTGGTCCGTTGGAGCGGCGGTTGAGAGAATTTATGGGTCAGGAAGATTTTTGCTGATTTATTTGATTTCCGGCATATTTGGCTCGATTGCGAGCTTTGTGTTTAATACGGCAATTGCAGCCGGAGCATCAGGTGCGATCTTTGGCTGTTTAGGCGCACTGTTATATTTAGCGATCTCTAACCGGAAGCTTTTCTTTCGGACGATGGGGACAAATATTATCGTGATTATCCTCATCAACTTAGGGATAGGCTTCACTGTATCAGGTATTGATAATGCAGGGCATCTTGGGGGACTTACTGGCGGATTTTTGGCCGCATTAGCTGTTCGTCTTCCAAAACAGTCTCAGCCTGTCAAAATGCTTCTTGCTAGTCTTCTGCTACTTCTTATTGGCGGTTTTGGATTGTATACAGGGTTTCATTCAGAGGATCAAAAAGAAGCCGCGGCAACTAGCGAGGCAGCGAGTTTATTTGATGAAAAGAACTATAGCGAAGCAAGTCAGCGTTTAGAGGAATATGTACAGCAAAAGGATGCGTCAGCTGAAGCCCTTCATATATACGCACTATCTGAAGCGCAGCTTGGACATCTGGACAAGGCGATTGAGTTTTTGCAAAAGTCGCTTGAAAAAGATCCAAATGAACCGAGTAAACTGTATCATTTATCATTACTGTACGTAGAAAAGGGCGAGACAGCGGAAGCAGAAGACCTAATCGACAAAGCGTTAAAACAAGAACCGGAAAATGATCAATTCTTAAAAATGAAAGAATATATCGAAAACACTCAAACACGTTGAATGACTTGACTGAAAGCGCATTTATGAATACGCTTATCCTATCTGTTGATTTAGAGAAATGGTGAAAATAATGAAAACGTTATATGATGTACAGCAGCTGCTCATGAGATTTGGTAATTACGTGTATTTCGGAGATCGTGAAGTGGAATTAGAATTTATGGCAGATGAATTGAAGGAAATGTACACATCGGGAATCATCGACCGAACTGAATGGTCAAATGCAATGACCATCCTTCAAATGGAGCTAGCCAAATTAAATCGAAAAACAATGTGAAGGTGGAGGGCATATGACAGGGGATTGGTTTGTAGGTGTTGATCTTGGCGGTACGACAATTAAGCTTGCATTCATTAATTTATATGGTGAAATTCAGCATAAGTGGGAGATCCCTACGGATAAATCCGGGCAGACGATTACAGTCGATATTGCCAAATCAATTGATCATAAACTGGTTGAGATCAGTATGCCGAAATCAGCGCTCATTGGTATTGGAATGGGGGCACCTGGACCAGTAGATAAAGTTTCCGGAATCGTCTATAAAACAACGAATCTGGGCTGGACAAACTATCCTTTGAAAGATCATTTAGAAACAGAGACAGGACTTCCAGCTGTGATCGAAAATGATGCGAACATTGCTGCACTCGGTGAAATGTGGAAGGGTGCAGGAGATGGTGCTAAAAATATCCTGATGGTCACACTTGGCACGGGTGTTGGCGGCGGTATTATCGTCAATGGAGAAGTTGTTCAAGGGGAGACAGGCGCTGGCGGAGAAATTGGCCATATTTGCGCCATTCCATTTCAGGGAGCACCATGTAACTGCGGAAGAACAGGCTGTATTGAAACGATTGCATCTGCCACAGGCATCGTTCGAATCGCAAAGGATACATTACAAACAGAGCGCCATACATCATCACTTGGTACGCTCCCTTCGCTGACTGCAAAGGATGTATTTGAGGCAGCAGAAAACGGAGACGAACTTGGGATGCGTGTCGTAGATGAAGTGACAACCCACCTTGGTCTTGTCCTTGCGAATCTTGCCAGTGCCTTAAACCCAACAAAAATCGTCATTGGCGGCGGTGTATCTAAAGCAGGCGAGCTTCTTCGCAGTAAAGTAGAGCAGATCGTCAAACATCACGCATTCCCTCCTTGTGCTGAAGATGTTGAAGTGGTCATTGCCTCACTAGGAAACGATGCAGGTGTTATCGGCGGTGCGTGGATGGCAAAAAACAAGTGGCTGTCTTGAACAAAAATGTCATAATGATGTCATTTTTATTAAAATAAGCGATATCTAGGCATGAAATTGAATGTTTAGCATATTTATAAGTTTGTCATGGGGAAAAAGACATTGATTTTCCAGCATAGACAGGATAAGATATACTTTAGTTATTTTTGAAGAAGCACCAATAATTGGGGTATGACCCTAACCTGAGTGCGTTTTTAGCATAAGGAGGTTACAATGCGAAAGAAAAGATTAAAGGCGATTTCATTTTTACTGATTGCGACTTTGTTCATGTGGGTCAAAACCTATGTTATCTATAAATCTAGCTTTAATATAAAAATTGAAAATTTCATGCAGGAGTTTATCCTGTTTATTAATCCGCTTAGCTTTCTCTTGTTTATCTTCGGTATCGGTTTATTCTTTAAAGAAAAAAATCGCAATCGATATATCATCGTGACGAGCTTTATTCTGACATTTATTTTGTTAGCCAACATTGTATTTTATCGATTCTACAGTGATTTTCTAACCATCCCCGTCCTATTTCAAACAAACAATATGGGTGATCTTGGGTCAAGTATTACCTCTTTAATTGAACCAGTTGATTTTCTCATGTTCGTTGATATCATCATTTTAATTTGGCTCTATAAAAAACAGCCTTCTTTTAGAACGGATGTGACGATTTCACGTAAGGAACGTGCAGCCTATTATTTATTTGTGGCAGCCACTTTCTTCTTTAATCTTGGTTTGGCTGAAACAGAAAGACCAGAGCTGTTAACTCGTTCATTTGATCGTGAGATGCTAGTGAAAAATATCAGCTTATATAATTTCCATATTTATGATGGGGTTCTGCAATCGAAGCAGTCTGCTCAACGCGCACTTGCTGACAGCAATAGCTTAACTGAAATTGAAAACTATGTAAGCGCCAATCAAACAGACCGTAATGAAAAGACGTTCGGTCAAGCAAAAGGGCGAAATGTCATTCTTATATCACTTGAGTCTACACAAAGCTTTGTGATCAATGAAAAACTGAATGGGAAAGAAATCACCCCGTTCTTAAACAAGTTGATCAAGAAAAGCTACAACTTCAGTAATTTCTATCATCAAACGGGTCAAGGAAAAACCTCTGACTCCGAGTTTATTGTAGATAATTCACTCTATCCGCTTGGAAGAGGGGCTGTATTTTTCACGAATCCAAGCAATGAGTTTAAAGCCGCACCAGAGCTGTTAAAAGAGGAAGGCTACCATTCTTCTGTCATTCATGCGAATAACAAAAGCTTCTGGAACCGTGATTTGATCTACGATAGCTTTGGCTACGACAAATTCTTTGATATTAAATCATTTAACGTAAATGAAGAAAATTCAGTTGGCTGGGGACTAAAAGATGGTCCGTTCTTTGAACAGTCAGTGGAACTAATGAAATCGATCCCGCAGCCTTTCTATACGAGATTGATTACATTAACGAACCATTTTCCATTTGATCTAGATGAAGAAGATAAGCTGATTGATGAGTATGATTCAAAGAGCAAAACGTTGAATAAATACTTCCCTACAGTGCGTTATCAAGATGAGGCATTGAAGCTTTTCTTTAAAAAGATGAAGGAAGCAGGGCTATATGATAACTCCATTTTTGTTTTATATGGGGATCACTACGGAATTTCTGAAAACCATAACGAAGCAATGGGGCAATTTTTAAACAAAGACATTACACCTTTTGAAGAAGTTCAGCTTCAAAAAGTACCTTTTGTTGTACACATACCTGGTATCACGGATAAACATCCAAAAGAGATTGATACGGTTGGCGGCCAGGTCGATATCCGCCCAACAGTCATGAACCTTATAGGAATTGATACAAGCAAGCAAATTCAATTTGGTCATGACCTATTATCAAAAGATACAAATGACTTCACAGTGCTTCGAGATGGAAGTTTTATTACGAAGGATAGTGTTTTCACAGACGGTGTTTGTTACAACAAAGAAACGGGTGAGCCGAGAGAAGATGAGTCCGTTTGTCAGTCCTATGAAGAAAAGGCAAAGCAAGAGCTTCAATTCTCTGATCAAATTATCTATGGAGATCTCCTTAGATTTTATGACCGAAACAGCTCGGACCATGCACCATCCAAAAAAGAAGATGACAGCAAGCTGAAAAAGGCGTCTTAACTTATGAGAAAACCTCTGCTATTTAGAAGCGGAGGTTTTCTTTTTTTATATGATGGCTCATATAGTGTGAGAGGAGGGATGAAAATGAAAACAACGTCGTTTGGAACCATTGAATGGCAGCTGAATGAAACGGGGAAGGAAGGTGTGGCAAAGCAGCTTGGTATAGGGAAAGAGGCTTTCCAATTATCCAATCAAACAAGGACTGATCATTTTCTTTTACCGGGTTATAGACTTCCAGAAGGCACCCATTCCTTTCATTCGATAGGTGATGTGCAGGGATTTATTGCGCCTTACCGGCTCCAGCAATCAGATGAATGGATTAGCGGAACATTTGAATATGATAGTGCTCACTTAAAAGAAGAGCTGAAACATTTGAAAGCTGTCTTTCCTTTTCTACAGATGAGTGTGATTGGACATTCAGTACTCGGAACACCTATTTATGAAATTCATACGGAGCCTGTTCAGCATTTACATTCGATTCATTTCAATGCCTCTTTTCATGCCAATGAATGGATGACGACCTCGGTTTTATTAAAATGGCTCAAATCACTTTGTTTAGCAGCGTCTGATCCAGTGCAAGCAAGACATGATGCAGCGGTTCGTATTTTGCAAACGACTGCCCTGTCCATTGTACCAATCGTCAATCCAGACGGGGTGGACTTGGTTCGCAATGGTCCAGAATCATTAGGTTTGCGCAGTGAGGAATTCATACCGCTAAATGGCGGGTTTTCCGATTATCAGGAATGGAAGGCAAATATTCGAGGCATTGATTTAAACAATCAATTTCCTGCCTATTGGGAAATTGAATACTATCGTAATGCGCCAAAGACGCCGTCTTATAGAGATTTTCCTGGGCACCAGCCGTTAACAGAACCAGAAGCGAAAGCCATGGCAAACCTTGCATTACGTAAGCGATTTGACCGGCTGATCGCCCTTCATACACAAGGAGAAGAGATATACTGGGGCTTTCTCGGCCACGAACCGGCTATTTCCAAGGAAACGGTCGAACGGTTAGAACGGGTGAGTGGGTATAAAGCGATTCAATATCTTGATAGCTATGCAGGCTATCGAGATTGGTTTATTTATCAATGTAAAAGTGAGGGCTACACAGTGGAGCTTGGATTAGGGAAAAATCCTCTTTCTATGAATCAATTTGATTCGATCTATGATAAAACAAAGCGGTTACTATGGGAAGCATGTAAGTGTTAAAAGCACCTGTTTGGTAGGTGCTTTCAGCGTGTAGACAAACCCTCGCACTCGACCTTCCTAGACTGCGCAGGTTTTCTATCAAGCTGGAAGACAAAGGGCTGAAATGAACTTTATTTTAGCCCTTTTTCATATTTTCAGGTAAAGCAATTTCTTTATGTCAATAAAAACAGCGTTGAAGTGATTGACGAGGGCTTCCTTGTAGGCTATTGTGAAAGAAAAGGATGTAAAAAAAAGGATAAGTTTTAGGGAGATGTCGACCATTGAGTGCTCAAAGCCTGTGGAAAAGAAATTTTACTTACTTATTTGTTTCTAAAATGTGTAAAATCACAGCTGATAGTTTATCTTTTAACACCATCTTGTGGCTTTTAGTGCTAGAAGGGAAAGGCGCAATAGGGACGGCGTTTTTTATTGCTGTTAGTTTTGTGCCTCAAGCAATCGTTGGACCGTTTATTACCCCAATGATGAAGCCCCATCAATTAAAATTTTGGATGTGTTTTGCTGATTTAACACGAGGAGCGATTATCCTTGTAATTGTGATCAGTTATTTTTATGGTTTCACACCATTAGCACTCATCATTGGCTGCATGCTGCTGCATTCGGCGACTGGGGGCTCCTATGAACCGGCTTCGGTGTCCATTATTCCAAAGCTTGTGCATGAGGATGTGATACAAAAAGCGAATGCAACGATTCAATCAGCAAGTCATGTGGTCAGACTTGTGACGGTGACGATTTGTGGTGTTATGATCGCGTTTGTAGGAGTAGGGTATACAATGCTTGTGATTATTCCTCTTTACCTCATGTCAGCTTTATTGGTTTTAATGATTACATATCAAACAGAATGGATAATTGAAAAAGGAAAAAAAGGATTATCATACGGAAAAAGATTGATCAGGGGATTTTCGCTTGTTAAAAGTCATCATATTTTGTTTCCATTAGCCATTTTTTGTGTCTGCTCAAACTTTGCTGCGGCCCCATGGGAAGCATTGTCTGTTATTTATTTAACAGAGGATTTACATAGTGGACCAGTCGTGTATTCATTCATCAAAGTAACAACGGCACTAGGTGCATTTTTGATGGGGTTTGTTTTGACAAAGGTGAAAGTGAATCGATATGGTTTACTATTTATAGGCGCAGGGATTGTTGATGGAATTGCATTTTTCATAACAGGAATGAACGCATTATTACCCCTTGTGTTTATATCTGCTTTTGCTTTAGGTGCAGCCATTAGTGCAGTCAATGTACCTGAACATACGATGATTCAATTGTCAGTAAAAGCGGAGGATCAGCCGCAAGTGTATGCAATCATCAATATGATCTCCTATTTAATGATTCCGATAGGCGCCCTCATTGGCGGCTATATGGCGACGTTATTCGGTTCGGGCTATGTCATTGCAGCAGGCGGGATCGTTGAAGCCGCTTCAGGTATATGCCTGCTTTTGTTCACGAAGATTGGGAAGGTAGAGAGGGCGGATTTGACGATAGAACGAGACAAACCCAGCTTAAACGCCACGTGATCATGGCATTTTAGAATCGTGATGGGTTACAATGAAGACGAGAAAGAATAAGGATTCAATTGAAAGGAGCAAGAAACATGGCTATCGCAGACGTCACCATCATTCCAATAGGCACTGATACACCAAGCGTGAGTGCATACGTAGCAGATGTACAACGAATTCTAGAAGGCTTTCAACAAGAAGGGAAAATCAAATATCAGCTTACACCAATGAGTACGTTAATTGAAGGTGAGCTATCCGTTTTATTTGAGGTCATTCAGCGTATACATGAGGCACCTTTTGAAAAAGGTTTACACCGAGTAGCAACCAATATTCGCATAGATGACAGACGGGATCAAACCACAACCCTTACAAGCAAATTAGAAAGCGTGAATAAACATTTGAATCAATAGAAAAAGCCTGCTGATAGCAGGCTTTTAATGTGCAGTTGGATAACCGCTATAGATGATGGTCATGACAGTAAACCATCCAAAAACCAAAAATGTAGCGCCAGCGAAAGCAATAGCCAGTAAGTTCACTTTTTTGAGTGAGCGATAGATGCCGAGAGCAGCTAAAATCGTGACTAGACCAAAAATAATGACGAGCATCATTTGAAAATCCCCCTTTGTCATCAATCCCCTTGATTTCCTTTCTTTTCATTTTAACCGTTTTCATAATGCTTGTCGAGTAGATTCAAGTTGACGATTGTTTGAATTTTTATTGAATAGCCTTCATAATAAAAAAGAATGAAAAAAGTAGGTGATGAAAATGAATTGGAGACGAATGCCACTAGGCTATGTACAAGCGAACGCATATATTTGGAAAAATGAGCAGGGAGAATGCTTAATTTTTGATCCAGGCGGTGAAGCACAAAAGTTGATTTCTTATGTGAAAGAAAAGCAGCTTAAACCACTTGCTGTCTTACTGACACATGCCCATTTTGATCATATTGGTGCAGCAGATGAGGTGCGCCAAGAATGGGGAATCCCGCTTTATGTACATGAAAAGGAAAAAGAATGGCTTACAAATGGTGAGTTAAACGGTTCAGCTCGATTGATTGGAAATGGAATTACGGTCAAAGAGGCTGAACAATTGATTACATCAGAAGGAACGCTTCAAATTGGATCGTTTACATTAGACTTATTACATACACCTGGTCATTCACCAGGAAGTGTATCTTACTATTCGGCAAAAGAAGGATTTGTTATTTCTGGTGACACATTATTCCAAGGCGGCATCGGAAGAACCGATTTAACAGGCGGCAGTCAGAAAGTGCTGCTTCAATCGATACATGACAAATTATTATCATTGCCAGAATCAACGCTTGTTTTAAGTGGACATGGCGAGGAGACAACTGTGCTCACAGAACAAGAGCAAAATCCGTTTATCAATGGATTTTCCCTATAAATGTTTGCATGAAAAAAGCATCTCTTTCAGTAGAGATGCTCAGCGTGTAGACAAACCCTCGCATTCTTTGTCAGTAATGAGTGCAGGTGTCAACTAATATTACATTAGTTTC
>NZ_AMSH01000048.1 GCF_000300535.1 Bacillus xiamenensis
CGCCTTGTAGCGCCTTTTTTAAATCTACCATTTGTTCACGGAGTGCCTAATAGTGTTTTACCCTTGTATCCATGGCACTGGTTAGTGCTTTTGCATCAAGTATCTTGCCCAGAAAAAGCCACTCCCTCCATTATTGATCATAAAGTCTATTTTACCGTGACCCTTAAAACAGAAAAATAGACTAATTGACATAAATAATGCACTCTCTATTTGTAGAAACGAATAAACTGTTAGCATTCAATACGGGAAAAAGCCCCCCATAGCTGAAAGGCTTTTTCGATTTTAATATTTCATTTGTAATAGTTATAGTCATTGAATGTTGCTACCATATCATCTTGTGTTCCTGTTTTCCCACGATTCGTATTAAAATATAACGTTCCGTCATCGAAATCAACAGCCTCTATCTCAAAAAGAGTAAATGCACTACTCGTAATTCGGAAAGAAAGGTCATTTCTAGTAAACAACTCTTTCGAAAAATCTTTTGCTGCTGTCTCCCTTTGCTCTTTAATCATTTGATTGATATTTAAAGGATACGTGAGGATAACGCTCACATTAGAAGCTCCTCCGTTGATATCTGGTTTAGATAAAGGGACATATAATGTTCCTTGGTAAAAAGAAATCCCTTGAAGAATGTACTTCGAAACATCAACCTCTGCTTGATTTACGACTGCTTTTGTATAATTTAATGTAAATGTAGCCTCATACTCAAATTGTCCTTTTTCATCATTAAAATCCCCAATGAAGAAACGACTGCCAGACCTCACAATAAATTTATCCGCTCCAACAGAATAAGTGATGCCGCTAATTGATAAATTCGTTCCCTGATACTGAAGGACATAGGCTTTAGCCACTTTGTACGTACTATTCTTCGTGTTCACATTTAGCTTAACGATTTTTTTATATACTTCACACCATCGGTCATAGGGGCTACATAAATACTAACTTGCTCATTCCCTTTTTGGGCTTTAACAGCTAAGTCGTTGGCATGCCCTAAATCATAGTTAGTACTATTCGTGTCAGAGTTTTTAAGAAGCTTCGCTGTTCTATTGCTTGACGAACTGTTCATTTTAATAGAGTACAATTGTGTCAGAAGAGTTGAAGATTTTTGCAGCATAAATCATGTTATTGTTATGGTCGACACACATTCCTTGCATAGATGTGTAGAACCCAGAGCCTGACATTCCAGTATACGTTGTATATGTGTTGAAATAACCGGATTGAGCTTGAACACTTGTAGACCACATACTGCAACAAAAGATAATAGCCGTTAGAACTACATATTTTATTTTTTTCAAGATTGGCACCATCCTATTATTGAATTTACTTAAAAATAAAATGTCCCCTTTAAAAATGAATGACGATTGTTGTAGAAATTGTACTGTTATCCATTATTGAAAAACTCTACTTTTCAGCCTTAAACGGCTTACTACTCTTCGACATTCCTTTACCCGTAACGGTTGCATATACCTTCTCTGTTTAAATCTATCATGTTTCGCATCGTTGAATGTCCCTAACGCAATCACCTTGCGATCTTTCATGACCTCTACTTTTATGTTCTTCAGTGTTTTACCAATTAACTCTTGAGACGTAAGGAGAACGGTCTCGAACCGTTCCCAGATGCAATCCACTTCTCAAGTTCTTCATCATTGAATATAGGGATAACTTTTTGAAAAACTGCCATATTCGATGACTGTTAGAAATACTTTGTATGGGAAGTCATCCGTTTGCTCAACTCGTATGTTCATATTATACCTTGAAAAATATACTGCTAGATACAGTCTGCATTTTTGATTTAAGTGGCTTTCCACTATTAAAAGTAAAAGCAACTCATCGTGTCTTCTTTGTCGCGTAATTCAATATTCATTTATAATCACTGAGATATTTTGCTAAATTTATGATACGATAACAGGAAAAAAGACTACAGGGGCTAGCTATATGAGTGAACTTTTTATTGAAAAACGCGATTTTAATACAGAACAAATTCTCTCTTTAAGATCAACCGTATTCCATAATCAACCCATTGTCTACATTCTATATGATGAGAAAAAGAAGCCATCTGCTTATATAGGTCAGTCAGTTCAAGCTAGTAGACGTTTGAAAGATCATTTGAAAGACCCAAAAAAGAACAAGTTAACTAACACAATTTTAATTGGACATGAGCGCTTTCATCAATCAGCCTCTTACAATATTGAGACAAATCTCATAAACTACTTTATCGCAGAAAATCGGTTTCAATTAAAGAATGTTAGCCAAACACGCTCAAGGGAAATGCATCATTATTATCAGAAAGACTTTTACAATGAAAATGTCTTTGAAGAGGTATGGAAGCAGCTTCAACAAGAAAAAATCGTCACTAACTCAATTGAAGCATTAAGAAATAGAGACATTTATAAGCTTTCTCCTTATAAGGAGTTGTCACCCCAACAAGTAGAAATTAAGAATGAAATTTTGTCATTTTGTAAGGAGCGTATCAAACAGTCGGGTTCTCATGTTATCTCGATAGAGGGTGATGCAGGAACTGGGAAAAGTGTTTTACTAAGTTCTCTCTTTAATACGATCCAAGACTTATCAAACGATATGGAATCTATCTTAAACAAAAAGAACAATTATTTACTTGTGAATCATGCGGAAATGCTTAAAACATATCAAAATATCGCAAAAAGTCTGCCAAATCTGAAGAAGAAACAAATTATGAGACCAACCACGTTTATCAATCAGATGACAAAATCAGGCGAAATGGCTGACATCGTATTAATTGATGAAGCCCACCTTTTATTAACAAAAGAGGATAAGTACAATAACTTCCATTATCAAAACCAATTAGATGAAATTATCAAACGAAGTAAAATTACCATTGTCATTTTTGATCCGAAGCAGGTACTCAAAATTAAAAGCTACTGGAACGAAAAATTACTTGAGGAGATTACAAACAAATATCATGCTAAGATTGTGAAACTCACAGAGCAAATGCGTATGAATGCTGATTCAGATACGTTAAATTGGATTAACCAATTTGTCGCAAAACGATTACTACCTCTACCTATAGAACAGGATTCTTTCGAACTCAAAATTTTTGAGGAGCCGAACAAATTTAAAACTGCAATTCAACAGAAGGATGATGAAGTAGGCCTATCCCGTATTGTATCTACCTTTGACTTTTTACATAAAAAAGATGGCGCTGCCTATATCGTAGATGAAGGTGGTATCAATATGCCATGGAATTTTACAAATGATAAATGGACATGGGCTGAACATGCAGATTCTATTAGAGAAGTGGGCTCAATCTACACAGTTCAGGGATTTGATTTAAATTATGTCGGCGTCATACTCGGCCCTTCTATCAGCTATGATGAAGAGAAGGATGAACTTCTAATAGACACGTCAAATTATAAAGATACAGGTGCATTCACATCAAGAAGTGACATGTCTCCAGAGGAAATCAAACAGGCAAAAGAAAAGATTATATTAAACTCGATTAACGTTCTGATGAAGCGAGGCATTCATGGGCTTTATATTTATGCAACAGATGAAAAATTGAGAAGGAAATTGCATGAGTTAAATGAGGGAGGCAAATATGACTGAGATCAAAGATTTAATACATTCGATTAACCAATTTAGAGATGATCGAAACTGGAGACAATATCATAATCCAAAAGACTTGGCCATCTCAATTTCGATAGAAGCAGCTGAACTGCTTGAAGACTTCCAATGGAAAAGTAATGAAGAAGCTCTTGAGGCGAACGAAGAAAATATCAAAGAGGAAATAGCAGATATCTTAATATATTCACTAATGCTTTGCTCAGACCTTAATCTTCATGTCAAAGAAATAATTGAAGAGAAGTTGTTAAAAAATGGACAGAAGTATCCCATTGAGAAGTAAAGACACACGATCTGTTCTGATAATGAAGAAGAGGCTCATACCTCTTCTTCAATTCATCATTAATTTTTAAGATGATATTTTGTCTAATTCGTCGTTGCCGACGACGAAGATCTCGACGCCGCTTCATCAGCCTTGACACAATCAATCGCAACAACCAATGCAATCATCACAGGCTCCATCTCTTCTTTTAAAATATCAACCTTGTAACTATCCCCCCAAGTAAACCATTCCTTCTTCACCTGACCGATCACTTCGCCGCTTTGCAGCACTTGAAAATGCATATCCCACCAGTTACCATGTACTTCGATTCCTGCAGCATCAATTGAATATTTGGCTTTAAAGAATGTAAACTCTTTTTTGATGGTCAATACCTCTTCTCCACCAACTTCTACTAAAAACTTCGGTAAAAAACTAAACATTTTCTTCGTAATCACAGCGATTTCGTGTCGTTCTGTATTTAGAATGGTGAACGTCTTGGGCATTTTCATAAAGCTTCCCTCGACTACGTACACATCATTCTCCTGCTGATCTTTGACGGTAAACCTGCCGCTGAGACTAAATACTTTCTGTTTCATATAAAGTTGTTTCATCTGTACCTCCGATTAAGTTCAATAAATTGTGCCGTCCTATATCTGATTATACCAAAAAATAGAATGTACAAAAAACAGTGTCAGTCTCAGATTATAATAGAAATATTAGCGATGATAAAAGGAGAAATAATGAAAAGAAAATGGTCATTTTAGAGCCATCAAACCTACTTGGGATTGTGTCATTATTATGAATGCCGAACACATGTCTGTCACAGTATGTGATGAAGAAGATGTTGTAGGTTTGCCATAGTAATGAAAAAATTCCCGTTTGAGCTATTTCTCTCAAAAGAGAATTTTTCGTTTAGTTAACTCAATTATTTAATGGCCATTGACAAGTAAGCAATGGTTTCTAATTCATCTTCTTTCAGTTCTCTTTTTACGTATTTTTCATATTCATTCATAATTTTCTGCTTATCTCCACCACAAAAATCAGTATATTTCGCAATCATCCTAAGCTTGTCTGTTTCCTGACGAAACTCTTCTTTTGTCCACGGCCTTTGATGTGAAGGAATATATGTATCAGCATCAAAAGCATCTAACTCATCTAAAAGACGCAAAATTTCTTTTACCGTATAATGTACTTTTTCGGCATACATTTTCGGATAAATACAATCAGCAAGAAATAGGATTTTTTCCTCTTTCACATACACGATCACTGAATCTGCGGCATGATCGCCCCCAACATGTTGCACGACGCAAGTGACCCCGCCAAGATCAATCTCCATCCGACGATCAAACGTGACATCCGGTAAAACGACCTGAATCTCTCGATGATCCTGATATTCTTCCTTAATGGCCTTCGCACAGAACTCAATCTCCGTTCCTTCCCTCACCCGCTCATCAATTGCCTCATCAGACCACGAAAACGGAAGAAGCTTCTCCATTTCCTTTCTTGTCTTGGCAGAAGCAATTGAAACCGTATCAGGCAACGCCGGCAGACCAAAAATATGATCCCAATGCCAGTGTGTGAGGACAACCATATCCGGCGTGGCGTTCTCTTGTTTTAAGGTCTTTGGGATGAAATAGTTCGCATGATCTTCTGAGTTTCCCGCATCGATCATTAATGTTTTGTTATTACCTACGACCATGCCTAGGATGGGGCGGTCGGTGAGTGATACTGGTGTGATGTAGGAGAAGGTTTGGCCTATTTTTTTGATCGTGTGCATGGTGTGCATGCTTTCTAATATTTAAATTTTATACTTTTAGTGCGAAGGTAAACCGAATCCTATTTCTTTAATAAGTATTTGGCTAACTTTCGATCTTCCTTATCCTTTGTCTTCACGTAAATGTTTTCGATCAATTCCCTTGTGGCAGCTTGCTGCGCATACGAAGGAGGCCATTCCTTTAATACACTTAAAGCATGATACTGTAAATTTACATGATCTGATCTAAGTGCGGCTTGAATAAGTGCTACCCCTACACCTTCGTGTTCATATAAATCTTGAACAATATATTGTAGACAAGCCACTTCATCATCTGAAAGGTTTGATAACGATAAATGTGTTTCTGCAAATGTGCAAAGCTCTCTAATATGCTGGTGATGATTTGTGTCCATCACAGCAAAGTATATTTCACTATTTGCCGGGTCTTTCTCAAGTAAAGCAAATAGATGCTCAATGACATCTAAACGATAAAAGAGAGCGATTTCAAGTGCTTGGGAGCTAAAACCCTGGTGTAACGAATCGATTGCAAGCTTTGGCCATCTACTGTCATTGATAAACGGTTGAACAGCTTCCTGGACAGCCATATAATCGTCCTGTTTCCATGAGTCATTCAATCGGTCTTCCCAAATCTCTTGATCATCATTTAAAAACTCATTTATCTTCAATATTGGATAAAAGTCCTCAATTGTTTGGCAGTGTTTATGAGCATGGTGAATAAATCGGCAGAGAACTGAGCTTGCATTTGAATACTCATCGATTCCGTAGATAGAAACCTCATCTTCTAATAATGCTTGAATGATGAGGCTCGCTCCATCGTATAATTCTTTGGAAATTTTATCTTCTGATAAAGCTGTTTCCAGATCACCATTAAGGGCACAAGTATAAGCTAAGTATTCATTCATGATTGTATTTTCGCAGCCCTTTGTTAGTAGCCATCGTTTTATTTCTGGCGTCGATGCTTCCAATTGCTCAACAGCCGAAATCTTCCCCCATCCATCAACAGACTTTGCAAGACGCCAAACATGTTCGTTTCCTTGAATTGTGCCATTCTTCAATGCAATCACGACATAAGAAGTAAATTCTTCATGCATACCTATTGTGAATAAAAGCTCTTTGTATTTTTCACAGTTCGTACATCCCAGTATCATAACTGCAAATTTGACGACATCCCGATGTGCCGCATGTTCAAGAAGCCATAACGCTTCTTGCTGTACAAGAGACTCATCCCATTGTTTTTGCTGAAATCGGTCAATTAACTCACTGTTGCGACTCGCCATATTGTTAGAAATGATTTTTTCATATGTTTTCTTTCTTGTTTCATTTGTAGGATGATTTAGTTGTTTTTCAAAAAGCTTCAATAGTTTCTTCACATAAAAAGGAGCAGGTCGTTCATCTACAAAATGATCGGATAAACCTGGAGCCAATCGTGGTTCATTTTCGTCAAATAAAAAGTCTTCATCTGGTAAACGGTCGTCTACTATTTTATGATGTGATTGAATTTGTTGTTGAATAAAGGGAACGATTCTCTCTTTATGATCCCATGGTAGAAGGTCTATCTTCTTTGATTCATCTAAAACTGTTTCGTGATCTACCTTCACAATACAACGAAATCGTACATAACCGCCAAGTTTAACGGACACCTTGTGTTTTGTACCATCTTGAAGTTCCAATATCCCTGACAATTTTGAATAAGGGATCATATGAGTCAATAAACTTTTTCGTTGTTTTTTATCAACTGTCACACCATCAATGATTAGTTGCTCTTCTTTTATTTGGTTTGTAATTTCTATAGAATGCCCTTTATATTCAATTTTCCACGTTTTATTTATTTCTTTTTCTACGTCTTTTACTACGTTACGCATTTCACGTTTAAAGTCGGCTTTGAAATTCATGGAAGTCTCCTTTTAGTAATTGTAGATTGAATATGTGATCGTTCCCAATACCTGCTGTAATCGTTTCTTGAACTAAGTTTTCATTATATATAATACGATATTTATTAAAAAGAGTCTTCTTTTCTTCTTACATGAAAAAAGGTATGAGAAATGAATAATTCCCGCACCTTTTACTTTCAAAATATTATTTATTAAATGTCGGCTCTTTTTTCTTTATATCTTCAAAATACTGAGTAAACGAAGATACGCCTGAATAAGATATTGATAGATACTCTTTAGCACGAGTCATTCCTATATACATTAAAGACACTTCTTTTTCTTGATCCTCTTCATACTTTAATGGCATTAGATCAGCCTTCACAATAAAAACTGAGTGGAAGTCAAGACCTTTACTACTATCGAGAGAACAAATTTTGACTGTCTCTTCCTCTGGATTGAACTTATGTTTGGTTGCACCATTTTCAGTTATCCAATTGTAAGGAATATTCTTTGTTTGAAATTCCGATTGAATCGCTGATATATAATGGTTATTATATCCCTTTATACGATATAAAATGGCCATTTCAGAGTAAGGTATGTTCTTTTCATTATGTTGATCCACTATTTGTTTAGTAATCTCCTCTATTTCTTCTTTAAAGGTATTACATCTTAAAAGCTCTACCTCTGGCCCTTTACGTTTCGTCTTTTTTGGAGGGATGATTTCGATTGTCTCTGTCTGTTCTTGTTTTAATTTAAGATCTAAAGCTCTATGGCTATCGTAAAATTTCCATCCAAAATCCACAATTTGTGACGTATTACGATAATTTATATTTAAGATTCTAGATCTACCTCTAAAATCAAGGCCCGTATCTTTCACATAGCTTCTACTTTTCCGATAGATATCTTGCGCTCTATCTTCTACTAAAAGTAAAGATTGCGTCTCTTGATCTAAGCATAAGCTGATGAGATGCAGCCAGCTCCCTTCAAAGTCCTGCCCTTCATCAATTAAAATGGCATCATACTTTACAGGAGTTAAAGCATCATTTTCTATTTTTTCAATGTAATCATCTATTTCAAGTTCTGAAATACCATGCTCTTTTTTAATCCAGTGATGAAAATTTAATATTTGTATATTATTTAAATTTGGTGTTTTTCTACGATCGGATGTCAGAAAATCATCTGGTCCTGTAAATTTAGAATGAATCATTTGTTTAATATTTTGTTTCAAAGCTACATTGTAACAGAGTATTAATATCTTCCAATTCGGATGTTGTTCTGCTAACATTTTTGCTCGAGTCGCTAAGATTAAGGTTTTACCGCTTCCTGCTACTCCTCTAATTAGCCGATGTTTATCCCCAATCTGTTTAGCCAAGTTTTCTTGATGCAGATCCATCGTTTTGATGTTTCGAAAAGATAATAACAGTTTTTCTTGGTATGGGACTGGTTCAACATCTGCCCCAACGCGTATTTCTTTGTATAGATGATAACGAATCCTTTCTAATTCGTCAGATGATAGTGGTGTATTTAACTTGAAAGGCACATGAAACATATCAAACAATTTTTCTATTAAGATCTCAGGATCAAAATGGTCATTATCCGGATCAATCTGATCACGCGATAAAATAAAATGTGGATCAATAACCTCATATACTTTATTTTTTAAAAGTTGTTCTTCATGAAGCCGAGTGAAGACGACACCATAACCATAAGGAAACTTTAATTTAAACTGATATTTCCCTTCTGTATTGATTAAATCAATGTCTTTCTCAAGCATATCTTTTATTTTAAAAGCATACTCTCTTGATTGAACTAGGGGACTCTTCACTCTATGTAAATCACCAGAAGAATTTAAAATGCCCCATGTATTATCGTTTAGCTCTCTTATTGTATTTTTGGTGTAATCTTTTACTTCCAGAACTAATACTCCTAAATCAGGACCGATTATCACAAAGTCTGGTCTAAACCCATTGATATTAGGCTCATAATGTACAATATACTCCTCAGGTAGATATTCCTTTAATGTTCGAAATAAAATTCGTTCTCCTGCAGTAGCAGTATTTTTAATAGTTTCTGGTAATGTAATTGCCATTTATACTAACACCCCTCTATTATCCTTATACATCATATATCGGAATAATTTGGGTGTTTTAAATGATGTATAATACAATATATAGCTTTTCTTTAGCAAAGAGGGGGTGCTAGTTATAAAATAGAGGAAATCTTAAAATCAAAAAGCTCTTAGATTAATTTAAGAGCTTTAGTTAAAAATATTAAATTTATTCCATCAGTAGGTTGTATCTATATTTAGTTGTATTAGATACATTACATTGCCTAAAACGTCTGAAATTAATTTTAAATACTAAGCTTGTCCCTCTTCATGCACAACATTTCCAAATGAAGGATTTAACTATAAGATTTAGTAATAATTGAATTGAGAAAATTTAAACTTTCATTTTTCATCAATTTAAGATCAATTAATTAAAAACTAACCCTATTTACAAGTTTTATTTTTGCATAAATAGAGCCAAGAGCTCTTCTTACATATATTAATTAAAAATCATACAACCTCACTACTTTTAAGATATATATTCCCAGTTTGTGCCGCATGCCTTCTCTTTCTTATAATTAAAGATACAAAATCTATTTGATTTTCCAGCACAGCCATAAGATCGGTGCCATCCATTAATAGTATGGTACTACGGCTTACGGAATGTATTTTAACAGCATCTTCGGAAAATCCATTTATAGATAGGAATAAACCTAAAGTATTATCAAGTTTTCTATTAATCTTTCCAGCAAAACTGTCTAAATCTGAGGAATCCGATAATTGATTCTTCCACTTGGCTTCAAACAAATAATCAGTACCTTCTAGAGAAAAAGCTCCATCAAGTTGTTCTCCAATATTTCTAAATGAAGCTTTAGGATCTAAATCAAATAGTTCAAATAGGTCGTATAGAACTTTCTCAAGTTCAAAGCCTCTCTTTTGATAATCCTGAGAAGTAACAAGCCTAAAATAATTTGTCTTAATTTCATCTAGTTTATTCAATACTGCTTGACTTGATCTGATTTTTTCCAGGTTTTCAAGTCTTCTCCTTTTAATTTCTTCTTCCTCTTTAATTCTCTGTGTTTGATCTTCTATTAACCTTTTAAGATCAGCAACAGCTTGCTTTGCTCTCCCTGCCTTTCTTTTTCCATCTTCAAGTTGTTCTAGGTGACGAAAACTATCCATCTTGATCACTTCGTGTATTAGTCTTCTGATATCACCCAAGTACTTTTCCTGATCACTACATAGTTCATCAATAATATCCGAGACAATTTGTCTTTTATATCCGTTCCAGTCTGAACGATTAATAATAGCAGGGTCATTTATACAGTTACTTAAAAAGCTCCTCAAGTTACTTTTATACCAGTATATACTGCATAGTGCCTCTTTTAATAGTTCGATTACGACAGCTGAAATTTTGTTCTTCATTACAAAAAACCCCCATCAAAATATCTTTCAAATGTAAGGCATCCCATAAAATTTCCTTCACACAACTTTTACAATAATTCCTAACATCAGCTGTTACAAACAATATTCTCTTTTATTTTAATACTTATTGTACTATGTACTACCTGGTACTTATTTTAGTATATTATATCGTCAGTGCGCCAATGAGCTTTTGGTAGGCTAATTAACTCTTAGTTAACTAACCCATTACTTTTATCAAACATTTCTTGGCTATTGTTTTTAGCCTTGTTACTATAAAATTCCTATTGATTTATAAGAAGATACTTAGACAATATCAAAAGCAATTACTACAATTGTTAATTGATAATATTTCAATTAGACAAATAGATAGATCCAGAATTATTTAGAGCATATAATTGGAGTTGTTTTATTTAAACTACACATAATTTACTCGTTATATCGAGAAACGGATAATGAACACACGTTTTCAAGACCTGCTTCGAATAAAAAGAATTACCACCTTACCTACAACAATTTTGCATTTACTTATGATAAGGCTCCCCCCGCACAATCCGAAACGCCCGATAAATCTGCTCCACTAGCACCAACCTCATCAACTGATGCGGAAACGTCATCCTCGAAAACGACAACTTCTCATTCGCCCGCTGCATCACAGCATCACTTAACCCAAGCGACCCACCTATGACGAAACACACCTTACTTTTTCCGTATGTTGCCAGCTTATCTATTGTATCGGCTAATTCTTCGGAACTTTTCATTTTTCCTTCGATGGCGAGGGCGATGACGTGGGCGTCTGGGTTGATTTTGCTTAGGATGCGTTCGCCTTCTTTGTCTTTGATGATTTTCATGTCTTGCTCGCTGAGGTGTTCGGGTGCTTTTTCGTCTGCGAGCTCAATGATGTCGATTTTTGCATAGGCCTGTAATCGTTTTGTGTATTCGGCTATGCCTTGCTTTAAATACTTCTCTTTTAATTTTCCTACTGTGATAATTGATATATTCACAGGTCATCCCCACCTTAAGAACAAGTTATTCATATAAGTTATCAACAATTGTGGATAAAATTTGTGTATTTTGTGTCCGATCATTCGTTCCCCACTATATATATTGCAGGTTCATCGCACAATTCACAGGTTGTGGATAAGCTGTGTGTATGTTCGATTTTTCTGAATTCTGGCGGTGTTTCGTGATCATCTATGTACATGTCTAGTACGGTTTCTATATGTTCTGCACAAGCATAAAGTGATTTGTTCATAAGTTTCTAATTCCTCCAATATGTTGTTTGGTTATTCACAAGTGTTTCGCTCATTGTTCAATATAACCGATTTATTCACATGTTAATAGTGTTTTGCCATTTTCCACACCTTTTATCCACAAACGAAGCAAAAAAGCCTCCACTCCTGTGAAGGCTTCCTTCTATCAAAACGGATTATAAAATCTCGTTCCTCTAACAAATGTAATCACAAGCGACACGACCAGCACCACGCCAACAAACAATAGCGCGGCATAATCTGCTTTTTGAAAGTCTTTCGCCGTATACCATGTGCGCTTTTTATGCTTTCCAAATCCGCGCAGCTCCATCGCATTGCTGATCGTTTCAATCCGCTCTAAGCTGGAGAAAATCAGCGGCATCACAATCGACAGCGCATTTTTGATTCGTTTCCCCAGTTTTTCATTCTTCGATAAATCAATGCCTCTTGCTTGCTGAGAAATGGCAATCGTGCGAAAATCACGCTGAATATCTGGAATATAGCGCAAAGCAATCGCTACCGCATACGAAATCCGGTAGCTGACCCCAATTCTGCTGAGTGATGAGGCGAATTCACTTGGATTTGTTGTGACAATAAACAATAGCGCCGCTGGCATCACAGTCACGTATTTCAGTGTAATGTTCAATTGATAGAAAAGCTGTTCAAGTGTGACATTATACCAGCCTGCAATGTGAAAGAGCTCGTGCTTCGCTCCATAGATGGCGACACCTTGCTGGGGCGCAAAGACGTAAATGGCGATGTTATTGATGACAAGAAAAATCGCCAAGACAATCACTACGAAAGAGATATCACGAAATCGTACGTTTGATAGCTGAAAGAACACGATACTGGCAACTAGCATAAACACTAATACGCCTGTATCATATGTGAGCATCGCTGCGGATGACCAGAGGATAAAGCAAATGAGTTTGGTTGCCCCTGTCAGCCGGTGAATCGGCGACGGGCGATCGATATAAGACAGCATATCTACAGCCATGTCATTCGTTCCTTTCTGTCAACCTCAATGAAACGATCCACGAGTTCATTTGGATTTGGCCAGTCTGCTTTCAGCGCCAGTTCATACAGCGACGTTTCCTTTAAACTCGCCTTTTGGACAAGCCACTGATCTGTCAGCACTTTGGCAGGTGTATCATCTGCGATTTTTTCTCCATCTGAAATGACAATGGTTCTTGTTGTGTATTCGAGCATCAAATGCATATCATGGGTGATCATCAAAATCGTGACGCCCTGCTGATTTAATTGCTCTAAAAACGTCATCATTTCTGTGTAATGTCTAAAATCCTGTCCGGCGGTTGGCTCGTCTAGGATGATGATTTCTGGCTCTAACACAAGAATAGATGCAATGGTGACGCGTTTTTTCTGTCCAAAGCTGAGGGCTGAGATCGGCCAGTTCCGAAATGGATACAGTCCGCACACTTTCAGAACCCGCTCCACACGTTCCTTGATCTCGTCTTCCTGTACACCTCTTAAAACGAGTCCTAATGCGACTTCATCAAAAATCATTTGTTTAGAAATCATTTGATTTGGGTTTTGCATGACGACACCGATTCGTTCGGAGCGCTGTTTGATGGTGTCTCCTGTGATGTCATCGCCATTTAAAAGGATTGTCCCTTTTGTTGGCTTTTCAAATGCGCAGAGCACCTTGGATAGTGTCGTCTTGCCTGCGCCATTGGCACCGGCGATGCTGATCATTTCTCCTTTTTTGACGGTAAAAGAGATGTTGCTCAGCGTGTTTGGTCTTGTCGGATAATCAAAGCTCAGCTCACGCACTTCTAGTAAATCCGGCGCTTCATTCTGCTCGACTGATGGCTCAGATGCTTCCATCCATTGTTCGATTTTCTCTTTTGCCTCGTCATTTAAGGTGAGATGCTGTAAATTAGCGATCTGATCTCCTGCTGCAATCGGAATTCCTGCATATTTCATCGCTCTCACATATAAAGGCTCACGTAAATACGCCGCTTCTAATACATTTGAGGCGAGCAATTCATCTGGTGTCATATCCGCTGCAATCGTGCCGTCATTGACAACGATGATGCGGTCGACATGGCGGAAGAGGACGTCTTCCAATCGATGTTCCACCATCACGACCGTTTTTTTCGTTTCTTTTTGCAGACGGTCAATGAGATCGATCACTTCTTTACCTGTAGCGGGATCAAGGCTTGCCAGTGGTTCATCAAACAGCAAAATGTCGACATCGTTGACAAGTACGCCTGCGATAGCGACACGTTGTTTTTGACCGCCTGACAGCTCATGCACGGATGATGCCAGTTTGCCGTCTACCTCTGTTAATTTTGCCGCTTTCTCGACACGTGTTTTCATTTCTTCGCGTGTGACTTGATCATTTTCTAGTGTGAACGCGATATCTTCTCCTACAGTCAGCCCGATAAATTGTCCATCAGGGTCTTGCAGCACTGTTCCGACGAGCTGTGAGAGTGAGAAAATGTTCTCTTTCTCTGCATCTTTCCCGCCGATGTGAAGACTTCCTTCCATAGACCCTTTATAAGACGCAGGAACTAGCCCATTGATACAATGGGCTAGTGTGCTTTTTCCCGATCCAGACGGGCCTGCGATGAGGACTTTTTCTCCTTCATAGATGGTCAGGTTGATATCTTTCAATGTCGGTTCTGACTGACTGCGATACTTGAATCCGAAATGTTCGAATTGAATCATCGGTTTCTTCATTTATGTGTTCCACCTTGCTTCATGATGTTTCTTTCGATAGGCTGCCGCTTTTGCTTCTCGTTTTCGCATAAGCCGCAATGATGATGGTTCCAAGTACACCGACTGTGATGATGTTCGAAACTCCTGCCACGATGCCTTGAACAAACACTTTATTCGCAGGTTCTGCATAGATCACAATGTCGAGGACAGGGGCAATGACAAACCAGCCTAACGCCTGTGCGCCAGCTTGTACGGCGTTGAAGAACGCGATCTTTTTCCAGCCAAAGTCTCCCTCTTCTATTTTTAAACGGTTTGAAATGAAGCCGATCAATAAACCAACAATACCCGAAACGATAATCCAGCTCCACCAAGGACCAAATGTAGTGGCATCTTTAATGAGATGGCCAATAAAACCAATCAGTGCGCCTGCAACAGGACCAAATAATACAGCCATTAACGCAAGGAATGCGTACGATGTTTCAATTTGTGTATTCGGAATTCCAGTTGGAATGGAGACAAAGCGTCCTAAAATGACAAAGACGGCTGCACCAATTCCGATGGCAACGACAGTTTTCGTTGAAAGATGTTTACCTGACATGATGTTTTCCTCCTCTTATTCGTATATAATGCGCGGAGCTTTGCGAATCGAAAGGCGCCATCCTGTGCCTGTACCGATATTATAAGCCTTTGCAAATGACCCTTGATTGATCGCCACGCCTAAATGATTGAGTGAATTGACATATACGAGTGGTTCGCCTACCTTTAAATCGGCAAAAGATCGTCCATAGGTCATGATATTTTTATACACATTTTTCGGCCCGTTGGCAATGGTAACTTCTATTGCATCCCCATAATTGATTGAAAGCTTTTCAAATAACGTATGATGAATGTTTGTCCATAGGTTGCCGAATCTCACATCTAAAATATCAATCGTCCCTGTGATCACTTCTTCTTCCGCATAAGCCTTTACAACTGGAAGATGAATAATATCCTCTATATCCGCCTTTGGCCCAACCTCTTCAAAGGAAATCACACCTGAAGCAATTCTTGCGCCTGTATAGGCGTAAATATCTCTTCCATGGAATGTATGTGATTTGCCCGACTTCGGCAGCCGGTTGATGGTTTCATCTAAATAACGGGCTTCCACAATGCCAATATCCTGCGCAACGTGCGTCAGTGTCCCATTATCTGGTGTGATGATATAGTGGGAGCTTGTTGTTTTGACGACAAGACTCTTGCGCTCTGATCCAACGCCCGGGTCAACAACGGAGACGAAAACCGTTTCTTCCGGCCAGTACGTGACGGTTTGCAGCAAACGATACGACGCCTCCCATATGTCGTACTGGGGAATGTTGTGAGTTAAATCAAAAATGCGGATGCTGCTGCTCACTGTATTTGCGACTCCGTACATTGCGCTGACCGCTCCGTCATCAATACCGAAATCTGATTGTAAAACCAATGCATGTTCACTCATGTTAATCTCCCTTTCATTTGAAAAAATGGTTGTGGTGTTTCACGTGGAACATTTGAACATTTGTATGAAAAAAGTGGAAAATAAAAAATACCCCATCCTTATCTATGAATCATAAGGACGAGGTATTTGTCTCGTGGTACCACCTTTATTTACTGTTTGCTCGCGCTAAACAGCCTCTACAAGTACAAAGCTCCAATTTGGCTCATATACTGTGGTTTTGATAACGAGTACCAACTCTCGTCGTGACCTACTGATATCAAAGATATGTTCAGTACGAGGCTCAGAGACCATTTTTCGAATCATTATTTTTGCTTCTTTTCAGCTGCCGAAGCTCTCTGTGGAAAAATTGATGATTGTACTTTCTCTCGTCATTGCCTGTTCAACTATTTTGAATTAAAGCTATCATACATGATGTGTTTTTAGAAATCAAGATATTTTTCTGAACATTTTTAAAAATGAATCAAGTCTTACTGGAAAAGTCTTCTTTTTATAAAATTTAAACAAATGTTAAAGAGCGAGATATGGTGTCTTTCTTTTCTAGCGTTATAATAAAGATGAAGGGAGGTACAGTGTGTGTGGACCATCTGTATGAATGAATTTAAGCAGCTCTTCAAAAGCACAAAATCCATTTTAACAATTGTTATTATTTTTATTTTATCTACTTTTGTATCAAGTCTTCCATTTATAGCTGCTTATCAAGGGAAATGGGAAGATGCAAAGGACCCTTATTCCATTGGGAATGAACTAGTGATTTCTTTATTTGGTTTCTTCCTTATTTTTTTATTGTCTCATGATATTTTGAGTCGCGAAATTCATTTGAAAACCATTCGTTTTCTCGTCAGTAAAACGACCCGTTTGAACATTGTCATCGGGAAATATCTTGGGCTGATGCTGTTTTGGCTCAGTTGCATTATGACCACATATATATTAAATACGGTGATTTCACATCGTTTTCTGTTCTCTGATGCCTTAAAAATATTAACGTTTATCAGTGTTGGCATCTCCTGTGCTTTGTTTTTGTCCATGCTCTTTCCAACACCACAGAAATCGATGTTTGTTGGTATGTTGTTTTCCTTTCTTTTTCCAATCATCAGTATGATGTCTGTTCTTTCTTCAGAACGGTTGATCCATTGGTTCCAATACGTGACACCTTATTATTATGCGCGCTGGAGTGAACCGCTGACCTATGTGCTGATGAATGCAACATTGACAGTTGTCTTACTCATTGGAACTGCACTGCTGTTTCAGAGGAGGGATGTCTAAATGCTACATACAAAAGGGCTGACAAAAAAATATCGGACAAAAGTCGCAATAGACCATATTGATCTTGATATCCATCAAGGGGATATCTTCGGCCTCATTGGACCGAAGGGTGCTGGTAAGACGACCTTTTTTAATATCATTACAGGAATCTCTCGCCCCACTTCTGGCACGTTTATGATGATGAACATGTCTTCGTTAAAAAAAGTACGGCATCACATCGGTGTTCTGCCGGAATATACGGATTTATATGAATCGCTTACCGCTATTGAGCATATTGCCTATTTATCAAAAATTACTGGCACACGCCAGAAAACGAGCTACTATGAAGAATTACTCGAATTCGTTGGTTTACATCGCTATCATCAAGAAAAGGTCGGTGCCTTTACACCTGGTATGAAGAAGCGGCTTGGAATGGCGCAGGCCATCGCTCATCGCCCTGACTTTATTTTACTAGATGAGCCTTTTGCCAATATTGATTCAGATTCTATCTTGCAGATTCAGCAGGTCATTGAATCGTTAAAGTCTGAAGGAAAAACCGTCTTTTTAACAGCAGATGAGCCAAGGTTCACCAATCATATTTGTACGAAAACTGCGTTCATTTCTGAAGGTAAATTAGTGTCCCCAAGTACTCATCCTCAAGAGAAAACCGTCACGTCCTCAACCATTCGTGCCATTTTCAAGCATGCATGGATTGATGATGAGGTGAGGCCTGTTCTCACGCAGTACTTACAAAGTGTGGGAACAGACCTTGTGATCAGTGATGACGAGACCTCATTGTTGATTCGCTCAGAAGCCCAAGTCCCAGCCATCATCCGTGCTTTCGTGAAGTGCAAAGTAGATCTATACCGAGTCACGGCTCAAGATGCCATGATCTCCTCATAAGAAAGTACCGTACGGTTTCCGCACGGTACTTTTTCTTTTTTATAAAGGTTTGCTCATGTAAATGCCGGTTTCCGCAAATCCTGTCTTTTCGTACAGTGAGCGGGCGATTTGATTATGAGCAAAGACATGCAGTGATAGTTTTTGAACACCTAATGACTTTGCTTGCTCTTCTAACGCTGCAATGGCCTGCTTCGCAAACCCTTTTCCTCGGTAAGCTTCAAACAAAATAAAATTATAAATAAATCCTTCATGTTGAGGGTGATTTGGATCATAGCAAAGCCAGACCCACCCAATGGCTTCTTCTCCATGTAAGAAGGTACACAGCTCATGATGCTCTGTCTGGAGGCCTTCAGGAAGCAGCCGATCAAATTGTTCCTCTGCGTTCTCCTGCGCCTCTCCCTGATCCCATGTCCCTGCCAGCACCTTTTCTTCTGCGTACCGTTTAATGGCTTCCTCTATCAAAGCGTCATAATCCGTCTGTGACATCGGCTGTAATGTGACCAATCGTACCTCCCCCTTTCCTTTATCATATGCCGAGCATGCCAAAAAAACCAGTCCCCTATAGGAACTGGCTAGCCTCCGAATCGATCAGTTTGGGAGAGTTTGATCTCTACTAATTTTTTCTTTCCGCTTCGGTAAAATTGCACCTTTACCTTGTCGCCGACTTTCTTTTGATATAAATATTTACGCAGATCGACGATATTTTGTACATCCTTGCCATCAAATGAAGTCACGACATCTAGCTCTTTTAGTCCCGCTTTTCCTGCTGGGGACAAAGGCTCGACACTCATCACGACGACCCCGGTTGTGATCTTCGCTGGGAGTTTCAACGTTTCCTGCCAATGATAGCTCGCGATATCTGCGAGTGATTTCATGCCAACCCCAAGGTACGGACGTTTGACTTCACCATAGCGCTCTAAATCCTCTATGACAGGGATGACCAGATTCGCTGGAATGGACAGCCCAATCCCTTCAACTTCTGATTCGGCAATTTTCATTGAATTGATGCCGATTACTTTGCCGTCCATATTGATCAAGGCTCCACCACTGTTCCCAGGATTGATGGCCGCATCTGTTTGCAAAACTTCCGCATTCCAATCCGTCTGTCCATCGCCATTAGAATCAACAGGGATCGCACGCTCCGTTCCAGAAATCACACCTTGTGTGACGGAGCCTGCAAATTCAAGCCCTAATGGATTTCCAATGGCGATAACAGGCTCACCTGGTTTCACATGGTCTGAATTGCCGAAGGCGGCAGTTTTCTTGATCTTATCACTTTTGACTGTGAGTACAGCTAAATCCATGAGCTGGTCGCTTCCGACAAGATTTGCCCCAATCCTTGTTCCGTCCTGAAGGCTCACTTCAAGCTGGTTAGCGCCTTTGATGACATGGTGGTTGGTCACGATATAAAAGGTGTCACCCCTTTTTTTATAAATCACACCTGACCCGCTGCCTGCTTCTCCGCCTTCTTCCCAAAAGCTAGACTTTTGGATGTTAATCACACCGACAACCGTATCCGACATACTCGACACCACTTTTGTCACCGCATCATTGACGTTTACATTGACGGTCTTTAAAGTGCCTTCTGATGCTTGCTGATCTCCGGCGGACTGCCATCTGAATGGACTGCCGCTCTGTCCAGATACATAAGGGAAAAAGAATCCCATTAAAAAAGCTCCTACCAATACACCGATCAAACCAGATAGGAAATATCCTTTTCTGCTTCGTCTCGGCTTCCACTCTACATCGCGATAATCCACTACGTTTCCTTCCTTTCAGTGAATAGATGATGTATATAGTGTTGGTAAGAAGCTCTTATCTTAATCATACGATTGTAAAAATCATACGGCGCAAAGCGGGGTTGCTTTTTTCGGGTCCGTATCATATAAATCAAAGCCATCCCCTACAACAAAGCCCTTCATTTCAAGCGTCTGCTGAACCGCCATACGGGCTAAGTCCTTCATGTTGTTGTCTTGACTTAGGTGAGCCAAATAAATGCGTGAGGTGGCATCTCCAATCACATCTGTCATCGCAAGAGCCGCATCTTCATTCGATACATGTCCAACATCGCTCAGGATTCTGCGCTTAATACTCCATGGGTATCGCCCCATTTGCAGCATGCCGACATCATGGTTGCTCTCAAATACGAACGTATTGGCTGACTTAATAATCCCTTTCATGCGATCACTCACATAGCCTGTATCCGTCATGAGGGCAAGCTTACGCCCACCATAATGAAACACGTAAAACATAGGCTCTGCCGCATCATGTGACACGCCAAATGACTCGACATCAAGACCGCCAAACGATTGAACGGTCTCCATATCAAAGTGGAACTTCTGGTCCGTATCCACTTTCCCAATATGTGACTCCATCGCCTTCCATGTTTTCGCATTTGCATAGACAGGAAGCTTGTACTTTCTTGCCATGACACCGAGCCCTTTAATATGATCAGAGTGCTCATGTGTCACAAAAATTCCGTCCAAGTCTTCAGGCTTACGGTCAATTTGACCAAGCAGCTCGACCATCTGTTTGCCGCTTAAGCCCGCATCTACTAAAAAGGCATGCTTGTCTGTTTCTAAATAAAAAGCGTTCCCCGTACTTCCGCTCGCTAGTACACTGAACTGCAAGCTCATGTTCTCTCACTCCATTGAAGATTTGTCATCTTTCTCTATATGATCAAGTGTTGAGCCATCAATGGCATTGATCAAATACTCTTCCTCGGTTTTTTTCTTTGAACCAGCTGCTACGCCTTCAAGCTCCACTCGCCATACAGGAACCATGACTTGCGTACTTGCACCTGGATATTGCGTATAGTAGCCGAGTTCCACTTTTTTCACGGTCGTGTTTTGGCTCAGCATATTTTGTGTATACAAGTCCTTCACGGTTTCAAGCGCCGGGACAAGCGTTTCTTTTCTCACTTCATTAATGGATGTCACCATCGACTGCTGATACGATACGACTTCGTTTTGATCGTTCAAATCCAATGTGATTTTTCCGATGGTTTCATTGTCATCAAGACCTTCTTGGAAGATGTATTTCCCTTTATACGTTTGGAAAAAGACGATTTCACCTGTCTCTTCATCAATGCTCCAGAGCTTATAATTCTTTCCATCCAGCAAGCGCTGGTTCACGAGGTTTGTCGCTGCTGTACTCATGTCTTTTTTAGGCAATGCGACTGGTTTATTGAAGGTCATTTCAAGTAGCGTGACAGGATCATCTTTCTCTGTTTTCGGGAATGTGCTTTTCGCCTTTTGATCAGCTAAACCGTCCACATCCTTCTTCGTATATTGCTTCTTCTCAGCTGTAATACGGTAGCCAATCTTCGCTTCATCTGATAGATTGCCATATTTGATTCCGTCTGCCTTCATTTCTTCCAGCGTATCCGTTTTTTCGATAATTGCGAAATGATCGGTTGATCGTTTTTCAAAGTATTGAAAACCAAGAAAGATATCGAGAACGAGAAAGGCTAGGATAAAGATCGTTTTGGTCTTATTCCACTCCATTCTTCTCGCTCCCCTCTGTCAACAGATCCTTCGATAAAATCACGGTTTTGCCGTTATATTTCATGCACCATACTGGCTCCAGCCAGACAAACATCGCTTCATCCTGATCTGATGCCGTTGACGTTGCTTGATAGGCAGGGAAAATCTGTTCAATTTTCTCCAAGTCATCATATTTCGTCTGCTTGGTGATCAAGTCCTTCAACTCTGTCCCGTTCATCAGCTTAACCTGTTCACTCTGACTCGCTTTGTTGCCAAGAATGTAGTTTGGACGCTTGTAACTCAAGATGTCATCATTCGCCCATTGTACTTCAAGGGAGGTCATTCCAAATGGATGCTTTGTGCTGTTAACGATCGGCAGACCATCCATAAACATATTAAAGGACAGCTGCTGGTTGCTGTTGATGCCAAAGTATTGATAATCATCGGTAAAGCTTCCGGTATCATTGAAATACTTCACGCTCCGCTTGATCAAATCCCCCGTTTGGAATACGTTACTGGAATTGATATTGCGGTGCTGATATTGGATGCGGTGGTCTTTTTGATTTGCTTCAAGACGACTCGTTCCATCCGTATACACCGTCCGGTTTAAATTAGACTCCTCCCCAACAAGACTTGGGTCTGTAAACAAAGCGTCCTTGAATTTGCTTGTCTTAATCGTTTCGATAAAGAACATTTTCGCTTCAAGCTGCTTTTGTTTCTGCGGCAGGAGAAAATCTCGTTTCGAATTCGCAGAGAATGTATAAAGATCATAGCGCGGCATCTCGTTTTGAGCAGCTGCGATGCTATCCATCAGATTACGATAGTTGGCCGACTCAATCGTCAGCTCAAGCACCGTTTCCTTGCTGTATGAGACCAAATAGACTTTCTTATTGGCCTTATCCTGCTGGGAGAACGGCACAATCATTCGATCAAACGAGTTATATTCAATGGATTTATTCGGCCATTTAAACAGGGCTTGGAAAATATCAATCGGGATCGAATCATTGAACACAAGATCCAATGTCTTCCCTTGTCCTCCTCGTCCATAGAAGAAATTCTTAAATCTTTGCTCGGAATATTGATCCGACACGTCGGAAATCTCTTTAACATCCCACAGGCTCACATCATTCCAAAAGTTTTGGAAGAGTTCCTTTTGATCCACTTTGAAGTGCTCACCATTCGAATGGATGAACATCTCACGCGGCTTTACGACATCAATGAGACTTCGAGGCTCGTCGCTTGAAATCTTCTTCGTTTCCACGACCTGTGTGCCGGCATCTGCCTGGTCCTGCATGACGGGCTGGAACATCCAGATATTCCACGTAAACACAAGACTGATCGCAATTAGGATTGTCAATATAATGGTTTTAAAGGTCTCACGCTTCATCCCAATCATCCTCTTGTTCTTCATTGTACGGAAGGGTAAAGGTTACCGTTGTTCCTTTTCCTTCAATGCTGTCAGCCCAAATATCTCCGCCATGAGCCTGAACCATTTCTTTTGCAATCGCAAGGCCTAGGCCGGTTCCGCCAAGCTTTCTTGTTCTCGCTTTATCCACTCGATAAAAACGTTCAAAGATTTTATCCATATCCTTCTTCGGAATACCGATTCCTTCATCTTTGACGCTGAATAACACAAGACCTTTCTCCTCATCGAGATCGACAGTGAACGTAATGTGTCCACCCTCTGGTGAGTATTTCAAGGCATTGGAAATGATATTATCGAGCACCTGTGTGATTTTATCTTGATCAATTTCAACATACACTTCACGCTGCGGCAGGTTGCGGATGAATTCGACATGCTGCTCCTTCGTCATTTCAAAACGATCAATGACGAGCGAGATAAACCTGATAAAATTCGTCCATTCCCGGTTGAATTGATAATCCTTGCTGTCGAACTTAGACAGCTGAAGCAGGTCATTGACAAGCCTGATCATGCGCTCTGTTTCATTTTGCGTGACACTGAGGAATCTTGGTGCAAGCTCTTTATCACCAATCGCCCCTTCAGCGAGTGCTTCAAGGTAGCTTCGCATCGTCGTGAGCGGTGTGCGCAGCTCATGCGATACGTTCGCCACGAATTCACGGCGTTCAGCATCAATTTTCTCCTGCTCTGTTACGTCATAAATGACCGCAATTAAACCATCAATCTTCCCATGCTCTTTCTGAATGACTGAGAAATTAACACGCAAAACTGACAGCTGATCCTCGCGTTCAATTTCTAGCAGCATAGAGTCTTGATTTTCGACTAAATCTTCAAATGTATGAGTGTCCTCTAAACCAAGCAAGGACGTAATCGGCATCTCTAGTGCTGTTTCACGTGAAACATTCAAAAGCTCTAATGCCGGGCTGTTTAATAGAATAATGGCACCGTTTTGATTCGTTGCGATGACACCATCTGTCATATAGGCAATGACAGAAGAAAGCTTTTTCCGCTCCCCTTCCGTCATCAGCTGCGCTTCCTCCAGCTCTCTCGTCAGATGATTAAAAGTCGTCGCAAGCTGCCCAATTTCATCATGTCCATACTTTCGAACCTTTCTGGAAAAGTTCCCTTTGGCGAGTTCGATCGCTTGCTTTCTCATATCCGAAATTGGGTGTGTGATCGTTCTGAAGATGAAGATACCAAGGAGAGCGGTTGTCCCAAGTGCGATCAGTGTACCAGTCGCCAAAATGGTGTTGATCGTCCGCATTTGGTTAAAAACACTTTCCATAGAAGAGACCACATAAATCACGCCAACTGTCTCTTGGTTCTCATTTTTCACGGCTGTCGCTGAAATACGCACCCGTTTATTTGATTCTGGGTCATAAAACTTCTTTTCATAGTCTTTGCCGACCGCAAAAATACGGCTAATGATTTGATCGGTGATTTTCTTGCCGGCAATCTCTTGACTTCCGTTGTTCACAGAGGCAATAACCTCTCTGCTTTCGTCAATATAACTGACTTCAGAAATTTCATTAGACTCATCTTTATTGTTAAAATCGTTTAATATCTTTTGAGCATCCTCTTTTAATTCAGCCTTGCTTTTCGATGAATCTTGTTCCAGGTAATACGATAACGAGTAGATTCGCTGATTCAAGGAATTATCATATGAATTAATTAAGGACTGCTCTAGCTGCTTTACAAAGTACACGCCAATGATCTGCATGGCGACAATGATTAGCAGCACGTAGATTAAGGTCAATTTGAAATGAATCGAGCGAAAAAAACCTACTTTACTCATAAGAATCTTAGTCCTGCTCTGGGTTTCTTAAATAGTAGCCGACGCCTCGTCTTGTCACGATCCAGCTCGGGTGGCTAGGGTTGTCTTCAATTTTCTCACGAAGACGGCGGACTGTGACGTCTACTGTACGGACATCTCCAAAGTAGTCGTAGCCCCAAACAGTTTGCAGTAAGTGCTCACGTGTCATGACTTGTCCAATATGCTTCGCTAAGTAATGAAGCAATTCGAACTCACGGTGCGTCAATTCAATCGTTTCGTCACGCTTAGACACGACATACGCATCTGGATAGATGACAAGTGATCCAACCTCGATATCATTTGATTCAGATTCTTCCTCCGATTGAGGAGTAGCAGTCTGTCTTCTTAAATTCGCTTTTACACGTGCAAGCAGCTCGCGTGTGCTGAATGGCTTTGTGACATAATCGTCTGCGCCAAGCTCAAGACCGATGACCTTATCAATTTCAGAGTCTTTTGCTGTCAGCATGATAATCGGCATATCATATTTCTTTCGCACTTCGCGGCATACTTCAACGCCATCTTTGTTTGGCAGCATGATGTCGAGCAAAATGATGTCCGGCTTCATTTCTTCTACCATTTCAAGGGCTTCATTTCCGTCATACGCACAATGAACCTCATAGCCCTCTTTTCTTAAGTTAAATTCCAATATATCCGCAATCGGCTTTTCATCATCTACGACAAGAATCTTTTTTTCCATTGTGATTTCCTCCTGCATTTTTAGCATCTATATCATTCGATTTTGCATGTCTCATTATGCCTTTTTCATTTGTGAAAAAAAGGCTCACTGTCTATTATAACGTTTTACGAGGCAAAGTTAAAAATAATAACGGCTTTCTTTTCTAGTAAACGTTGGATAAGAAGGACCCTGTTCAAAAAATTTGATGACTTTTTCCTTTTTTATTGAAACTTTTCCAATCGTCAATCGTCTATATACATGTAACGTCTTCTTCTTATGGAGCCGGGCCCTACCTAGGTCCGGCTTCTCCCTTTTTATGCCTTCTTTTCATAATAAAAACGCACCTGCGATTGCAGATGCGTTTGGAAGTGGCTCGGGACGGAATCGAACCGCCGACACACGGATTTTCAGTCCGTTGCTCTACAAACTGAGCTACAGAGACATAATCAAATAGATGAATCTG
>NZ_AMSH01000049.1 GCF_000300535.1 Bacillus xiamenensis
CGAATGCGAGGGTTTGTCTACACGCTAAAGCTCCCATAATGGGAGCTTTCGGATTTTATTCTTTCGTCGCTGCTAAAAACGCTTCGGCATCTGCCACAGCCAGTGAAATCGCCTCTTCCCAAAATACTTTTTGAGTGAGGTCGACACCTAAATGCTTATAGGCCAGATCTTCTACAGTCATTGAAGCTGTATCCTTTAATAGCGCAATGTATTTCTCCTCAAACGATGCCCCGGCCTGCAATGCTTTCGCATAAATACCTAACGAGAACATGTACCCAAAGGTATAAGGGAAATTATAGAACGGTACACCTGTAATATGGAAATGCAATTTAGACGCCCAGAAATGCGGATGGTATTCATCTAAAGAGTCACCAAAGGCTTCCTTCTGCGCTTCTACCATCAGCTCATTCAAGCGGTCAGCCGGCACTTCTCCATGTTTACGCTCTTGATAAAAGCGCTGTTCAAATAAAAAGCGTGATTGAATGTTCATAAAGAACGCCACACTGCGCTGCAGCTTATCCTCTAACAAACTGAGGCGCTCTTCTTCATTTACTGCTTCTTTTAATGAAGCATCCGCCACAATCATTTCTGCGAATGTCGACGCTGTTTCAGCTACATTCATCGCATATTGACGATTCAGCATACGAACGTCTTGCATCACTTCCTGATGGAACGAATGACCAAGCTCATGTGCAAGTGTCGCTACATTGGACGGCGTCCCTGAGAAGGTCATAAAAATACGTGATTCCCCGCTGTCAGGGAAATTCGTACAGAAACCGCCCACTCGTTTGTTGGGACGATTCTCAGCCTCTACCCAGCGTTCATTAAAGGCTTTTTCAGTAAAGGCAGCAAGCTTTTTTCCAAACCCTGCGAAATGCTTAATAATAAAAGCAGCTGCGTCTTGATAAGAATAGGTCTTTGTCTCACTTCCAATTGGCGCTCCAACATCAAACCAGCTCAGTTTATCAACCCCAAGCATGTCAGCTTTGCGCTGTAAGTAATCAATGAATGGCTGTTTGTGTTCATCAATGACGGACCACATCGTATCGAGTGTTTCTTGTTTCATCCGGCAAATATCCAGAGGCTCTTTTAACATATGATCCCAGCCTCTTGCTTCATACACTTGTAAACGGAAACCCGCAAGATGATTGAGCGTGCTTGCAAATAAATGTTCATCCTGTGTCCAGGCATGCTCTAAATTATGATAAACGGCTTTTCTCACTTCACGGTCTGAATCATCCATCGCATTTTCTGCTTGGCCTACAGAGATCATCTGTGTTTCACCATTTTGCTCAAATGGAATGGTGATCTTATTCACTAAACTGGTATAAAGCTCCTCCCACGCATGATACCCATCTACCGCCAGCTTTTGAATCAGTGTTTCCTGTTCAACAGGCAGCAGATCCTTCACACGCTCTCTTCGTTCATTTAATATGTAGCGAACATCTGAAAAAGCAGCTGAATTCATCAATTCTTCCCACTTGCTAGTACGGATGGCAGCAAGTGATTGATCAAAGCGGGCAAGAATGGTTCCTAATTCAGCTGCCAGCTTGGCAATGGTCCCTCGAAGGCTCCCCGCCTTCATATCCTTTGTATTTTGAGATTGCAAACATGATACAAATGAACCTGCTTGTGATAGCTTTTTATATGTGATTTCATATGTTTCAAGGACAGACGTTAATCTGCTTTCAATCTGTGTATCTTCTTTTGAAAAGGCATCTACCTTTTGACGTAATTCATCTAATAGCTGATGGATGTGCTGTAAGTATGTCATCAATTCCGGTGAAGAACTGCCTCCTTTAAAAAAGGCATCTAAATCCCACGTCTCTTGTAATGGTTTTAATCCCAAAGTATTTCCCCCTTTATTTGCTAATTTCATCATACAAAGGATATAGAGTCAGTATGGCGTATGTATTCCTTTATATTCATTTTATTTTCTCATAATTAAAAAAACCCGGCAAGAAGCCGAGTTTTTATGATAATTTCGAACGTAAATAAGCATCAATGAATGAATCTAAATCTCCATCCATCACCGCTTGGACATTTCCCATCTCCGTATTGGTCCGGTGGTCTTTCACAAGGGAATATGGGTGGAAGACGTAAGAGCGAATTTGGCTTCCCCAGCCAATTTCTTTCTGTTCTCCTCTAATTTCATCCAATTCCGCCTGCTGTTCTTCGATCCGTTTTTGATAAAGCTTAGATTTCAGCATTTTCATTGCGCGTTCTCTGTTTTTGATTTGTGATCTTTCTGTTTGGCAAGTTACCACGACATTTGTTGGGATGTGGGTAATACGAACAGCAGAGTCCGTCGTATTGACGTGCTGACCACCAGCACCACTTGCACGGTACGTATCGACCTTAATATCCTCTGTACGAATATCAATATCAATTTCTTCATTGAATTCTGGCATTACATCACAGGAAACGAAGGATGTATGTCTACGGCCAGATGAATCAAAAGGAGAAATACGAACCAAACGATGGACACCCTTTTCTGCTTTTAAGTAACCGTAAGCATTATGTCCTTTAATCAGCAATGTCACAGACTTAATTCCGGCTTCATCACCTGGAAGATAATCAAGTGTTTCAACCTTAAAGCCTCTGCGCTCTGCCCAGCGGGTATACATTCTGAGGAGCATAGATCCCCAATCCTGTGATTCAGTCCCGCCTGCACCTGGATGAAGCTCAAGAATGGCATTGTTTTTGTCATACGGTTCGCTTAAGAGCAGTTGCAGTTCAAACTCGTTAAACTGTTTAGTTAAGCTCTTCAGCTCTTTTTCAAGCTCTGCATGAAGCTCCTCATCATAATCTTCCTTTAATAAATCATGCGTCATTTGCAGCTCTTCATGAGATTCACTGAGCTCATGATATGTATTCACATAATCCTTCAGTGCATTGGCTTCATTGATGACACCTTGCGCCTTTTGCTGATCATTCCAAAAATCAGCTTCTGACATGGTCGCCTCAAGCTCTGCAATTTTTGCTTCTTTGGTATCGAGGTCAAAGAGACCCCCTAAAATCAGCTAGCCTGCTAGCCATATTTTCAAGCTCTTGTCTAATTTCTACTAATTCCATACCCTTCACCTCATAGATGTATAGGAGCTGACATGAATAGAAAGAGGTTTTCACCTCTTTCCATTACTTATTCTGTCTTCCCATGACAATTTTTATATTTCTTGCCGCTTCCGCAGTGACATGGTGAGTTTCGACCTATATCCACCACTTTACGCACCGGCTTTTTCTTCACTGTTTTCTCCTCATCACCCTCTTGAGGCTGATGAGCAGTTGTTTGACCTTGAACAACTTCCTCACGTTCTAGGTTGTTTTGGATTTCTGATTTCAGAACATATTTGGCCACGTCATCTTCAATTGAAGCAACCATATGCTCAAACATCGTAAATCCTTCCATTTGGTACTCACGAAGCGGATTGGTTTGCGCGTACGCACGTAAATGAATTCCTTGACGCAGCTGATCCATTGCATCAATATGATCCATCCACTTCGAATCTACCGCACGAAGAACGATGACTTTTTCAAATTCACGCATTTGTTCCTCGCCAAATGTCTCTTCTTTTGCATCGTATTTCTCTTTAATACGATCCATAATGAATTCCGTGATCTCATCTGCTTCTTTGCCGAAGATATCTTTGACCGTAATGGCACCTTCATCTAAATAGTTCGTGTTGATTAATTCAACAAGACCATCTAGTTTCCACTCCTCAGGAAGCTCTTCTTTCGGCGTGTAAGAGCCAACAGCCCGCTCAATAGACGATTGAATCATGTTGATCACAATCGATTTTAAGTTATCAGAATCGATGACTTCAAAGCGCTGTTTGTAAATGACTTCACGCTGTTGACGAAGCACGTCATCATATTGCAGAAGCTGCTTACGGGAATCAAAGTTATTCCCCTCAACACGTTTTTGGGAAGATTCAACAGCCTTAGACACCATTTTACTTTGAATTGGTGTTGAGTCATCCATGCCGAAGCGGTCCAGCATCGCCATTGTCCGCTCTGCACCAAATCGGCGCATCAATTCATCTTCCATCGATAGATAAAATTGTGTAACCCCTGGATCTCCTTGACGACCAGAACGACCACGGAGCTGGTTATCAATACGACGTGATTCATGTCGCTCTGTCCCAATAACAGCTAGACCGCCTAGTTCCTTCACACCTTCGCCAAGCTTAATATCTGTTCCACGTCCCGCCATGTTTGTCGCAATCGTGACGGCACCTTTTTGCCCAGCTTCCTCGATAATTTGTGCTTCACGCTCATGGTTTTTCGCGTTTAACACTTGATGAGGAATGCCTTTGTTTTTCAGCATCTTAGAAATCAGCTCTGATGTCTCAACAGCAACGGTTCCGACAAGAACTGGCTGCCCAGTCATATAACGCTGTGCCACATCCTCAGCCACTGCTTTAAATTTCCCATCCATTGTGCGGTAAATTAAGTCAGGTCTGTCATCACGAATCACTGGTTTATTGGTCGGGATTGTCACAACCTGCATATTGTAAATATTACGGAATTCCTCTTCTTCCGTTTTTGCTGTACCTGTCATACCAGATAATTTTTCATACATACGGAAGTAGTTCTGGAACGTAATCGTTGCAAGTGTCATGCTTTCATTCTGCACTTCAAGACCCTCTTTTGCCTCGATGGCTTGGTGCAGACCTTCACTATAGCGGCGTCCTTTCATTAAACGTCCTGTGAAGGAGTCAACGATAACGACTTGGCCATCTTCCACGACATAATCCACGTCTTTTTGCATCGCAACATGTGCCTTAAGAGCTTGCGCGATGTGGTGGTTAAGAGCCACATGTTTCACATCAAACAAGTTCTCGATGCCGAATGCTTTTTCCGCCTTCGTCATTCCGCTTTCAGTCAGCTGTACACTTTTTGTTTTAATATCATAAGTGAAATCGTCTTCTGCTTTTAACGTACGAACAAATGCATTTGCTTGTACGTAAAGCTTTGTCGATTTTGCAGCTTGTCCAGAAATAATCAAAGGTGTTCTCGCTTCATCAATTAAGATGGAGTCAACCTCATCAATGACGGCATAATGAAGGGGTCTTTGAACCATTTGCTCTTTGTACAGCACCATGTTATCTCGTAAGTAGTCAAAGCCAAGTTCATTGTTTGTTGAATACGTAATATCAGCAGCATACGCTTCTCTTTTTTCATCTTTGTCTAAACTGTTTAAGTTCAAGCCAACCGTTAATCCAAGAAATTCAAAAATCTTGCCCATTTCCTGCGCATCACGGCTTGCCAAGTATTCGTTGACTGTCACGATGTGGACGCCTTTTCCAGTAAGAGCATTCAAATAAACAGGCATTGTTGATGTCAACGTTTTACCTTCACCTGTTTTCATCTCTGAGATGTTGCCTTCATGAAGCGCAATCCCCCCCATGAGCTGCACCTTAAACGGGAACATTCCTGTCACGCGGCGGGATGCCTCGCGAACCGTTGCAAATGCTTCAACCAAAAGGTCGTCTACAGATTGTCCTTTTTCAAGTTTTTCTTTAAATTCGATTGTTTTATTTCGTAAAGCCTCGTCAGATAATTTCTCGAAATCTTGAGCGAGAGCTTCAATTTCATTTGCCTTTTTTTCGTATCGGCTGATCGTACGTTTCGTAGGATCAAACACTTTGTTTAAAATTCCAAGCATATAATAACGCTCCTCTATTTTCATGCAATTTTTCGGCATGTCCAAAAGTTTGACAGGTCCATATTTACCTGCATTTATCATACCATACCTTCCTTGATTTCCAAAGAATTTGCAATGATTTAGAACAAAAAACCCGCCCCTAATGAAGGGAACGGGTTTACTTTTTTTAGGTTATTTCCAAACCAGCTGAAGCTGATGATTAAGCGTTTGGCTCAATGAGTCCATATTTACCGTCATTTCGACGATAGACCACGTTGGTCAAATTTGTCTCAGCATTTGTGAAGACAAAAAAGCTGTGACCTAACATGTTCATTTGGAGAATGGCCTCTTCGCTATCCATTGGTTTTAAGTTGAACCGTTTTTGTCTGACGATTTCTGTTTCATCCACTTCTTCGTCATCTTGAACTGCTACATCGGCAGCACCATTTCCCCCAGCAAATAAATGCTTTTTCGCACCTTGCTCGCGGAATTTACGGTTGACTTTTGTTTTGTGTTTTCTAATTTGACGTTCTAATTTACTGGCTGCTAGGTCTACTGCATTGTACATATCCTCATTATGCACCTCTGCTCGAAGTGCTAGATCAGTCATTGGAATGGTAACCTCAACTTTAGATTCTTGATCGTTGTAAAACTTCAAGTTTACGTTGACTGAAGCATCAACATCTGACTCAAAATAACGCTCCAGCTTTCCAATTTTTTTCTCGACATGATCTCTTAGTGCAGGTGTTACTTCGATGTTTTCTCCTCTAACATTGTAATTCATGTAAAGAACGCCTCCTTTAAAATTAAGGATATGTAAACCTATTTCTACTTTTCCCTCCTTTTCTCCTGCTCAAACGTAAAAAAAATGTGAATTTTTATTGAAATTTGTCGAATCCTGCGGTGCTTCAACTTTTTCTTGATAGGTGATGAATATATATTCGAGTGATTCTTGAAAAAGACCAGCTTGCTTTTAAATCTTGAAAGATGAGATAGATGTTTTCAGTGATTGAGACAAGGACTTTAAATCTTCTGCAGCTGCTTTCATTTCTTCATTCGCCGCTAATGATTCTTCAACAGCCGCCGACATATACTCTGTCTCTTCTGAGTTCCGTTTAGCCCCTTCTTCAATGACACCAACTGTTTGAGAAATTTCCTCTGTACTAGCTGAAATTTGCTCTGTAGTGGCTGACAGCTCCTCTGCTTTCATGGAAATATCTCGGATCGATTCCAGAATGTCATGAAAGCTCTGTTCAGACAATTGCGATACTTTCACACCTTCTGCTACATCTCGTTCCACCTTCGTCATAGAATGTGATGACCTTTCAGTATCTTTGTTCACGTTCGCGAGTAATTGACTAATTTGATCTGTCAGCTGACTCGATTCTTCCGCCAACTTTCTGACTTCATCTGCAACAACCGCAAAGCCTCTGCCGTGTTCCCCAGCCCTTGCCGCTTCAATGGCTGCGTTTAAAGCAAGCAAATTCGTCTGGTCTGCAATAGCATGGATATTCCCTAACAGGTCTTGGATGCCGGTAAACTGAACTTGTACATTGGCCATTGTGGAATGGTGTTCATTCACAGATTCTTTAATAGAGCTCATTTGTTTCACAAATTGTTGAATGAGGGATGCGCCCTCTTCAGCCTTTTCAGTCACTGAAATTGAGTGACCCGAAACATCAGATGTATGTTCAGCCGCATTATGCATGCCGGTTGAGACTTCTTGAATGGCAGAGGCCACTTTTCCAACTGCTCCCGATTGTTCACGTGAAGCTTCACTGACCTGTTCAATCGAGCTAGACGTCTGTTCACTAGCCGATATGGTTTGACTGATAGTTTCTTCAAATTGAGTAGCAGAATCAGCCAGCTGCCTTGATCCGTTTTGCACCTGTAAAATCAACTGACGTAAATGAGTTGTCATTTGGTTAAAAGCTGCAGCGAGCTGACCAATCTCGTTTTTAGAGGTTACATCAATCTCTTCAAGTGTGAGATCACCATCTGCCATCCTTCTGGCAGCATGTGTGACAGAGACAATCGGTTTTGTCATTCGACGGACGAATCTGACCCCAATGATCAAAAAGCCGACCACAATTGCTGCGCTGACAAGAATGAGTGTCAGCAATAATTGATTACTTTCTTGGTTGAGCTGACTGATTTTTTGATCACGCTGTTTCAGTTGGGTTTGGGCAAATTCTTGTGTAAAGGTATGTATTTTTTGTTCGATAGGCTGTAATTCTTGCGTGAGGCGGGTGTTGAATTCTTTTTGATTTTGCATATTCAGTGAATTAAATAATCGATTCGTTGAGGTATAGTAAAGATAATTCTTTTCGGAAATTTGATCTAATAGATTTTTTGCTTGTTTAACCGTGCTAAGTTTTAATGCTTCAGTTGTTTTCTTATTAATATCTTCATATGTTTGCTCAATTTTCTGTAAATTTTCAGCGTCTTGCACAACCACATATGTTTTGATTTGTGCTTCCTGCTTTTGCAGCAATGTCTCTAATTCCAGTGAGGTCTGATACAGCTTTACTTCTTTGCTGAGGAGTGCTTTATAGGATTGATCTGTTTTGTAATAGATGAAGCTTGAAAATCCTAAAATACTGACAAACAATACACATATGACAATAAGCCCAAATAAAAATTGATTTTTTAGTCTCATAAATTCCTCCGAATGGTCTGAATTGAACAAAAATTAATGAATGACATACGGCCTCATGCAGGCATGTATTTCATCCATCCACTTTCTATATTCAGGTATAAAATATGCTGTAAGGAATGACTGGAAGTGATTTGAAGGGAATGTATAGAAAGCTAGTATATCGAAACTTAAAAAAATTTGGTCAAACGAACGAATCGTCTTGGCAAAGTCATCATTTTCAATAATTGAAAGCAGAAGGGGGTGTGTTGTCTCTAAGTGAAAGAAGGCATGGATCAGATCATTAAAGATCCGATCCCCTTCTGTTTTAGTGAAATCCTTCTCAATTTCATCTAAATATTTCAGACTCTCTTCTATCGTATATAGAAGTTCATAATATGTGGTTAATAAGATATAGTCATCTGAACGATACGCCACAGGTCTCACCTATTTATTTCCGTTTATCGTAGTATATGCCGTCACTTGTCATGGGCTGGTACGGATGTTGATAATTTAACTGTTTTGTTTTCTTGCGTTGAATGGCTTGAATATCTGCTTTTATCCCATTTTGAATCTCTGTTAATTGCTTCGCCATCTGTTGATCTGTTTGAATAATTTCCTTGATCTTCTCTTTCTCTTGAACTGAAAGCTCATGCTGAATGTCTCTCATTAATTCATCTCTCTCAATTAAAAAAGCATCAAAGTCTTCAACCAGTGTTTCGCTTTGCGGATTGGCCTCTATTTCTGCTGCCATTTTTAATGTTTGGTCATGCAGCTGGTCCACAATACTCATAGAGATCCCCCAATAGAGTGATGACGCCCTTTTCGATCGGTTTGAATGACTTCTTTCCAAGCATCTCGGAAATCAATCACGTATTGCTCTACTTCATTCAGTATCTCTTCGTCATTTTGCAGATTGGCTTCAATAAGTCTACGATAAATGTAGTCATACATACTCGCCATGCTCTTTGATACATCATAAGTACGATTTAAGGTGACATTTAATTCTTGGATGATGTTTTGAGCCTTTTTCAGGTTCAAGTTTCTTGCTTCGGCATCGTCTTTTTGAATAGCATGCTTCGCTAGTTTGATAAACTTTAAGCATCCTTCATAAAGCATAAGCGTCAACTCGGCCGGTGTTGCAGTCTCAATAGAATTTTTCTGATAGGCGGCATAAGGGTTCTGAATTGCCATATGTTATAAACCTCCAATTATTGTCCAAGCAGTTGAGAAAGATAGCCAGATTGGTTGTTTAGCTTTTGAATCGCACTATCCATGGCATTAAATTTTGTATAGTAACGGGCTTCAACAAGTTTCAAGCGGTCTTGGAACGTACTCATTCGTTTTGTCAAAGAATCAAGGTCTTTACCAAGTCCGTATTCCTTTAATGCCATCGTTGTGCTTCCAGCCTTTGTTTGAATGCTCTTCGTGAAGGCTGTTAAAGAATTTTTGACACGATAAATGATCCCTTGTTCTTTATATTGTTGCTGCGCTTTGTCTTGATCTTTTGAATCCACGTTTAAACTACCTGAGATGAACATTTGACTGACCTTCTGCGGGTCTTCTTCAATGGCTTTTCTTAGTTTCGGTTCATCAATTACAAGCTTTCCGCCATCTTTATATTTATCTGAAGTGGTAATTCCGATTTGTGTCATGTGAATTTTATTCCCATCACTTGTTGTAATATCAGCATAAAAATCACTTCTTAATTTAGATGCACCAGATCGTAAAATTGAATCACTTCTCAGCAAGCCAGACTTAGCGGTCGTTTCCCAAAGCTCAACTTCCTTTTCAGACATAGCTGATTTCTCTTCAGTAGTTAAAGGATAATAGTCTCTGTTTCTTTTTTCATTGACTTTACCATTGACCTGCTCAACCAGTTCATTGTATTTATCAACAAATTGTTTAATTTTATCAAAAATCGCATCCACATCTGTTGAAACGTTTAAGCTGACAGGCTTATCCGTTGTTCCTTTGAGCTCATATGTGATACCAGCTTGCGTGAATGTATTATTGTTATTTTCCATTTTGAGACCATTAATTTCATATTGCGCTTTTTGTCCTTGAGTGGTCGCAACTAATTTATTATCTCCATCCACCTGAAAGCCTAATTGCGTTAAAAATGAAGCCGAATCGCCATCCGTTGCTTTAATACTGACACCTTCACCAGTCGTACGCGAAGTCAGAGCGATCGTATCCACGTAGTTGGTTCCATCAGAGATTTGGCCTTTATAAGCGGTGACACCTAGTTGAGAGTTATTCAATTTTGTCACGATTGAATCAATGGTATCTGTATCAGTGGTTTTAATGGTCACTGTTTTTGGTGTCGTAGAATCTGGTGTTGTCACCTCAAACGTAAACGTACCGTTTGCTGGCGTAAACCCAGATGTACCAGAAGATTTGAATACGGAAGCTGTCGCTAGTTGGGTCACATTAATCGAGCCAGATGTAGCATTTGTTGATCCAGTTGCTGTGACAGCAGATTCGTTTGAGCTTGTCACCTTTTTTGCGCCATATGTACTTGGACGCGATAAGTTTAAATTGTTGATCAAATCATCTAATTCTTTGACTTTCGAATTCACCTCGCGATAACTGTCTCTTTGCCATTCAAGTGTTTGTTTCTGGCGTGTCATTTTATCAAGTGGTGCTTGTTCTGTTTTCATGAGTTTTGATACGATTTCATCAATATCAAACACATTTGAAAACCCAGTAATTCGATTAACCATTGTTTATTCTCCCTTCAATTACATTCTTTTATCTACAAATAAACCGACAATCTCTGTCATCGCCGCGTAGAAATCAAGCCATTCCTTGGAAGGAATTTCTCTAATGACTTCTTCAGTTTGGTTATCTACGACTTTGACATAATATTCATTGAGTTTTTCATGTAATTCAAATTGAAGATGAAATTGAGTAGGTTCAATCAGCTTATTTGCTCCTTGAAGCGTTTTTTCAATTTCGTCCTTTGAAACAACTTTTCCATTTGCTTGTAAATCGGTGTTTGCATTGTCATTCTGATGATTCGTAACACGGGTTTGAAATGCATCAATCAGTGGCTCTAGCGATGTCAACTTACCAACAGACATAATTATTCAGCTCCTGTGCTTTTAATCTATCTTTTATATCGGCTTTGAATTTTCAAATTAAATATAGATGGACCGATTTGTTAAAGTTTCATATAGATGGTGTACATCCACATAGAAACGCTTTTACACGGAGAAAAATGGAGGAATCAGATAAAAAAATCCTCACTTTTTCTGTGAGGATAATTGAGAAAGGAGATCTAAAGACAAGCTTGCAGCACGATTGTTCTCTTCTTGAATAGACAAGTAAACTTCTTTCCTATGGATATCAATGTGCTTAGGGGCCTCAATCCCGACTTTTACTTGATCGCCTTCGATCGAAATAATCTTAACTTCAATATCATCGCCTATTTGAATTGACTGATTTAATTTACGAGATAGAACTAGCATGAGGAAGCCACCTCTAACAAATGTTTTGTATGATAGGCAGAATCATGCAAAATCACTTGCTTGGCTTTCATGTTTTTCCGGTTCACAATAATAGGCGCTCTTAAGTTAGCTGTCGTTTTTTCAATAGAAGATCCCATTGTTAAAATCACCATCACTTCTACATCATTGGCATCTTCAACACCAAGAATGTCTACAACCGCTTCTTCTAAGTCAAATTCATATTGATTGAAGAACAAAAACGGGCTGCTGACAATAAAGCCTAATTCTGCATTTTTCAATGATTGGAGAACGAGAAATGGAGATTCTTCTGATAAAGGTAAAATGACAAATTGTTTTTGATCTAGAAATCCTGGAATTCCGTTAGAGAAGTTGATGATCTGCTCCTCTTTAATCGTCACTTCGCCATGGTATTTTGTTTGAATGATCATAATTCACGACCTTTTTCGTTTTTCTTAACTATACCTTATCACCATTTTGACCAGTTTCGTCAACCTCTATTTTTAGTTCAGGGTATTGTAGCATATCAATATTGACCTTACCTGGCTTGTAGTTAACGATTGGTTTATGAGGTGTTGCCTCTATGACAGCTTTTTGCGGCTCCACATCAATTTGAAGCTCGGATGGCTGATAGTGAATTTTCACACTAAAGAATGAAGGAATCACACCGATGGTGAATTGTTTTGCTGGAGGACTGCCATTGATTTTGGCAAACTCCGCAATCGCACTACCACCTTCCTCGATCTTGATTAGTTCGCTTCCTTCTTCCGCTCTTCGACCCATCCCCTCTCCAACAGCACGTTTCCCTTCAGCTGCCCATTCCTCAGAACGCCTAAAAATTGATTTGATATCCATATCAGCAAACGCCTCAGTTTGATCAATGGTTAATTTCGACGGTGTCCTTGTGATGCTCATAACAGCTTTTGGCTGTTGAATTTCAAGATCCGCTCTTGGCTGTTCTAATTCTTGGCTAGAGGGGGTTGTTGACATTTGCAGCTTTGCATAAGTTTGCTCTATTAACAATCTCGGGATTTGCATAATGTTCACCTCCATGATGCAAAAAAGCACCCAGCGGATGCTTTTTATTATCTTAAGAAATCGACAAGTGATGGCTGAATGACTTTAGCTGTCGTTGCTAAGGCAGCTCTATTCACTGTCTCTTGTTGAAGAAGATCAAGAATGGCTTTTTCACTTTCAACATCTTCGTTATCTGATTTAGCATTTTTCAGCACTTCGGCTTGTGCAGTCAAACGGCTTTCGACTAAGTCAACACGATTCGTTCGGGCACCAAGATCCGAACGTTCAGCACTCATCACTTCTTTGAATTGATCAATATCACCTAGTGCCTCATCTGAATCCGTAAACGTTCCATTTTTCAATGCGTTTTCTAAATCCGTCAGCATTTCAATGACATTTTGACCGTTGGCAGACTGACCACCAAACGCTGTTAGAGGATTTGAGTTCACATTTAAAGTGATACCATCAGAAATGTTCGTTTTCACTGCGTTTGCATCTGTATAGGTCTCAAAATTAAATGTATACGTACCATCTGCATTCTCTACAACTGGTTTTACATTAGTATTCGTCCCATTAAATACAAACTTACCTAACATTTGAGTGTTCATTGCATCGATGATTTGTTTCTTCATCTGACCAACTTCTACGCCGACAGCAGCTAAATCTTCTGGCTGTTTTGTTCCATTCGCCGCATCAAGCACTTTATCTCGTATATTTGACATAATATCAATGATTTCAGTGACACTTGTTTCAGATGTATCAATCCAGTTTCGTGCCTCATTTAAATTATTTTGATATTGTTCATTTCGAAACAGGGCTGTACTATATTGAAGACTTTTCACTGCTGCAACAGGATCATCAGACGTTTTTGTGAAACGTTTTCCAGCCTGTGCCTGCTCATTAATTTTAGAGAGTTTTTCATAGCTTTTACTAATATTGCGAAGTGAGTTTTGAGAAATCATACCTTGTGTGACTCGCATCAGTTACCCTACCTTCCTACGACACCCATGCCGTTTATTACTTTATCTAATACCTCATCTTGTAATGTCACGATTCTTGCAGCTGCGTTATACGCATGCTGAAATTGGATCATGTTCGTCATTTCTTCATCCAAAGATACAGAGCTAGTTGACATTCTGCGTTCATTGGCTGAGTTAACAAGCGCTGCTGAACTGCTTTCAAGCGTCATGTTCTTTTTACCTTGTATTCCCATTTCAGCAATGACATTTTGATAGTAGTCCTGAATCGTCGTTGTATTTCCGCCAATTGCCAGCTTTAAGTTTTGAATATCGGCTAATTGTGTAGCATTCGAACCGTCACCTTGCGTTTGATTAAGAGATGCAGCAATGTTATCTGTTGATGCTAAAATGACATCGCTCACTTTGATACGAGCTGCCAAGCCTTTATTCAAATCATTGTTATTCTCGATGTCAAAAAAGTCTTGTCCGCTTGTGCCATTTAACGTGTACCCTTGCTTATGCACATCGTTAAATGTATCCATGAATACTTGTGCTACTTCATCTAGCTCTGCAAGCATCTCTGGATACATTCCTTTTTCAGCCCCATTTGACATGTAGCCATACGCCTCAACAAGTGCTTTTATTTTTCCATTCACTTGTAATTGATCTGCTGCAATGGTTGTCGTTCCAAATTGAAGTGAGTTGATAAGTCCTGTCGTATCATCATAGGAAATTTGCAATTCAGACTTTTCATTGGTAATCCCATTTAAAATCGTTCCAACAGATTGTCCATTTGCACCGATCATGTCGATGTTGACGGTTCCTTCAGCAATTTTCAGTGCATTCCCTCCAGATGGATTGTAGCTCACCTTAATATCAACAAGTGAGGATAACTGATCGACAAGAGCATCACGTGTATCATAAAGATCATTAGGAAGATAACCATTAGGCTCTACTGCTGCAATCTGTTTATTCACTTCATCAATTTGAGATAAAATGGTGTTCACATCTTTAGCTGTTGAATCAAGTTCGGTTTTTAAATTCTTTTGTATCGTTGTTAAAGAAGAATTAAGCAGACGGAATTGGTCAACTAAAGCTTGTGCACTTGTTTTAACAACTGTACGTGCTGAAGCAGTATCGGCATTTTTCGATTCTGATAGGACCTGTAATGATTTCCAAAGGTTATCAAAAGCTCTATTCAAGCCTTCATCTGTCAAATCATTCATAACTCCTTCCATTTGTGAAAGGGCATCCGACTTCGCTGCATAATAAGACATATTGTTGTTATGATCTCTATACTGAAGATCTAAAAAACTGTCTCGTATTCTTTCAACAGTCCCAACTTGAACGCCTGTCCCCATTTGGCCGTATGTCTTGCCATCATATACAGAAATCACTGGGTAAGGATTATCTGCTTTAAAGGCAACTCTCTGTCTTGAGTAGCCTTCTGTATTTGCATTGGACACGTTGTTTGATGTGACATAAAGACCTGCACGCTGAGCTGTTATTCCTCGTTTTGCCGTTTCTAGTCCCATGAATGTAGAACCCATAGATATCCTCCTTATTTACGCCTTTGAATCAAACAAAGCCCGATGCTGTTTAGGCTTTGAACTCTCAAGACCATTTTGTCCGTAATTCATATTTTCTTTGTTAGGATTTACAAGATCGAATGTCAGTGAAATAAATTGAAGTGACTGCTGAATAAGCTGTTTGTTTAGTTCATTTACACCTTTCAATTCCACCATGATGTCATTTAGTTTTTCATATAGCGAAATAAGCTCTTTTTGATCCGTACCTTCAGCTTTTTCGATACATGCGGTGATGGTCGGTGATTGATCATTCTGTAAAAATTGAACTGTGGCTTCAATCCGCTTTTCTTCTAATTGTGAAATGGCCTGAATGTATTTTTGCTCAAGGTTCAGAACCTCTGAAAGAGTATCAATCTCATTATTTTTCAGCATTTCTGTTTTATCCTTAGACAGCTTTAGAAGCTGTTCATGTAATCCATAGAGACGATGCAGCTCTTCAATAATTATTTTTACTGACATCCACGCTACTCCCTTTTGTTATTGTTGTTTATAAAAATTTAGCATTTTATCTGCAATGCCTTTTGTATCTACTTGATATGTTCCGGCTTCAATGCTTTTTTTAATTTGGTCTATTTTATCTTGGCGTTCTTTCATGATATTCGGCACCTTTTGCATTTCGATTGCCTTTTTAGAAATTTCGACTTTATCAGTTGATTTCGCTTGATTCGATTGCAACGTTTGTTTCTCATATGTTTTCTTGTAAGGATTTACTGGTTGTGTTCCATATCGATTAATTTTCACGGGATTCCTCTCGCTTTCCGTTACAGTCTGTCTTGATTCTATCCATTTTATCGACCAAACTGCAACTTAGTTTAGGGAATCAGTCATTTTTAGGATTAATGGCATAATAGGTGTCTTTTTTCCTAGATTCGATCTCTCTTTTACGCTCTTCTTCTTGGTTCATTTGGCTGATTTGAGCATTTATATCCTGTTCACATTGGCTACATAGCTTATTTTTCCTGATCGGTTGGCCACATCTTTCACAAGGATAGTTGATATTCGGAAATTGACTAATTTGAAGCCTTTTCAATCGAATAAATTTTAGGATTAATTCTTCATCAACCTCTGTTGCATCTACTATTTCAGCAATGGTTGATTGTCTATTACTTTGCTTTCGTAAGAATTTATAAACGAGATCAAAAGAACGTTCTTCTTCTTCAAAACATTTGTTACAAACCGTTTGGATGGTGGTTTTTAAAAATAACTGATTACATTGTGGACAGTTTGCCAATTGATTCATAACCAAAACCCCTTACGTTATTTTCTTCTCTTAATATCGGTTGATTGTCATGATTTTTAACTGCGAATCAACGTAAAAGAGGAAACGCTTTTGGCACCTGCGTCTTTTAAAATTCTTGCCGCATGGTAGACTGTCGCCCCGGTTGTATAAATATCATCAACTAATATGACATCCTTTAGAACGATCGGATCTGGCTGTTTTAATTGGAACAAACCCTTTTGATTTAAACGATCATTTTTGCTTTTCTTTGACTGCTTCCTTTGATGTACTTTAATGAGTGGCTGGAATATAGGTCCACCAATCATGGAAGCAAGCATTACCGACTGATTGAATCCTCTTTCCTTTAGCCTCTCTTTACTCAAAGGAATTGGGACAAGCACAGGCTCTTTGATTGAAAAAGAGCGTTTAAACACTGCTTGTACATCTCTTTTAAATAGCTCAGCTAAAGCCGTATCACCTCGGAATTTAAATCGTGCTAGAACATCTTTCATAAAATCGTTGTAAACATAAACAGACCTATTCTTCTCAAGGACTTCCTCAGAATCAGTTCGTTTATTCCACCGTGAACAATCATGGCACAAATGGTCATCTGACTGTACTCTTCCGCATTTGGGGCAAATAGGACTGTCAATCTTCGTTAGCTTCCTCTTACATGCTACACATAAACGATCTTCATTTGATAGAAGAAATGACTTCCATGTAAAAGCAGCCACAAAATGCCCCTCACAAATCGGGCAAATCAACTATTTTCCTTGTTCATCGGCAAACGTTTTTCGCACCTTGGAAATGTTGTGACTGTTGAAGCAGCTTCTATAAGAATGACCAGCATGGCCGTATTCTTCTGTTTGTCTACCATCTCGGATTTACTGTAAGATATTTTATCGATATCTGTTATATACTGCGGTTTCACTTGATTTAGAGAAATAGCTAATACATCTTCTATACACTTTTCACAATGACAAATCATGTTTAATTGGTTGAGATATTGATAGAGGATTTCTTTGAGTAGTATTTCTTTTGCGTTGAGTAGCATATTTTGTCTCTCCTGCCATTTGTGTATTGTGAATATAATGTATCATGATTTAGTTGAACCTACACTATTTTTCAGAAAACTCCTGTTTAGCCACCGTGTTCATTTGTTCGATGTGCTTCTTCGCTTTTTTCATACTTCTCGTTAAACCAAAATGAAAAAAGAACACATCTCCTTTAGCGTATTCAGGATGTCTGCCAGCCCTGCCAGAAATCTGAACAAGCGCACTCTCTGTAAAAATAGTAGATTCTGCACCTAACACACCCACCTGAACATCTCGAATGGTGACGCCTCTTTCTAGAATTGTTGTTGTAACTAGAACATCATATCTATGCTCTCTGAAGTGTTGAACCTTTTGTTTCCTATCTTGATCATCGGCAGAAACACCCTGTACATTTACATGATGTGCTCGAAGGATCTGCGTGACCCTCTTCATAGTAGAAATAGAAGGGACAAAAAGTAAAACCCTTTTTTTCTTTTTGATATGTTCCTGCAGCCAGTTCATTGTAATAGATGGCAGCCGATTCTTTTTTAATTTCTTTCTCCATTGTCCAATCCATTGAAATGCTGGGACAGGCAACGGTTGTTGGTGAAAACGCAAAGGAATTTTTACCGCTTCTAATTGTCCACGAACCACATCCTTTTTCATTTTTTTAGATGGCGTGGCACTTAAATAAATCCTAACTCCTGTTTTCTTCATGGCCTTAACAACAGCAAATTGAAGACGTTCATCAATTGAATAAGGAAAGGCATCGACTTCATCTACTATGAGGACATCAAAAGCATTTTTGTATCTCATCAGTTGATGGGTTGTGGCAATCATTAGCGGTGCTATTTGAAATCTTTGAGGACTTCCGCCATAAAGTGCAGCTATATCAAGCCCTTGGAATGCCTTTCTAATTCGTGGTTCGAGTTCAAGTACAACATCGGTTCTAGGCGTCGCAATACAGACACTCATTCCTTTATTTAACGCATATTCAATTCCGTGAAAAAGCACCTCCGTTTTCCCCGCACCGCAAACAGCCCAGACCAGTAAATCAGATGTGTTTTTTATCGCTTCTACCATTCTTTTTGACGCCCTCTTTTGTCCTTTAGACAGCTCTCCCTGCCATGTCAATTCAGCTTGGATTGTTTCTTCCTTGTGCGGACCCGTCCATTCATAGAGGAAACCACATTCAGTTACTTTACCCATCATGATGCAAGATCTACAGTATAGACAGTCTTTTTGACATGTTTCACACGGTGAGCGGGCAAAATATCGTTTATTTGATACACCGCATCGACAGCATATTAAACCAATCGATTCTCTTTCAATGGCGTGTGTTCTATCAATAAATCCTTGCTTTTCCAGCCAATCAAAATCAGACTGTGTACATTGACATTCAAAAGCAAGAAGGTGTCGTGATTGGAGCTGCTGCCGGAGTTCCAGCGCTTTCTTCATGTTCAATTTTACCCAACACCTTTCGACTAATGTTTGCCTATTATGTACAAAGAGAAGACCTTTCGTCCAACTGCAAAAATAGAAAAATAAATCCCCTTTTCCATACGAAAAGGGGATTTTGATATCTATCTAATCATCCAGCCAAGACCTAAAGCGCCTTCGCCTAAATGTGTACCAATCACGGCACCAAAGTAGCTTTTATAAAATTCGACATGAGGGTACTTTTCTGATAAATGTGCAATCAATTCTTCTGCTTCTTCTTCTCTATTTCCATGAATGATTGCAGCTCTCATCGGTACACCGCGTGATGCATCTTCATCGAATAATTCAAAGATGCGTGAAATGGCTTTTTTTCGTGTACGAATCTTTTCAAAAGGGACAATTAGCTTGTTGTCAAAATGAAGGATAGGCTTTACCTTTAAGAGGCTCCCAATAAAAGCCTGAGCACCACTTAATCTGCCGCCTCTTTGCAAATGAGTTAAGTCGTCTACCATAAAATAGGCTCTTTCGCTTTCTTTCAATTGATTCAAGTGTGCTAAAATTTCTTCTAGAGAAGCACCTTCTTGAACTTTTTCAGCCGCTTCTAGTGCATAAAATCCCTGCACCATACAGCTAGTTTCTGAATCAAACGGATAAATGTCAATTCCTTCGACCATGTCGTTCGCTGCGGCTACACTATTATATGTTCCACTGATTCCGCTCGAAAGATGAATACTAATGACCGCATCATATGTTTCACTTAATTTTTCATATAATCCTACTAATTCACCAAAAGCAGGCTGAGAGGTCGTGGGAAGATCTTTATGCTTTTTTACTTCTTCATAATATGTCTTCCAATCCATCTCAATTTCTTCTCGATATGATTCGTTGCCAAAAATGACGTTAAGAGGGATCATATGAATTCGATGTTTATCACGCAGCTCTTGTGGTATATAAGCAGTACTGTCTGTTACAACGGCTATTTTCATTCTTAAATACCTTCCTTATTCGTTTCTCTTTTTATTTTAAAAGTATCCTGATTGTTTTTCATTAGATTTATAATAGTAATCAAAAAAGCCTGCCTAATCAATAGGCAAGCTGCTATATCCGAAAAAGACTCCTTGTCCTGCCTATTTTCTCTCTCAACCTAAAAAGGTGTGAGAACCAAAAACAGGCGAAAAAGGAGTACTTGTTCGGAACATTATCTCATTTCTACCCAACCGTTTTTAATCGCTACAACAACAGCTTGTGTACGGTCATTTACATTCATTTTTTGCAAAATGTTACTCACGTGGTTTTTGACTGTTTTCTCACTAATAAAGAGCGATTCGCCAATACCTCTGTTGCTCTTTCCGTCAGCTAACATTTGAAGAACTTCACATTCACGTCTTGTTAAGATATGAAGTGGTCTGCGAATTTCAGGATATACCTCGTGCTGTGGATGTGCTGAAACGCCGCTAGTCGCTAGGCGTCGGAATTCATTTACTAAGTTATGAGTGACTTTCGGATGTAAATAAGAACCTCCGTCAGCTACTACTTTCACTGCTTCAATGAGGGTGTCTGCATCCATTTCTTTTAACAGGTAGCCTCTCGCTCCTGTCTTTAAAGCATGTGTCACATAGTTTTCATCGTCATGAATAGATAAGATAATGACTTTTGATTCGGGATAAAGCTCTACTAGTTGCTTTGTAGCCTCTACACCATTTACATTCGGCATATTAATGTCCATAATGACAACATCCGGATGATAGTGCTCTACGATGCGTGCAGCTTCGTCACCGTCGTCTCCTTCTGCAACTACTTCAAAAGTAGGTTCAAAATCTAAAATCCGTTTGACACCTTCACGGAATAATTGGTGATCATCAATAATTACAATATTTACTTTAGTCACAAGCTACGCCTCCCCATGTTTATTGTTCTACACCTTAACTTTACGGTCAATATGTCTTTTGACTCTATTTTACAATTTTATTTTGTAATGTTAACGGCACTCTAATCATAATGAATGTCCCTAGACCTATTTTTGAGTCAATGGTCATTTTACCTTCTAGTAAGTCAACGCGTTCTTTCATACCAAGTAACCCGAATGATTTGTTTTTATTTGTTTTCACATCTTTCATATCAAAGCCTTTTCCATCGTCTTTGATAATTAAGGTCACAAAGTCTTTCGTTACTTCAACCTTCACAGAGATTTCTTCAGCTTCAGAATGCTTTAATGAATTTGTGACAGCTTCTTGGGCTAGTCTAAATAGTGCCACTTCAAATTGAGAAGCGATTCTTTCGCTTTCTGTATCACCAATGCACTGGAACGTAATCTTGGTTTTCCCATCGTACTCTTCAATTGTGTTTAAGTACTTTCTTAGCGTCGGAATGAGACCTAAATCATCTAAAGCCATCGGTCTTAAATCATAAATGATTCTTCTCACTTCGTACAGTGCATTTCGCACATTCTGTCTAAGACTTCTAATTTCTTTAAAGCCTTCTTCTGTTCCACGGTCTCTAAAAATTCGTTCAATTAATTCAGAACGCATCATTACATTTGCCAGCATCTGAGCAGGCCCATCATGTATTTCCCGTGATACCCTTTTGCGCTCTTCTTCTTGGGCTTCAATAATTCTTAGTCCAAAATCTTGTTTTGCCTGAGCATCTTCAAGTAAAACACCGACTTGGCGTAAATCTTGGTTTAGGTAGTTGAGGACGACCGTGATCTGGCTCACAAGTGTTTCTGAACGTTCAATGACGTCTTGTAAGCTTAGTAATCGTCTTTCTAGATCGTCTCTTCTTTCCCTCAGCTGCTTTTCACGCTGCTGGATCATGGTGAGTTCTACTTGCAGATTATGCGCTTTTTCGTAGGCTTCTCGAATTTCTTCTTCACTGAATTTGTTGAAGTTTCTGCTGACCTCAGATAATCGGTTTCTAGCATGTCTCGTATGTACTTCTAGTTTATCACCAAAATCAATTACTTCATTTACTTGCTGTTTGATTTGTTTAAGCTCTTCTACTAGGCTTTCATATTGTTGACGGGACTGCTCGCCTATTCTAAATACTTCGTCCTTACTGCCATCAACTGTACTTAGCATTTTCATGATGATTGAATCCAATAATTTCGGATCCATTTTAGGTGTTGTCATGGCTTTTCCCTCCCGTAACAGTGATGTCATCTTTTTTTATTATAAATGTCATTGATCTGTATTTTATGTCGAATTATAATGAAAGAATGCGTATAAATCATGAAGTGTTTATGACGACCCTTTTTCCGCTTCTATCATCATAACAAAATACGCTGTAAAATTCTAAAGTCATGCAAATTTTTCTAGTCTTACAATTTGCTTGTCAGGAGGGTATGTCTTTTGCTGAACCGCTATTTCACAGTGAAAAGTCGTGGCGAGCATGAGATCGTCATTGAAAAATCACGTTTTATTTGTCATATACAGCGTGCTGTCTCAGAAGAAGAAGCACAAGCATTTATACAATCCATTAAAAAACAGCATTGGAATGCCACTCATAATTGTTCAGCTTATCTGATTGGTGAACATGACCTGATTCAAAAAGCAAATGATGATGGTGAACCAAGCGGTACGGCAGGTGTACCAATGCTTGAAGTATTGAAAAAACGTAAGCTGAAAGATACGGTTGTTGTTGTCACTCGTTATTTCGGCGGCATTAAGCTAGGTGCCGGAGGGTTAATTCGTGCGTACGGAAAATCTGTATCAGAAGCAATCAATCATGTCGGTATAGTAGAACGCTGTTTAATGCGTACGATGCACACAACAATAGATTATACATGGCTTGGTAAGGTAGAGAATGAGCTTAGAGCCTCATCTTTTCACCTAAAAGAAATCCACTATGCCGAAGATGTTATTTTCGAGACATATGTAGAAGAAACACAAACAGAGCAATTCATTGGATGGATGACTGAGCTGACAAATGGAAAGAGTGTGACAAAAGAAGGCGAACTTATTTATTTAGAAAAGGACATTGGTCCGATAAAGGAGACAGATGAATGGCACAACGAGTAAAAGTGCGTGTACGAAAGAAAAAAAATAAAAAGAAAAAAATTTTTAAGCGTATCCTGGTCTTATTTTTGCTTCTCTTCATCTGCATAGGCGGATTTGCCGTTTATAAAATTGTGAATACACTTCAGGCTGCTGACAAAACATATGATGAATTAGAACGCGGGGAGAAATCTAAGCTGCGTGATACTGTCATTGATATTAAGAAAAAACCTTTCTCCGTTTTATTTGTCGGCATAGAGGATTATGCCACGAATGGTGATCATGGCCGTTCAGATTCACTCATTGTCGCAACCATTAATCCTCAGGATAAAACGATGAAAATGGTGAGTATCCCTCGTGACACACGGGTACAGCTTGCAAGTGACACAACTGGCAATAAAGTGAAAATCAATGCGGCATTTGCAAAAGGCGGAAAAGAAGAAACGATCGAAACTGTCGAACAATTCTTGAATATTCCGATCGATAAATATGCAACAGTGGATTTTGATGGCTTCAAAGATGTCATTGATGAAGTTGGTGGAATTGATGTAGATGTTCCATTTGATTTCAATGAAAAAAGTGACGTCAAAAAATCGAAAAAGATTTACTTTAAAAAAGGCAATATGCATTTAAATGGGGAAGAAGCACTTGCTTACGCGCGGATGAGAAAGCAAGATCCACGTGGTGATTTCGGGCGTAACGATCGTCAGAAGCAGATTTTACGCGCAATAATTGATCAAATGGCGAAGCCAAAGAACATTGCAAACGTGGATAATATCGCAAAAGAAGTAAGTGATCACATTACGACCAACTTCCGTATCACGGAAGGACTTGCTCTTCAGCAAATCTACAGCGGCTTTAAAGGAGACGACACAGAAACACTTTCTATTAAAGGATCAGACCTTTATTTAGGACCAAATCGAACATACTTCTTTGAGCCGGATCAAACCAACTTGGCTGAAGTACAAAATGAATTACGGACGCATTTAAAGCTTTCTTCTGAGTCATCGACTGAAACAGATTCACAGACCAATTCATCCTCTGATGAAACAGGGTCAACGGATACGATGAGCTCATCGACAAATTCATCAGGACAATAAAAAACAGCCCGCCTCCTTGGGAACTGACCCCATCAGATGAGACAAATCAAAAACACCTTCAAGTTTGAAAAAGCATACTTGTGATC
>NZ_AMSH01000050.1 GCF_000300535.1 Bacillus xiamenensis
TATACTTCAAATTTTTTAATTTAACTCTGAAAATAATACAAATTTCTAAAATAAATATCATTTTAGCCCTTTGTCAACAATCTGAGCATCTCTTTCAGTAGAGATGCTTTTTTCTATTAATGTCCGGTGCCGGGAACCATGATGAAAATCGAATAATATGTAAATCCGGCAAAGAAAATCGTCAAGTACGCTCCGAAAATGTAAATATACATTCTTTCGGATAAATTCAAGTAGGATAAAAATACAAAAAGAACGGTTTGACCGAAGAACAGCAAGGATGCATCTTTCATATGTCCTAAATAAAACATGACAGCAAAAATACCCGTCCAAAAGCCAAGCACACGGAACATGCGATTCATTTCTTTCCCTCCCCTTCAAAAAACCCCTTTGATTCATATTATAGCTGATCAACAGTTGTCATGTAAACATTTACATTTTTGACAACGTGTGAACATTTATTTAGAGTAGAAAAAGTTTTTTTGAAAAAGTGATGAAAAAGTGTTTATGTCTAAATACATGAGGGTACTTAGTCCATAAGAGAAAAGGTTAACGACCTAAGGAGGAAGACTAATGAGTGACATTACTTTTTATTCATACCCGAGCTGCACGTCTTGCCGCAAAACAAAACATTGGCTAAAGGCGAATCAAATTGATTTTAAAGAGCGTCACCTTTTCAGAGAAACGCCAACTCTAGATGAATTAAAAAAGATTCTTTCCTTAACAACAGAAGGAATGGATGAAATTCTAGCGACACGAAGCCAAGCTTTTAAAAGCTTAAATTTAAATATTAATGATTTAAAAGTAAATGAGGTACTTCAGCTTCTCATTGAAAAACCAAAACTGCTCCGGAGACCAATCATCATTAATGGAAATAAATTAGTGGTTGGCTATAATCCAGGCGAACTCATAAAAATTTCAAAAAAGAAAGCGATTCATCAATCGGTTTCCTAATTAAAAACGAAGATTAGCTGAATGATGCTTCAGCCGTCTTCGTTTTTGTGCTGAACTGGGCTAGCTGGGTTCGAACCAACGATCACGGAGTCAAAGTCCATTGCCTTACCACTTGGCTATAGCCCAATATCAAATGTGTAATGATATTGTTCACCATCTACGGTCATTTATACATAAAAAGTTGGTTGTCACTAGTTGTAAGTGAAAAAGGAGCGAACGACATAAATGAAAAATGAAAAATCTGAGCAATTATATGAATTTATCCTAAAAGAAGCCCCTGTCATGACCGAAGAGTGGCTGAAAACAAGAACAGAAGAAGGCTCATTATATTCCAAACATGCCTCATTGGAGACAGAAAAGAAGCTAAAAGAACAAAATACTACGTTCATCCAAACCATTGCAGCGACGCTAGTAACGGTATCAGACAAAGTAGAGAATCACCTGAAAAAGTGGTCAGTTGATATTGCACGTGATCGAGCTGTTCATGAAGTGCCTTTATATGAGATCATCGGACAATTTAAGGTGTTCCGCCATATTTTCTGTTCAAGAATTGAGAAATTCACACAAGAAACAAATCTTGAAGTGACGCTGCAAGATGTTTGCGGGTGGAATCAGCATTTTCACGCTACATTTGATGATATGATTGAGCGTTTGTCGGAAGAATATGACCGTGTGACACTAAATCAGCTAAATGCACAAAGAGAGATGATTCAAGAGCTGAGTGCTCCCGTTATTCCAGTGTCTAAAGAGATTGGAATTTTGCCGCTAATCGGGGAAATTGATACGTACAGAGCAAAAATTATTTTGGAATCCGTATTAGAACAGGCATCCAGACTACGTCTAACGCATTTATTTATTGATATATCTGGTGTTCCGATTGTTGATACGATGGTTGCTTATCAGCTGTTTAAAGTGGTTGATAGTACGAAGCTTCTAGGAATTGAGACGATTATTTCCGGTATTCGTCCAGAGATTGCGCAGACAGTTGTCAAACTTGGCATAGATTTTTCAAAAGTAAATACAGAACATAGCCTTGCAAAAGCGTTAGAAAAGAGAGGATTCCGTATCTTTGAAGAGCAGCAGCAAGAAGCAACATGACGAAAAAACCTGAACTTGTAAAAGTCAGGTTTTTTTATATGCTCTTTTTTAAAAATCCACGTTTCACATTGTAAGTTGATGGTTTTTTCGCCTGTTTAGTCGTTAAAACCATCAAATCCTCTTTTGTCAGACAGGCTCCTCCACCTTACAATAGGGTCAGAGAAAGGAGTGAACCACTTGTATGGTATTGAATATGTGGGACAAGAGCTGCTAGAAGAAGCTTGCCGCATGAGAGCATCTGATGTGCATATTGTACCAAAAGAAAAGGAAGCTTCGGTATCTTTCCGTGTAGACTCAGATTTAATCCAGCAGCGAACCATCGATAAAAAAAGCGGGGAGCGGTTAATTGCTCATTTTAAATTTTTATCCTCCATGGATATCGGTGAAAAAAGGAGACCGCAAAATGGGTCATTGGCTGTGATGCTAAGAACTGGACAAGTGTTTGTACGGATGTCTACATTACCGACTGTGAATGATGAAAGTTTAGTGATTAGAATTTTACCGCAGGATCATGTCCCAAAAACAAAATATCTGTCGCTATATCCTAAAGCTTCAGCCAGATTATTATCATTTTTAAATCATTCGCATGGACTCATTTTATTTACTGGGCCAACAAATTCAGGGAAAACAACAACACTTTATTCATTGATACAGTTTGCAAAAAAGCATTTCAATCGAAATATTATTACACTTGAGGACCCTGTGGAAACAAGAAATGAAGAAGTGCTACAGGTACAAGTGAATGAAAAAGCAGGTATTACGTATGCGACAGGATTACGTGCTATTTTAAGACACGACCCAGATATGATTGTGCTAGGAGAAATAAGAGATGCTGAAACAGCAAGAACAGCAATAAGAGCAGCACTGACAGGTCATTTAGTGATGAGTACGCTGCATGCGAAAAATGCAAAAGGTGCCCTTTACCGAATGCTTGAATTTGGTGTCACGATGAATGAACTCGAACAAACCATGGTTGCGATTACTGCGCAGCGTTTAATCGAGCTCACATGTCCTTTTTGCGGGGAAACGTGTCAGCTTTATTGCAAATTAAATCGCCCGGTCAGGCGAACGAATGTGTTTGAATTACTTTACGGAAAGAAGCTTGGTGAGTGTGTCAAAGAGGCCAAAGGAGAATATGCTCACTCGTCATATGAAACATTGCAAAAATTAATTCGTAAAGGAGTGGCACTGGGCTATCTATCGAAAAACACATATCATCGCTGGGTATATGAAGAAGCAGGCATTTAAATCTTGGTCTAGAAGAGAACAAGCTGAATTTCTATCAAAACTTGCTCAATTGATTCAAGCTGGATATACATTGATTGAGGCATTAACGATGGTGAATATCCAGTTATCAAAGAAACAACAGCTGCTATTAACAAGAGGTATTCAGTGGTTGCTTGAAGGGGAGCCTTTTTATGTGGTGCTGGAAAGACTCCATTTTCAGCGGGAAGTCATTGCCATTCTCTGTTTTTCAGAGAAGCATGGCAGCCTGGCACGTGCTCTTGAACAAAGCTCTCGTTTTTTAGAGAAAAAAATCAAGCAGTTAGACACGTTCAAACGTATGTTACGGTACCCGGTCTTCCTCATCTTTACGGTTTTGGTTGTGCTGTTACTTGTACAGCAGATGATCATTCCTCAATTTTCCTTATTGTATTCATCCATGGATACCCGCATGTCATGGCTGATCCAAGGGATGTTTGGACTCTTTCAAATTCTTCATGCTTTCCTCATGATTATAGGCTGTATATGTATCTGTCTAGCTGGATATTACTATGTCTTTTTTAGGAAGAAGTCGACCCTTGAAAAGCTGAGAGTGATGAGCAGGCTGCCTGTTTTATATAAAGGGATGCAGCTGATGCATACGTATCTTTTTTCCCTTCAGCTAAGCGGTCTTCTTCAAGCTGGATTATCGATGTTTGAAAGCTTGCAAGCTTTCAAACAGCAAAGCTATTTACCCTTTCTTCAAGAAATATCTGAACAGATGATTGGAGAGTTAAGAAAAGGAGAAAGCATGGAACACCAAATAAGCAGGTCTCCTTTTTTCGAAAAACACTTTGCAGCTGTTATCAAGCATGGTGAAGCTAGCGGGATGCTTGCAAGAGAGTTGTACACGTATAGTCACTTTCTATTAGAGAGTGCAGAGCTGAAAATTGAAAAATGGGTTTCATGGCTACAACCGATCATATATGGTTTGACAGCCCTCCTGATACTCATTGTATATTTATCTATTCTTTTACCGATGTATCAACTAATGGAACAAGTGTGAGAAGGAGGACAAAGGCATGAATGATAAAGGATTTACCCTATTGGAAATGTTAATTGTCATGCTCGTGATTTCCATTCTTTTACTCATTACCATTCCGAATATCACACGTCACCATCAAAGCATTCAAGCGAAGGGGTGTGAAGGGCTCAAATCAATGGTGAGTACACAGGTGATGGCATATGAATTAGAGCATGACGGCAAGACACCATCTTTAGCTGAATTAGAAAAAGAAGGCTATGTCAAAAAGGGATTAACCTGTCCAAATGGAAAGGCTATTGTTATTCAAAACGGCGACGTGAAGCATGAGTAAATGGCTTTTGCATGAGAAGGGTTTTACGCTCATTGAACAGCTCATGATCTTACTTATTTTATCTATTCTATTGTCGATCTTAGGAGGAAAAGTTCCAACTATATTAGAAAGTGCTGAAGCCAAAAAACAAGTGAATATCATGAAACAAGACCTCCAGTTGGCTGCCTACACGGCATTTATCAAAAAAACCCGTGTGAATGTTGAGATTCATCCGCCGCATGTATCTTATCAAATAATAGATCAAAATCGCGATGAGGTGATTGCTTCTTATCAGCATAAAAAGGGCATCATCAAGCATTCTACATTTCCGCAAGGGATTCATTTTAATGTAAATGGACATCCGAAAAGCGGCGGATCTCTCATTGTTCAATTTGGCAGTCAAACCTATAAACTCACGATTTATTTAGGGAGTGGGCGGATCCATGTACAAAAACAGTAGAGGATTTAGTACGTTTGAGATGTTGTTTGCTTGTCATATCTTTCTATTTTCAGCTCTTGTGCTCATGCCAGCCTATGAACAAATCATGATGGGGAAAAAGGAATTAAGAGCAAAACTAGAAGCCTACCAAGTGTTACATGAACAAATGAACGAAGCGTTCATAGAAGGGACAAAGCCAGCTGTCAAAAAGAAGAGAGGCGAGATCACATATGAACTCGATTGGAGTAAACAAAAGGGATGTGTATCATACAAAGTACAAAAAAAGAAGACGATATGCTTTCGGCGGCATGTCGAACGATGAACAGGGATTTACACTTGTACAAGCTTTGTGTCAATTGCAGTTATTTCTGTTCCTTTCTTTTGGTTGTGTGCTCATCTTTTCTGTTGTAGAGAAAGCCCGCCCATTTGAAGAAATCAACCAATTTTCACAAATGGAGTGGAAGCAAACTGTGCTGCAATTAGATGAGGAATTAAGCCGAGCAACTGCTGTTAGGTCGGTAAAAGAAGGAAAAGCGTTAGAGTATATTTCCGATCAAGGGCGAGTGGTAAGGGTTGAGCCATACCAAGAGATGCTGCGGGAACGAATGGATGAGGCTGGGCATCTTCCTTTATTGCAAAAGGTGAAGCAATTTCGCGTCAGAACGAATCAACATAGAGCAATTCTTGAGGTCACAGATGTATCGGATAAGGTGTATGAAGCCATTTTTTTCACATATAAAGGAGTGGTTCCTCAAACGTGAAAAGTGAAGAAGGATTTATCTATCTGCACGTACTTGCGGCGATTCTTTTTTTTCTTTTGATCCTCGGATCGATGACGATTGGGTTTCAAAAAGAGCTGAAAAGTGCAGAGATGACGATTTCTTTTTATAAAAAGCAGCAGCTATTTAGAATGGGATTAAGTGAGGCTGCAAGTAAATTAAATCGTAGTTGTGATCAGCAGCTTACCCATTTGAACACTGAAGAAGGCCTTGTAACACTGAAACGGGCCGGTTGCGATCAAAAGAAAAAAATCATGCATATGCTGGTCGGTGTTCAAACAAAGGATGGTTTAGCAGAAGAGCGAGAACTGATGATGGATTGGGAGACCGGTGAAATCATGAAATGGACAATCTCCGATTAGCCAGTGTATAAAATCACACTCTTTCTGGTAACACTTTAAGGAAGAAGAGGTGAATGTTCGTTGAAAACAAATGATTATGTAAAATATATGACACAGGAAATCATCAAATATATGAATACACCACGTGACGAACGAAAGGAACATAAACAAGAAAAAATGGAAACAAAACCTCCATTTTCACAGCGTTTATTTGGGGTTCTGCCGTTTGGTTTTTCAATGATGCTAAAAAAACGACATCGACAGAAGTAAAAAGCCGCCAGCAGGCGGTTTTTTTATGCCACTTTAGCTGTATTCTTCCACAACAATCACTTTATTGACTTTGTTTGAGTAAGGATTATAGGAAATGGTGACAAATACCCCAAATTCTTTGGCATGATCTTTTAACGTAATATGATACTGCTTCACAGATTCTTTTTCCCGGTACCGGTCCCATACTTTTTGTTTAAATAAGACTTGTGCTAACGGATATCTTTTCTTTGCTTCTTTGACAGCTCTTGTTTCCCATTGATCTGCGGCCGTAGTGAATCCTCTTGCATCCGCAGGTTTGACGTCTTGTATGACAGGACCCAACAGTAAACTGATCATGATCATCATTCTTCCATATTTCAATTAACATCACCTCACCACTTATTATCCTGACCAAATCCTACACTTTTATGTAAATTTTTAAGAAGTACAAATGGCATGGAAAAAAATATCCAATATGGCGAAAGAACGAGAAAATGGAAGAATTTTCTCATAAAAGTTCTTATTTAAGAACAAAATGGACTAATTTGGCGTTTTGGGTTTTATAGGTATTTCCTTATACTATGTGTAATCGTTCTTTTTAAAGAACAGTCGTTCAAGGAGTTGAAAGAATTGGTGAAACAGTTGCTCTTTGTACTCATTTGTGCCATTTGTTTGATTTTCACTTCTTTTCTTATCACATCTACCAATGCTTCTTTTAACGATGTCGAGCATTCAAATTTTGTCATGAAAACATGTGAAAATTTTGAAGGGACAGATCAGCATTGCCAGCCAAAGAAATGGGATCGAAGTCATTTGAAGCTCATTGATCAAACGATTATGGAAGGAACAGTCTGTGCGCCTCAAAAGCTGAGCATGACACTAAAAAATATTGGACAACCCATTGCACACTCTAAATGGATGTGGGAACTGCACAAAGTAGAAAGTGATCGGATGCCATTACAAGATGGTCATATTCTTGAAAAAGGGTCGATACAGTCCCTCCCATCAAAAAAAACGGTGACTATCACGACAGAAATCGCAAAAACGAGTGGGATTTATGCATTTAAAATCTATAATCCTAAAGGGTTTGGTGCATCTAAAAAACCATTCTTTTGGTCTCAACATATGCAGCTCTCTAAATGCCAAGAAAATGTATCCTAAATGGCTGCCTGCTGAATGAAAAATGATATGTAAAGGGGAGAAGGATCATGAAAAAATGGATGAAAATGTCTGGGAGTATTCTTTACGTGATGGTCTTCACGATGATGATTGCGTGTATTATTGTTGTTTTGTCATCAAGAACAACAGGCGGAGACCCTCAGATCTTTGGTTATCAATTTAAGCAAGTGTTATCTGGCTCAATGGAACCGGAATTTTCAACTGGTTCGTTGATTGTGGTGAAACGTGTAACCTCACCTGAGACGCTCAAAAAAGGCGATATTATTACTTTTCAAACGAAGCAAGATCAGTCCTTTGTGACCCACCGAATTGTTGGGGTAAAAGGAACTGGGGCAAAGAAAGCTTTTGAGACCAAAGGAGACAACAATATGTATCAAGATGGTACGCTCGTACAAGCGAATCAAGTGACTGCGCAGTATACGGGAGTGACCATCCCTTATGCAGGAAAGCTCCTTTCGTATGCTGGGACTTCTGCTGGAACCGCTTTGCTGCTCATTATTCCAGGTGTGATGCTGCTTGTTTATTCCACGATTCATTTTGTCGGTGCTGCAAAACAGCGAAGACATACAGCTGAATTACATATATCAGAGGAACAAGCATAAATTTCCGTTTGTAACCTATTCAGGTTTCAATAAAACAATTTATTAGGGGGTTCAATCATGGTAATGAAAAAATCAATTCGTTTAGGTGTATTATCAGGGGCATTAGGTCTTGCATTAATTGGCGGGGGAACGTGGGCTGCGTTTAATGATGTCGAGACGGCAAACGCGGTCTACTCTACAGGAGAGCTGGCTTTATCTGCAAAAGAAAATTCTGGCGCCATCAACCTTTCGAACTTAAAACCTGGTGACCGAATCAAGAAGGAATTTAATTTTGAAAATAAGGGGTCGCTTGCGATTAATCAAGTGCTGATGAGTCTTGATTATAGCCAGTTTAAAGATGGAACATCAGCGAAGAACGGCGGAAAGAATACAGCTGAAGAATTCCTCAGCCAATTTCAGGTGAGTGTTCTAACGGTTGGAGCCGAAGGTGGAAATGGATACCCGAAAAATATTATTTTAGACCATGCCAACCTGCTTGACCTGCATTTATTAACGTCAAAGCAGGATCAGACCGCATTTGAAAAGCTTCGTCATGCCGTCGATGAGAAGTTTTTACATGAAAGTGGTAAAATCAATGTAGCAACCGTTGATGGAACAGCGGCTCCAGAGTATGACGGCATTCCAAAGAATCCGTTTGATTACGATAAAATGGAAATGATCATTGAATTTGTCAATGACCAGACGAAGGATAAAGCGGGTCACTATATCCAAAATAAATACCAAGGCGATGCGATTCAAATTGATCTTTCCTTCGAAGCGACTCAGTGGAATGGGTTAACGATCAATCCAAAAGAGCATACGGATGAAAAAGGCTACGTGAAAGAAAACGAAAAAGCACACAGCGAAGATAAAAAATAAAACCAGTCTTTAGACTGATATCAAGTTCTGCATAGCAATTGGAGGAGTATGCGCTAAAACGTGCGCGTCACTCCTCTTCTTGCTTTTTTTTCCAGATTTGATAATCTAAAAATTCACGAAATTGCTTTTTCGAAACCCCTGATGTCATTGCATCTCGAACTAGTTTTTCCCATTCACTATCTAATTGACCATCGTATTCGGTTTCATCTTTTTCGTTTAACAGTGTATGAACCGAGACGTCCAGAACAGCGGAGACTTTTTCAAGAAATTGAATGGAGGGGTTTGTTTGCAAGTTTCTTTCTATTGAACTTAAATAAGACTTCGCTACCCCAGCCTTTTCGGCCAGTTCTGATAGTGAGTAGCCTTTTTCATTGCGGTATTGTTTAATACGCTGGCCAATCAATGTCATCACCTTCCTTTCGATATTATAGCACATTCAGAAAGGTTTGATAGAATGACTTCTTACCATAGGGGGAGACTCAGAGGACTTTTCGCTTGATTTGAGAAAATGACGGACTTCGTCAACTGTTAGTCCCACTTTGCGAGCTTCGCGTAATAATTGAACCCATTCATTGTCTAATAACTTCGTTTTCTTTTCCATACAAATACCCTCCTAAAATACTGAATCGTGTATTTCAGGCACTTAACGCATGAAATGGAAAGACACAGGTGATAAGACCTCGTAGATTGCTTGCGTCATGTTTCCGCCCAATACAAATAGACAAACGTTGCTTTTGATTGATCGAAAATTGTATGTCATATGAAAGGGAAGGAGACTCGCTCAGTCAGCCTCCCCTTTTTTGCTGTAAGTAAAAAAGTCCTCCATTTTCAATCGTAAGACTGATTTTTGGTTCGTATAAAGTTTTAAGTGCTTGTCTTTCTATTTCATATTCTACAGATGTGTCAGAAGTCCCTTCATAAAATTGGTTTAAAAGTTCCGAGTCTTCCTTCCACTTTTGAACAGCTCTTACTGCCCAATCGTCCGGCTCTTCGTGGGCATAACGCTCCATCAGGCTGTAGAGCCGTTTGACGCCGCTCTCTGGCTTAATCATCGTACTCATTGTAAAGCAATAGTCAGGAATTTGAGACGACAGCTCACGGGCTTCCAGCTGATCTTGAAATTGTTCGATGACTTCCCCGCGTATCAGATGAAGCCCAAGGGACAGCAGCTTATCTTTCTTACGGTCTGCCAGATAGGATATTTTCACATTGAGGCCAAGCCATGGCTCTAGAGCGATCTGGTTGTTTGTGAGCGGTCTGACTTTTTCGTAGAGCCGGATAAAACGGCCTTGCTGTTTCACAGCCTCGAAAATTTGGAATAAGCGAGGGGAGCCGAAGTGGACGAATTCGCCCTCGACCGTGTCACCCGCTTTTTTTTGATCGGTAATCAAGGTCAATTGCCGCGGCTCAGGTACACCGCCCGTTTTTTCGAGCCAGTGCCAGTAAAAAGGGCGGTTCATAATCAATTTATCCATTTCGATTGTCAGTTGTACTGTCATGTGCCCTGCACTTTCCTCTAGTATGTCGCATTGATTTGCCTGAAAGAAGCGGAGAAGAAATGTGTGAATGTCACGCTGCTCCATTGGTCAACTCTCCTTTATGAACCCTGCTGTCTTTTTTCTAAAAGCGGTGTTTGTGCTTCTGTCAAATAGGAAGCAAATTGGGTTAACTTCTTTTTCATGTCTCTGTCAGATTCGTGCTGAAAGAGGATATGATGCAATTCTGTTTCGGCTTCTTTGATATCAATCCGGGTTAAAATATCATCTAGATCACCAATCACGTTTTCAAACAGCTGAATTTTTTCATATAAAAGCTTTAAAATATGTTCCTCGACTGTTCCGTTTGTGGCCATATTGTAAATGTGGACATCCCGCTCTTGACCGAGGCGGTGAATACGTCCAATTCGTTGTTCTAGCCGCATTGGGTTCCACGGAAGGTCGTAGTTGATGATCTGGTTGCAAAACTGAAGGTTGATCCCCTCGCCGCCTGCTTCTGTCGCAATTAACACTTGCGCCCGTTCTCTAAATAAATCCTTCATCCAGTCTTTTTTGCTTCGTTTAAAACCGCCTCGAAAGGGAACTGAGCTGATCCCGTTTTGTTGGAGAAACCATTGTAAATAAATTTGTGTCGCACGATATTCAGTGAAGATAATGACTTTCTCGTTTAATTGTTGAATGAGCTTAACGACTTCCAGCGCCTTTGAATTTTGTTCGACTTGATTGATTTTCTCCATGATTTGCCCAATTGCAGAAGCGCCTAGAATGTGTTTTTCCTCTTCTTGCATTTTTTTGATGGTCATATAGACCGCTTCTCGGCTTGAACAGCATTCTCGTTCCAAGGTCATAATGGAAAACATGTGCTTCGTATAAGATGGATTGTTTTTCAGCTGACAGATTTCATCATATAAGGCTTGTTCTGTCGGCGAAAAATCAATGGAAATGGTCTTCACATGACGTTTTGACCATTCGATGCCAGTGTCTTGCCTGCGGTTACGAATCATCACTTTATTGACTAATTGTTTTAGCCGGTCATGGTCTTCAAGCTGAAGTTCCTTTTTAGCAAAGAGATCTTTGAACTGATGTTCATTTCCTAGATGCCCTGGTTTCAAAAGGGAGACGAGATTGAAAATTTCTCCTATTCGGTTTTGGATAGGTGTCGCTGTGAGCAGCAGGCAGAACTTCTTATTCAAATTTCTCACAAACTCATAGTTTTTCGTTTTATTGTTTTTCAGTTTGTGTGCTTCATCAATAATGACCATATCGTAGGCGATGGATAAAATCGTGTCTCGATGTGGCTGTCTTTTGGCAGTATCAATCGAGGAAACGACAACATCACACTGCTCCCACACATAGCTCTTTTTTTGCTCGACAGCATCAATGTAAAATTTCGTCCGCAGCTCCTGCACCCATTGGGACACAAGGGAGGCGGGTACGAGAATGAGAATCTTTTTGGCAAGTCCGCGAATCATGTATTCTTTGATAATGAGTCCAGCTTCTACGGTTTTCCCAAGGCCCACTTCATCTGCTAAAATGGCTTTCCCGTTCATCTCTTCTACGACTCTTTTAGCGACTTCAAGCTGGTGTTTTAAAGGAGTAAATGCAGGCAGGTGTGCCGGAGCCAGTAGCCCCTCGAATGAATCGATGGCTGTGACTTGTTGAACCTGCGCTGCTAAACGGTACATATTCCAGTTCGCCCAGGGGCCGTCTGCTGAAAGCCGCTGCTGAAATTCATTTGCCCATTCCTCATCAAAAATCGTTTGAATATTCAATGTCATCGCCTGCCTTTCTAGTCGGTTGATGTAAAATCGTTCTGTTTTTAAACGCTTCATTTTTTAATAGGTGTTTAAAAGATGATATATTTTAATAAAAGCGAACGATACTAAATGTTTATTTTAAAAATGTTAATGATTTTTCTGTTGCTCTCGATCCATTTCTAATGGTAGGATGTTGGTAAGTGAACTAGAGAATAAGTCACCCATTTTGATAGTATGTCCAATAAATGTGAAGAATATGAGCGGATGATGGTATGGGGAGAGACCTAGCGGTTATTTTGCACTGGCAGGCGCCGAAGGAGCAAGCTGATTGAATCAGTGAATCTCTCAGGCAAAAGTACTCTTACCGGACGCAACTCTGGAGAGTGTTTGCTCATCGGTTTTTAGCAAACCACCAAAGGGGAAAACGCACAATGATGTTGTGCTGTAAACTTTCAGGTGCAAGGACAGAGACTTCTTTTTGATAAAAGGGAGCGCTCTGTCCTTTTTTGCTGTGATTTTTTCTGAAAATTCAGCTTGTGGTCTGCACTGTAAGAAAAAAGGGGGAAATGATTGATGTTGAAACGAACACCGCTTTTTCATGCGTACGAAACATTTGGCGCAAAAACGATTGATTTCGGGGGCTGGGAATTACCTGTCCAATTTTCTTCCATTAAAGAAGAACATGAAGCTGTTCGAACAAAAGCAGGGCTTTTTGATGTGTCTCACATGGGTGAGGTGGAAGTCAAAGGTCAAGATGCCCTTCCTTTTTTACAAAGGTTATTAACCAATGATCTGTCGAAGCTGACAGATGGTAAGGCACTATATACAGCCATGTGCTATGAAGATGGCGGAACGGTGGATGACCTGCTTGTCTACCAAAAAGAAAAGAACAACTATTTGCTTGTCATCAATGCATCAAATATCGAAAAAGATGTGGATTGGCTGCTTCAGCATCAAGGGGAGGATGACGTTACAATCAAGAACATCTCTGATCAAACCGCCTTGTTAGCCCTTCAAGGACCTCTTGCTGCTGACATCATGAAGGCTGTGGCAGGTAAAGAGGTGACATCACTCAAGCCGTTTACATTTTTATCAAAAACGGAGGTCGCTCAAAAAGAGGTGCTTGTTTCAAGAACCGGCTATACAGGAGAAGACGGCTTTGAAATCTACTGCCAGTCAGAGGATGCTGTCCATATTTGGTCGGCTTTATTAGAAGCGGGTGAGCCTAAAGGGCTCATTCCATGCGGTCTCGGTGCACGTGACACCTTAAGATTTGAAGCAAGACTTCCGCTTTATGGCCAAGAGCTCACGAAGGATATTTCTCCTTTAGAAGGCGGGATTGGTTTTGCTGTTAAAACGGATAAAGAAGCCGATTTTATTGGAAAAGCCGCGCTCAAAAAACAAAAAGAAGATGGAACGAAACGAAAGCTTGTCGGCATTGAAATGATGGATAAAGGAATTCCGCGGACAAACTATCCGGTCTTCTCAGGAGAGAAGCAGATTGGAATCGTCACAACGGGCACACAATCTCCAACGTTAAAGAAAAATGTCGGGCTTGCCTTGATCGAAACCGCTCAAGCCCAGCTTGGGACAGAGGTGGAAGTGCAAGTTCGTAAAAAACGTCTAAAAGCGAAAATCGTCGCCACACCATTTTATAAAAGAGCCAAATAACGAGGGGGAATAGAGGATGAAGCACAGGTATTTGCCGCAAACAGAGCAAGATCAAAAAGAAATGCTCGATGTCATCGGCGTTCAGTCGATTGATGAGCTTTTCTCAGATATCCCAGAGAAAGTAAGATTCAAAGGCACATATAACATCAAAGAAGCCGCATCTGAAACAGAGCTCGTGCGGGAATTGTCTCGTCTCGCTGCCAAAAATAAAGATACTGTTGCCTATGCATCGTTTTTAGGTGCTGGTGTGTATGATCATTACCAGCCTGTGATTGTAGATCATGTGATTTCACGTTCTGAATTTTATACAGCGTATACACCGTATCAGCCTGAGATTTCGCAAGGTGAATTGCAGTCGATCTTTGAATTTCAAACGATGATTGCGGAGCTGACCGGTATGGATCTTGCGAATTCCTCAATGTATGATGGCGGAACCGCATTAGCTGAAGCGGCGATGCTGGCTGCAGGACATACAAAGAAGAAAAAGGTTGTGGTCTCTGAGACAGTTCATCCTGAATCACGAGCGGTGCTGAAAACATATGCAAAAGGACAGCATATTGAAGTCGTCGAAGTACCTGCACGTAAAGGACAGACGGATATTGCTGCATTAGAAGAAGCTGTCTGCGACGAAACAGCAGCGGTTCTTGTACAATATCCAAACTTCTTCGGTGTCGTTGAACCGTTAAAAGAGATTGAACCGATTGCACATCAAGGGAAAAGTCTGTTTATTGTTTCAAGTAACCCGCTTGCACTTGGTTTACTGACACCTCCAGGAAAGCTTGGAGCAGATATTGTCGTTGGTGATGCACAGCCGTTTGGCATTCCAGCTGCATTTGGCGGACCTCATTGCGGATATTTCGCTGTGACGAAAAAACTAATGCGGAAAGTGCCGGGGCGTTTAGTCGGACAAACAGAAGACGAGAACGGTGTGCGTGGATTTGTACTGACCCTACAAGCGCGCGAGCAGCACATTCGAAGAGATAAAGCGACTTCTAATATATGTTCCAATCAGGCGTTAAACGCGTTAGCCGCTTCTGTTGCAATGACGGCACTTGGAAAAACAGGCATAAAAGAAATCGCCTATCAAAATGTACAAAAAGCTCATTATGCTAAAACGCAGGCGGAACAGCATGGATTACAGGCTGAAATAGAAGGGGCCCATTTTAATGAGTTCGTGATCAAGCTTGATGAGCCTGTGAAGGAAGCTAATAAACGATTGCTTGAAAAAGGAATCATTGGCGGATATGATCTAGGGCTAGCCTATCCAAACCTTCAGCATCATATGCTTGTAGCCGTAACAGAGCTAAGAACAAAAGAAGAAATTGATACGTTCATCAAGGAATTGGGGGATCGCCATGAATAAACAAGATCAGCCGCTTATTTTTGAATTATCCAAAGAAGGAAGAATTGGTTATAGCCTGCCTGATTTAGATGTACCTGAAGAAAAGCTCCCAGCTTTATTTGATGAAACGTATATCCGCCATGAAGATGCGGAGCTGCCTGAAGTTTCCGAGCTAGATATTATGCGTCACTACACAGCATTATCTAGGCGTAATCATGGGGTCGATTCTGGCTTTTATCCTCTAGGCTCTTGTACGATGAAATATAATCCGAAAATTAACGAAAAGGTCGCACGTCTTGCAGGCTTCTCGCAAGTGCATCCGCTTCAAGAGGCAGACACAGTGCAAGGCGCATTAGAGTTACTTTATGATTTAGGTGGCCATTTAGAAGAAATCACAGGAATGGACGCCGTGACTTTACAGCCTGCGGCAGGAGCACACGGTGAATGGACGGGGCTCATGATGATTCGTGCGTATCATGAAGCAAGAGGAGATCATAAACGAACAAAAGTGATCGTGCCGGATTCTGCCCATGGAACGAATCCGGCCTCTGCGACAGTCGCTGGATTTGAAACGATCACCGTCGCATCTGATGAAAATGGTCTTGTCGATTTAGAGGATCTGCGGCGTGTTGTCAATGAAGAAACCGCTGCTCTCATGCTCACAAATCCAAATACACTCGGCCTTTTTGAAGAAAATATTTTAGAGATGGCTGAGATTGTTCACGGAGCTGGAGGTAAGCTTTATTATGACGGAGCGAACTTAAATGCCGTTTTAAGCAAAGCAAGACCGGGGGATATGGGATTTGATGTCGTTCACTTAAATCTGCATAAAACCTTTACAGGTCCACACGGAGGCGGAGGTCCTGGTTCTGGTCCAGTCGGTGTGAAAAAGGATTTGATTCCATATTTGCCTAAGCCAGTGCTTGTGAAGAAGGAAGGTCGTTATTATTTTGATGATGATCGCCCAGAATCCATTGGACGTGTCAAACCGTTCTATGGCAACTTTGGCATCAATGTCAGGGCGTATGCGTATATCCGTTCTATGGGTCCTGACGGCTTAAAGGCTGTAACAGATCATGCGGTGTTAAATGCCAACTATATGATGCGCCGCTTAAGTGCCCATTACGATTTGCCATTTGACCGCCACTGTAAGCATGAATTTGTTCTTTCAGGTAAACGTCAGAAAAAACTAGGTGTGCGGACGCTTGATATGGCCAAACGATTACTTGATTTTGGCTATCATCCGCCAACGATCTACTTCCCGCTCAATGTAGAAGAATGTATCATGATCGAACCAACTGAAACGGAATCAAAAGAGACCCTTGATGCATTCATTGAAGCGATGATTCAAATTGCAAAAGAAGCAGAAGAGAACCCAGAAGTCGTACAGGAAGCACCACATACGACAGTTGTCAAACGAATGGATGAAACAAAGGCTGCACGGAATCCAGTTCTTGTTTTTGAAAGAAAATAAAAAGACTCTAGGGGGCAATAGCTCCCAGAGTCATTTTTATTAATTCTTTGTTTTAATGCGGCCGCCCCATTTTTTAAAGCCGCCCTTTAAATTATAAATCTCACGACAGCCATTTTTACGTAAAGTTTGAGCTGCCTTCCCGCTTCTCAAGTTGTTTTGGCAATAGAGATAAACAGGCTTGTCAGGGCGTATTTCATTTTTTCGCTGCTTTAGTTGTGAAAGGGGGATGTTTCTTGCGCCTAAAATATGTCCGCCTTCAAACTCATTTGGCTCTCTCACATCAATGAGCTGGGCTTTGCGGTACCCTTTAATAAATTCTTCTTCCGTCAGCGTTTTCATAATACGCTGCTGATAAATGAAACTGCCGATGGAATAAAGAACGAAAAGTCCACAAAGTGAGAGGACGATATAGTTGAATATTGGCAATACGACTCGACTCCTTCTTGAGCATCAGCACAGTAGCCTGTCTGATGGTACGTTTTAGACAAATACTATTATAGTAAAGCAAAAGAAACTTGTCATCATAAATGGTCAGAATTATTTTCAATTCCTTCCCTATTTGATAGACTGATGAAGAGAGAAAACCGGTGGCTACCACCATGATCTAACATTGACTACGTAAAAGAGAAGGGATTTTTATATGCAAAAAGAGAAATGGTGTTTCATTGATACAGGAAACCAAGACCCTGCCTTTAACATGGCAATGGACGAAGCCTTGCTTTATTGGCATAGTGAGAAGCTCATCCCGCCAGTGATCCGTTTTTATGGCTGGAATCCGGCGACACTATCTGTTGGGTATTTTCAGCATGTTGAAAAAGAAATCAACATGGAAGCGGTCAAGCGCTATGGTCTTGGGTTTGTCCGCAGACCAACAGGCGGCAGAGGGGTTCTTCATGATCAGGAGCTGACCTACAGCGTGATTGTGTCAGAAGAGCATCCAGAGATGCCAGCGACGGTGACAGAGGCATACCGCGTCATTTCAGAAGGTATTTTAGAGGGCTTTAAGGAACTGGGACTCGATGCGTATTTTGCCATTCCTCGTACAGAAAAAGAAAAAGAAAGCTTAAAGAATCCAAGGTCGTCTGTCTGCTTTGATGCGCCTTCTTGGTACGAGCTTGTCGTAGAAGGCAGAAAAGTAGCAGGCAGCGCTCAAACGAGGCAAAAAGGTGTGATCCTCCAGCATGGCTCGATTTTAATTGACCTTGATGAGGACAAATTGTTTGATTTGTTCCTTTATCCAAACGACCGGGTAAGAGAGCGGATGCAGCGCAGCTTTAAAAACAAGGCGGTGGCGATTAATGAAATCTCAGACCGAACATGTACGATAGACGATGCACGTGTTGCGTTTAAACGAGGGTTTGAAAAAGGATTAAATATCGAGCTTGTGCCTTATGAGCTGACAGATGAAGAATTAGCGTTTGTCCACCATCTCGCCAAAACGAAATATGCCTCAGATGATTGGAATTACAAGCGTTAAGACGAAGGACACTTCTTGTTTTTTAATGAGCGATGGTGTAGAATTGTTATGATTATTAAGTAAAGGTGCATTTTGGAGGGGTTTTATGACTACACCTAGTATGGAAGATTACATTGAACAAATTTATATGCTAATAGAAGAAAAAGGATATGCAAGAGTATCTGATATCGCAGAAGCACTCGCTGTCCATCCCTCCTCTGTAACAAAAATGGTTCAGAAGCTAGATAAAGATGAATACCTCATTTATGAGAAATATCGTGGTCTAATTTTAACCCCGAAAGGCAAAAAAATTGGAAAACGTCTCGTATACAGACATGAACTGCTAGAGCAATTTTTAAGAATCATTGGTGTAGATGAAGAGAAAATTTATGATGATGTAGAAGGCATTGAACATCATCTCAGCTGGAACAGTATTGACCGCATTGGCGATCTCGTTCAATTCTTTGAAGAAAACGATGAGCGATCCGTTCAGCTGAAAGCGATTCAAAAGAAAAACGAACAAACCAATCAAGAATCTTAAGAAAAAGGACACCCATGCCGAGGGTGTCCTTTTTGAATAAAGTTCTAATTGAAAGCAAATGCTCCTACACTATTAATAGTGTGACATTGAAAAGGGGGCTCCTTGATGAAGATAGATGGTGTGTTCTCGGGTGGAGGCATTAAGGGTGCAGCACTTGCAGGTGCCTATGAAGCACTTGAAGCGAGGGGATTTCAATTTGTCCGTCTAGCTGGAACAAGTGCTGGAGCGATCATTGCTTCACTCATCGCAGCAGGTTTTACAAGCCAGGAGATTCGGGACCTTTTAGATGAAATGGATGAGCATCAATTGCTTGACCGTAGGTGTCAATTCATCCCGTTTAAAATGCTCAGATGGGTATCTATTTATTGGCGTCTTGGTCTTTACAAAGGAGACCGGCTAGAAAAATGGCTGGCAGACATTTTAAAACGAAAAGGCGTCACCGTATTTGGCGATCTGAAAAAAGGTTCACTGAAAATCGTCGCTTCTGATTTAACGAATGGGAAAATCCTCGTCCTGCCAGATGACCTTCCTTCATATGGGTTAAATCCAGAACGTTTTTCCGTCGCAAGAGCCATTCGCATGAGCTGCAGCCTGCCGTATTTTTTCGAACCTGTCAAACTGAGGTCTTCAAAAGGAATTTGTACCATTGTAGATGGAGGAGTGCTCAGCAATTTTCCAATTTGGTTATTTGCGGAAGAGAAAAAAAGACCATTTGTCGGTGTCACATTAACCCCAAACGAAAAAGAACGCCCTCAACATTCCATCCGCAATGCGTTTGAACTGTTTGGCGCTCTTTTTGAAACGATGCGTGGTGCTCATGACGAAAGGCATATTGCCACAAAACACGAACGTCATATTATTTTTATTCCGGTAGAACACGTCATTGCCACTGAATTTCATCTCATGACAGAAAAGAAAAGGGCGCTCGTCGATCTAGGTAGACAGAAGGCCGAGCAATTTTTAAAGAGCTGGACATTTTAAAATAAGGCGCGATTCTTCTTTTTGTTTTTCTTGCCTTCAATCACAGTCAAATGTGTTTGGCTTTTCTTTTTGAGAAGGACGGGCTTAGACTTGTGGTCAGTCGGCACGCTTCGCAAATGAGTGACCCGATTTTTCATATGGCTTTTCGTCTTTGGTTTAGGCTGCTGGTAGCGACGTTTTGATTGTTTGACTGCTTTACGATATAGGTTGCTTTCTGTTCCAGTTCTTCGATTCATCAGCCATCTAAAAAGGAAAAACATAACCGCTCCAATGATCACAACTGATAGCAGCATCGTAAAGAGTCTGCCAGGATTCGTTGTGAGTAAATATATAAAACCCAAAACACCTAAAGCGAAAATAATGGTAAAAGCAGGATGTACTCGGCGATTCATAACTGTCCACCTCCGAAGGAATTTACCGGATTTATAAGCTAGATCACTTGATGAGTAGAATCTGATGCTTGTTTCTCAGACGCTTCCTCTAAACGAAGAAGTTCATTAAAACTTGCAATGGCTACCTCGACTTGGTCGTCAGAGGGTTCTTTTGTTGTAAGTAATTGCAGCCAAAGGCCGGGATAGCCAAGCACTTTTAGCACTGGCACTTCACGGAGTTTGTTCGTAAGCTGAAGCACTTCAAATGAAATGCCCAGAACAACCGGAATGAGTGCCAAGCGGTTCAGAATTCTCACCCATAAAGGATCTGTCGGTACAAGTAAATAGACGAACATTCCAACAATGACAGTGAATAAAATAAAGCTGCTGCCGCATCGATAATGAAGCCGGGATTGGCTTTGGACATTTTCCACTGTGATGTCAAGGTTCTGTTCATAGCAGTTTATGACTTTATGTTCTGCTCCATGATATTGAAATACCCTTTTAATTAAAGGGGTCATGGAAATAAAGTAAATATAGCCTAATAACAGGATCAATTTAAAGAATGTTTCAACTGCGATTTGTGCGAAGTTTCCTGAGAACACAGGCCGCACAAGCTCAGCTAAAAAGACAGGTACTAGGGTAAAGACAAATTTACTAAAGAGAAGAGAGAGAACTCCGATCACAGCAATGCCAAAGATCATTGAGAATTTCGAGCCTTTTTGTTCTTTTTCAAGAGTATGATCTTCAGAAGGATCTAAGTCATAGCGCTCACTGGAGAAATTTAAGTGCTTACTGCCGTTTGCGCTTGCTTCAACAAGTGCAGCAACACCCCTAACAAATGGGATTTTCTTGAGAAAGGCGGTTCGTTTATTGGAGGTCCGGGGAAGCTTTAAAAACTCGATGGACTGGTCCTTACGCCGAATCGCTGTCACATAGTTCTTTTTACCTCCGAACATGACACCTTCTACAACTGCCTGCCCTCCATATGCTGGAGATTTTGTTTGATTGGACATATTTCATCAACCTGCCTGTTTCCTGTAATTTACATGCATTTCTTTATACCTTTATTGTACAGGAAATGAAGGGAAATCACTAGCTCACAGGTCGATTATCTACTAGAATTCTATCTACCTCTTTTTAGCCAGTATACCCTGTTTTAAAAATTTTACACTCACGCATGGAAATCCTTTTTTTTCATGACATTTTGGACATACTACTTGCTGGAGGTGTTCATATGAAACGTGATGAAAAGAAAAACCAAGAAGAAAAAAATCAGTCTGTACAAACGTCTTCGATGGTGGCAAGGGCAGCAGCTACAGGCTTTGTCGGCGGAGTTTTTTGGGGATTTATCGGATTTCTGACCCATATGTTTCATTTTTCAGAGGTGAGTCCAAATATGCTTTTGCAGCCATTTGTGCTTGGTGATTGGAAAAAGGGAGGACTTGGCACATTGATTAGTATTGTGCTTTTAGGGCTTTTATCTATTGGCGCAGCCTTTATTTATTACGGGCTGTTAAAACGGATCAAAGGCTTTTGGATGGGGCTGGTGTATGGCGGGCTTTTATGGGTACTTGTTTTTTATGTATTTAATCCTATTTTCCCAGATGTCAAGCAAGTACAAGATTTACAGCAAAGCACCATTGTAACGACATTTTGCCTATATATTTTATATGGCATGTTTGTAGGGTACAGTATTTCATTTGAATACAATGAATTAACAAGCCAGAAGCTTGCGAGGGCACTCGGGAAAAAGACAGAATAAAGTGTAAATCACTCATTCATATGATAAAATATTTTTGGAAACGAAAGGTTTCTAAGGAAAAAGAAACAGACATCGATATAGATTGAATTAGGGTGAAGGAGTGGTTAAATGCCTCATTTTCTAGTGCTGAATGGGCCCAATTTAAATAGGCTCGGCAAAAGAGAGCCTGCTGTTTACGGAAGTAAAACGCTGACAGATTTAGAAACGGATTTGTTTCAATTCGCAGAACGAGCAAATATCCAATTAACATTTTTTCAATCGAATCATGAAGGTGATTTGGTTGATGCGCTCCACGAAGCAGAGGAGCAGTACGATGGCGTCGTGTTTAACCCGGGTGCTTTTACCCACTATAGCTATGCACTAAGAGATGCCATTGCAAGTATTTCTTTACCTGTCATCGAAGTACATATCACAAATGTTCATAAAAGAGAGGAATTCCGCCATCACTCAGTTCTTGCGCCAGTCTGCCAAGGTCAAATTGTTGGACTTGGTCTAGAAGGGTATAAATTGGCGATTCGTTATTTGGTCAGTGATGGGGGAGCGGGATCATGAAACTTGAAAAACTAAGAAATCTTTTAAACGAATTAAAAATTGACGGTCTAGTGATTACGAGCAGCTTTAATTTACAATACATGACCAGCTTCACTGGATCAGCTGGTCTTGCCGTCGTTTCAAAAGATCGAGCAGCCTTTATTACCGACTTCCGCTACACAGAGCAAGCCAAGGACCAAGTAAAAGGCTATGACATCATTGAACATAAAGGAAACATTGTAGAAACTGCTGTCCAAACGGCAAAGGCATTTGGGGTCAAACGTCTTGGGTTTGAACAGAACCATATGACATTTGCCACATATCAGCAGTACGCAGGCAAAGCAAGCGGTATAGAGCTTGTTCCTGTCTCAGAATCAGTTGAAAAGTTGCGCTTGATTAAGTCTAATGAAGAGATTAAGATATTAGAGGAAGCTGCGAAGATTGCAGATCACGCCTTTGATCATATTCTCACTTACATCAAGCCGGGCCTGACAGAAATTGACGTCATGAACGAGCTTGAATTTTTCATGAGAAAAGAAGGTGCTGAGGGATCTTCATTCGATATGATTGTTGCTTCAGGCGTTCGTTCAAGCCTGCCGCATGGGAGAGCAAGTGAAAAAGTGATTGAATCCGGTGATTTGGTTACACTGGATTTCGGTGCTTACTATAAAGGCTATTGTTCTGATATGACAAGAACAATCGCTGTAGGAACGCCAAGCGACAAGCTAAAGGAAATTTATCATATCGTATTAGAAGCAGAAAACGCTGGTGTGGATAGAATCAAGCCAGGCTTAACAGGAAAAGAAGCTGATCGCATCACACGAGACATCATTGAAAAGTATGGCTACGGTCAATACTTCGGGCATTCGACTGGACACGGGCTTGGTATGGAAGTACATGAAGCGCCTGGTCTTTCTTCACGCTCAGAGGTCGTGTTAGAAGAAGGAATGGTTGTGACAGTAGAGCCGGGAATTTACTTACCGGATGTCGGCGGCGTGAGAATTGAGGATGATATTGTCCTGACAGCTGACGGCAATAAACGATTGACCCACTCACCGAAAGAACTTATCATATTATGATGGTGAAATGTAGGAGGATGACAAAATGATTTCAGTAAACGATTTTCGTACAGGCCTGACAATTGAAGTGGACGGCGGTATTTGGCGTGTAGTGGATTTCCAACACGTAAAACCAGGAAAAGGCGCAGCATTTGTCCGTTCGAAACTGCGTAACCTGCGTACAGGTGCAATTCAAGAAAAAACATTCCGTGCAGGTGAAAAAGTAGCGAAAGCTCAAATTGAAACAAAAACAATGCAATACTTGTATGCAAATGGCGACCAGCATGTATTCATGGATACAAGTTCATACGAACAGCTTGAACTAAGCGAAGCGCAAATCAAAGATGAGCTGAAATATTTGCTTGAAAATATGTCGGTTCAAATCGTGATGTACGGTGATGAAACACTTGGAGTAGAACTTCCAAACACGGTAGAACTAGAAGTAGTAGAAACAGAGCCTGGTATTAAAGGTGACACAACATCAGGCGGCTCAAAACCTGCGAAAACAGAAACTGGTTTAATCGTCAACGTTCCTTTCTTTGTGAACCAAGGAGATAAACTAGTGATTAATACATCTGATGGTTCATACGTTTCAAGAGCGTAATGAACGAAGAAAGACTGTAAACCTCGAGTTTACAGTCTTAGCGTGTAGACAAACCCTCGCATTCT
>NZ_AMSH01000051.1 GCF_000300535.1 Bacillus xiamenensis
TTGTCTTGTTTAGTTTTCAAAGAACTTGTTTACCGCTTCAGAAGCGACTAGAACATCTTAACATCTCCAAATTGTTAGTGTCAACAACTTTTTTTGTTATTATGTTTTTTTGTTTCTTCGTCATCAGCGACGTATATTAATTTACCACCATATATAATCAAAGTCAACAATATTTCGCATTAAATAATAAACTTTTCAATTACGACTAAAGCCGCTACGCCTGGAACGCCCAATAAACCACTAATTCCGCTCGTTACAGGATTAATGGAGACATGAAGCCCTAAGCTCTCACCGAATAAATTGAGGCAAAATAAAAAAAGAGCACCTGCTACAAATTTAACTCCGATAAGTCCTAACCATTTGAATGGATTCGCTTGAACACCTGACATAAACAACAATAATACAGCTAGCAGAATTGAACCAATCACAATAACAGGTTCCATAATCCTCTCATCTCCTCTTCATATGAATAGTACAAGCATATGAGAGGACTATGTAAAATAGACCTGCTATCTCCAGTTGTTTAAACGTATATTCCTCTTTTTCGCTTCTCTAAGATAGAAAAAGTACTTTGCTTGAGCAAGCTTTAATTCGAATAGAATGTCCGGTGAAGGCTCAACGCTGTTTGCGACAAGCTTTTTTTGTCTGTTCCATTCTTCCTTTTGCTTAAAAAGCTGTTGAATTAATTTCTCATCGAATTCTTTTCGAATTGATTTTCTGCGAAGAAAACCCATGTACCGTACTTCTCCTTCCTACATCTCACGTCTGCCTTCTAGAGCCTTAGAAAGTGTGACTTCATCCGCATACTCTAAATCTCCACCTACTGGGAGTCCGTGAGCAATACGAGAGAGTTTAATTCCTGATGGTTTCAACAATCTAGAGATATACATGGCTGTCGCTTCTCCTTCAATGTTTGGGTTGGTTGCAAGAATGACCTCTGTTACTTGATCGTCTTGCAATCTTTTTAATAGATCAGGGATTTTAATATCCTCTGGTCCAATCCCGTCCATTGGTGAAATGGCACCATGAAGCACATGATATAAGCCGTTGTATTCTTTCATTTTTTCCATTGCAATCACATCTTTTGGATCCTGTACTACACAGATAACCGATTGATCTCTTCTTGTATCTTCACAAATATAGCAAGGATCCTGATCAGTGATATGGCCGCAAACAGAACAATAAGTTAAATTACGCTTTGCATTTACAAGCGCCTTCGCAAAATCTAGTACGACATCTTCCTGCATACTAAGAACAAAAAAAGCCAGACGGACCGCGGTTTTAGGTCCGATTCCTGGCAATTTCATAAAGCTATCAATCAGCTTTGATATTGGTTCAGGATATTGCATTTTCAGTTATTCCTCCTAGAATAAACCTGGCATGTTCATTCCTTTTGTGAATTGACCCATTGTTTCATTTGTTAGCTCATCAACTTTTTTCAATGCATCATTTGTCGCTGCAAGCACAAGGTCTTGAAGCATATCGATGTCTTCAGGATCAACAACTTCTTCATTAATTGCTACATCCACGACTTCTTTTTGTCCATTCACTTTTACAGTGACCATACCGCCACCTGCCGTACCTTCAAGGACTTTTTCTGCAAGCTCTTCTTGAGCCTTAGCCATATCCTTTTGCATTTTTTGCATTTGTTTCATCATTTTTTGCATATTTCCCATTCCACCGCGCATATGAACACCACTCTCTTTCAATTTGTTAATCTTTAATTTCAATCAAATCGGTTCCTACTAACTTCTTTGCTTCCGCAATTAATGGATCCTCTTCAGCAGAAGCGGCCTGACCATCTGCCTGTTCATCCGGCTGATGATCTCTTAAAAATTCTTCTCTTATTTTACCCCATTGAGCGTCAGGAACGCCAACTAATTCCACTCTTTTTCCTAGCATAGATTCTAGCAGTTGCTCAAGGTTGGTCCGAACACCACTTTTATCTTCAGCCACCATCTTACAATGTATTTCAAACTTAAATTTTAAAACAAAGGCATGAGATGCAGCCGCAACAGGTTCACTGTCTGTTAATAGCGCAGCGTGAGATACCTTATTTTGCTGTTTCAATTGGGCAAGAAGCTCTCCCCATTTGCCTTTTATTTTTTCTAGCTCCGGCCGCTTCGCTTCTTTTAAAATCTCATGAATGCGGCCGACAGGTGCACGATAGCCATTTTTGTTACTCGTTTGCGGTCGAGGGGCTTCCCTTTTTTCTTGAGGGCTTTGAGCCTGAGACATCGGTACACCCTCAGCTCTTAGCCTAGAGAGCTCCTGTTCCAGTCTGTCTATTTTATCCGTTAACGCTGTTAAATCAGAATCAGCATAAGATGGTGTCGCACCAGCCGTTGACTGGCAAAGCTTCACAACAGCAACTTCAAAGAAAATTCTTGGATGATTTGTCCATTTCATTTCTTGATGGCTCTTATTCAGTACTTCAATCGTCTCATAAAGAAACTGAGGTGTCACACGTTCTGAAAGCGAAACGAACTTTTCGTCGACCTTGACTTTTTCAAGGACACCTTCAAGGTCTGGTGCTGTTTTATAAAGAAGCATATCTCTAAAGTAAAAGATCATATCCTCTATTAATTTTGCAGCATCTTTCCCCTGTTGAAGCAATTCATTTAATGTATCTAACGCTATCGCGATATTTTGTTCGAAAATCGCTTCAGCAAGCTGACTAATGAAATGCTGAGATACAGCACCTGTAATGAGTAGTGCATCATCAATTGTCAGCTGTTCACCACTAAATGAAATCGCTTGATCCAAGAGGCTTAGTGCATCACGCATACCACCATCTGCTGCACTAGCAATAATCTCGAGTGAACCCTCTTGTACATTTAGGCTTTCTGCATCTACAATTTTCTCCATTCTTCCAACAATATCTTTTGTCGTAATCCGTTTGAAATCAAATCTCTGACACCTTGATATGATGGTAAGAGGAATCTTATGAGGCTCTGTGGTAGCCAAAATAAAGATACAATGAGCTGGCGGTTCCTCTAGCGTTTTAAGGAGTGCATTAAATGCCCCAATAGAGAGCATATGTACCTCATCTATAATATAAACCTTATATGTAACCGCTGAAGGAGCAAATTTCACTTTATCACGTATATCTCGGATTTCATCTACCCCATTATTCGAGGCAGCATCTATTTCAATCACGTCTGAAATCGAACCGTTTGTAATTCCTCTACAAGCATCACATTCATTACACGGTTCACTAACAGGTGACTTTTCACAGTTCACTGCCTTTGCAAAGATCTTGGCAGCACTTGTTTTACCTGTTCCTCTAGGACCTGAAAATAAGTAAGCATGAGAAAACTTTTTCTGCAAAAGGGCATTTTGCAACGTTTTTGTGATGTGTTCTTGTCCAACAACATCCTCAAAAACTTGAGGTCTGAACACTCGGTATAAAGCTTGATAACTCACAAATACGCCCTCCTCCATTTATCATCATTTTCATTATACATGAAGCAACGATCAATTCAAAAGTACACCTTTATTTTCTAATAAACGAAAAAGGGCGTTCCATGTAAAGATTCTTTACTTTTCTCGAATGAAAAACGTATTTTCCAAATTTCTGACATGACTCGTCAGACCAACAAGAACACCAGTTCTCTTTGTGGTTGTTGAAAAAATAGCTCACTTCAAAAAAGACTTTTTCGCTATTTGTTTAAACAAAGCAAAAGATGTATTCTTTCAACAGCAACAAAAAACTCACCTAGATAAACTAGATGAGTTACATTTAATATTGATTTACCGTGCACCTTCTGTCGATTCGCTACCCCAAGCGTTACTTAAACAGTTAGCTCGGCCCAGGCAACCCTGCGGCACATGAGAGATTTCACTTAATGCTGCTTCCTTCCGGACCTGACATGGTTCATGAATTCCCATTGCGCAGGACCCAGACGTCAACACCACTTATTTAAGGCAGACCTTGAAGTAAACGAACCTCGAGAAGGGATTCGGCCTCGCTAGAGCGGATTGCGAGTACAGGGCACCGCTACCTCCCCGCTTAGCACGGCAAAATGAATATTAAATTGTTAATGACGCAGACATAAGTATACCTTCTTACTGCTGAAATTGCAAACGACATCCATTCATTTACTTTTCGCCTGCTTCTTACGCTGACGGAGGTCTCGAAAGAACTGACTTAACAGCTCACCACATTGATTTTCAAGCACACCACCAACGACTTCAGACTGATGATTGAATCGCTCATCATCCAATAAATTAATTAAAGTACCTGCACATCCACCTTTAGGATCATATGCGCCAAAAACGACCTTTTTCACTCTAGAAAGTACAATAGCGCCTGCACACATTGGGCATGGTTCAAGCGTAACGTAAAGTACAGCATCTTCTAGACGCCAGCTTCCGATCGTTTTACACGCTTCATCTATGGCAAGTAATTCTGCATGGGCAATGGATCGCTGCTCACTTTCCCTTAAATTGTGAGCACGGCTAACAATTTGATCATCAACAACGATAACGGCACCGATTGGCACTTCTCCTATTTGTCCTGCTTTCAAAGCTTCAGAAATGGCTTCTTGCATAAACTGTTCATCTTTCGTCATGGCACAGCTCTCTTTTCATGTTTTTTTAAAGGATATTGAGGTTAACATATTACCACAATCTTTTGAAGGGGGTCTTATATTGTCAAAGCACCAAAAGGCGCTGCTTATTATCGACATGATCAATAATTTTGATTTTGACATGGGACATGTGCTCGCTGAAAAAACAGAGCATATGACCAATAAAATTTTATCCCTTAAACAGCACGCTTTCAAGAAAAATTGGCCAATCATCTATATCAACGATCACTACGGACTCTGGAAGGCTGATATTCAAGCTGTCATACAAACATGTAAAAACGAAAGAAGCGCCCCTATTTTAGAGCAAATGGCACCATCAAACGATGATTACTTCTTAATAAAACCTAAACACTCTGCCTTCTATGGTACAGGACTAGAGACACTCCTAAATGAACTAGGTATTCAAGATCTTATTTTAACTGGAATTGCTGGAAACATTTGCGTTCTGTTCACCGCAAATGACGCTTACATGCGAGAATATAACATGATTGTACCTAAAGATTGTATTGCTTCAAACGATGAGAGAGATAACGAGTACGCTTTAACGATGATGGAGAACGTTCTTCTTGCAAATATCACAACTGCTAAAGAGATCACGAATGAAAATCAAACATGATTTATCCATCACCCTCATAAATTGTTAGCAATAACAAAGGGGGCGTTGACTATTCAAATTTATGTTGTCAAAAGAGGAGATACTTTAAATGAAATTGCCATGCGCTATAAAACAACAGTAAATGAAATTATCCGTACCAACGACATCGAAACACCTAATCAACTTGTCGTTGGACAAACAATTGTAATTCCAATTAGAGGTCAATTCTACGAAGTTAAACAAAATGACACACTTTATCAAATTGGGAATAAATTTCAAATTTCAGTGGAAGAATTGGCACGAGTGAATCGGATTCGACCTGAAGCGATACTGCCTATTCGTTTCTTGCTTTATATTCCACAAAGACCGAAAAGAAACATTAATTCTAATGCTTATATTGAACCACGTGGAAATCAAGTGAGCGAGAATTTAAAACAAGCAGCCAGAGAGGCATCTCCATATTTAACGCACCTAGGCGCCTTTAGTTTTCAAGCGCAAAGAGACGGAACACTTCGAGAACCGCCGTTAGATCAACTACCTCAGATTGCCACTCAAAACAGAACTGTATTATCCATGGTGGTCACAAATCTAGAGAATGAAAAATTTAGTGATGAACTTGGACGAATTCTTTTAACAAACCAATCTGTCAAAACGACATTTTTAAATGAAATCGTCCGCGTTGCTCAAAAGTATCAATTAAAAGAAATCCATTTTGACTTTGAATATTTACGTCCTGCTGATAAAGATGCCTATCTTCAATTTTTAAGAGAGGCAACCACTCGTTTTCACCAACAGGGATGGACCATTTCCGTTGCACTTGCCCCTAAAACAAGTAGTGAACAGAAGGGAAAGTGGTATGAGGCTCATGACTATGAAGCGATCGGTAAGATCGTCGATCATGTTGTGTTGATGACCTACGAGTGGGGATACAGCGGCGGGCCTGCACAAGCCGTTTCTCCGATTGGACCTGTCCGTCAAGTCATTGAATATGCACTGACTGTCATCCCAGCCAATAAAATTGTGATGGGTCAGAATTTATATGGGTATGATTGGACTCTTCCTTATGTTCAGGGTGGCCCTATCGCCAAAGCTGTCAGCCCTCAACAAGCAATCGCAATTGCTAGAGAGAATAATGTATCCATTCTATACGACGAAACAGCACAAGCACCTTATTTCCGCTATACCGATGCCAACAACAAAGAGCATGAGGTTTGGTTCGAAGACGCAAGGTCCATTCAAGCCAAGTTTAATCTCATCAAAGAGTTAAACTTAAATGGGATAGCTTATTGGAAATTAGGTCTATCTTTCCCACAAAACTGGCTCTTGTTATCAGATCAATTTAATATTGAAAAAAGAACGACAACGTAATTCATTCGCTCTATCTCTCAGAAGGGGTATGGTACAATATACATTGGTTTGACAACTTTACAGATAGAGGAGAACGCCTATGTATCCTGCCCCTTTTATTGCAGTGGAAGGCCCAATCGGAGCCGGAAAAACAACTTTGGCTACAATGCTTTCGAAGGAATTTCAATTCCCTTTAGTGAAAGAGATTGTAGAAGAAAATCCATTCTTAGATAAATTTTATGAAGATATGGAGCAATGGAGCTTTCAGCTTGAGATGTTCTTTCTATGCAATCGGTTTAAACAGTTAGAATCTATAGAAGAAAACTATGTGAAAAAACAGCAGCCGATCGTCACTGATTATCATGTCTATAAAAATATGATATTTGCAGAAAGAACCTTATCAAAAAAACACATGGATAAATATAGAAAGATCTATCACTTGCTAACAGATGATCTTCCTAAACCCAATGCCATGATCTATATAAAAGCCAGCCTTCCCACCTTACTGAATAGAATAAAGATGAGAGGACGCTCTTTTGAAGAAGACATTGACCCAGCGTATTTAAAGACCCTGATTGAAGATTATGAGCTGGCCATTGAACATTTAAAACAAACTGAGCCAGAGCTTCCTATCATTACAATTGAAGGAGATCATACAGACTTCGTTTCCTCACAGCAAGATTACCAGCAAATTTTACAGAACATAAAGGAGCAAGTGCTATGAAAAATATCGAAATTCCAAAAGATGCGGTCATTACAATTGCCGGGACAGTCGGTGTCGGAAAATCAACCATGACGAAAACAATAGCGGACAAGCTAGGATTTCAAACCTCTCTTGAGAAAGTAGATGATAATCCATACTTAGAGCCTTTCTACTCAGATTTCCAACGATGGAGCTTTCATTTACAGGTCTATTTCCTAGCTGAACGCTTTAAGGAGCAGAAGCGAATCTTTGAGTCGGGTGGAGGATATGTACAAGATCGGTCCATCTATGAGGACACTGGCATTTTTGCTAAAATGCATGCTGACAAAGGCACAATGTCAGAGGTAGATTATGAAACGTATACGAGTCTATTTGAGGCAATGGTGATGACGCCTTATTTCCCTCATCCTGACGTCCTTATTTATTTGCATGGGGATTTAGATCATATATTGCATCGTATCGAAGAGCGCGGAAGAGAAATGGAAACTCAAACCGATCGAGCATATTGGGAAGAAATGTACACTCGATATACAGAATGGATTGAACAATTTGATCTGTGCCCAGTGATTAAAATTAATATCGAAGATTATGACTTATTTCATGATGAAAGCTCACTTGATCCCATTCTTCACGAAATTGCTTCTGTTATTCAAAAAAATCGTTCTAAAACAAAATAAAAAAACCGCTGCATTTCGAATGCAGCGGTTTGACAATTTCCAATTTTTATGCTTGCGTTTCAATTCAACTAAGGTAAAATCAATATGGCGGAGGAAGAGGGATTCGAACCCCCGCGGGCTTTGACACCCCTGTCGGTTTTCAAGCCCGATCCCTTCAGCATGACTTGGGTATTCAAGTAAGGTAAAATCAATATGGCGGAGGAAGAGGGATTCGAACCCCCGCGGGCTTTGACACCCCTGTCGGTTTTCAAGACCGATCCCTTCAGCCGGACTTGGGTATTCCTCCGTATCGACAAGAGTTAATATATCATATCATCTTATTTGAAGTCAACATCTTTTCAAAAAAAATTAAAAGGTTATCCTGACTTGATCAATATCATAAAAAAACAACCCACTAGAGGCTGCTTTTTATATTCTGTAAATATAAATACATTATAAAACGACACCTTCACCAAAAATATCTGGAATTTGCAGAAGTTCGAAGATATCTTTCACTTCTTTCTGAACATGAGAAATGGTAACTTTTGTCCCTTTTTCTCCAAGTGATTGGACTGTATTCATTAAAAGTCCAATACCAGATGAGTCAACAAAAGGTACTTGCTCGAAGTTTAAGTTAACTGTTTGATAAGTTTCTAAAAGCGGGAGAAGTTGCTCATCAAAAATTTCGGTACTATCAATGTCAAGATCCCCCTGAATTTTGACTTCAAGATCCCCATTTTTTTCTTCTGTTGAATATATAATCATGACGCATTCCTCCAAGAACTAATTAATAATGTAGTACGAGCTTTCCATCTCTATCCAGTCGAGCACAAACGTTGTCAGTTGTTTGATTAAAAATGTGTTTCATGGTTCCAAGTTGAATGACGGTGCCTTCCATGGCCTTTTTGATGATGATTGTTTGATCGTCTGGAACAGAAATAAGAGTTGGTCTTCCACTTTCTGCACCGACTTCATTCACTTCTACTCCCAATCTTCCATAGGCCTCCCCTCCACGAATATTACCGCTGATCATTAATTTGCCTCCTGAATGAATTTTGGAGTTCACCGTTCCTTGTCCATGTACCATGATATTGCCGCTACAATATAATTGGCTGTTTAAAACATTAGGAATCGCAATATACGTGTTAGAATCTACTGTGTCCTGACTTTGTTCGTAGAGTTCTTTCATTTTTAATGTTAAATCTTTTATTCTATCTATAGATATCACTTCTTTGGTGATTGACAGAAATAACTGCGTCATCGCCAAAGATACCTCTTTCCAGTCATCATCGAACAGGTCATTTTCATTTTGGCGTACCATCTCGACATAATTTTTAGCTCTCAACTGAAAATTCTTAAACTTCTTTTCGAGCAGTATACGAATCAATGGCTGCAATCCACCTCTTGCGAAATCACTTGATTTGAATCCTGGTGATAAGGTTAGCTGCTTGATGACAGAAATAATCTGTTCTGTATCTCGATAAAGAATTCCTAGCAAATCGCCTAGCTCAACTACTAAAAGATTGTTTTTGCCCGCTGAAACTTCGGAACTAATGATGTTACTATAAGTGACGATCGCTCCAGCGGAAGTGATTGTAGCGTTTGTGATGGTCTTATGAACCGTTACGTCCCCTTCTGCTTTCACAACCATCCGTTCATCCACTTCACCAAAAATTTCAACGTCTCCTTTAAACCGAATATTCCCTGATGCCAAATCGACATTCCCTTTATGAATCAGTTTTGGAAGAATAGCTACTCGAACCAATTTACCCCGTTTTTCTAACAGAGGACGTCCGGATAAAGTCGCGACTATTTTGTCATCTACCACGTTTATACCATTACCCGCACGCACGGTAATTGGATGTGTCTGTTTTGCCGGAAGCGGCTCATTGGTAACGGTATAACCCATTTTTCCAGGTTCAGGAGGATGGATGATTGCCACCACCTGTCCTCGTTCCACACTTGAAAGCGTCTTGGTTTCACGAAAATCTACTCGACCACCTGTTGTCTCCTTAGGTCCTTCATCTATATCGTCTACATTCACTTTTAACTCAACCCAACCATCTTTTCCTGGCTGTGCTTTAATCCCTTCAGCAATGAGAAACGTTCCTTCAGTATTGGTCTGAGTTGCTTTGATGATTTCATCTTGATAAAAACCATGGATCACTCGTAGTTCTTCAAGCTTCTTCATAATATCAGCATATTGTAGAGTGTTGACAATCTCTTTCTTTTCTTCTACCTTAAGATCAATATGTTGTTCGGGCGCAGTATCTTTAATTGATCTTCTAAGCGTATATCCAGGATCTATCTTCAATTCTACTATTAATTTACTAGCATCCATCTTGATGGACCAGCGGGTTTCTCTTGCTTCATCTTCCACTTTCACAGCATAGTTGTTCGCTTCTGAAACAATGAGTGTTTTTTCTTTTACAAGTTGATTATCTTTAAATAATTGAATACCTTCTCCAATGGTAACCATTGGAAAATTGTTAGGGGAAGATTTGCATTTAAGTTGACCTTCTTCCACCCATACTTTTCCTGATAATTCCTCCATTTGAAGTTTTCTCTTTCTATATATCTCAAGCTCAGATAATGGAGATGATTCCTCCTCAATTCCCTTTTCAAATTCCGGTAACGGAGACTGTTCATTTTCAATCATTTTTTCAAACTCATCCAACACATTCAGTTCAGGTTTCGGGGTTTTTGCGGTCATCCGTGTCAATTTGACAACAGCTTGTTTTCCTAAAATGCCCATGAACCCCTTGGTCTCTTGCTGAAGTATTTCAATATTCACTTCTTGTTTTGTCGCATCCATTAGTTCGAGCCCAATCGATATTGCTTCCTTTATATTTTTCCCTTTTGATATGATGTTTTGCACAAAATCACCCCCGTTTATTTCCTACATTTAGATGCATTCAGACTGGGATTGTCTGATTGTTCTCTTTCAACTTTTAAAATGACCATTGTGATATCATCTTTCTGCTGCGTACCATTAGTAAATTGATGAATTGAATTCATCACGCATTTCTCTATCTCACTCACAGGCTTTTTCTGATTCTCAGTTAACGTTTCAATCAATCGTTCGATCTGATACTGCTCACTGCTACCATTTTGGGCTTCTACAATTCCATCTGTATAAAAAAAGATCGTATCGTGGTCACCAAGTTTTATAGATTCTTCTTGGTACACTTGATTCGGAAGGCCTCCAACCATTATTCCTTTTGTTCTCGGAAGTTCAGAGACCTTTTTTGTTTTAGCACTTATCCATAACGGAATATTATGACCGGCATTCGCATACGTCAGTATTCTCGTATTGGGATTCCAATCTGCACAAAATAACGTAACAAATGACTTTAGAGCACGTAAATCCTTATAAATTGCCTGATTCATCGCCGTAAGGTTATCACCTGGTCCTTGAGTTCTTTCGGCAGCACTTCGAAAAGCACCACGAGTTAGAATCATGAGCATTGCTGCGGGAATGCCTTTTCCCATCACATCTCCAATCACAATTCTTATTTTCCCATTCAATAGCGGATAAAAATCATAATAATCACCGCCTATTAGCCGTGCAGGTACCGTTGAACCAACTACTTTTCCTCCTGCGAAAGAAGGAACCTCCCCATTGAGGAGAGTCGATTGAATGTTTCGCGCCATATTTATTTCACGCTGGAGCGTTCGATCTTCAGCATCTTGCTCTTTTTTCTTATGGGAGCTTTTTAGTTTATTCATATACGACTAAACAACCTCCCCGTTGAGGGCTTCTAGAATCTGATACAGCCCAACCATTTCAAACACTTGATGTGTGAGTTCATCAACACCTTGTAGCCGCAAAGTAAAATCTTTTTCTTGTGATAGATATATCGCATTCATGATTGAACCTATTCCAGTAGAATCAATGAAATCTAGCCCACTGAAATCAATCACTAGCAGTTTAACCATTGTCATATCCTCTAAGAAAGGGTCAATCGAACCTGTCGTAGAGATGTCCAATATACCGTGTAAATACAAAGTAGTCGTCGATTCATGCACTTCTTTTTTAATTTGTAATCCGGTCACCAGTATCTCCTCCTTATAATTTAAATTTGCCCATATAATCAAGTAGTGACCTAGAAATATCTGATAACTCACTCGCCTGTTCATGCAGCGATTGAATAAGATCAGAAAGTGTAATTGTCATATCTGTTGTAGCTGCCGTTTTATCTTTTGCGATTTTCTTAAGCTCATCCACTTTATCTAGTATCTCTTTTACATTTCCTTGTTGAGGTGCATTTTTCATAAAAGTTCCTATTTCATCAAGGAAATTCATGATTTCATTTAGCTGTTCTCTGGACTTAATCGTTGATTCCGTCGATAATGTATACATTTTTTCTACAGAATTAGACGCTTCCGATTCAAGCATCACAGATAGTCGTTGAGTCTTGTTAGCTTGTTCTCGGGTGTCAGTGATCAGTTTATTAAGTTTATCTACCATCCGATTCGTGCTTTTAGATAAAACCTCTAGTTCACTGCCGTCTTTGATCTCACTTTTCACCGTCAAATCCCCTTCTTTAAGTGAGGCAATCTGCTTTTCAATCTTTTGAATATTTTCATATATTCGGTTAAAAAATCTAGCTGTTAAAAGGAAGAGCACGACAAGTGATGCAAGACCGGAAATAATGAGAATGATTGAATAACGGTAAAGAGGTCCACTCATTTTGTTATAGTCGAGTGCAATATAAATAACACGATTTTCATTCAAAGGGATAAACATTTTATACAATTTTTTATCTTTCACAGTCTCAATTAAAGTTTGCGTTTTCAAATTGGATTGTGTCAGCATTTGCGTATCTTTCTCTGTGGCAAATTTAAAATTTCCAGCTTCGATTTTTTTTAATGGAGGATATATTTGCTTTTCAAGAGAAGGGTTAGCAATTACTTTTGGATTCAAGACGCCAATTTCTTCAACAAATTCACTGTCTTTCACCAATTTCTTGATTTCTGTGTCAGGTCCCACATTCTCCATGTAGTGATTGACTTCATTCGCTTCTATAAACGGGTTAATAATAAAATCAGTTCCCTCTTCATAGTAGTATGCATATTTGAAAAACTTTGATTGATCAGTGTGAGAAGCTGATTTGGCAATTGGCAATACAAGTGTATATGGATTGGTATACGTAGCTCCCGGTACTTCAGGTAATTTACCGCTCATTAAGAGCTTTCCAACTTCGAAGTACCCATATTCTTTAAAGCTAAAGCCAATCTCTGCTTTCTGGGTCGATTGAATAGCAACAAAATCGTCTGGTGTCTCTTTTAAAATTGAAATTCCAGCTAATCCGAGCTTTTTTTTGATTCGATTTAATTCATCTTGTTTGATTTCTTTTGCCTTTTTCCCCTTTAAAAGAGTACCGATATGACTCGCATAAGAAACCAACTTTGAATCAATCTGGTTTTCAATTGTAGATGTTGCCAAGTCCGTTTGTTCTAACCCTCTTATCATTGTATTTGCTACTGCTGTCGCCTGAATATGTGACTGTTTAACGATTTGCTCTTTCATATAGTAAAGTTGTGCTAGTCCAGATATGATGGCGATGATAAACAAAATGGAAAGCACTTTTATTAGGAATTGTTTCCTTAAGGTGATCTTTTTACCTTTCATCATTGCTCCTCTTTCATGTTGAATTCTCCTGAAATCCAGCTACAGGCAATGTCTCTTATTTCTTTTAGCTTGTGATTGCATACATGTCCTTCTTCTTTATATTCAACCAACCATTTTTCAGACGAAATATTTTCATAAAGTCTGCTAAACTCATTTTTGGTGATCATCATATCCTGACTTCCGTAAAAAACAAGTACGGGTGCTCTATACTTGATGTCATCGAATTTTGGAATCGATCTTTCTGTTTCCTCTTCGTCTTTGTCATCTACTATGCATGAACATTCCATACGTTTCATGAAATAACTAGGCATATTCATCCGCTCTAGTTCTACTGCTGGACTAACAGCTACAACTTTATCTACATTTTTATTAGAGCTCCCGTATAGCACCCATGATGCTGCTAGGCTTGTTCCAAATAAATAGATAGGCAGATGAGGATAGGTTTTCTTAGCATGATCGATCACTTGATGAATAAAATTCTCCCATCTGGCTCTTGTTCCGATTACACCATTCACCATAAACGTCTCTCCCTGACCAGGGCCATCAAAACTCATAGTGATAAACCCCTTTTGCAAGAAATCCTTTTCATACAAATAAAGCTCTTCCTTCGTTGAATCGATAGGGTTTACAATGATGATGACCCCTTTTTGGTTTTTCGGAACCCTAATTCGGCCAGAACAAATGATATGATTTTTTAATAACAGTTTCTGATACACTGTTGTTGTATCTGAAAGAGAATCTGCTTTCCTCATAAAATCTAAACTTTTTTGATACCAACCCATTTTAGCGTCTGAGTAAGAGGGATCGATCCAATAGTTTAGAATGTAATAAAGTGCTGCTTGGCGATAATTCTTTTCCGCTTCCCTATAGTTTTGTAGCACTTCCAATTCTCTTCCTCTTTTTTCTTTGTCTTCTGCAAGCTTTGACCATGTCGTATACCATCCTTCTAAAGAATGGATATCGGATCTGGCCCCTTGCAGGTCATTCTCTTCTAAACCATGCACGAGCCATCTTTCCCAAAAAACATCAAGTAATCTTGCCGTTTTCAATGTTCGATGAATGGTTTTTGAAATGACAACGGAATCCATCTTTATCATTCATCTTCACTCCTTTTAAAATATGATAGGGATAGGCAGTGTGCTCTATCCCTCTACCTTTACATCCCCTGAAAATTCTTCTCTATTAAAAGATAGAATGATCGTGGAGCCTTCAGATGTCGTATACAAAGAAACCTGTTTTGACATTTTCATCATTAATGTAAAGCCTTGTCCCATTGATTTCTTAGTAGAATAACCAGCAAGCAATGTCATCTTAGGTAGTTCTTTTAGTGAAAATCCGGGTCCGCGATCTTCAATGATAAACCGAATTTCATTTTGATCTTTATCCTCTATAAGTGTCATCTTTCCTTCTTCACCGTGCTTAATTGTGTTGGTAATGGCTTCTGAGAGAACAAGCAGCCATCCCATAGTCGTAGAATTTTTATACCCCATGGCTTCAAGGCTATCCCGAGCCATATGGCGACAGTTCGGAATATCAGAAAGCTGTTTGATTTCTCCTTCACAAAATATCCTGCCTTTTTTAAAACCTACGAGGTCCTCTTCTGAAGCCAGAAGAAATTTCCCTTGAGTAGAAGCCAAGATGACATCTCTGTATACTTTCCATTCTTCCCACATGGAGGACTGAGGTGCGGGTCCACTTTTTTCAGGTGCTAACAAATCTTCTTTAAATATTTCATAGGCCTTTAACATCGCATTTTGAAAATTGGCCTTAACATTCATCCTTAAAATGTTCTCTCGTATATTGTGATCTTTCTCTTTTGCCCATGTCAGCATCTGTTCGCTCATAAAAAGAAAGTATTCTTGTCCATCGCTTTCCTCATCACACACAGAACGCGCCAGAGATTTATAAAATACATCCTCACCATCTGCCACCTTTGTACCTGTGTAGTAACAAAGTTTTCTGGCGAGAAACCCCCTCTTCGTTCGATACTCAACCTCTTTATATGAAAGATCGAGGGGAAGAGACTGAAATCCTCTTTCAACCGTGTGATCTTTGAACACTTTATCTATCAGCCGCCTCATAAAGCTCCCTCCCTATAGAATGCCTAATGGTGGCATAATCGTGATTTCATCAACGTATGCACCTGGAGGCTGAGCAATTAAGCTGAGTAGATAAGCTGCCACCGTTTCAGTCGGAATCATAGCATCGAGATCTGGTTTTGGTTCAATGTTTTCCCAAAAATCACTACTGACAGCGCCGGGAATGATGGCCGTTACCTGCACACCATGCTTCCTCCATTCAGCTTGCATCACTTTCGTTAAACCAAGCAAACCAAATTTAGAAGAGGAATATCCTCCACAGTTTGGAAGAGCCGTTGTACCTGCTACAGATACAAGATTGATGATATGACCATTTTTTCTTTCTACCATATGTTTTCCTATACATTTGGACATGAGAAAAGATCCTCGTAAATTGGTTGATATCATTTGATCAAATGCTTCAATGGACGTATCAAGAATACTGTCAAATACACCCAATCCTGCACTGTTAATCAGGACATCAATACAACCAAATTCATGAATAGCCCTTGCTGCAAATTGTTGAACAGACTGTTCATCCCTTACATCAAGCGGTAGTTCGAGTACGTTTTGTCTACGTTTTTCTTGATAATTACGACTTCCAAGTACAAGATTTGCTCCCTCATTTTCAAGGAGAAGAGCCGTTTTCTGTCCTATTCCTTTACTGGCACCTGTGATTAAAATTGTTTTACCTTTTAATCGTTCATCATGCGCCATACTTCATATCCTCTTGTGGGCCGCAATATTCAAAGTAATTCTTTTCTGTTTCATAAAGACCAATCTTAAATAAATTAGTCAGTTGGGGAGATAACAGGTCCCAAATTACGACAGCTACATTCTCAGACGTCGGATTCAGGTCTTTAAATTCTTCCGTATCTAAATTCAAATGTTTATGATCAAATCTCTCCATGATCTCTTTCTCTACTACACTGTCGATGTCACTTAAATTTGCGATCATTCCTGTCACTGGATCAGGCTCCCCGTTTACAGTGACTTCTAAATAATAGTTATGACCGTGACCGTATGGATTGTTGCACTTCCCGAAGAGTTCCTGATTTTCCTCTTCGCTAAGTTGTTCACTATGCAAACGGTGTGCTGTACAGAAATGATATTTACGTGTTAATCGGACCAATTGTCCATCCTCCTTTTCGGAATATAAAAAGTTGTTTTCATGAAGGCGAATTTTATGAATCTGACAGTGATCGATTTTCCCGTCTAAAGATTCCCAAAGATAGGTTGCGATATTTTCAGTTGTAGGAATGTGATGTTTAAAATAATCGTTCTCCATGTTCAGAAATTTCCCATCTAGATTTTCAGCTACAAATGATTTAACTACCTTATCAATATCTGTGATATTCACGACAATCCCGGATTGTCTATTAAGTTTCCCTTTGACCATTACTTCAAGTGTATAATCATGGCCGTGTCCGTTTGGGTTACTGCAAGGGCCAAATACTTGCTGATTATATTCATCACTCCATTCTTTCACCCTATAGGAATGAAGTGATGAGAAATACATCTTTCTAGATAAATAAAGCATGTGATACCCTCCTTTTAATCTCTTATCAAAGCCTGCTCAAACTCATGAACCAAAGATTGTTGTTCTTTGAATAAACCTTTTTTAATAGTTGTGACTGTGGAACTACCTGGTTTTTTCACTCCCCTAGCGCACATACATAGATGTTGTCCTTCCACACTTACGATAACGCCTTCTGGCTGCAAGACATTCATAATGGCATTCGCCATTTGTTGTGTCATACGCTCCTGAACTTGCGGGCGCTTTGAAATCAATTCGACCAGCCTTGCAAATTTGCTTAATCCTACGACTCTCCCTTTTGGAATATAGCCAATATGTGCTTTTCCAAAGAACGGTATAAGATGATGCTCACAAAATGTGTAATAATTGATGTCTTTGACAACTACCATACCTTCATATTCTTCTTCAAATGTTGTTGTTAAAGCCGTTTCAGGATCTACTCCGATCCCTTCAAACACTTCTTTATACATTTTTGCTACTCTCTTCGGTGTATCACGTAAACCCTCTCGAGTTGGATCTTCCCCGAGCAATTCCAGCATGTTTCGAATCTGATCCTCCAATAGACCCATTCTCAAATCATCACTCATAGTACTTTCCTCCTATTTTTTACGCACAAAAAAGACCCGACTAAAAGATTGTCGAGTCTCTCTGAAGAGGAGTAGCAATTTGTCATGCTATTCCTCTCACTTCTCAATCCTTTTTCGGTAACCCGGCGATCGTAGCTTTTCAGCCTTAGACCCGTAGCTTTGCGTCCTTATCTTTCAACAAGTTTGCCATTATCGAAGGTATTCTTCTCTAATATATTTATTTATAATTTTATAGAGACGTTAGAACACGTCTTTTTATTCAATCGCTCTATCTCCCTTGGCACTAAAATCATCAATTCAACTAATATGACAAAAAACAGCAATTAATAGGTATAAAATCCTGTTTAATCTTATTTTTAAAATAGGCCTATAATCCCATTATCCGATCAATTATAGAAATAATCAAGAAAAAATTGATTTTTTTAGTTTTTTTAAAAAAAAATGCAAAACTGACTTCATATATTTATTCTAGATTTTTCTCCATATCTCATCTTTCCCTTCATTTAGCACAAAAAAAAGATCGTCAATTCAATGACGATCTTTTTTAAAAGGCATAGATATTCATGCTCATTATATTAGGTTGCAATAATTCTCACGTGATGATTGATCTATTTCGTATCCTGTCTAATTTCTTCAATAAAATGATTCATCTCTTCTTTAAAATCATTTAATGATTCGATAATCTTAGTAAAGTCTGTCACTTGTTTGGCCTGTTCGTTTGTTGAGCTGCTGATTTGTGAGATGTTTTCAGACAAAGTGCCTATGCTGTCTTGGATTTCTTTTAAAAATGTATTAATGGTTTCAGCTGCTTCCTTTGATCCATCTGATAACTTACGTACCTCATCTGCAACAACAGCAAAGCCTTTTCCATTTTCACCTGCTCTTGCCGCTTCAATTGCAGCATTGAGCCCTAGCAGGTTTGTCTGTCTCGCGATCCCGCCAATGGTTTTGACGACTTCTTCAATATTCGCCGATTTCTCTTCTGCTCTTCCAGCCTGCTCGCTTATTTCTAAGCTAGTAGCAGCCAGCTCTTGTGAATGTGCAGCAATTTGCTCAATTCCACCTTGTAGTTCTTTCGCTACTTTATTGATATGTTCCATATAGCCGCTTAATTGCTTTTCACGATGATGTGAAAAAGCCACTAAAAAAGAACCAATCACCTTTTTATCTTCATCAAAAATAGGATAACCTTTTACAGCAATTTCATAGCCATATAAAGACTCCGGTAAATAACCGTCGTATTCTTGTCCACTTAATGTTGTCGCCACGTTTTGGTCTTCTGGGTTCAATGGGTCCCCTGCTTTAATGCCAAAATCTACTGTACTCGACGGGTAATAACAAAGCACCTTTTCTGTATCAGAGATGCAGAAAAGGATACTGTCATCTAGAACTTTTCTGAGTAAATGCGCCATTTCAACATAATAGTCAAGCCTATTCAAGATTATTCCTTCTTTCCTAGAAGCTTTTAGTCTTTTTATCGGCTTATTTTATAAAAGCTGTAGAAGTTTAGGTAAAAAGAATAAGATGCCAAGGCGGCATCTTATTTGATCACATCTTTATTACCCATATAAGGACGTAGTACTTCAGGAATAATCACTGTTCCATCCTCTTGTTGGTAGTTTTCTAAAATGGCTGCCACTGTTCTTCCTACCGCTAAACCAGATCCATTTAATGTGTGGACGTGTTCTGGCTTTGCTTTAGGTTCTGGGCGGAAACGAATATTTGCTCGTCTTGCTTGGAACGCTTCGAAATTACTGCAAGAAGAAATTTCACGATACGTATTCTGGCTCGGAATCCATACTTCGATGTCGTATTTCTTCGCAGCTGTGAAACCTAAGTCTCCCGTACACATGCTCATGACACGGTATGGCAGGTTCAATAATTGAAGAACTTTTTCTGCCTGATTTGTTAGTTTTTCTAATTCTTCATAAGACTCTTCTGGTCTGACAAATTTCACGAGCTCTACTTTGTTGAATTGATGCTGACGAATGAGTCCGCGTGTATCTCTGCCGGCAGATCCAGCTTCAGATCTAAAGCAAGCACTGAATGCTGCATAATTGATTGGTAGCTGATCCCCTTCAAGGATTTCGTCACGGTGCATGTTGGTAATTGGCACTTCAGCCGTTGGAATGAGGAAATAATCTTCTTCCCGAATTTTAAAAGCATCCTCTTCAAATTTTGGAAGCTGTCCAGTCCCCGTCATGCTTGCTCTGTTGACCATGTAAGGTGGAAGTACTTCAGTAAAACCAAACTCATCCACATGTAAATCGAGCATAAAGTTATAAAGTGCACGCTCTAAACGTGCGCCCAGTCCTTTATAAAAAACAAAGCGGCTTCCTGTCACTTTTCCTGCTCGTTCAAAATCCAAAATATTTAGCTCATCTGCTACGTCCCAATGCGGCTTTGGCTCAAATGAAAATGCTGGCTGTTCGCCCCATTTTCTCACTTCAATGTTGTCGTCTTCTGTTTCACCAACTGGTACAGAGTCATGAGGGATATTTGGAATGGAGAACAGGATGGTTTTCAGGCTTTCCTCTACTGTTCTTAATTCATCATCCAGCTTCTTAATCTCATCGCCTACCTCGCGCATTTCTTGAATAATGTGATCGGCGTCTTTCTTTTCTCTTTTTAGAACAGCCACTTGCTGTGATACTTCATTTCTTCGGCTCTTCAATTCTTCTGTTTTACCGATTAATTCTCTTCTTTTTTGATCCAGCTCACCAAATTTATCAAAATCCGCCAAATCTTCGCCTCGGTGTGCTAATTTTTCTTTGATTTGATCAAAGTCCGTGCGCAGTTGTTTAATATCCAGCATGTGTTACACTCCTTTTTTTATCGAAAAATAAAAAGAGCCCTCATCCCATGAAAGGGACGAGAGCTCTCGCGTTGCCACCCTGATTGAAAACATGCAAAAGCATGCTTTCCTCTTTCCTCTGTAACGGCATCACCGTAAATGCTTACTTCTCGTGTTTCAGCATTTCGCTCAAGGATGGATTCAGAATGCATCTTTCACCGATTCACACCAACCATCGGCTCTCTGAGAAAGAGGGGCTTCTTACTATTTCCCGTCAACGCTTTTTCGATCTTTGATTGTGATTTTAATGTACTATAAGTTTTATCTCTTTTCAACCGTTTTATACAGCTTGCTTCGTTTTGTAGGACTTCACCATCTCAACAAACAGCAGTGTTAACCGGTGGTCGTCTGTCAGCTCTGGATGAAAAGAGCAACCTAAAATATTGTTTTCTTTCGCCATTACAATCCTGCCATCGTACTTAGCCATGATCTCTACGCTGTCATCTGCGCTGATAATATGAGGCGCACGGATGAACACCCCTGTAAACGGTGCATCCAGCCCTTTCACTTCTACATCTGCTTCAAAGCTGTCTACCTGTCTGCCAAACGAATTACGAGCAACAGATACATTTAACAGTCCAAGATGAGCATCTTCTCGATCTTCTATATGTTTTGCCAGCATAATCAAACCAGCACATGTCCCAAAAATCGGTTTCCCTTGAGCTGCGAACGCTTTGATCGGTTCAATAAATTGGTACGTATCCATGAGTCTTCTCATCGTCGTACTTTCTCCACCAGGGATAATCAGACCGTCAACAGTTTCTAGCTCCTCTAATCGTTTGATGACCTTTCCCGCTGCGCCACAAGCTTCAATCGATTGAATATGCTCTCTCACCGCTCCTTGAAGCCCTAGTACACCAATTGTTAGCATGTTCATTTGCGCTCCCTTACTTACCAGCCACGTTCTTGCATACGTTCTTCTGGCAGTAGATTTGAAATTTCAATTCCTTTCATAGCTGTTCCCAGCTCTTTAGACAGTTCTGCAATGAGACGATAATCTGTGAAATGAGTCGTTGCTTCTACAATCGCTTTTGCGAATTTAGCAGGATTTTCTGATTTGAAAATTCCTGATCCGACAAATACACCATCTGCCCCTAGCTGCATCATTAACGCCGCATCAGCTGGTGTCGCAACGCCTCCAGCTGCAAAGTTCACGACTGGCAGCTTGCCGTCTTTTTTAATCTGAAGCAATAATTCATAAGGTGCTCCCAGATTCTTTGCTTCAGTCATCAGTTCATCTTCACTCATCGCCGCTACTTTTCGAATTTGAGCGTTGACTTTTCTCATATGACGTACAGCTTCTACAATGTTTCCTGTTCCTGGTTCACCTTTTGTACGCAGCATGGATGCGCCTTCTGCAATACGGCGGGTTGCTTCGCCTAAATCACGACATCCACATACGAAAGGTACTGTGTATTCCTTCTTATTTAAATGGAATTCCTCATCTGCGGGCGTTAGCACTTCACTTTCATCAATATAATCGACACCAAGTGCTTCAAGAACACGAGCCTCCACGATGTGGCCGATACGTGCTTTTGCCATGACTGGAATCGTTACTGCATTCTGCACTTCTTCCACGATTCTTGGGTCTGCCATACGGGCAACACCGCCTGCTGCACGGATATCAGCTGGCACTCGTTCTAGCGCCATCACTGCCACTGCACCTGCTTCTTCTGCGATTTTTGCCTGCTCAGCATTGACGACATCCATAATGACGCCACCCTTTTGCATTTCTGCCATTCCACGTTTTACTCGTTCAGTTCCCTTATTGCTCACAATTGTTTCCTCCCATTTGTCTATTCGATTGATTCAACATCTTTATCATACAAGCGAGGTAGTATAACAATAAAGAGAATAGTATAACAATTCAATTAGCTGATAAAAAAGGATAAACCTTTATATATCAAGGTTTTACAGCTATAAAGGTATCATTTTCTCTTTTAAGTGTGATTTACATGCTATAATGCAACTATAACAATCCAACACAATGTATAACAATTTTGCACTCATTGGAGGATTCTCATGCATATTGATATCCATCGACACTCAGATACATCTCTTTCAAATCAGATTTACTTTTCCATTATTGATCACATTCAATCTGGACTTCTTCAGCAAGGGGATAAGCTGCCAACTGTACGTGATTTAGCAAAACAGCTCAATGTGAGTCTTGTCACGGCAGCAAAGGCATATACACGCCTTAAGGACGACGGATATTTAACGACTGTACAAGGGAAAGGAACATTTGTAGATGAACTGCAAGAGCACACAGACACCCCTGTTCAACCATCTACTTCTTTCGATTGGCAATTGTCGATTCCAGATTATTTACCAAGGTCTCAATTCGCTCAGTATCACTATGTAGAAGAAGCCATTAACCTTTCTTCCTCTATGATTGATCCTGGTCTTTTACCTAACCGTTATCTAGAAAAAGAAATGCAGCATGTACTGGCACGCCATCCTCAAATTATGTCGAAATACGGGGAAATACAAGGTGATCTTCAGCTTCGTCAGGTCATTCAATCTTTTTTAGAAAAATTAGATGTGCCTTCTACTCCTGACAATATTCTTGTGACGAGTGGTTCTCAGCAAGGGCTTGATTTAGTAGCCCGGACGTTCATCGGACCGGACGATGTCGTCGTCATGGAGGCACCAACCTATCCAGGCGCGATTGACGTCTTTATGGGCAGAGGGGCAAGAATCATTACAGTTCCTGTAGATCATGAAGGAATGAACATGAAGCAGCTGCAAAGCATTTGTGATAAATATAAACCGAAGCTCATCTATACAATTCCTACTTTTCACAGTCCAACAGGCGCCAGTATGTCCATGAAACGAAGAAAACAGCTTCTCTTATTGGCACAAAGCATCGATTGTCTTATCGTAGAAGATGATCCCTACCGTGAACTTTATTTTGAGAAAAAGCCGCCGGCTCCTATTAAAAGTCTGGATCACGATGGACATGTCATTTATTTAAGAGGCTTAAGTAAGACATTGGCTCCAGGGTGCAGAATTGGAATTATTACAGCGTCAGGTTCTATATTTAACCGTTTACTTGCTGCAAAGGCCAATAATGATTTAGGCAGTCCACTTCTCACACAGAAGGCCATTTTACCGTTTCTCACATCGAAGAAAATGATTGATCATACAAAAAAATTAAGAACAGCCTTGAAGGTCAGACGTGATTTAATGATGGATGTTTTAACGAAGCATGCGCCAAAGGACGTCACTTGGCAAATTCCTCAGGGCGGGCTCAATTTGTGGCTCAGCTTTCCTTCCTGGGTCGATACACGTGCACTGTTACATGAGGCACGAAAGAAGCAAATTACCTTCCTGCCAGGCTCTGTCTGCTATCCTGGGGAACCAAAACAGAATTATATCCGCCTCAGCTTTTCATATGTGAATGAAAAGGCACTGACTGAAGGGGTGGAAAAGCTATGTGGTATTTTTCAGCAAGCCTTGTCCACACCTCATAACCACAAACAGTCCCTTTTCTTTTAATATAAAAAAAACTGCCCTCCATGTAGACTGACATAGCAGAGTGAGACACAAATAAAACACCCTTATTAGGCT
>NZ_AMSH01000052.1 GCF_000300535.1 Bacillus xiamenensis
TTTGTCTCACTTTATGGGGTCAGTCCCGTTTTTCTTTAGTTCTTGATGAACTTTTCAACCAATGAGCTTGTTTTGTAATCGTTCAAATCAAGCTTCCATTGGTCGATATCGTTTTTCTTCATGTTCACTTCTACTGTTTCTTCAGAAGATGATGGTCCTAATTTTTTAAATTCATCTGGATAGATAGAAAGTAAATATTTCTGTGCATCATCATAAGAGGCTGTACGGTTTTTGCTGTAGAATTCAGTTGCTTTTTCTTTTAAACGATCGACAAGCGGGCTTGCATCAATTGGAGTCAGAGTGACTGTTACGACCGCTTTATCACCGCTGATTGATTTCGTTTTTGTTGAAACTTTTGATTTTTCAGCTAATGTTTCTTTCACAGCTTTTAGAAGCTTATCAAGGTTTTCGTCTTTCGCTGAGCTAGATGAAATACCAGAAGACGAAATATAGCCTTGTTTGAATGATTTATCAAATTCGTTCACTACAGTTGATTTGTTATCACCAGTTAGTTTTTCGAAATCGTCGTTTTTCTTACCAAAAATCATGACATCAATATAAGAAGAAAGGGCTTTTGCAGACGCTTGAAGTGTTTCTGCCTTTTTCATCAAGTCTTTTCCTTTAATATCGAATTCTAGTGTTTTGTCATCTTTTTCCGATCCAGTACCAGGCTCTGTGTAGACAAGTTGATAGTCTTTGTCTTTATCAACCACATAGAAAAGACCGCCTTTTAATACTTTGTCTGCATTTAGAGAACTTGAAGATAATACTTCGTTGTAGTCATCTGGAGAAATCGTAGACACCTGAGCGTCATCTTGGTAAAGTGTAAAGTTGCTTTTATCTACATTAAGAGGTTCTTTGCTGATGTTTTTCACAGATACGTTTACTTTTAGGACATACTGATCATCCTGTACAGATGTATCGTATTGAGGTGGTAATGTGTACTCAGCACTTTCTACTTTTACTTCTGCTGCATCAAGAGATTTTTTTGTATCGCTTTCTTTCGCAGCTGTTTTGTCTTTTCCACCACTACAAGCAGCAGCGACAACCGTTACACACAAAATCAGAAGAAACAGGGATAATTTCTTTTTAAACATGAGATGTTTTCCTCCTCGGGTTTTATGGTGCATTTCATTGGAAATCTTTAGATCATATCGTTCTTTTTGCACAAAAAGAAAAATATTGTATGTTTTTTACTGTAGAATGAAGCGAAAGTACTGTCAATACTTCAGTGCGTTTCAAAGATTGACCGGCTTCAAATAGTAAAAATGACACTAAGTTGATAGGAGAAACTTGTATTTTATTGTTTGAAATCTCCTGTAAAAACTCAATATTTTATATTTTAAGGTTTTGAGTCGGATTATTGAATAGGTTCAAATGACTGTTTTTGAAGAAGGTGTAGGAATTAGAAGGATTTTTATGACTTGTAAATGAGTATATAGTAATGAATATTTTTTCCTGTTATGTGTATGGTTACTTGGTTTGTGTGTTGTTGACAGAGAGACACATGTCCAGCGAAATCTTGAGTTATTTAGATAGGCTGCCGGCACTAAACGTGCGTTTTCATGTCAAAATGGCAGTCATCTACACACAAACGCTACATAAAATAAAAGAGAAATGAAATGGAGGTGGATGTATGGCAGTGGTAAGAGCGACAAGCTCTGATATTGATTTAATGGCCAGATTGTTGAGAGCGGAAGCAGAAGGTGAAGGAAAGCAAGGGATGCTGCTTGTAGGGAATGTAGGCATCAATCGTTTGCGTGCCAACTGCTCTGACTTTAAAGGGCTGCGTACGATTCCACAAATGATTTATCAGGAGCATGCGTTTGAGGCGGTCACGCATGGCTATTTTTATCAACGAGCACGAGAAAGTGAAAAGGTACTTGCACGAAGGAACATTAACGGGGAACGATTTTGGCCTGCGAAATTCAGCCTTTGGTATTTCAAGCCGCCTGGAAATTGTCCAGCGACTTGGTACAATCAGCCGTTTGTGGCAAGGTATAAGTCACATTGTTTTTATCAGCCCACCGCCGAAACGTGTGAAAATGTGTATAACACCTTTTAGCTTGATGAACAGCACAATCCTTTTGAAACAAGAGGATTGTGTTTTTCTTTTTTTCAAAATGGGTAACCATTGTGTATCAACAAGATGCAGCACGTGATTGGAGGAAATGAAGATGTATCAAGATTTAAAAGGAAAAACAGCCATTGTGACAGGTTCGTCTAAAGGAATTGGACAAGCGATCGCCTTGCGTTTTGGACAAGAGCAAATGAACGTGGTTGTGAACTATAAAGGCGATGAACAGGGTGCTGAAGAAACGGTACAAGCCATTCAGCGGCATGGAGGTCAAGCGGTGAAAGTACACGCAGATGTCTCCAAAGAGGAGGGAATTCAGGCATTAATGGATGCAGCACTGGAGCATTTCGACGCATTGGATGTGTTTGTCAATAATTCAGGCTTTAACGGGGAAGAAGCGATGCCGCATGAAATGACGCTGGAACAATGGCAAAAAGTCATTGATGTGAATATCACAGGCGCATTTTTAGGAGCAAAGGCGGCCATTGCCTATATGATGGAGCATGATGTAAAAGGATCTGTCTTAAATATATCCAGTGTCCATCAGGAAATTCCGCGTCCGTTCAATGTTCATTATTCCACTTCCAAAGGCGGAATGAATATGATGACGAAGACGCTGGCTCTTGATTATGCCGAAGCGGGTATTCGGGTCAATGCGATTGCACCAGGCACCATGTCAACCGAATCGAATGACGATCTTCAAGATGAACAGAAAAAGGAAAAACAGCTTAAGAAAATTCCGATGAGAGCCTTTGGTGATCCGAAAGAGATTGGGTCTGCCGCTGCATTTCTTGTATCTAAAGAAGCTGCCTATATGACAGGTACCACATTATTTGTTGATGGAGGTATGACGCTTTATCCTTCTCAAATCAATGATGAATAGAAAAAACCATCCGCCCTATTAGCCGGCGGATGGTTTTTGTTCGTAGCGGTGTGCGGATTTGGCTGGTTTGCCGAGCAGCATAGGATACTTGCTCAAGAAGGAGATGCATGGCACCATGAGCAGCAATGTACCGAGCGTATAAAAGAGCGTCCAAGACAGGTGGGCTGTATCAGAAATATTGATGCCGAGTCCATAATAAACAAATGCTTTCATGATATCGATGATGGCAAATTGCAAAACGAGAATGACAATGGAATGACGTCCGAGATACGTCAAAATAGTGGACGTTTTCAATTTGAAGCTTAAATAAATAACGGCAGCTGAACCAAGCAGTGCACATACATAGAAAATAAATAGATCGCCATAGTCGTTGACACGCATATCAATCCGTGAATTAAAGCTTTGCATGTAAGCCGTTAGCACAAGCAACCCTGTACATAGAAGGAGGGTTGGATCTGTTTTTAATTCCACAAACCATTGCTTGGCTAAAAATCCAATTGCATAAAACACAACAGCCGTTAAGGCGACATTGGCATTCCAAGGGAGACTGTGGTCTAACAAGAAAGTAGAGGCATATCCAGCTCCTCCGCAAAGGAGCGTCAGTAAACTCAATACAGCTGGTTTTCCTTTTGAGAGACGATGCATAAAGAAAAATAAGATGTCCACTAAAAAGAGCGTCGTTAAAAACCAGATGGCTGGGTTGTGCGTCAGCCTTGCTTCATCTGCATTGGATATAAAAATACCTGTAAATGGAACAAAGGGATCAATATCCGTCTGCCCCTTAAAAGCGAAAAAGCGGGTAACAGAGAACCAGAAAACATACGTAATGATGGAGAAATAAAGATAAGGTAAGAGCAAGCTTTTGGCTTTTTTCTGAATAAATGACATAGCAGGAATTGAGGATGATCGAAACATCATACCTGATAGTAAAAAGAAAAGCGGCATATGAAAAGAGTAAATGAATTGCTTTATTGAATCAGGAATGGGTACGTGTGCCATGACGACGAGCAGAATACCGATTCCTTTAGCTGCATCTACCCAGTCGAGTCTCTTTTTCATCGCCTATCATCTCCTTTTTTTCAGCATTGTAAACCGTTCATTTTATATGTACCTCCACTATATAGAAGGTACACCTTCAATGCGTTTACAGTTCGCTAACGATTAGACGACACAATTGCGACCAGATGACAAAAGGTAAGATTTTGACATCTCCATGTTACATTTCCCATTTTTTGTGACAATGTAAAAAAGAAGCCATGTGATGATTGGCTTCAAAATAGTTCTGCGATTCGTTCGAAGGAGCGCTGTTTTTCTAATGGATCAAAGGAATTGTTCAGAATCATGATATCCTCCGTTTGATAGCGATCCATTAACATTTGGAGCTGCTCTTTCACTGTTTGCTTCGAGCCCACAACCATTCGCTTACGATTGTGTAACACTTTTTTCTTTTCCTGTTCAGTATAGTGATATGCCGCTGCTTCTTCTATAGAAGGAACGCGGCTGTCGAGTCCTTTTTCAACACGAAGCAGCCATAAATCTGTACTGCTGGCGATGCGGCTCGCTTCCTCATCTGTTTCATCGCAGATAACAAAGACAGCAAACATAGATTGTGGCTGACGAGAGAAAGCAGATGGAGAAAAGTGTGACTGGTACGTCTCAAAAGCCTTTTTGCCGCGTGCAGGGTGAATAAAATGGCCGAAAATATAGTTGATTCCAAGGGATGCCGCCTGCATGGCACTATTTTCTCCTAGTCCAAGCAGCCAAACCGGCGGAGGAGAGGGAACGAGCGGGGCAGCTTTCACTCCCGCATGCGGATGACCAGAAGGCAGGCTGTCAGATAAGTAAAAAAGAAGATCTTTCAGCTGGCGGTCAAACTGAGACAGATCCTTCTTCATGCCGTCCGTCAATGCCAGTCTCGTCCTTTCAATTCCGCCTGGAGATTTACCAACACCGATCTCAATCCGTCCAGGGTAAAGGGCTTCAAGCTGCCGCGCAACCTCTGCCACTTTAAAAGGGCTGTACTGCGGGAGTAAAATGCCGCCAGAGCCTGTCCGCAAGGTCGATGTATGTGCCGCAATATGAGCCATTAATATTTCAGGCGCCGTACTAGCGAGCCCTCTTGTGCTGTGGTGTTCAGCGAACCAATACCGCTCATACCCAAGTGTTTCCGCAAGCTGAGCGAGCTTCGTCGTCTGGACCAATGTCTCATGTGCTGTCTGCCCTTTAGGAATGGCGACTTGATCTAATATATGAAGTGATGGCATCATCAACATCCTTTCATCAATACGTGGAATCTCTATTCACAAGTATAAAGAAATACATGTATGGAAGGAAACGAAAGGGTGATCCTTCTTTTACATATACCTGAATTTTCTATATCAACATATGAAGCTGTGTCAACACTCTTTTCATTAGTAGAGCTGTTAATCGGGAACATTCGACATTGTTTCACATGAAACACGTGATTTACGACATAAAGCATTTTTCATCAGGTTCTTTCTTTTTAAAAAAATATGACGTTATTGAAACCTATGGTGAACATAGATCGTATATACTAGTAAATAGAAAAAAGAGTAAGAGGCTCCCATGTCATTTCATGAATTTTGTCGAATTTTCATGTATGATGATTTAACAGGGTCCATCGCTTAATAAATAGATTTTTATTATGCTGGAGGAGTGATTGATTTGGCGATTACATTAGAAAAAGGTCAACGTATTGATTTAACAAAAGGAAAAGCAGGACTAACCAATATTCTAGTTGGACTTGGCTGGGACCCTGTATCACAAGGCGGCGGTTTTTTAGGAAAACTGTTTGGCGGCGGAGGCGGCGCTGATATTGATTGTGACGCTTCAGTGCTGATGCTGAAAAATGATAAATTTACTGAAAATAAAGATTTAATTTATTTTGGCAACTTGAAAAGCAAATGCGGCAGTGTTGAGCATACTGGTGACAACCTGACAGGCGAAGGAGACGGAGATGATGAACAAGTCCTCGTGAACTTAAGCAAAGTGCCAGGTAATGTGAATAAATTGGTGTTCGTCGTGAACATCTATGATGCTCTTAGAAGAAACCAGCACTTTGGTATGATTCAAAATGCTTACATCCGCATCGTTGATCGATCAAATAATCAAGAATTAGTGAAATATAATTTAAAAGATGAGTATGCAGGTAAAACATCATTAATCGTTGGAGAGCTTTATCGTCACGAGAATGAGTGGAAGTTTGCGGCTGTAGGAAATGGTACAAATGATGTAAAGCTAGCCGATATTACGAGAAACTACATTTAACTTAGAAGGGAGAGGTTCCTGATGGGAATTTCTTTAGCGAAAGGTCAAAAAATTGATTTAACAAAAACGAATCCAGGCTTAACAAAAGTGGTGGTAGGACTTGGCTGGGACGTGAACAAGTATGACGGCGGACATGACTTTGATCTAGACGCAAGTGTATTCCTTTTAGATGCGGCAGGTAAAGCAAACTCTCCATCTGACTTTGTCTTTTACAATCAAACAACTGGCGGAGGCGGCAGTGTCGTACATACAGGCGACAACCGCACGGGTGAAGGAGACGGAGATGACGAGCAGGTCAATGTCGACCTTTCAACTGTACCAGCGAGTGTTGAGAAGATTTCATTTGTCATTACGATTCATGATGCAGAAGCGCGCAGTCAAAATTTTGGACAAGTCTCTAACGCTTACGTACGTATTTTAAATGCGGCATCAAATGAAGAGCTCATTCGATATGATTTGGCAGAAGACTTTTCGATTGAAACAGCGATTATTGTAGGTGAATTATACCGTCATGGCGGAGAGTGGAAATTCTCGGCTGTAGGATCAGGCTATCAAGGCGGACTTGCCCGTATTGCAACGGACTTCGGCTTAGATATCGGGTAATGACCCGTTTTCATATGTTTAAAGACAGGAGAGATACGATATGGCGATTCAACTTTCAAAAGGACAACGTGTCGATTTAACGAAAACCAACCCAGGACTGACAAAGGTGATGATCGGACTTGGCTGGGATACGAATAAATATTCTGGCGGAGCCGAATTTGATTTGGACGCTTCAGCTTTCTTAGTGGATGCAAACAATCGTTGTCAGCAAGATACAGACTTTGTATTCTATAATAATCTGCAGCATCCTAGCGGTAGTGTGACTCATACAGGTGATAACCGTACGGGTGAAGGAGATGGAGATGACGAGCAAATTCTCGTTGATTTCTCAAAAATTCCTGCTAACATTGATCGTATCGGAATTACAGTGACGATCCACGATGCAGAGACGCGCAACCAGAATTTTGGACAAGTCTCTAATGCATTTGTTCGTGTTGTAAATGAAGAGGGCGGGGAAGAATTGATTCGCTTTGATTTAGGGGAGGACTTCTCAATTGAAACAGCTGTCGTGGTATGTGAATTGTACCGACACGGTAGCGATTGGAAGTTTAACGCAATCGGAAGCGGATTCTCTGGCGGACTTGCAGCTCTTTGTCAAAATTATGGATTAGAAGTGTAAATAGGAGAAACAAATCAATTCAAGAGGCGCTGCCAATGACTCATATGAGGGCCTTTTCCAAAGTGAGAAAGAAACAGCGATCAAGAATAACAGCAGGCGAAAGCCTGCTGATGCTTCTACACTTATAGGAGGAAAACCAGTTGGACATTTTGAAACATATGTTGGACACGTATGCCTCGTTTTTTGATTGGCAAATGTGGGCAGAGGTATTAACAGACCCTGTCTCTTGGGGGCTCATTGGAACCCTTGTTGTGCTTGAAGGATTGTTGTCAGCGGACAACGCACTTGTATTAGCTGTCATGGTGAAACACTTACCTGAAAAGCAGCGTAAAAAGGCATTAACCTACGGATTAATTGGCGCTTATTTCTTCCGTTTTCTATTCATTGGCGTAGGAATGCTTCTTATTAAGTTCTTGTGGATTAAGGTTCTAGGTGCTGCATACTTAGCTTGGCTTGTCATTAAGCACTTCTGGTTAGGTGACGGAGATGACGAAGCGAAGGAATTGAAAAAAGAAGGCTGGATGATTCGTGTATTTGGCGTCTTCTGGGCAACCGTTATTTCTGTAGAAATTATGGACCTTGCCTTCTCGGTGGACAGTATTCTTGCCGCATTCGCTGTATCTGAGGAAGTATGGATTCTTCTATTAGGCGGAATGCTGGGGATTCTCATGATGCGTACAGTGGCACAGTTATTCCTTGTGCTTATTGACCGTATACCAGAGCTTGAGAATACGGCATTTATTCTCATAGGGATCATTGCTGTGAAAATGGGCTTAAGTGCTGCTCATATTGAAATCCCGCATCTCGTCTTCTTTGCGATTATTATTTTAGCATTTATCGGAACGTTTATTGTTCATAAAATCAATAAGAAGAAACATCAAGTTGTGACAAACGAAGCTGCGGCTTCAAAAGAAGAATAGGACGATTGAAAAGGAATGGAGTTGACTAACGGCTCCATCCTTTTTTGAATCATCAAGTCATTTGTTCGATTTTCTCTCTAACAACAGGAGGTGGCACTGCATGCGATATTTTCGTTTTTTATCAGAGGCGAGGCAGCACGATATATTTTTTAAGCGGCCGGCGGCGATTCATTCATTGTCGCCAAGGCATGTACTTGCGCATGCATTAGGTGCTACTTTATATATGCCTGCGACCAGACAGGATATAGCAGATATGCTGCTTTCGCAGAAATATGAAGCGCTTTGCTCTGTTGTGTTTTGTTTGGAGGATGCCATTGGTGATCAAGAAGTGGACATGGCTGAACAGAATCTAGTGGCACAACTGACCTTCCTTTCAGAGAAACTCACTCATTCACCAGAAACGGCTGACCATTTGCCGCTTTTATTCATTCGGGTTCGTTCGCCAAAGCAGCTGCTCAATATGGCAAACTTGCTTGGGTCCTCCCTTCATTTACTGACTGGTTTTGTGTTTCCGAAGTGTTCTGTTCACAATGCAAAGGAATATGTGGACAGCTTGAAACAGGCTTCAGCACAAACGAAGACAAAACTCTATGGAATGCCTATTTTGGAAACACCAGATTTATTAGAAAAAGAAACGAGATATCAGGTGTTGTCTGATTTAAAGCAGATCATGCTGAATGATGAGGAATATATGTTGAATATTCGCATTGGGGCAACGGATCTGTGTGGATTGTACGGCATTCGCCGTGATCGCGAGACCACCATTTATGAAATCAGGCTCATTGCTGAGTTGATCACAGATATCATCAATTATTTTGGCCGTTCTTTTGTGATATCTGGTGCTGTATGGGAGCATTTTGGACCCGCACGAAAAGAACCAAAACCATTCATTCGTGCTCTCTCTAAGGGCGGCGAGCCTTTTTCATCTGAGCCTGATCACATGCAAGGCCTGCTCAAAGAGACAAGGCTGGATGTGGCAAACGGCATTCATGGAAAGACAGTGATCCATCCAACACATCTCAAACCAGTTCAAAGCATGTATGTTGTGACAAAGGAAGAGTACATGGACGCATTAAGCATTTTGGAGCATGCCGATGGCACAGTTGGAGTGATGAAGAGTGCATTCTCTAATAAGATGAATGAAACGAAGCCACATTATCGGTGGGCCGAGCACATTTTAATGAAGTCAGACATTTACGGGGTGTTTCATGAAAATAGAAGCTATATCGACATACTTACAGAATCAGAAGCGGCATACACTGAACATCTTGGCACATATGAAGGTGGAGCTTGATCTCAAAGAGGGGGCTCTTCAGCTTGAAAAAGAGCATCTGTTTGAGATGGCGGCAAGGGTGAACAAAAAGAGAGCCTTTTTATTTGTTAGTAAGGTGCTTGGTAAACATCTGCCTGTTCACCCGCTGAAACCACTTCTTGTCTCAGGTCTTTTGGCAATGGTTTATGCCAAAGAGCAAACGGGCCAGACGCCCCCGCATCAAGACCATCTAGTAAAGGCACTAAAGACGGAAGACCATGCCATGTTAACCGAAGCATATACTGCTCTTAAAAAAGAGAAGCTCATGACGGGCAAACAGCCTATTGTGATCGGTTTTGCTGAAACGGCAACAGCACTTGGTCATGGTGTCTATGACGTGATAGATGGAGCATCTTACATTCATACGACACGTGAACAGCTGCTAGATCTTGATCCTGTATTGGTATTTGAAGAAGAGCATTCTCATGCGACGGATCAGCTTTGTTATGCTGACGAAGCCCTGCTCCTGACTGACCGTCCCGTTGTATTAGTAGATGATGAGGTCACAACAGGCCGAACAAATATGAATATCATTCGGGATCTGCACGCAAAGTACCCAAGACAATCTTATACCCTTCTGTCCATTTTAGACTGGAGAACACCTGCGCATGAGGAAGCTATGCTTCAGCTTCAAGAGGAGCTTGGCATTCAGATCACATCATTGTCTCTATTAAAAGGGCAGATGGTCTTTCGGGGTAAAACGCTGGATGAGCCTTCTTATTCATATGAGATTACTGCACAGGAGAAAAGACCAGCACTCTCTTTTCATTCACTTCAATCTTTCTTTCAACACGTTCCGTATTCACTTTCCCATGCAGTCAATTCGGCTGGCCATTCGCCGTATATACATGAAACAGGTCGTTTCGGTTTAAGCGCAGTGGATACGGTCGCCATTGATCAAGCAGCTGCTGAGGCTGGACTAAAGCTGCGGCAAGAACGCAAAGGGAAACAGACACTCTGCTTAGGGACAGGGGAGCTGATGTATGTGCCGATGAGACTGGCAGCCCATATGGGAGAAGGCGTTCTGTTTCATTCGACCACAAGAAGCCCGATTCATCCGGTCGAAAAGGAAGGGTACGCTGTCCAGAACGGGTTTGCGTTCATGAGTCCAGAGGATTCCCGTATTCAGCACTACGTGTACAACATCCCCAAAGATCAATACGATGATGTCTTTCTTTTTTTCGAGAAAAAAGTTTCTCAAGAAGCATTGCTGCCGCTTGTTCACTTATTTGCTGAGCGGCATGTGAAGCATGTGCATATTGTGACTTTATCAGATGAGGTGAAGGTGAATGGCTAATGTGTATACAAAGATGGGAAGTTATCCAGAGCAGGACGTAACCTTCTTACTCAAGGATTTATCATCGATTGAGATGGAGAAAAGTACAGAAGAGCGGGAGCGCTCTATTCAGAGCGGTGCACATTACTCAGAAATGCTGCCAATTGAATACAAGCCTACGGCATCTTATATGCACTTATTCTATCAATCTCTTGAAGAAAGTAAGCAAAAGGTAGCGGAAGCTGTAGCGATTGTGGCAGAACAAATTGTGAAAAAACGAGGCTTTCAAACCGTACTTTGCAGCTTGGCACGAGCTGGAACACCGATCGGGGTGCTCATCAAGCGGTATATTCGAAAGACGTATGGTCTTGATTTGCCTCATTATAGTATTTCTATTATTCGTGACCGAGGAATAGATGAGAATGCGGTGCATTATATGCTAAACCAACATCCAGGCTTTGAGATTGCCTTTATTGATGGCTGGACCGGGAAAGGCGCTATTTCCAAAGAGCTGCAAAAGGCTGTGCTTGATTTTGAACATAAGTATGGGATTCGTCTTTCTAGTGAGCTGGCTGTGCTTGCTGACCCTGGCTATTGTACAAATCTATACGGAACAAGAGAGGACTTCCTCATTCCAAGTGCCTGTCTGAACTCGACGGTCTCTGGACTAGTCAGTCGAACGGTACTAAACAACCGCTGGATCAATGCCGATGATTTCCATGGGGCCAAGTATTATGAAGAGTTGCTGGATGAGGATGTGTCTAATCTGTATGTAGATACAATTGAAGAAGCATTTTCTAGGCTTGATTCAAATGTACAAGAGAAAGCAGACATCCTCGTCGCACAAGGAGAACCTGCTGATTGGCGGGGGATGACTTCCATTGAAACAATCGGTCAAGCATTTCAAATTGAAAATACGCATTTGATTAAGCCTGGTGTTGGCGAGACGACTCGAGTGCTGCTCAGAAGAATCCCATGGAAAATACTGATTCAGCCAGGGTCTCAGGAGAAGCTGAAGCATATTTTGCTTTTGGCAGAGGATAGAGGCGTTCCCGTCATTGAATATGCAAATATGTCCTACACGTGCTGCGGGTTAATTCGCCCGCTGGAGCAATCGTCATGAAGAAAATAGCGTTTGCCAGCGATTTAGACCGGACACTGATTTACTCGCATCGAATGCTGGAGCAGTTTGCATACAAGGGAGCATATGATGTCATCGAGGTGCTGGATGATCGGCCGCTTTCCTATATGTCTGTTGAAACGAAAACATCCTTACAGGCCATTTATCAAGCAGGATGGCTGATCCCAGTGACGACAAGAACGACCACGCAATATGAACGAATCACTCCCTTTCAACAAGAGATCAAACCAGAGTATGCCATCACGACAAACGGCGGCTGCATCCTTCATCACGGCAAGCCGCTGGAGGAATGGCAGACCCTTGTAGATGAGAGATTGAAAGAGTGTATGCCCGTCAGAGATATGTTGAGGGAAATAGCTGAACTGCCAATTGCCGCCTGGGTCAAGCGTACTCGGACAGCTGATGGGAAATTTCTTTATTTGATCATGAAGGACGAGTATCTTACTCACATTCCGCTCGCTGAATTAAGGCTGTGGGGTGAGGAGAGAGGCTGGCAGGTTTCACTTCAGGGCAGGAAGCTTTATTTTATTCCACAGCCGCTTCATAAGTGGGATGCTGTTGCCTTTCTAAAGGAAAGGCTGAACCTTGACTACGTATATGGTGCGGGCGATTCCTTGTTAGATGCCGAACTCATTCGTCAGGCTGATAGAGGCTATGCCCCAAGGCATGGGGAAGTCTTAGACTTTGATCGATCACTTGAACCGACGGCAGCATCTGGCATGGCGGCAGCGGATGAAATCGCCGCATCTGTCGCAAAGCAGATGACTGCGGCAAAAAAGCCTTCGATTCGATAGCAGAAGTAGAAGGCTGAATGATATGATAGTAGTAACTTTGGAAAAAATATAGGTGAAAGGAAGGAGCGGCGTGAGCTATAAAGAAATCAATGTGACCCAAACAAGGGCGGATCAGGAAGCCTGGAAAAACTTGCTGAAAAAGCCGCTCCCTGAACGAGATGGCTATGTCAAGGACGAGCATACCTTATCCTTGCCTAGTCTAGCCGCCCGGGTCCTTGGAACTCCGCATGATGCAACCGATTATTTTATTTACTTACATGAATTATATGAAACAGACGGCACGCATATTTTAAGTGAAACACTCAATCGGCATATTGAACCAGAGCATTTTCAAGCGCTTCAACGGATTCATTTGATTAATCAGGAAGAAAAGGGATTGTCCGTGAATCGTTTTGTGGCTTTTTTAGATGGCGAGCAGCTGATTGTACGTCATCCAAATCCTGTGATGAACCGGCATATCCGCCTTTCATTAATCAAGGTGTTTGAGCATTTCAAGCAGCTGCATGATGGCGGATTTCAGCATCCTGATTTCCGCCGCGTTTTACTAGATGTGGTGAAGTTTTCAAATAACCATCTAGGGCCATGGCTGAAAGAAGTGAATATTGAAGAAAAAATGCCTGCTGTCATTTGGTATGGAGAGGCGAATAAAAGTCAGCTTTATTTTCTTTACTATGTCATGCTGATTGGCTGTGATGTGGTGCTATTTCATCCGGAAGGCAAGGATCCGTTTCGAGAATTAGATCCAGAAGAAAAGCTGACTTTTATTGATCAGTATCCAGGAACTTCAAAGCTTGAGCCGTTCCCTACTGAAAAGCCTGAGAGGAAATCAACGGTGGCGTACCGTTCGACAAGAGAGCTTGAAGAGGTGCTTCACACAGAAGATTCCATGCTGTATAAGCCATGGCAATTCAGAGATCATACCCCTCATTCCATTACGCTAAAGACAACGTATGATGAGCTGTTTTTAATTGCAAAGGAACGGTCGTTTATCCGCCCAAATTTCAAAGCAGATCGGGATACGATTCAAATTCCGAACCTGTTTGCCAAAATGATGGGGGTCACGAGAGACAAGCGTGAATATTGGGACCGTATCCACACATTAATGGAGTGGAAAGAAACGAAAACGATCCGCCATTTTCCTTTTACGAGAGAAGTGACTTCGAATTATCAATTTCATTATCAGCATGCCCTTTCTCCAGCAGGAGAGATTGATCCTGAATTATTAATGAAAAGCAATGTATGGCAGTTTTCTCATCTATATGAGGGCACGCAGCGAGCGATAGCTGAGGCGATAGCTCGAATCTGCCAGCATCCGAAACTAATCAAAGAAGGCAATGAGACTGATCAGGATGTCCGCCTTTATTTATTCAAACAGCTTCTGCATATCAGCCGCGATCTCATTGAACTCATTCAAACCTTTGATTATGCACAGACTGTACCGAAAGTGATTTTATACCATACAGAATATAATGGTGAGCTGACTCGTTCTGATGCGGCTGCCCTGATTTTCCTAAATGAAATGGGTGTGGATCTTTTCGTGTATCATCCAGCCGGATATCAGTGTATAGAGCGGTATATAGATGACCAATTATTTGATACACATTGGCTCGACGACATGGTCATGAATCAGGAGTTTAAAGAGCCGTCCATCGTCAGAAAGTTATTTCAATCCATTAAAAACCGATAAGGAGATCAAAGCTTATGACAAATACAAACGGTAATGACATCATTTCAATTGATAAAGAGGAGATCACGATTGAGAAGGCAGACGATATCCGCGTTCAGCTGCGCAATGATCCAGAAGTTCAAAACATTGCGAGACAGATTGATGCCAAAAATCAGCTCGAGCTACTTGAATATGGAAAACAGCCGGCTGTCGAAATCTCTAAGTTCTCTGACCGTATTCTGTCCATGATGCGTTCAACGAGCGTCACAGACTCAGGAACGATGCTCACGCAGCTTGGAAAAATTATGGATCGCTTTGATAAAAATGATTTTGACGAGCCAAAGGGTGGTTTGTTATCAAAAATCTTTAAGCGCGGCGGCAGCATGATCGAAAAGATTTTCAGTAAATATCAAACGCTCGGTGCAGAAATTGAAAAAATCAATGTGGAAATCAATAAATATAAAGACGAAATGACCAAATCGACTGTGACGCTTGAAGAAATGTATGAGCATAACATTCAATACTACTTGGAGCTTGAAAAGTATGTCGTAGCAGGTCAAATGAAAATCGAAGAATTAAAGCAATTGGTTCCTTCTTATGAAGAAAAAGCGGCGGGTGGAAACCAGCTGGCGCAAATGGAGCTGGATACGCTTCGTAATGGTATTCAAGCACTTGAAGAGCGTGTGTATGACCTTGATATGGCACGAATGGTGGCCCTCCAAACAGCACCGCAAATTCGTTTGCTGCAGCGTGGGAATACGAAATTAATTGGGAAAATCAACTCTGCCTTCATCATCACCATTCCTATTTTCAAAAATGGAATCATTCAAGCTGTCACAGCAAAGAGACAAAAGCTTGTGGCTGATTCAATGAGTGAGCTGGACAGAAGAACCAATGAAATGTTGAAACGAAATGCTGAAAATATTTCAAGCCAAAGTGTTGAGATTGCCAAGTTATCCGGTCGTCCAAGCATTGACATTGAAACGATTGAATCATCCTTTAATACGATTGTACAAGGGATGAAAGAGACGAAGCAGATCGAAGAGGAAAACAAACGATTACGTGAAGATGGCACAAAACGTATGCTTGAGCTTCAAGATCAGATCAAGCGGGCTGCCCTAGAGTCCTAAAAAAACAAGCTGTCTGTAACTAAAGTTGCAGGCAGTTTTTTTGTTTATTTGATTAAAATTTGAGAGAAGAGGTTTTTATGAGGCCATTTTCGGGTAAATCCTGTTCAGGAGAATGGTTCACTCATGATTGAAAAAGTCTGGCAGCACGAGTATTCGACTTATTTTTTAGCACAATGAGGAAATTCCAGTAAAATATTGTCTGATGAGAGAAAATACCCCGTAAAATATGTAGTTTATGAAGCATTCTATAGGATTTAAGAGTAATACGGTGTATAAACCCTAATCACCAGACCTCTATATGGAATTCATACATATTGTGCGGAAATAAGCGAATTCTAAAGATTGTTCGCATCATAACGCGTATGTTACGGTTATAAAGATGCTAATTTGGAGGGAAAATATGAATTCTGAAGAGAGAAAGATCAAAATCAAGATAAATAATGTATCTAAAATTTTCGGTAAAAATGCTAAAAAAGCATCTCAAATGCTTGAAAAAGGGAAAACAAAAAGAGAGATCCTCAAAGAGACCGGCGCAACAGTTGGTGTCAATCGAGCAAATTTTGATGTGTATGACGGCGAGATATTTGTCATCATGGGGCTATCAGGGAGCGGAAAGTCCACACTTGTGCGGCTGCTAAACAGGTTAATCGAACCAACCTCCGGCGAAATTTATATTGATGGGGATATGATAACAAATATGTCAAAGGATCAATTGCGTGAAGTCAGACGGAAAAAGATCAGCATGGTCTTCCAAAACTTCGCATTGTTCCCGCATCGTACAATTCTGGAAAACACAGAATACGGACTTGAATTGCAAGGTGTAGAGAAAGAAGAACGCCGCTCAAAAGCGCTTGAATCTTTAAAGCTTGTTGGGCTTGAAGGCTTTGAAGAGCAGTACCCAAATCAATTAAGTGGCGGTATGCAGCAGCGTGTTGGATTGGCACGTGCACTAGCTAATGACCCTGATATTTTGTTAATGGATGAAGCATTCAGCGCACTAGATCCATTAATTCGTAAAGACATGCAGGATGAATTGCTTGAGCTTCATACGTCTGTAGGAAAAACGATTATTTTCATTACCCATGATTTAGATGAAGCGCTTCGTATTGGCGACCGCATTGTCCTCATGAAAGACGGGAATATCGTTCAAATCGGAACACCAGAAGAAATCCTGATGAATCCATCGAACGAATATGTCGAACGTTTCGTTGAAGATGTTGACCTTTCTAAAGTATTAACCGCTGGTCATATTATGAAACGTGCAGAAACCATTCAGATTGACAAAGGGGCACGTGTTGCACTCACGCTCATGAAGAATCTTGGGATTTCGTCTATCTATGCAGTAGATAAGAAAAAGCATTTATTAGGTGTTATTTCTGCACAAGCAGCGAAAAAAGCGGCAGAAACGGGTGCGTCGCTTGAAACTGTTCTTGATAAAGAATTTACAACGGTATTGGAAACAACGTATTTAACAGAGATCTTTGATGCGGTGTCTGATGCGAACATTCCAATTGCAGTTGTTGATGAGAAAAACAGAATGAAGGGTATTGTGGTCAGAGGTGCATTGATTGGTGCATTATCAGGAAATGATGAGTATATCAACATGTCTGACGCCCCAGAGGAAATTAAAGCACAAGAGCCTTCTACACAGGAGGTAGAATAAGATGTTTAGTATGAGTGATTTACCTAGAATTCCGTTCGCGGATTATATCGATCAATTTGTTGACTGGTTAACATTAACCTTTGGTGGTTTCTTTGATGGCATCACAAATGGATTAGCTGGAACAGTAAATGGAATTGTAGCAGCACTTGGTGTCATTCCATCTATCATTTTAACCCTTATCTTTGCCGGGATTGCTTGGTGGATCAGTACAAGAGGAGTTGCTCTTTTCACACTTATTGGATTTTTACTGATCGACTATTTAGGCTACTGGCAGCCAATGCTTCAGACACTTGCGCTCGTTGTGACAGCCGTGATTATTTCGATTGTGATCGGGGTTCCGATTGGTATTTGGGCTTCACAGCAAGAAACTGTGCGTAAAATCGTCACACCTATCTTAGACTTAATGCAGACAATGCCTGCATTCGTTTATCTCTTACCAGCGATCTTCTTCTTTAACATTGGCGTGGTTCCTGGGGTTGTGGCATCGGTTATTTTCTCTATGCCGCCAACGATTCGTATGACCATTCTCGGTATTAAACAAGTACCAGCCGATTTAATTGAAGCAACAGAAGCGTTTGGTTCAACGACATTCCAGCGTTTATTCAAAGTTCAGCTTCCGCTTGCAACAAAAACGATTCTGGCTGGGATTAACCAAAGTATCATGCTTGCTTTATCCATGGTCGTCATTGCGGCAATGGTAGGTGCGCCAGGACTTGGTTCAGAAGTATACAGTGCAGTAACGCAGCTGAAAACAGGTATTGGTTTTGAAGCTGGTATCGCCATTGTGATAGTTGCGATTACACTGGATCGTATTACACAAAACATTAAAACGAAAAAAACCAGGGGGAATGCTTAATGTGGAAAAAGTCTCTCTACATTGGGATGACCGCCCTGCTCGTCTTTTTACTAGCCGCATGTGGTGCACAATCAGATTCAAATGCGAGTGCAGCACAGCAGGTCAATAAAACGATTATCGGGATTGATCCAGGTTCAGGTATTATGGCCTTAACCGATCAAGCGAAAATGGATTACGGCTTAGAGGATTGGACGGTTGTGTCTGCATCAAGTGCAGCCATGACAGCCACGTTGAAGAAATCCTACGACCGTAAAAAGCCAATTATCATTACTGGCTGGAATCCTCACTGGATGTTTACCCGCTATGATTTAAAATATTTAGATGATCCGAAAAAATCATATGGTGATGAAGAAGAAATTCACACCATTTCACGTAAAGGATTTGCGAAGGATCAGCCTGAAGCAGCTAAAATGCTCAGTCAGTTTAAATGGTCTCAAGATGACATGGGCGAAGTGATGCTTGATATCCAGGATGGCGTCAAACCGAAAGATGCTGCCGCTAAATATGTGAAAAAACATAAAGATCAAGTGGCTAAATGGACAAAAGGCGTGAAAAAATCGAATGGTGATAAAATCAATCTTGCCTACGTTGCGTGGGACAGTGAGATTGCAAGTACCAATGTTGCGGCAGAAGTACTGCGAGATCTTGGTTTTAAAGTGACCTTGACTCAGGTTGAAGCGGGTCCAATGTGGACAGCAATTGCAACCGGAAGTGCTGATGCATCATTATCTGCTTGGCTTCCAAATACACATAAAACGTATGCAGCGAAGTTTAAAGGAAAATATGATGACCTCGGTACAAGTATGAAGGGTCTGCGAATGGGTCTAGTTGTTCCGACTTATATGAAAAACGTGAACTCCATTGAGGATTTGAAAAAATAGCCAATTATGTAATAGTTCCCTTATAATAGAAGGGAGCATATGGAAAAAGCAGTCTGCTCAAAAAGCGGCTGCTTTTTTCATATACATAAGGATGGTGGACGAATTGTCGATGGTGAAAAAACCAATCATGGTTTTCCTGCATGGCGGAGGAGTGAGCAGCTGGATGTGGCAGGAGCAGATTGAAAAGTTCAAAGAAGCGTATGATTGCTATACCCCTGATCTCATCGGACACGGGACAAGAGCAAATGAAAAGTCGTTTTCTATGCGAGAAAGCGCCGGTGAAATCATCTCATGGATTGAACAGCATGCGCAAGGTCGTATAGTCATTCTCATTGGCTTCTCTTTAGGTGCGCAGATAGCCGTTGATGTGTTATCGAGAGAGCCAGACATCGCAGACATTGCGGTCATTAACAGCGCCCTTGTGAGGCCATTGCCATGGCTCTATTGGATGGTAAGACCGATTTTACCTCTCACTTACCCGCTGTTAAAAAAAGAATGGTTTATCCAGCTGCAAGCTGAAAAGTTAGGAATTCCAAGCCAAGCGCTCGGTAACTATACGGCTGATTCGAAACAGTTGCAGAAGGAAACCCTGCTTACCATGTTTCAAGAAAACCTTCATTACAAGCTCCCACACACATTTCAGCAAGCGAAGGCACGGATTCTTGTCACAGTGGGGGAAAAGGAAAAAGGCATCATGAAACGGTCAGCGAAAAAAATCACACATGCACACCCAAAGGCAGAAGGGTTCATTGTGCCGGGCATTGGACATACGTTTACTTTTGAAAAGAAGGAACTTTTTACGGACATGATCAAGAGCTTTATAGAGGAGCGTGCGTTACCAGCGGAATTAAAGGAGATATAGGGAGCCATGCCATTTTGCCATTCATGTGAGGAAAGATAAAATATCCGTCACCTGTATCAATCCAGGAGAGCTGGCGAGATGTGTCATTCATCTATCAAGGGTGTCCTGTGTAAAAGAAATCAATGTCCCAGCAATGACAGATTTGAATGCGTAAAATAAAGCAGACCACCCGCTTGAAGGAAAGACGGGTGTTTTTTTATTTTACGATGAATGCTGCTGAAGGTTTTGGTATACAGCTTCAGTCAAAATCTCAATGCCGGTAAAAATCGCATTTTTCTGATGGAAAAATGTATGGAGACAGCGATTTGAAACCACAATAAGAGTGTTCACAAATTCGCTACATATTTATTTAAGAAACCCCCTTGAAAAAGTTTGTGAAGTATTGCACAATATAAATGTGAAATAATTCACAAACAAACAACTTAGTTTTACTCAGGAGGATGAGGAGACATGACAAACGAAAAAGTAAACAAAGTAGCGCTTATTGGAGCAGGTTTTGTCGGCAGTAGTTATGCCTTTACATTAATAAATCAAGCGATCACAGATGAATTGGTAGTCATCGATTTGAATCAAGATAAAGCAATGGGTGATGTCATGGATTTAAACCATGGGAAAGCATTTGCCCCGCATCCTGTGAATACTTGGTATGGAGATTATGAGGATTGTCAGGATGCTGACATTGTATGTATCTGTGCTGGTGCAAACCAAAAGCCAGGTGAAACGAGACTTGATCTTGTTGAGAAAAATTTAAATATATTTAAAGGCATTGTCGAAAACGTAATGAAAAGCGGATTCGATGGCATTTTCTTAGTTGCTACAAACCCAGTTGATATTTTGACATATGCGACTTGGAAATTCAGCGGACTTCCGAAAGAACGAGTCATTGGCAGTGGAACCACTCTTGATACCGCAAGATTCAGATACATGCTAAGTGAGTACTTTGAAGCAGCAGCACACAACGTACACGCGTACATCATTGGAGAGCATGGGGATACAGAGCTTGCTGTTTGGAGCCATGCAAATATCGGAAGTGTACCGATCGCAGAATTAATGAAGAAAAATGATCAATACAAACAAGAAGATTTAGATGAGATCATGGAAAATGTGCGTCATGCCGCTTATCAAATCATTGAGAAAAAAGGTGCCACTTATTACGGTGTAGCGATGAGTTTAGCCCGTATTACAAGAGCCATTTTGCACAATGAAAACAGCATTCTGACTGTCAGCACTTATTTAGATGGAGAATACGGAGCAGAAGATGTCTACATTGGTGTACCTGCCCTTGTGAACCGAAATGGTGCAACAGAAGTGATGGAGCTTGCACTAAATGACACAGAAAAAGAAAAATTCGCACATAGTGTGAATGTGTTAAAAGGGATTTTAGCTCCTCATTTTTAATCAATCAAAGGCAACCTATCTGAGCAGAAAAGGATGAATCACTATGTGGCAGCAAATATATGATCCGTTTGGTAATGAGTTCGTGAGTGCATTGGTGGCGATGCTTCCAATCTTGTTTTTCCTACTTGCATTAACTGTATTTAAGTTAAAGGGTGTTTTGGCCGCTTGTTTTACCTTGATCGTCAGTTTTGTAACAGCTGTATTCTTCTTTCATATGCCGGTTGAAAAGGCATTATCTGCTGTGCTGCTCGGTATATCTAATGGGCTGTGGCCGATTGGATATATCGTGATCATGGCTGTATGGCTCTATAAAATTGCTGTGAAATCTGGAAAATTCGATGTTATTCGTTCTAGTATTGCAGGAATCTCTCAAGATCAACGTTTACAGCTCTTATTAATTGGTTTTAGTTTTAATGCATTTTTAGAGGGAGCAGCCGGATTTGGTGTACCGATTGCGATCAGTGCCGCTCTCTTAACAGAGCTTGGATTTAAACCACTGAAAGCCGCTATGCTCTGCTTAATTGCCAATGCTGCGTCTGGCGCATTTGGAGCAGTGGGTATTCCAGTGATTACAGGGGCGCAAATGGGAAATATGCCGCCGCTTGCTTTGTCTCAAACCTTGGTATATACGATTCCGTTTATTTCATTCTGTATCCCGTTTCTACTCATTTTCATTGTAGACGGCTTTAAAGGGATCAAAGAAACGCTGCCAGCCTTGCTTGTTGTGAGTGGAAGCTATGCCATTTTGCAGGCTGTGACCATGGTGACGATGGGGCCTGAGCTGGCGAACATTATTTCAGCTTTAGCAAGTATGGGGATGCTGGCTCTCTTTCTCCGAAAATGGCAGCCAACACACATTTACCGTGAAGAAGGAGCACCAGCCATTGAACAGAAACAAACGTATAGCGGCATTGAGGTGCTGAAGGCTTGGTCTCCGTTTTATATCTTAACGGCTGTGATTACGGTATGGAGTCTGCCTGCATTTAAAGCGCTGTTTGCTGCGTCTGGCCCGCTCAATTGGACAACCATTTTAGTGAAAATGCCGTTTCTGCATCAGCAAATTGTGAAATTACCGCCAATTGCCCAAACAGACACACCGCTTGATGCGATCTTTAAAATTGATGTCATCAGTGCAACTGGTACTGCCATTCTCATTGCGGTCATGCTGACAGGATTGTTTAGCCGGCAGATCAAATTAACAGATGGCGCTGCCTGCTTACAAGCAGCAGTGAAGGAGCTTTGGATACCTGTTCTCACGATTTGTTTTATTATGGGGTTTGCCAACTTGGCGAACTTTGCTGGACTAAGCTCTGCAATTGGTCTCGCGCTTGCCAAAACAGGCGATTTGTTCCCGCTTGTCAGTCCAATGCTTGGTTGGATCGGTGTGTTTATTACGGGGTCTGTTGTGAGTAACAATGCCTTATTCGGTAACCTTCAAGCGGTCACGGCTTCTCAAATCGGTTCTCAGGCAGGTTTGTTAATTGGGGCGAATACGACCGGCGGTGTCATGGCGAAACTCATTTCTCCGCAGTCTATCGCCATCGCAACAGCAGCTGTTGGAGAAACAGGGAAAGAATCTGAGCTTTTCAAAAAAACAGTGAAGTACAGCTTCATCTTGCTCGGCATCGTATGTATATGGACATTCATTCTTGCTCAATTTGTATAGGTTCATAGATTGATTGAAAGTCCTTGACGTCTAGAAAGGACAGCAAGCTTTTGCAGAGCAAATTGACCATTCTTACGCACCAGCTCGCAGGATTGCGGGCGAATGCGAGGGTTTGTGTGCACGCTAAGACTGAGAGATTTCTCAGTCTTTTTTCTTTATGAAGATTCTCTTCTCACGAGACGAGTGGGCAGCTGGATATGTTCACGCTGTAAAGGAACAGCTCCTGCGCAGCTGTCAACGCTGAAAGCAAATCGGTAAGAAGCTCCTCCCTTTTTCAGTTTATCTTCATAAAAAGGACTTGTACTAAAACAGATAAAGTTTGAATAACATGTACAAGTCAGCATCAAAAGGAGGACGTCTTGTGACGGTGTTTTTTGGATATATCTTTTTAGGGTTGTCGCTTTCAGCGCCTGTTGGGCCAGTCAATGCAGCCCAAATTGACAGAGGGATTAAAAGTGGATTTTGGCACGCGTGGATTTTTGGTGTGGGGGCCATGGCTGCGGATATTGTGTATATGCTCCTCATTTATTTTGGTGTCGCCCAGCTTTTGACCGCACCTCTTGTGAAAACTTTTTTGTGGCTGTTCGGCTTTTTCGTTCTGACCTATACCGGTATTGAAAGCCTTCGTAAAATCAATTTGCAGGAGAGCCCGAAAAAGGATGGAGGAAACATATCAATCGGACACTCATTCATGTCAGGGTTTTTCATTTCTCTTTCCAATCCGCTCAGTATTTTATTTTGGCTTGGAATCTATGGCAGCATTTTGGCCAATACGATCGAAAAGTATGGAGCATCCCAAATGCTGATGTACAGTTTGGCCATTTTTATCGGCATGCTCATATGGGATTTCTGTATGGCGCTACTCGCCAGTACGTTTAGACGGTATTTAAATGAACGGATATTGCATGGCTTATCTGTTCTTGCCGGTCTATCTTTACTCGGCTTCGGTGCCTATTTTGGATATCAAGGGATCATGGCATTGATTGGGTAGAAGGATGAATGAAACAGACTGATATGTTCAGTCTGTCAGCGTGTAGACAAACCCTCGCATTCTTTGTCAGTCCTGCGTGCCGGTGCTCACGAATGTCAAAT
>NZ_AMSH01000053.1 GCF_000300535.1 Bacillus xiamenensis
CAATTATAAATCAACTTTTGTTTGTGAATACTTAGACATATACTGATCGCTTTCATATGGGTGTACTTGGGTGCGGAACATATCCCACTCGATTTCTTTTGATTCGATGAAGTGCTCGAAGAGGTGATCGCCTAGTGCGTTGATCATGACTTCGTTTGACTTCAGCAGCTCAAGTGCTTCTGCAAGTGTTGCAGGTAGGTCAGCGATGCCGTTTTCAAGGCGTTCTTCTTTGTCCATGACATAGATGTTTCTGTCGATTGGCGCTGGTGCGTCTAGTTTGTTTTTGATTCCGTCTAGACCTGCTGCAAGTAATACGCTTAGTGCAAGGTATGGGTTTGCAGATGGGTCTACGCTGCGCACTTCTACACGTGTGCTGATGCCGCGTGATGCCGGGATACGGATCAATGGGCTGCGGTTTTGTGCACTCCACGCCACATAGCAAGGTGCTTCATAGCCAGGTACAAGACGTTTGTATGAGTTAACCGTTGGGTTTGTGACTGCTGTAAAGCTTGTTGCGTGCTTGACGATACCCGCGATAAAGTGTCTAGCAGTCTCGCTTAATTGTAAATCTGCTTTTTCATCAAAGAATGCGTTTTTGCCATCTTTGAATAATGATAGGTTACAGTGCATACCTGATCCGTTTACACCGAACAATGGTTTTGGCATGAATGTCGCATGAAGACCGTGTTTTCTAGCAATGGTTTTCACAACAAGCTTGAACGTTTGAATGTCATCACAAGAACGGATCGCGCCTGCATATTTGAAATCAATTTCGTGTTGTCCAGGTGCTACTTCGTGGTGAGATGCTTCAATTTCAAAGCCCATTTCTTCAAGCTCAAGCACGATATCACGGCGGCAGTTTTCACCTAAATCTGTTGGTGCAAGGTCGAAGTATCCACCTTTATCGTTTAGTTCGAGCGTTGGCTCGCCTTTTTCGTCTAATTTAAATAAGAAGAATTCTGGCTCAGGTCCAAGGTTGAAATCACTAAATCCTAGTTCTTCCATTTCCTTTAAGATACGCTTTAAGTTGTTACGAGGGTCTCCATCAAATGGTGTCCCGTCCGGCTTATAAATGTCACAAATAAAGCGTGCAACTTTACCTTTTTCTGCTGTCCAAGGGAAAATAACAAATGTGTTGAGGTCTGGATATAGGTACATATCTGATTCTTCGATACGTACAAACCCTTCAATAGATGAACCGTCAAACATACATTTGTTATCGAGAGCTTTTTCTAACTGGCTCACAGGAATCTCAACATTTTTAATTGTTCCGAGAATGTCTGTAAATTGCAGACGGATGTACTTTACGTTTTCCTCATTTACTAATTTTACGATATCTTCTCTTGTGTACTTTGCCATTTCGTAAAACTCCTCCCCTACAAAAGGTAAAATGTGTATAGCAATGCTTTTGCTAATTGGTTAACGGAAGAACCTTGACATATCCCCCTGCCTAAAGGTTGTTCCTTGTTGGAAACGTCCAGCCTGAATGAGTTCCTTCTTCAGTAGCTTCCTTAGTTCATCATCTGTCAAGTTGTGCTTCGCTGTGGTTTTCTCCTCTGTCTTTGTTTCAGACGATGGATTCTCTGCCTCAGCTTTGGCAAAAAGTTTTTTGATTCCTGCCATGTTTACACCTTGTTCGATGAGGTTTTTAATTTCTAGTAATTTATCAACATCATGGAAAGAAAATAATCGGCGATTTCCATCACTTCTTGCTGGAAATACTAAACCATTTTCCTCATAATAGCGAATTTGTCTTGCAGATAATTCTGTTAGCTGCATGACAATCCCAATTGGGAATAAAGGCATTGAGCGGCGAATATTATCACTCATCTCAACTCTCTCCTCCTCTTTGCTTAAATTTATTATATGTCATGTTATATTATGTGTCAACGAAATGTTAGGAATATTAACATGGATTTTTTTATCGAGCAGGGACTTCAATAAAACCTTGCTCCAATAAGGCATCTACCGCACTGCAAATCGCATTTTTCACATGGGCATAGGTGAGTCCGCCTTGAACATAGGCCGTATAAGGCGGTCTGATTGGGCCATCGGCTGATAATTCGATACTGGCTCCTTGGACAAATGTGCCCGCCGCCATAATGACATCATCCTCATAGCCTGGCATATAGCTCGCATGCGGTGTGACATGACTGTTAATCGGAGATGCGTATTGAATGGCCTGACAGAAGGCAATCATTTTTTTAGGGTCTCCAAATTCTACAGATTGAATCAAGTCGGTTCTTTTCGCATTCCACGCCGGGTTTGTTTGGAACCCGAGCTTTTCAAGAAAACGAGCCGTAAACACGGCGCCTTTTAAGCTTTGGGCAACGACATGCGGCGCTAAGAAAAATCCTTGATACATTTCCTGGAGCGCATAGAGCGATGCACCCGCTTCACTTCCGATGCCTGGAGATGTCATTCGATAAGAGCAAGCTTCTACCCATTTTTCTTTTCCGACAATATAGCCGCCTGTTTTGGCAAGGCCGCCGCCTGGGTTTTTAATGAGCGAACCTGCCATAAGGTCTGCACCCACATGGCACGGCTCTTGTAATTCAGTAAATTCACCATAACAGTTGTCAACAAACACAATGATGTCCTCATTGATGTCTTTCACAAATGAAATCATTTGTTCAATTTCTTCTATTGTAAAGGATGGTCTTGAAGCATAGCCTTTTGAACGCTGGATGCCGATGACTTTTGTTTTAGAGGAAATAGACTCTTTGACTTTGTCGAAGTCCACTGATCCATCTTGTCGCAAATCAATGGCTTTGTAATCAATCTGGAAGTCTTTTAATGAGCCTGTCCCTTTTTTCCCACGAATCCCGACAATCTCTTCTAGGGTATCGTACGGTTTCCCTGTCATGTAGATCAATTCATCGCCAGGTCTGAGCACACCAAATAAGGCGATGGAAATGGCGTGTGTTCCGGAAATGATCTGCGGGCGTACGAGACCGCTTTCCGCTCCGAATACTTCCGCATAGATCTTTTCTAACGTGTCTCTCCCCATATCATCGTAGCCATAGCCAGTTGTCGGGTTAAAATGAGAGTCACTGACTTGATGTTTCCGATAGCTTTCAAGAACCCGCCACTCGTTTTGTTCGCTTCTTTGATCAATTTGCTGATGTACGAGTGAAATTTCTTGTTCTGCTTCTGCTGCTATTTTTTCTAAAATGGTGCCGTGTTTTAAAGTGTGAAACATCGTGATTTAATTCCTTTCCTACAACATATACTTTTTGATTTGACCTAATATGGTCTGCTCCTCACCACTAAAGCCGGTGATGTCATAAAGCTCTGCTTCTTTTTGAAATTCCAGTGATTCCACGAGGGTTTCTGACTTTAATGCAGATATAAGCTTCCCTTCATATGCTGGAATCTTCACATGATACGGTGTTAAAAAGTCTTTTTTCAACTCAGCCATGATCTCTGCTTTTAACCGCTTCACATCTTCCTCGCGTCTCGCGCTGATTAAAACATGGCGCTGCTTTGAAGACGGAATAAAATCCGTTCTGATTTGATCTTGTTTGTTATAAACGGTCAGCATCGGAATACGGTCTGCTTCTAATTCTTCTAAAAGCTCATGAACCGTTCGTTCGTGCCCTTCGTAATCCTCATTAGAAGAATCGATCACATGAAGCAAATAGTCTGCCTCTTTCACTTCTTCAAGGGTGGAACGAAAGGCTGCAATGAGTGTGGTTGGAAGGTCTTGAATAAAACCAACTGTATCTGAAATCAGCACACTGTAGCCAGATTCCAATGTCATTTTACGTGTCATCGGATCAAGCGTTGCAAACAGTAAATCTTCTTCATGACTATCAGCATCTGTTAACTGGTTAAACAAAGTGGATTTTCCGGCATTGGTATACCCGACAATGGCAATTTGGAACACCCCATTTTTCTTCCGTCGTTCCCGGTATCTCGTGCGGTGTTCTTTGACTGCAGATAGCTGCCTGTGAATGTCGTGAATGCGGTTTCGAATATGACGTCTGTCTGTTTCAAGTTTTGTTTCACCTGGACCTCTTGCACCAATTCCGCCTCCTTGTCTTGAAAGACTGATCCCTTGTCCACTCAGTCTCGGCAAGGCATACTGAAGCTGGGCAAGCTCAATTTGCAGCTTCCCCTCTCTTGTACGGGCTCTTTTAGCAAAAATGTCTAAAATCAATTGCGTACGATCAATAATTTTCACATCTAGTGCAGTCGCCAATGCTTTTAGCTGACTCGGTGAAAGCTCGTCGTTAAAAATAATGACATCACAGGCTAACTCGTCGCAAAGCACTTCAAGCTCTTCCACTTTCCCTTTCCCGATGTAAGTCGCGCTGTCCTGTCTATTTCTTTTTTGCGTCATTACGTTGACAGCTTCACCGCCAGCTGTTTTGGTTAAGGAAGCTAATTCTTCCATAGAATATTGAAAGCGTTCATCCGTTATATGCGGCAATTGACAGCCGACAAGGATCGCTTTTTCGATCATTTCATGTTCATTCAACGTCAGTTGTTTCCTTTCTGTACTTAAGTTTTCAGTAGTACCATCATACCAAACACATCTCACGTATACCACTATTCGGAAGGTTTATTTTCGCGTCTCTTTACAAAAAGGATACGCCATTTTAAGAAGGCGTATCCTCTTTCATTTGCAGGTCATGGCTTTTAATCGTAAGTAGATCTTTTTTATCATAATGATCCACAAGCAGCAGCCTCATCGCCTGAGTTCGAATGGCCTTTTCAATGGTGTTTCGCACAAAACGGCCGTTGCTGAATTTTGCTGGACTTGTTGTGCTCTTAATGTGCATTAAATAGTCCCGCAGCTTCCATTCTGCATCTTGGGTAAAGACATATTCCCTATCGGCCATCATTCGTTTCGCAATATCCATAAGCTGATCGACCGTATAATCAGGGAAGTTGATATTGATTGGAAATCTCGATTGCAGACCTGGGTTTAAAGAGAGAAAATGATCCATTTCCTTGGAGTAACCGGCAAGGATGAGAATGAATTCATGCTGCTTATCCTCCATATGTTTCACAAGGGTATCAATCGCTTCTTTTCCAAAATCCTTCTCTCCTCCGCGGGCAAGAGAATAGGCTTCGTCGATGAACAAAATGCCGCCCAGTGACTTTTTAATTAAGTCTCTTGTTTTTTGAGCCGTATGCCCAATGTATTCTCCGACAAGATCTCCTCGTTCGGCTTCAATTAAGTGCCCTTTTGAGAGAACATTCATTTCAAAGAAAAGCTTACCGACAAGCCTTGCCACCGTTGTTTTTCCTGTGCCGGGATTTCCTTTGAACATCATATGAAGCGCTTGTTTCCCTACCTTTAATCCTTGTTCCTGCCTTTTTTGATTGACAAAAATCCAGGCATAAATCTCTTTTATGTTTCGTTTCATTTCATCCATACCGACAAGGCTGTTCATTTCACGCTCGATTTCCCGCAGGATGCTGTGTTTCGCCTCATTTTTTTGCAGAGCTTCCAGATATTCTGCCTCGGAATCTGCATCAACCAATACTTGTTTCTGTCCATTAAGTATAATATTGATTTGGCCGTTGTTTTTATATGTGACAGCTCGCTCCAACGTATTCACCTCTCGCTCTTCTCTCTTTATTCTATTCGGGTGGAGCTGTAATCGTGACAATCGCCCGCTTTAGCATAGGTTTGCTGTCATAATAACCCGAGATACAGGTTATTGTAGGGGATTGTGCGGTTTCCCAGGAAATGATGTGCTATTTCTATTGTATTCATCCATTTTGGGCGGACAAACCAACAATTTGCTTTTTCTTAGAAAAATGTAGCTTTTTCATCACAAATTGTGCAGAAAAGAGTCTTAATGATTTCCGCATTTGGTACAGGCAATTTTTCTATTTCCCCATAAAATAAAGACGAGGTGATGAATAGATGGTGAAAATTTTTATTGATCCTGGCCACGGAGGAACAGATTCTGGAGCTGCTGCCAATGGACTTTTGGAGAAAAATATAACACTTCAAATCGCGCTTTTTCTGAGAGATATGTTGATTAGTGAATATGATGGGGTTTCCGTCCGCTTAAGTCGTTCAATTGACCAATCCGTCACTTTATCCCAGCGTACGAATGCGGCAAATAGCTGGGGAGCTGACTATTTCGTGTCTATTCATATTAATGCTGGCGGAGGCACAGGTTTTGAAAGCTATGTGTACCCTGGCGTTTCCGCACCAACAACCACGTATCGCAATGCCCTTCATGATGAGATTGTCCGCTCCGTTGATTTTGCCGACCGCGGCAAGAAAACGGCGAACTTCCACGTTCTTAGAGAAACTTCTATGTCCGCCATTTTAACAGAAAACGGTTTTATTGATACGGCAGCTGATGCCAATAAACTTCGCAGCGCTACCTTCCTTCAAGGCATCGCTCGTGCTCATGCCACTGGATTAGAGAAGGCCTTTCAATTGAAAAAAAAAGCAAGTAATCTTTATAAGGTGCAGGCAGGGGCTTTCAAGGTCAGAGCCAATGCGGATGAACTCGCAGCCACACTTAAATCTAAAGGATTTGAAGCATTGGTCATGCTAGAAAGCGGCATGTTCCGAGTGCAGGCTGGCGCTTTCCGTTCCAAGCAAAATGCGGATAAACTAGCAGCTCGATTGAAGCAGGCCGGTCACGACGCATTTGTTTTCCAATAAATTAAAGTTGTCATAACAAAACAAACCGGCTCAAGTTGTCTTTAGAGCCGGTTTGTTGTCTACTCATTTATGCTAAGATGTTCACGACAAATTGAGACCATGTTTCAAGGCGCTCAAAGTATTCAGGCTTTTTCAGGTCTGTTACTTTCATCCATTTCCCTGACATTTGATCTGTTTCTTTTACTTCTACATGAGCACCCGGTGATAATTCAAGTGCAGATAACAGGCCAATGTGCACACGTCCGACACTGTTGTCATCATCATTGATTAATCCAAGGGTTTTCATCTCACGTTTGTCTTCTTCTTGAATCGAAAGTTCCTCGTCCAGCTCACGATCTGTATTTTCTTTTAGAATCTCAGCAAAATCTTTTCCTTCGATAAAATTCATATGACCGCCAAAACCAAGAGATAGCTTGTGATGTAATCTTGCCTCTCCCCCGCCTTGAAGTCTTTCATATACATACACTTCGTCCTCACGCTTAATGACGACATAAGGAATCGGCTGCTTAAAGTCAGGGTTTTCCTCTGCATCGCCTCTTCGCATTTGCTCAAAGTGCTCTTCGATTTCTTTCATGATCGTTCGAATTGTTTCTTCTTCACTATTCACACCATTAAACGTAAGTGTTTCGTTTTGGAACACACGTTTGCGCGGTGCGACTAAAATGATTTCATCCATTTTTCCCATGTTCGGTAACCTCCAGTATGTAGCTCGCTGCTAAGAAATGGCAAAAAGCCAAAACGAGTGATGCGTTTTGACTTTCGCGTTTTACTTATGATTCATCTCCAAAGAAGAAGTCGTCATCTTTTAACGGCTCAACGGTTGCTTTCTTGTAGCCGTTCCCTTTCATAGAGAAGAAGTCATGTGACTTTGTTTTTGTATTGAGTCCGTTTAAGACGATCGGGTTAATCTCTTCTTCTTCAAAGTAAGGGGCAAATCCAAGGTTCATTAACGCTTTATTGGCATTGTAACGAATGAACTTTTTCACATCATGAGATAAGTTGACTTGGTCATAAATATCCTCAGTGTAATGAAGTTCGTTTTCGTAAAGCTCATTGAGCAGGTCGATCGAGAAGTCATAGAGCTCTTTTTGCACGTCAGGTGTTTGTTTGTTGTAGATTTCTTGTGCTAATAATCCAACGTACACTCCGTGAATTGCTTCGTCACGCAAAATCAAGTTAATGATTTCACCACTTTGCATCAGCTTTCCTTGTCCATAGAAATAAAGCGGGTAGTAAAAGCCGCTATAAAATAGGAAGCTTTCTAAGTAAACAGAAGCAACCATTGCTTTAAACAAGGAAAGAGGATCATCCTTTTGGATCGAACGGTACAGACCTACAATCATATCTGCTTTCTTTTGCAAGAATTTATTTTTCTTGACCCATTCAAATACTTCACTAATGGTTTCAGTTGGTGCAAGCGTCATGAAGATATTTGAGTATGACTTCGCATGAACTGCATTTTCCATCATCGCCATGAAGTTCAACACGGCTTTACGCTGATGGCCGTCCACATGTTCTGCCACAATCGGCATCCCTGTGTTTCCTTGTTCTGTATCAAGTAAAGTGAGTCCAGCAAGTACCTTCATGTACGTATCTCGCTCTTCTTCACCTAAATATTTCCACGTTAAGAGATCCCCATTTAAGGAAATCTCTTCAGGAAGCCAGAACTGCTTTACATTTTGGTTGTAAAACATTTGTGTAAAATCGTCTTCGTGTTTTGACCAGTTGGCTGCATCATAAATTTTTGTCACGTTAAACTCTCCTTTAATCAAACAACACAAGAAAGACAGCCTTCCTGCCCTGTATCCTTCGTTCTTGCATAATAAAGTGTCTTAATGCCTTTATGGTGTGCATAAAGATCAATGCGGTTTAAATCACGCGTTGTCATCGTATCTTTTAAGAATAATGTAAAGCTGATTCCTTGATCGACGTGCTGCTGGATGGTTGCGATCATGTCTACCACTTTAAACATGTCCATATCGTATGCTTCTTTATAGAAGAACCAGTTTTGCGCTGAAAGACCTGGCATTGGGTAATATGTTTTGCTGTTGCCGTATGTTCTTTCTTCGATACGTTCCATAATTGGCATCACAGATGCTGTTGCCGATTGAACATAAGAAATGGAGCCTGTTGGTGCAATGCATAATCGATAGCTATGATACATGCCATTTTCCGCTACAAATTCTTTGAGTGCTGCCCAATCTTCTTTTGTTGGAATGTGCATGCCTTCAAATAGTGCTGCCGCTTTTTCTGTTTTTGGAGTGAAATCATTTTCCACGTATTTATTGAAGTACTCACCAGTTGCATAGCCAGAGCCCTCATAACGATGGAATGTTTCTCCTTTTTCTTTTGCAAGCTCACTTGAACGCTTAATGGAGTAATAGTTCACCATCATAAAGAATGTGTTAGCGAAATCTCTTGCTTCTTCACTTTCATAAGCGATTTGGTTTTGAGCTAAATACCCGTGAAGGTTCATCGCACCAAGTCCAATTGATTTCATCGCTTTGTTTGCTTTTCTAACGGCCGGTGCATTGCGGATATCTGTTGTTTCAGACACAAGTGTTAGTGAATCAGTTGCAAGCTTGACCGTTTTTTCAATGGATTTGTTTTTCATCACGTTCATGATATTTAATGAACCAAGGTTACAAGAAATATCAAGTCCGATCTCATCTTCTTGATCATAGTCCGTGTATGAAGAAACTTCTGAAGCCTGAAGTACCTCTGAGCAAAGGTTTGAGAATTTCACACGTGAAATATGGTTCAGTGCGTGCTCTCTATTCACATTATCTTGGAACATGATATATGGATAGCCTGACTCTGAGCGCAACACAGCTAATTTTTCAAGAAGCTTTCTCGGATTCACTTTTTCTTTTTTGACTTTTGGGTTTTCAACAAGCTCGTCATACATTTCTTCCATGTCCATCTCATCAAGATGCTGTCCATATGCTTTATAGACTGTGTGAGGATAGAATGTGTATGCTGTTTTATCTTCTCTAGCAAGCTCGATAAATTTATCTGGGATGACCACACCGATCGAGAGTGTTTTCACACGAACATCTTCATCGGCAGAGATTTTTTTCGTATCTAAGAAATCATTGATATCTCTGTGGAAAATATTCAGGTAGGCACTTCCTGATCCTTGTCTTTGTCCCATTTGATCTGCATATCTGAATGCATTATCCAACAGTTTCATGACGCCTACGACACCTTTTGTCGCATTTTCTACATCTTTAATGGCTTCACCTTTCGCACGGAGCTTTGAAAGATTCAAGCTGACGCCGCCGCCTAGTTTAGAAAGCTGCATGGAAATATCAATGGCTCTTGAAATATCGTTTAATGAGTCATTGACTTCAAGCAAGAAACAGCTCACAAGCTCACCGCGTCTTTTACGTCCTGCGTTTAAGAAGGTTGGTGTACTTGGCTGGTACTCTTGATTGATCATCAGCTCTACAAATTCAAGTGCTTTCTCTTTGTCTCCGCCCGCAAAGAAAAGAGCCACAACTGAAATGCGGTCTTCATAGCGTTCAAGGATTTTCTTTTTGTCATTTGTTTTGAGTGCATAGTCATTGTAAAACTTAAACGCACTCATAAATGATGGGAATCTAAATTTTTTGGCATAGGCAGCATCGAATACTTCTTTAATATCTGCCATGCTATATTGTCTTAAAAATTCTTCCTCATAGTAATCGTTTTCTATTAAGTAATTAATTTTCTCTTCTAAATTGTGAAAGAAAACCGTGTTTTGATTAATATAATCTACGAAATAACTATGTACAGCTTCTTTGTCCTTGTCGAACTGAAACTTTCCTTCTTTTTGAATCATAATCTCGTTATTTAATTGTATCCACTTTGGAACCTGATTTTGTGACAATTCTTTCTACCTCCTGTGTAAACAATTCAACATCCCTTTTTGTTCCGCTTAGCTCAAAGGTGTGCAAAATAGGAACTTGATATTGTTTAGAAATCGTATCGGCGCTTTTTGCAAAATTATCTCCCCACACTTTGTTGCCACTCACTGCTACACCTAGTAAAAGGTGAGCATTTTTCTCTAAAAAGGACTGAGTGGTACTAGGGACTTGTCCAAATCCTGTCGTAAAGGTGACGAGAATAAACGGCGTATCCAAAAACTCTTCTCCAGTCAATTTTCGTTTGTCTGTAAAAGGGGTCTTGTCCAAAAAGCGTTGAACATTTCCTGTTTTTGAATCAAATACGATTTGAATCAATTCCATCACGACCTAGTTTTTAGTATTGTTGATCATTTCGCCATTCACTATATATAGTATACTATGTTTTTTTAAAACACAATATATAGTTGTTCGAAACGAAAAAAATCAACCAACCCGGCCGAATATTCATAGCCGAACTCGTACGTTCAAATAAATAGAGCAGAGCAGGATATAAAAATAGACTGCCCTACTCCCTATTCAACTGAAACCGAAATCTATCATAACACGAAAAAAAATCGCTTAGTAGACTAGACTTTTTGTTTTATTTTTTGTAGGCATCGCACTGTAAATCTTCTGACACTTCTGTTATTTCCACTTCAACACCTAATTCTTTCAGCACAGCTTCAAGCGCAGAGACGATTGAGGCCTCTCTTACTAATTCTTTCCCGTTTACAGACACGCTTGTTCCATATTCGAAACAGGAGTCATCTTCACAAGTTTGTTCCCAATGATTAATTTTAATTTTGTGTGTCATGAACTCATCCTTTTCTGTCTAGATGTCTGATGCATGATTATAGTGTAGCGACTTCACATTCATTTGTAAATTTACGTGCTTAGTCTTCAAGGACATCATCATATTCTTCATCCCATTCATCTATGTATGTCGTCGTAATGAGGGTCAGCTCCCCTGCTTTTTCATCAAACCGGTACACATGTACTTCATCGTCTTTCACAACAGCAAAGTGATTATTTTTTAGTGCAACAGATGATTGTAAAAGGCCGTCTACATGATCTTCATCATCTTGATTAGAATAGTCGTGCCAACTTTCTTGTCTCGTTTCGATGTTTGAGATGGCGCACGATCCAAATAAGACAACGATCCCAATTAAAAGAAGAATCACTCTAATCCTTCTTAATTCAAGCTCTGCATTTTCCATATAAATCCCCTCATCCCTTTTAAATGTCCAATAAGGAATTATACGCAAAATGGGTAGAAAAGTTTCATGGCATGCAAAATAGCCCCTCTGCACTGACAAAAAACGTAGCGGGTTCCGGCCGGTTTATTCGCAGCTGCATGGGGCTATTGACAAAATGATTCTATTCTAATTCTAGATTCACATTTTTTTGAGGTGCAAATGTAGAAATGGCGTGTTTATAAATAAGCTGCTGCTTTCCTTCTGTCTCAAGCAGCACCGTGAAGTTGTCAAATCCTTTTACTTGACCGCGAAGCTGAAAGCCATTCAGTAAAAATACAGTGACAAATGTATTGTCTTTGCGGATCTGATTCAAAAATTGGTCCTGAATATTAATCGGTTTCATGTTTCGTCCTCCTTGATTCTGATAACTACAGTTTCGCTTTAAGTCCGAGCTTTCCTGCTATATATGCGAAAATTTCCTCTTTTTTGTCTGAAAAGTGGCAAGGTGGTGTCATATCAAACCAAGTGACATCCATTTTATTACGGAACCACGTGAACTGACGCTTCGCATATCTACGGGAATTTTGCTTTAATTGCTCGATGGCTTCATCCAGTGAGCAGTCGCCTTGGAAATAGGCGTACAATTCTTTATAGCCAATCGCTTGGACAGACTGACAGTCCTTCAAACCAGATTGATATAGTGCTCTCACTTCTTCTATTAAGCCTTCATCTAACATCATATCAATTCTTTGATGAATGCGCTCGTACAAAAGCTCTCGGTCCATCTTCAGCCCAATGAAGGCTGTGTTATAAAGAGGAACCTCTTGATGCCCATTTTGCATCTCGGACATTTTCTGGCCTGTTGTATGTATGACCTCAAGTGCCCGGATCACGCGGCGGACGTTATTCGGGTGGATCGCTTTTGCAGCTTCAGGATCTACTGCCTTTAGCTTTTCATGCAGCTGAATCGGTCCATGCTGCTTTTCAAAGAGCGTCATTTCGTCTCTAAAAGCAGGGTCACTTTTCTCATCGGTAAACGTGTAATCATATAGAACAGATTGAATATACAGACCTGTTCCACCAACAATCATTGGTGTTTTCCCTCTAGCAGCAATCTCTTTGATTTTCAAACGGACAAGCTGCTGAAATTCAGCAGTTGAAAACGATTCGTCCGGCTGTTTAATATCAATTAAATGGTGCGGAACGCCATCCATTTCTTCCGGGGTGATTTTGGCTGTTCCAATATCCATTCCTTTATAAATCTGCATGGAATCTCCGCTGATAATTTCTCCATTAAATGCTTTAGCTATATCAATGCTCATCTTTGTTTTTCCGACAGCTGTCGGACCTACTAGAACAATCACTGGTTGTTTTGCTTTTTTCATAACATCACTCTCTTTTACAAACTGCCTACAGTATAGCATAACTTCTCTGTCTCTCCTATATACTAACCATCACCAGCCAAGTGGTTCATTTCCGACCACTTCATATGTCTTTCCTTTTAATCGGTGCTTATGCGTTGGCCTTTCTTGCTCTGGGCTGTAAACGACTCCTCCGTAAGGGATGGGGACAGATTCGTTGTAGGCTGCAAACGTGACTTCTTGAATCTCATGATAATGCGTCCCATCTACTCTTGGAATAGCAGGCCCTGTGATGCCGTAGTATCTGTGGAAATGCCCCCTTTCAAAAGATGTGATCCCGCGGTAATAATGAGTATGCTGATCGGTACTGCTTCCATTCACAGGTTGAGAAATCCCTTCTATTAAATGATAATGCTGTTCTGTTACTTCCGTACGTGCTTTATAGGCATGAGCATGAGGCGGGCATTTTGCCCAATCAGATGGATACAGGCCCATTTTCGACATTCCTCCTTATAATAGGCATTCCCCCAAACACTTGTGGGCCATTCGAATACACTGATGTCAGTTACAGTGATTTTATGTGAAAGGAGCCTTTTTTTATGAATTATTTTGAAACACCGTTTATTCAAGAAGATATGAGAAGACCTTTTGGATTTGGGCGCCCTGGTTTTGGATTCGGAAGACCTGGTTTTGGCTATGGGAGACCTGGATTTTTTGGGCCTCCATTTTTAGGTGGTTTTGCTGGAGGACTTCTTGCTGGATCGCTTCTTGCTCCGGGCTATGGCTATGGTTATCCTTATCCACCATACCCGCCATATGGACCATACCCGTATTATTAAATGTGACTTTTTAGTGAAAACATCCTCTATTGAAATGAATCGATTGACACAATTGCTTTTTATGGGTTAACATTTACTTTACCGACCGTTCAGTAAAGTAGGTGTTTTTTTTATGTCTAAAACCAAAAAAGAACAAATTTTTGAGGCTGCTGCTCACACCATTTTAAAAGAAGGATTAAGTCAGCTCACCCTTCAGCAGGTGGCAGAATATGCAAATATGACCAAAGCCGGGCTGCTGTATCATTTTTCAAGCAAGGAAGAGCTTATCCAACAAATGAATGAGCATGCGATTGCCTGTTTTCGTCAGCAGCTCGAGACGTATCAGGAAACATACAAAAACGAAAAAGCGCCTTATGTACGTGCATATATTTTGGCCACATTACATGATCTTGATATGCAGAACACCACCCAGCTTTGTACAAGCATGCTGGCCACCATGTCATTTGATGAAGCGTTATTGAATCCTTGGCGCGATTTTTATGCAGAATTCAAAGAAAAAGCAGCAGAGGAAATAAACGACCCTGCAATTAGCCAGCTGATCCGCCTAGCATGTGATGGGATATGGTTTTCAGAAATGTTTCAGCTTGAACCATTGACGAGAGAGGAAAAAACCCTTTTACTTCATCGAATTTTACACATTTTACAGGAGGGATGATGATGATCCTCGGATATCTTTTTTTGGCTGTTGCCATTTTTTCAGAAGCGATCGGGGCAGCAATGCTGAAGCTTTCCAATGGCTTCACACGCTTGAAACCTAGCGCTGCTGTTGTCGCAGGTTATACACTTGCCTTTTATATGCTGTCACTCACGCTTAACATGATTCCACTTAGCATGTCTTACGCTACATGGTCTGGGGTAGGTACCGTCCTCACGGCTTTTTTTGGCGTGCTCTTTTTCAAAGAAACCTTGAACCGTAAAGCAGTCATTGGAATGGCCATGCTTGTATCAGGGGTTGTTCTATTAAATATGTCTTAAAGGATGTGAGGAGATGATGAAAGGAATTCTCTATTTAACAGGAGCCATTTTGACGGAGGTTTTTGGCAGTACGATGCTGAAGCTCTCGCAAGGCTTTACACAGGTGCTACCAAGTATTGGCGTGCTGATCGGATTTGGATGCGCCTTTACGTTCCTTAGTTTGGCACTGAGAACAATTGAGCTGTCATCCGCATATGCCACTTGGTCTGGCGTCGGGACAGCCCTTACCGCTCTCGTGGGTCTCGTTCTCTTTAACGAAACCATTCATACAAAAGGCTTGATCGGTCTTGCACTTGTGATATGCGGCGTGATTGTCTTAAATCAGTCCAAAAAACAAAAGAAAGAAATCAAAGAACCAATGGATCAATCCGAATGGACAGCATAAAAAAAGTCATTTTCTCCATCTAAAAAGAGAAAATGACTTTTTTATCTTACTGGGCGGTTTTGATGGTTTCTTCTAAGGAAATATCGACATTCCCTTGAACAGCTCTAGAGATCATACATGAGCTTTCCGCTTTATGTGCAAGCCTGCGAGCCAATGCAATGTCTTGTGCTGTGGCGGACTCTTTGAGGATAATGACTGGCCGGTGAATGATTTTTTCATATGTAAATATACCGTTTGTCACATCTACAACAGCCTCAGAGCTCATGGATAAATCCTCTTTCTCTAATTGACTTCGTTCCATCATGGCTGCAAGTGTGATGATATAACAGGTGGCCGCTGCACCTAGAAGCATCTCATCTGGATTTGTTCCAATGCCTGGGCCGTCCATTTCTTTTGGAATTGAAATTTTTGTTTTTAATTGTTCACATTCGATTGTACCCACATCGTTCCGCAGACCAGGCCAGCTTGCCTGAAGGTGAAAATAATGACGCACCATATCCGTCTCTCCTTTTGTTATCACTTTTTATAGTGTAACAAGAATTCGCCCTGCTGTCTTAATATGTGCATACTTCTTACGTGTATTCTTCATCCAGCACCGTGCGAATCGCTCTGACATACCGGTAGAACGTCTCATTTTTTGTACTTGACCGCCGCCGAAAATCGAAACTGTCAAATAAAGCTTCACGTTGACTTCTACTAATCTCAAGCTGAACACTTTGCCCTGTTTTTGTAAGATTATTAATATTATGATTGCTCGTTCCACTTAGGCTTGCGTGTGCAACAGCAAGTTCAGCAGAAAATCCATTCCGCTCTAATGAGTTCACAATTTTCTCTGCACGGTCGTAGTCTGTCCCGCCAACAAGGGTGTGGTCAATTCCTTCCTCACCTTTATAGCCGTGCACAGCTAATACATAATCATGTGCTTTTGCCTGTGCAACTCCGATTGGTTCATCAAAGTTTGTACTTGTAATATGAAGTTCTGATGCATTTTCTCTAAAACCTTCAAATAAGTACGTAGAAAATTCGTTATCAAAAAAATGGACGATCTCACTAACGCCGCCTTCAATTCTCCCGCCATGAGGCGACATCACAAGCAGCCGGCTGCCAGTCACTGGATTGGAAGTAATTTGATAATTATTGGTTGATTCGTTCTCTTCCAGCTCTTTAAAATTGCGATAAATATCAGTTGAACCGCTTTCGTCTTCCCCACCTGATGACACTGGCTCATCATGTTCCTGTGATTGCATGGTATAATAGACGCCCCATCCAATCACAAGCAGGAGAAGCAAAGCAAAAAACTTCTTCATTTCCGTTCTCCTTTAACAGATTTCTAAGCCGTTTCTATGATTAAAATTGAATCATCATTTCTTTTCATTTTTTCCACATTCTTTCTTCAAATCTGATCATAACACTCTAGATCAAGAGATTCCTCAAAAATAAGATAATTGCATTTATATACACAGAAACGCCTCTCTTGTTTGAAAACAGAGTTAGAATAGTATGACAAACAAATGAAGTTATGTTTAATATGACCTAGTCCTACCCAGTCTGTTTTCTTTAATTCCGCTTTTTTTTATGCGGATTCGATTTTTTTCATTTGTCTCGAATCATATTTGTATGAGCATTGACCCTGTCTAGAACCCCCTTTTTTCTGCAAAATCCATTGTTTTACTGGTTCTCTAAGAAGAACTCTCCCACCTATCATCGGCAGATTCTACATATTTTCCACCTTTTTCTATTATTTTACAAAATGTAAGCGCTTTTCTTTTTAGGGAGATGAGCAAGCCGCCAATTTGAAGAAAAGAAGGGACAAGAATCCGAACGAAGATGCTTTCATTCTCATAATGTAAGAGTGTACGAGAATGGATAGCTAGAATGGAGGGCATCACATGTTTGGATTTTCCATGGTGCAAATGGTCAGAACACATGCTAGTAAGCTGGATCAGCCTTTAAGAGAGACCGTCCTTCACCTCTATAAACCTTTTAAATGGACGCCTTGTTTTCTTCATCGTTTTTTTGAAGGAAGGTTAAAAAAGAGAAAGAAGCTTCGGGTCATCATTGAGTTTAAGGAAGATGCAGTCGAAGCAGGTCTTCAGAGCACAAAACGGTTAATGAAAAAAAGGAGAAAAACAAACATAAAAAAACACTTTTCCCACATCAATTGCTGCGCAGCTGATCTCACCCCTGCTGCTTTAGAGGAACTGCTAACCAATGGCGAGCACATTCGCAAAATTTATTTAGATCGGCAAGTTCATGCACTGCTGGATGTGGCCACACAAGCAAGTCATGCTGAACAAGTCATTCGAAATGGCACAACATTAACCGGTGAAGGCATCACAGTCGCTGTCATTGACACGGGGATTTATCCCCATGAAGATTTAGATGGAAGAATTCGCGATTTTGTGGATTTAGTCAAACAAAAAAAGAAACCGTATGACGATAACGGACACGGAACTCACTGCGCTGGGGATGTAGCTGGAGATGGAGCCGCCTCAGACGGCTTATACAAAGGACCTGCTCCAAAAGCAAATGTCATTGGCGTAAAGGTATTAAATAAACAAGGTGCTGGATCACTTTCTACTATTATAGAAGGCGTTGAGTGGTGCATTCAGTTTAATGAAGACCATCCTGATGACCCGATTCACATTATCAGCATGTCCCTTGGCGGCGATGCACAGCGTTATGATGACGAGCAAGATGATCCGATGGTGCGCGCTGTCAATGCAGCTTGGGATCAAGGCATTGTTGTATGTGTTGCTGCCGGTAACTCTGGCCCTAACAGCCAAACGATTGCAAGCCCTGCCGTTAGCCAGAAGGTCATAACGGTCGGAGCCTATGATGATCGAAATACACCAGAATCAAGTGACGATGTCGTGGCACCATTTTCGAGCAGAGGTCCAACGGTCTATGGTGAAGTAAAGCCCGATATCCTTGCACCAGGAGTCAATATCGTTTCTCTTAGATCACCAAGATCCTTCCTAGATAAACTAGATAAATCAAACAGAGTCGATCATGATTATACGACGTTATCTGGCACATCGATGGCCACACCGATTTGCGCCGGTATTTGCGCTCTCTTACTTGAGCATTCTCCAGATTTAACGCCTGATGAAGTCAAAGCCCTATTAAAAGAAAATACAGGCAAGTGGTCTGAAGATGACCCGCTGATTTACGGAGCAGGCGCCATTGACGCAGAAAAAGCAATTAAATAAGCAATAAAAAAGCCCTTTACGTTTTTCGTAAAGGGTGTTGTTTGTGTGTTTTTATGTGTGAAGTCTTTCTTCTACTTGAGCAGCTGACATGTTATGCTTCGTTCTCATACATCTCATCTCCTTTTTGAATGTGCGTACGCGCTTCAATCACCATTTCAAAAAAAGTGGAAGATTCCTTGTACATGTCGCGTTCCTTATAATAATTAGCCGCATCAAGTGCTAATTCCTCTAAATCAGCAAACATTTTTTTGCTTCTTAGACCAAACAGGGCGGATCTCAATTGATCACAGCTGTCTTTTTCAATATAAAGTGCCTGCAAAAATTGGAATTTTAATTGATAAATCTCATCTCCCAATAAAGAGGCCTGATGCGTCCCCTCCATAATAGCCTCACTCGCTCGCTTCATATCTCCAAGTTTGAAATAAGTAAGAGCAAGTGAAAACAATGATTTGATCATCGTTGCTACTTGATCTTTTTGATAAAGTGAAATGGCTTGTTCAAAGAAGACAGTCGCTGTATGGTATGTTCCCATGCTATAATGACAAGTCCCTAAGTTATTGAGGGCCATCGCCTTAAAATAAGATGTGCATTCTTGCCTTTCCATCGCTTCACAGACTTTTAACGCTTTTTCTAAATAAGGTAACGCTTTTTGGTGCTGATTCACATCTATCCAATTACCTGCCATGACAAAATCACATTGAATGCTTCTTTTCCCATAAAGCTGATGTTTCTTATAGATGTCTCTCGCCTTTTTAGCATAGTGCATAGAAAAATAGGTTTGTTTCATATGATAGTATACTTCAGCAATTTTATAGTAAAATTCCGCTTTTTCGATCTCATCTGTCACCAAAATCAGTTGATGTTCCGCATGCTTGTAATAGGAAATGGCCTCGATATATCGTTGCTGGATAAATGCATACATTCCATGGAAAAAATGAAAGTAATAGCCCAGTAAGCCTGTCATCTCATCTTCTGCCTCTTCAATTCCTTTAGGAAAGGAAACAACTTGAAGCGTTTCACTGCCTGCATGGACTGGCGTTAAGTGCTGAAGCATCATTTGATGGCGAAAATCCATAAGAGAATAATAGAGTAATAAATCTTGATCCTCTTCCATATCATGAATTTCTTCTTCAACAAGGCGCTTCATATCGTTTGCCTGTTCGACTTCAAATTTGCAAATATGCGTATACCATTGGTTGATCTTTACACCTACTTCGGAAGATGGTATTTTGTGTGCCATCCACTTCAGCCCCATTCTATCATATCAAACTGATAACTATTATTTTACATAATTTATGATTTTAAGGCAAATTGTCATTTATTGCATATTTTATGCTGAAATTGCATATTTCTATCTTTTTTACCAAGTTTAAATGGAGCACTTTTGCCCATCAAAACCTTTTTCTACGAAGAAAGATCGAATTCTCTAAGGACTTCTTTTAAACCACTTATATAGCGTCTAAATGCTTTTTTCTTTCCTTTTCTCGTATCAAAATTGTCAAAAAAAGCTTCTCTCTGCGCCGTACTAATTTCTAGCTGAACACTTTCACCACTCGCATTTTGGTTATTGATGTTTTTGGGGTTTGTACCAGAGAGCCGCTTTCCTTCTTGCACGATCTCTGCAGAAAAGCCTCGATTTTTTAATTCTCGCACAACAGCTCTTTTCATTTTTTCATTGGTCCCGCCAACAAGCGTATGTCTCCTATCACTTTTATAGCCATGGATCGAAATAGAAAAGGGATACGTTTTAATCATTTGAACCAAAATGGGTTCGTCAAACTTTGTACTGGTAATATGCAAATCACGATTGTTTTCTTGTTTTGTCCCTTCAAACAAATACGTAGAGTACTTCCCTTGAAATGCTTCTACGATTTCACTTGTTCCTGGTTCAATTTCTCCGCCGTGAGGAGAAAATACGAGTAAATCACTCCCGCCTCTTTCGTGAAACTCTATCTCATAGCCGTCTCTTTCATGCTGTATGAGCTGTTGAAAACTTTCATATGGATCACCTTTTTTTCGTTCTATCTTATACTTTTCTACTTCAGCATGATGTTGTTTTTGCTCTTTTTTTTCTTGAATGGAATGGCTGCATTTCACCATTAAAAGAGCACACAGGATCAGAAAGATGAATCCACATATCAATAGTCTTTTCATTTCACCGCTCCTTTTTATTCTCTTAGATGCCATCTTATCGCATTATTTTACTATCAATGGCTAAAAGAATTCAAAGAATGTCCGGCTCGTTTTCACGAATCAGGAGAACTTACCTGTTTTTTGATGTGGTCTAGGTACTTTCGGCTTCTTTGAAACGTTCCTTATACAAGGAAAAACTAAACCCAATGACCTTATTTTAATTTTAGTCAAAAACACCTAAAAAATTGGCAATTTTCATCTTTTTTCAAATAAAAAAGCTGCAAACAAAAGGAATATGCCCTTCTGTTTACAGCCAATCTCTGTATATCCAGCATTAAATTCTTAATTCATTCTCTAAAGCTGTCATCACTTCATCTTGCGACATTCCTTGTGCAAGTGAAATTTCACTTATTAACATCCCACGTGCATCTTCAAGCATCTTCTTTTCACTAGAATTTAAGGCTTTTTTCTGATGTCGTCTCATTAGATCTTTGACAACATCTGCACCATCTTCAATGGCACCTGTTTTTAGCTTTTTCAGATTTTCATCATATCTTTGCTTCCAAGTAAGCGTGTCGTCGTTTGTTTCTTCTGCAAAATTGTTCATCACAACTTTCAGCGTTGCTTGATCAGCTACCGGACGTATACCTAATTGATTGATTCTGCCTTTTGGGATCATCATCTGCATATTTGGCATTTGAATCAGAAAATATTCCTCCGTCTTACCTAAAATTTCTTTTTCTTCCATTCCTTCAATCACACCGGCTCCATGCATAGGATAAACAATTTTATCACCTATTTGAAACAAATCCGCCACCTCCGAAAGTATTCACATTTATATTATAACACATTTCATCAGAGGATAAAAATTTATATTTTATCATGTTATTTTAGCACTAGTCAATTCTTTTTATTTGAGTTTTTAAAGAATTAGCCTTTTTTACAAAAGAAGCGCCACCATCCAGTCCTCATACATCTTCGTTGCATATACTAGCATTGAGTCACATTTAGGAGGGATTACAATGTGCAAATACAAGAGCAAACATTCCCACTCAAACTGCTACAAAAAGCATAAAGATCATCACCATGTTGATCCATGTAAAGAAAAGAAGTCTTGTCATAAAAAAGATGAATGGTTTGAGAAAGATTTTTGGGATACTTCTAGAAGCTACGATCCCTATTATTATCCTAAAAGTGTCTGCAGCAGCTGTAAGAAGCGACGCAAAAAAAGACATAGCTTCTCATTTTAGTGTTTGACGCTACACCTGCTTTTTGTTTTCCCGGCTGAAAAGCCGGTTTTTTTTACTTAATCATCTTTCTTTCAGATGGATAGGCTCATGAAACGGTTGATGCTCATAAGATATGGCAACCTGAAAAAAAGGATGAGATACAAAATGAACTATATGAATAACCAGACGAATCATGAGCATCAAGGAAATCCCTATCATACGTTTGAGAATGTATATACAGCCAATCATGAGCATGTAATCGCACCAAACATGCATGGTCCCACGAATATGCCAAACCATTATCATACCGGTAAAAAAGATGCTTATAGTGGACATTATCCGCATCATCATTCAAATTCAGCGTATTCCCCGTTTTCGAAGCCATATGAATCATACTCAAATGTTCAGATGAACAATCATCATCATGCAGGTCACTATGGTGGTTATGGTATGAATCCATATCAGCCATACGGATATCATGATATGAATATGATGATGCCGCAACAGCATCATATGACAGGGCACACTTACGGAATGAACCAGCCAAATGCATTTCTTCCCCGCTATTACTAAAAAACAGACAAAATAAGGGTAAAACATCCCATTTAATACCATATAGTAATATGGTAACATTATAGGTAAATAATGGATGAAATCATCTATTATTTACCTATAATCAACCAAGGGGGAAGAAAGAAATGAAAAAAATATGGACAATTCTTATGCTGGGGATGCTTACACTAGTCATGGCGCTCTCAGTACCGCTTGCCGCATCCGCTGAAGGAGCTAAAACAGAGGAAGGTCAAGCTTCGACCAATGCAAGACCAGCTGCACTTTATGCAAAAATAACAGGAGCAAGTAAGCAGGAATGGTCTTTTTCTGACATCGAGCTGACTTACCGCCCAAATTCTGTCCTCAGTATCGGGGCAGTTGAATTCACATTACCTGCAGGCTTTCAAGCCACAACAAAAGATATCATCAATGGAAAAGCATTAAAGGACAGCTACATTTTGAACAATGGGAAAACGGTCCGTATTCCGGCTAGAATTGATTTGTTTGGAAGTGCACAATATACATTACAACTTTCACATAAAGTACTACCTGCTGCAGGTACATATACGTTCCGCGCAGAAAATCGTGCGATCAGCATTGGTTCCACATTTTATGCAGAAGATACGATTGACATTAATAAACGACCAGTTGTCGTCACACCGCCAAATCCTTGCGGATGTAATTAAAAAAGCGCTCTATGAGCACTTCATGACAGTAAGCATAAAAATAACAAACTGGATTAAACAGATTCAGCAGGAAAAGTTTATATGTGCGAAACTGGTTGGAAAAAACGCCACAGTCTAATACAGACTACGGCGTTTTTTATTGCTGTTTTTGCTCATTTAGTTTTTTGAAAATCACAAATTGATATACTCCAAATAGAACTGTTAGGATGATAATTGCAGTAAATATTTGATCGACTGGAAGCAATAAATATACGACAATAATAGATAAAAGCAAAACAACATAACCTATATTGAACGCTTTTTTGAATGTCATCACATTGCCTCCTTTTTACAATCATATCACGTTACACCCAACTAAATAACCAATTTTACCCTTTTAAAAAACCTTATCTATTTAAGGACAGGGGATTGACCGCATCCGCTCCCTTTGTAAGAAGGCGTTTTAATTTCTAAAATGCCTGCGGGCAAGCCCATATTAACACTATATTAATGAAGAAAGTAGGAAACATACCTCATATGAAAATAAACAAAACATCAAAATTCTTGGGTGACGTCAATGCTGTTCAAAAAGGCACTATAGGAAAGCGTATCATGCGACGTGCTGCGGGTAAAGCATCCGGCAAGCTAATGAAAAAGATATTCAAATAAGCTAGTCCGAGGTAGTGTTTCATGACTGATCTAGAAAGGAAAATTTATCGTATCATTTATAATATGAGCCGTTTTCACAAGAACCCAACAATGGATGACCTTAAAAGAAAAACAGGCAGGGATGAGCCAGCGATCCGTAAGGCAGTTCAAAATCTTATGTCAAGAAATGAATTGACATGGGATAAAGAAAAGAAGGAATGGTGGTTCAAATAAAAAAGAAGCCCCCGAAAAGGGCTTTTTCTTTTATTAATGGAGTCTACTTTTCCTAATACTTAACCAAAGTATCCGTCTTCTGCGGTTTGAAAATCATTCGAGGAATTTATATGTACTGCGGTTGTGACCCCCATTAATAAGGTAAGGCTTAATATCATAACTT
>NZ_AMSH01000054.1 GCF_000300535.1 Bacillus xiamenensis
ACTTAAAAATAAAACGAATATGTTTCTTCACTCTGAAACGACCCGATTTGGGTCGTTTTTCTTATAACTTCTCTCTAAACCATTCCTTGATAAAGGTCAGTCTTTGGATACGCTGACCCGGATGGCCGCTTCTGGATAAATCATGGGATGCCTTCGGGAATTTGACTAACCTCGTGTCTTTCCCTAGCTCCTTCAATGCCACAAAAAGCTGTTCTCCTTGATCGACTGGGCAGCGATAATCTTCGTCACTGTGCAGGATCAGAAGCGGTGTCTTCACCTGTTTCACATACTTTAGCGGCGAACGATCCCATAGCTTATCAACCGAATCATAAATATCCCCATCAACTTGCCATTTTGTAAAGAAATAGCCGATATCACTAATACCATAAAAGCTAATCCAATTCGAGATGGACCGCTGTGTGACGGCTGCACGGAAGCGGTCGGTCTGTCCGACAATCCAGTTGGTCATAAAACCGCCATAGCTGCCGCCTGTCACCCCGAGCCTTGTTTCATCAAGGAAATCATAGGCTTCGAGCACATCATCAACAGCGAGCATGACATCCTCATAATCAACGTCACCATAGCTGCCTCTCACACGATCAGTAAACATCTGTCCGTACCCATGACTCCCATGAGGATTGATGTACACAATCGCATACCCTTCAGCAGCGAGCATTTGGAATTCATGAAAATATGTATGACCGTACATCGCATGCGGCCCGCCATGAATTTCTAAAATAAGTGGATATTTCTTTCCCTCTTCCATCTGTGAAGGCTTCATGAACCAGCCATGTACATCATCTCCCTCTTTCGATTGGAAAGAAAATGGTTCTGGTTCGGATATGACATGTTCCTTTAGAAAGTCATCATGCTCAAACGTGATTTGCTTGATTGAAGACTCCCCCAAAGTCAGCTCATATAGCTCACTAGGTGAGACAGGTGAAAGGCGGCTGATCAGCATTTTTGATTCATTTGGATGAAGGCTGAAGTTCGTGATGTGTTCTGCCTCTAGCCGAACTGGATAGGCTAAGCCTTCAGTGGAGAAATAATAAATCCCTGTACTCCCTTGATCAGAAACAAGCGCATAAAACCCCTGACTATCCTTTGTCCACTGCGGAAGCTGATTGGCTTCACCCATGACACTATCCCCTGCCATACAGTTTCCTACATACATATCGAGCATTTCTGACAATTGAACGGTCTTTTTCTCCTTCAGGTCATGCAGCCACAATGATGGGAAGGTTGCATTTTGGAATTCACGTTCGTGTCCAATGTACAAAAGGCTTTCTCCATTTGGAGAAAATGATACGGTCGAGTAAACACCTGTTGATTGGGTGATTTTCTTGGATGTACCTTCCTCTAATGAAAGGAGACAGATGTCACTGATGTAAAACGTCTGAGGGTTTGATTGAATATAGGCGAGCCACTTCCCGCACGGAGAGACGACATGATTCACATGATGATACGGCTCACTCGTGACAGTCTCTACCTCTCCTGAACGCACATCGACTTGTACAATTTGCGTCAGACGTCCATCTAAAAAGCCTCTTCCATCTGCTTTATAAGTCAAATCATCATATACCGCCGGAGCAAAGTCATCTCGCTCTTCCATTTTTTCATCATAAACTGATTCTGTTTGTTTTAATGATACTGCCGCATAAATAAAATCCCCGTCAGGCGAAAATACAGGATGTGATACCCCGTATGGAATCTTCGTCAATGTGCGCACGCCGCCCCCTCGGCTGTTGATGAGTGCGAGCTGAGGGACTTCTTTTGGCTTCTGCAAAATAAAGGCTAGCTGCTTCCCGTCTTTTGACCATGCCGGCTGATGGTGCTTTCCATCATCAAATGTCCATTGAGACAGCTCCCCTGTCTCTTCATCTCGCACCCATAAATGAATATTGTAATCATCCTTTTTTTCATTCACCGTTACCTTTGTAAACACAGCCTTTTTGCCGTCTGGTGAATAGACCGGATGAGAAACGGACACGATTTTCGTTAAGTCCTCGGCTGTGATCAATTTCTTCATCAATAGATCTCCCCCTTTTATGTATAAAAAATAGTTCGCTTCTCTAAATAATCATCCCTGCTTTTCTTCTGAAAAACAAGGATAAAAAAGAACGTGCGTCTTCACAGCACGTTCTTTACTTGATTCACAGAGTGATGCTCCACGACGACACCTTCTGCCGGCACCGTCAGCACATCTACTTCGCAATGCGGGAAATTTTGGGCAAGCTGCTTTTTCAGTGCTTCTCCCTTCCCTTTTTCCACTAATGTTAAAATGGTCGGCCCAGCACCGCTTAGTGCGGTTCCATACGCTCCTTTTAATGAAGCAACGTGCTCCACCTTTGACAATTCTGGAACAAGCATTGTGCGGTAAGGCTGATGAAATAAATCTTTGTTCATCATTTCCCCTACAAGCGGCCAGTTCTGCGTCATTAAGGCGGCGACAAGGACGTTACTTACAGCACTCGCGCTCACAGCCTGTTTATAAGAAAAATCCTCTGGCAGGACATCACGGGCATCCTTTGTGAGCACCTCGTAAAAAGGAATCACAACGACAACATCTACATCCACATGCTGCACTTTAACGGCATGGGTCTTGTCTTCTTCATGAAGGCCAATGAGTAAACCACCGAATAATGAGGCACCAGCATTATCTGGATGACCTTCTACCTCACTTGCAAAAAAGAGCTTCTGATCATCGGTCATATTTAATTCAAGCAGCTGATTGGCAAGCTCAATGGCGGCCACGATGGCGGCAGCACTGCTGCCCAGCCCCCTTGCCAATGGAATATCACTCCACACTTTGACATGAACAGACGGGAGTGTTTTTCCAAAGTCATCTGCAACCTTTTTGGCTGTTTGATAAATCAGGTTATCGGTGCCTGATGGAATACCAGACACGACATCTGTTTCTGCTTCAAACAGCCAGCTATCATGGTCATAGACCGATAGCTTTAAATAGCGGCTGAGCGCCATTCCGACTGAATCAAAGCCTGGTCCTAAATTGGCAGTGCTTCCCGGTACTGTGATGGAAAAAAGCATGGAGGCTCCACTCATACGCGTGCGGCCTTTTCTAAATGTTCGAGAATTTGATCTTCATCTGCATCCAGTGTGACCGGCTTGATGTGCGAAATATCAATCGCCGTATTCGGATCTTTTAATCCGTTTCCTGTCAGTACAGCGACGACTTTACTACCTGGCTTAATTTCTCCAGATTTCACTTGCTTGAGTACGCCCGCAATTGATGCACATGATCCCGGCTCTGCAAACACACCTTCTTCACGTGCGATCAATTGATACGCATGAAGAATTTCCTCGTCTGTTACTTCATCAATTTTTCCGTTTGATTCATTTGCCGCTGCTACAGCTTGCTTCCAGCTCGCTGGATTTCCGATACGAATGGCCGTTGCGACTGTTTCTGGCTGCTCGATCACTTCATTTCGAACGATGGCTGCTGCACCTTCTGCTTCAAAACCGCGCATGACTGGCAGTCCAGTGCCTTTTTTCTCATGATATTCTTTGAAGCCTTTCCAGTACGCTGTGATATTCCCTGCATTTCCAACAGGAATCGCTAATACGTCTGGCGCAGAGCCTAGCTGCTCACAAATTTCAAATGCTGCTGTCTTTTGTCCTTCAATACGGTATGGATTGACGGAGTTAACGAGGGCGATGGGTGCTTTTTCACAGATGCTGCGAACAATTTTCAGCGCATCATCAAAGTTGCCGTCAATGGCAATGATTTCTGCTCCGTACATGACCGCCTGTGCCAGCTTACCAAAGGCAATTTTCCCATCTGGAATGATGACGATACATTTCATATCAGCGCGAGCTGCATAAGCCGCCGCTGCTGCAGACGTATTCCCTGTTGAAGCACACATAACCGTATCATTGCCTTCTTCTTTTGCCTTGGCAACAGCCATGACCATCCCGCGGTCCTTAAAAGAACCCGTTGGATTGACGCCTTCTGTTTTTACATGCAGCTCAATCCCCAGCTTTTCCGAAAGCTTGGCGAGGTGGATCAGCGGTGTATTCCCTTCATTTAATGTTAGTTTTGGTGTGTGTTCGTTTACTGGTAAGAATTCTTGAAATTCTTCAATGAGTCCATTCCACTTCATCAGCTTAAACCGTTCCCTTCTACTCGGTACGTGCTTTTCACTTGAACCACCACGTCGAGATCGTTTAATGTTTGCAGGATATTCGCGAAATCTTCTTCTGACGTCTGATGTGTAATAATGACGATTTCAGCCAGCTCATCATGCCCTTTCACAGGAAGCTGAAGGATCTTTTCAAAGCTGATGCCTCTTTCAGAAAAAATAGATGTAATGCGGGAGAAAGCACCGACTTGATCTCTCACATGAATTCTTAAAAATTGCTGAGCAAATACTTCAGATGATGCCTTAATTTTCTTCTCAAATTGTGGTGCAATAAAGCCACTGCCATTTACGCCAAGACGCATGTTTTTCATGACTGCGACTAAGTCAGATACAACAGCTGTTGCCGTTGGCAGGCTTCCTGCCCCAGGTCCGTAAAACATCGTTTCTCCGACAGCACTTCCGTAGACATACACGGCATTAAATTCGTTGTTGACGGATGATAGTGGATGATGATCAGGGAGTAAGGTTGGCTGTACACTGACCTCCACTTTCTCTCCGTCCCGCTGGGCAATACCAATCAGCTTCATTGTATAGCCAAATCGTTTACTGAAACTAATGTCCTCATCAGAGATGTCAGAAATACCTTTGACCTTCACATCCTCTAAATCCACATTCATGGAAAAACCGAGTCTTGCCAGAATGGCCATCTTCCTTGCTGCATCCAGCCCTTCTACATCAGCTGTCGGGTCTGATTCTGCAAAGCCAAGCTCTTGCGCTTCTTTTAAGACATCCTCATATGCACTTTTATCGACATTCATTTTCGTTAAAATAAAATTGGTTGTGCCGTTCACGATGCCCATCATCTTTGTGATGCGGTCAGAGGCTAATCCTTCCTCCAGTGTACGCAAAATGGGAATCCCACCTGCCACACTTGCTTCATAGTAAAGGTCACAGCCGTTTTCTTTTGCTACATGTAAAAGCTCTGTGCCATATAGCGCCATTAAATCTTTATTGGCTGTAATGACATGTTTTTTCTCATTTAACGCATCTATTAAATATTGTTTTGTCTCTTCAATGCCGCCCATCACTTCAATAATGACGTCGATCTCTGGATCTCGAATCACATCGTATACTTCAGTTGTGAAGACCTCTCTTGCGACATCCACATCTCTTTTTTTATCGGGATTACTCACAAGCACTTTTTGTATTAATACCGGACAGCCGATCTGGTGCATTAATTTATCCTGATGATCTTGAATAATCTTAACGACACCGCTCCCCACTGTTCCTAATCCTAGTAGTCCCACTCGAATTGCCTTCACCTGAAATTCCACCTTTCCTCGTAAATGTCCTCTTACAGAGGACATTTGTTAACCTAACACAGACATTCAATGTACACACATTATAAAGGGGTATCCTCATTTTGACAAGGTAATAAAATAAGAGAATATGAGAATGAAACCGCTTAACAGCTATTTATATCAAGATTCTATATTTTCGAAATATTTTTGTGAGAAAAGCTTCCGAAGCAGAGAAGCTTTCCATTACACCTGAACCGGCGTTTTGGCTTGTTGATTTTGCAGGACAAGTGCTATGTTTTCAGCACATAAATGCATCATCTTTTTTCTCGTTTCGACACTTGCGCTTCCGATATGAGGAAGGACCGTAACGTTTGGTAATGTCGTTAACGGGTGATCAGGGCTGACAGGCTCCTTGCTAAATACATCCAGACCTGCTCCTGCAATTTTTCCTGTCGTAACAGCTTCATATAAAGCATCCTCGTCCACAGTCTGCCCTCTGGAAACGTTGATGAAGTAAGCTGTGTTCTTCATCTGATCAAATGCTTTCTTATTGAACATTTCTTTTGTTTCCGGGGTTAAAGGCGTCAGGCAAACGATGAAATCAGACTGCGTCAGCAGCTCATCAAATGTGGCATAGGTCACACCTAGCCGCGCTTCTGCTTCTGGCTTTCTTGAACGATTATGATAAAGTACCTTCATCTCAAAGCCTGCGGCCCGTTTGGCAAGAGCTGTTCCAATGCTTCCCATTCCGACAATTCCGAGGGTTTTGTGATGAACATCCGCACCGGCAAGAAGAAGCGGTCCCCAGCCTGTCCATTTTCCTTCCTTAATCCAATCACTCGCCTCGACAATCCGTCTAGCTGATGCCATCAGAAGAGCAAAGGTTAAATCGGCCGTGGATTCTGTTAATACATCCGGTGTATGACATACAGTGATCCCGCGCTTTTTAGCTGCTTCAAGATCAATATTGTCGTAGCCAACAGCAAGATTCGCGACCACTTTTAGGTTTGGAGCATGTGATAAAAGCGCCTCATCTACTTGATCTGATAGCATGGTTAAAAGCCCATCGGCCTTTGCGGCTTGTTTCACTAACTCTTCTCTTGGACATGGCTCATCGTCGCGCGGCCACATCTCGATATGAGCGGCTTCTTTTAATGGTGTAAGTGTTGTTTCATCTAGCTTTCTTGTGATATAGACATAAGGTTTAGACAAGAAGAACACTCCTTTGATTGATTTCTTTAAGCATAACGAAAAACGCCTCAAGAGAAAAGAGACGTTTCGTCTGTTCACTGAAACTTCAACTCAGCGGATTGATGAATCCACCCAACAGGCGGAATGAGATTGCCGCCGCTTCTCATAGCACTCATTTCTTGAAAGACCTTGAGAAAATATTCATAGCGGTTGGCATCATTTAAGACATAATCTAATCGCTGCTCATAATAGGATTTCTCATTTTCGCCTGACATATAGTAGCCCTCAACAATTTCGAAATAGTGAAGCGGGAACAAGAGGCGACTATATAATAAACGCTTTGAAAATGATGAAAGCGGGGTGACCTGCTCATATTGCTGCAAAAAGGAAAATCCCTCTTCAATTAAATCCTCTTTATGCTGTACAAAGGTCTCTCTCAAATATTCTGCGATATCTCTTGTTGGATGGTCAAATACCCAATCAACAGGTAACCGAAGCGGCTGTTCATTCGGCCATGTCATACGTGAAAAGCGCTGGTGACAAACAGTTCCCGAGTCACATTCTTTCGGTTCATCATCAAGCTCTGTATCCACTAAATATTGAATGGCATTTTCCGTTAATCCAAGATAATACGGAAAGGATTCAATGAATTTTTTCTCAAATCGTTCCAGCGGCTTGTGATGCATTTGCTGCATCCAGAAGCCTTCAAGCTGATCTAACCGTTTTGCCCACAATTCCTTCCAGGCCCCCACACGTTTTGTTTCAGATACCTCATAGGGAAACCCTCTTCCCCTCACATGAAAGGCCGCCAGCTCTGACGCAGGCTGAAACGAGCGGCTTGTGATCGGCGGCGCGGCCTTTAATAAAGCGTACAGCTCTTTTCCATGGGTAAAGGTCGGTTTTTCTTCATTCGTTAATTCAAACACGGCGACGTATGGGTCACCGTTATTCAGTAAATACTGACTGATATGATAAAGCTCTGTGAGTTCTTCTTCTCGCAAATGAGACACGGGAACAATGAGGAAGAGAGCGTTCGCCGTTTGAAAGCTCTGATAACTGCCATATGGCATAAATTGACGAACATCAATACCAAATGTGTGATAAATGGTTTCTTTCATGTTTTCACCTGCGTTCATATGATCAGTCTCTTATCATATCGTAGTCGCAGGTTGAGGGATTTATGAATACTATTTACTATCCGAAGCTTTTTCACACGTTGTGGACAAATTACGAGGATTGGGTGAGGAACATGCCGCATCATCATGAGATGAACGAAGTAGAAAAAACAGCAAGACGCCGTTTACAAGAACGAGGCGTAACCATTCAAGATATAGCAGACCTTGTCTTCTTTTTACAGGAAAAGTATCATCCTGGCTTAGACATGACAGAGTGTATCCACAATGTGGAACGTGTCATCGCAAAACGTGAAGTCCAAAATGCCATTTTAACAGGTGTGGAATTAGATGTTCTCGCTGAACAAAAAAAGCTGACGGAGCCGCTGCAATCCATTCTTGCAACAGATGAAAGCCTGTATGGGGTTGATGAAATTTTGTCCTTTGCCATCGTCAATATTTATGGATCCATCGGCTTTACGAATTACGGATATATCGATAAAGAAAAACCAGGGATTCTCGGCAAGCTCAATGATAAGTCCACCGGCGAATGCCACACGTTTTTAGATGACATTGTCGGCGCCATCGCAGCGGCAGCATCAAGCAGATTGGCACATAGTGCGAGAAATGCAGAGTAAAAGAAAAAAGAGGACGCGCGTCTAACGCTTGTCCTCTTTTGCATTATGATAATCGCTCGATCCACTCAGATAATGAATCAATCACATAGGTTGGCTGCCTTTCAACCTGCTGAAGCAGCTCTTTTGTTGTCACGCCTGTATGGACGAGGAGTGTATCCATCCCTGCATTCATTCCTGCCATAATATCGGTATCATAATTATCGCCCACCATGAGCGTCTCAGACACATCTGTCCCGAGCACCCGCATAGCCTGCTCCATAATGATAGACTCTGGTTTTCCGATAAATGTTGGCTGAACCGTTGTTGTAACCGTCAGCACAGAGGTTAATGAGCCATTTCCAGGTAACAGCCCTCTTTCTGTTGGAATGGCAATATCTCCATTTGTTGAGACAAATTGTGCGCCTTGACGGATTGCAATAGCGCCTACCGCTAGTTTTTCATATGTAATGCCTCGGTCTATTCCAACGACAACGAAATCAGCATCTTCTTGAGCAAACGACAGGCCTTTTTCTTCAATGGCCTGCTTGATCCCTTCTTCGCCGATCACATACACCGAGGCATCTTTCTTTTGTTCTGCAATATAATTTGCCGTCGCCATACTTGTTGTAAAGACTTGTTCTTCCGTTGCTGGAATATCGAATGAAACAAGTTTTTCTGCTACCTGCTTTGGGGTGCGTGAAGAGTTATTTGTTACAAACAAATAAGGGATGTTCAGCTCATTTAACTTATGAACAAATTGACCCGCCTCTTCGATTTTTTCTGTTCCTTTATACATCGTTCCGTCTAAATCAATTAAATAGCCTTTGTATTTCATGATGTTCACAACTCCAATGATTTATTTAAACGCTGATACTGGTCCAAGCTCCTGCTCCAAATAGGTACGAATTCGGCGTGGGAAAACTTGAAGCGACTGTTCTACCTCGCTGATCACCTGCAACAAGTCGTGATGAACCACTTCCTGATATTGCTGAACAAGTGTTTTGCGGCACGAGACAAGCTTTTTCAGCTGAGTGCCTTCTTCTGTTGGTACGACCTTTTCATCAACAAGAATATCCATGATGTCATCATAGCTTCCTGGATCCCGCATGATAAAGCCGTCAATCATATCATTTCCTGTATCAAGAATACATTCGACGAGCAAATGAACGATTCGTTCCAGCGCTTTTTTTTCTAAAGGACTTGTCCATGTTTGATGACTTCTCATCAAATCATATTGCTCCTCGAAAAAACGTAATGTCTCTTCAATCTTCTTTCTGTCTACGAAATACATCATGACGCTCCCCTTTGCGTTATTTTCTGATTCGTTTTAAGACAAAATAGGCACAGCCAAAATTACAGTATTCATAAATGTATTCATCGAGTGTGCTGATTTTTGTATCGAATGTGGCCTTTTGGTTTTGGTCATCAAAGAACCCCTTCAGTCTCAGCTGGTTATAGCCCCAATCCCCCACAATATAATCATACTTATTTAAAATATCTGAGTACCTTGCTTTAAACGCTTCCTCATCAAAGCCGTCTTTGATCTCTCTTACAAGATCAAAGGTAGCATTCTGAACGACGATCATCTTCTCACCTCTTTTTAAACGATCCACCTTTAATGATAATTCATTGGAACAACTCCATCAATTGCTAAAGCATGTTTTTTCCGATTTAGCCGAAGCTAAAGAAAAAAGGAGGTCACATTTATGATGAAACAACTGACAGCCACTATTCTCCTCTGCATGCTTTTAGGCGGGTGCGGCTTTCAATCAGGCATGAACCGGCAAGTGGATGAAGATTCTTCAAGTAAAACCATCCGCCTGTCTGATCGTCATGAAGGAAATAATTCCAACATGCCAGCAGCAGACACAAACAGAGCCGGATATGTTCGTTATCAGCGGCAGCAAGTAACAGATCAGAAAGAAAAAACACCTGCTTTAAATCGTGAGCATCTTGCCCACGTGATAACAAGTTTGGCCGTACAGCTGCCAAATATAAAAGATGCAGCCACACTTGTCACAGATGAGGATGCACTCATTGTGTATCGAACAGGGAACAAAAACCGAAATGAATCAGCCGATCAAGTGAAAAAAACAGCGGTATCTGTTCTCCCTCGTTATTATCACGTGTACGTCTCTGATAACCCAGAGCACTTTCAATCCATTGCCAATTTTTCACGTCTTCAAACCAATTCACGTGATTTTGATCAAATTTTAACCAAAACGATTCAACAAATGAAATACTCTCCTCAAGGCGGAGATATTTCAACAAAAGAAGATGCCAATGGCATGACGAATTCCGATCGGACCATGAGACGAAACGCACCTTACGGCCAAAATTAACATGAGAAAAAACGCCAGAGAGCTCTGGCGTTTTCTTTGTTATGCTTGCGCCTGACGCTTCTTAGACGCTTCGTTTACTTGTTCGTCTGCATGGTAAGAAGATCGAACCAGCGGCCCTGCTTCACAGTGGCTAAAGCCTTTTGACATCGCAATTTCCTTTAGCTCTGCAAACTCATCTGGATGGTAGTATTTTTGCACTTTTAAATGCTTTTTCGAAGGCTGTAAATACTGACCAATCGCCATGATGTCGACATTATTGGCAAGAAGATCATCCATGACTTCAATGATTTCTTCCTTCGTTTCACCGAGTCCAATCATAATGCTCGATTTCGTTGGAATGTCGGGTTGCATTTCTTTTGCACGACGCAAGAATTCTAATGAACGGTCGTATGTAGCCCGTGCACGAACCCTTGGCGTTAACCTGCGTACTGTTTCAATATTGTGATTTAAAATATCAGGGCGTGTATCCATTAACGTTTTCAAATTATCATAATTGCCACCCATGTCTGAAGGGAGAACTTCAATTGTTGTGAATGGACTTTTTCTTCTAATGGCACGAACAGTTTCAGCGAATACGCCTGCTCCGCCATCTTTTTGGTCATCCCTTGCAACCGCTGTTATCACCGCGTGCTTTAGGTTCATCAAAGCCACTGAATCTGCAACGCGTTCAGGCTCTTGCAAGTCTAACTCAGTTGGAAGTCCGGTTTTCACCGCACAGAAACGGCATGCGCGCGTACAAACTGATCCTAGGATCATAAATGTAGCGGTTCTTCTCACTGCCCAGCATTCGTGAATATTCGGACATTTCGCTTCCTCACAAACGGTATGCAGGTTGTTTTCCCGCATCATTTTTTTCAAACCGGTATAGTTTTCATTCGTATTCAGCTTAATTTTAAGCCAGTCCGGTTTTCTTACGTGCTCTTCCTTCTTTGCCAATTCCATCATCTCCATATGAATTCGTTAAAGGTGCATATACAAAAATCTTCCTGCTATATACGATGGATGCAGCCAGCAGCTGCAAAAAATTGAATCTTCGGCCTAAAGCCTTTTCTTTAGACACTTTAACATAGTACAGATTGAACAACAAGGGAATGAGCTTCAAAAATACCCATAAGCCTCCTAAAATAACTGAAGAAAATTACTAACATTTTCTTCTTATGAATTATAGCGATCTAACCACACTAAACGGTAGAAGATGATGCTCGAAGAAAGGAGATGGACGTTTGTGAAAGTCTTTTTAGCTATCATCATCGCTCTTTCAATGAATCCAATGCCAGTTCATGCACATGGGACAAACAAGCATCCAGATGAACTGAAACAGCGAATGGCATTATACGAAAAGGTCGCCGTCACAACACAGGTTCCTTGGTATGTACTTGCTGCCGTTGATCAATATGAACAGAATATACGAAAAAGCAGAAAAGATTTACCGAAACAAAAAGGCATCATTGGCATCTACATTCCCCGGGAAATGTGGATTGGACCAGAAAACCCAAATAAGCAGGACTCCTCTCCCTTAAGCATCAAAGTGTTTGACGGCATTGGGCTTGATGGAAATGGAGATGGGAAAGCTGAAATTGATAACGATGAAGATGTCCTGTTCACATTTGCTCAATATTTGCTTCACTATGGCAGTAGCATCGACCAATTAAAAATTGCGTTATGGGACTATTATGGACGTGATCAAACTGTTGGAATCATTTCATCTTTTATGAAGCTATATAAGCACTACGGCCATCTTGACCTCGGAAAGCATGCGTTTCCACTTCCAGTCGGAGCTGATTACAGCTACAGGAGTACATGGGGTGATGCGAGAGGCTTTGGAGGCAGAAGAATCCATGAAGGGACTGATTTATTTGCTCATTACGGTCTTCCTGTTCGGGCAACATCATATGGCGTGATTGAAATGAAAGGCTGGAACCGTTTTGGCGGCTGGCGGATAGGCATTCGAGATATTCATAATCATTATCATTATTTCGCTCACTTAAATGGCTTTGCAAAAGGGCTGAAAGCTGGGCAAATTGTGGAACCCGGGCAAGTTATTGGATCAGTTGGAAGCTCCGGTTACGGTCCTCCCGGCACAGCAGGAAAGTTCCCGCCACACTTACATTACGGCATGTATAAGGACAACGGACGAACTGAATGGTCGTTTGATCCTTACCCTCATTTAAGGGCATGGGAAAGAGCCGAACGGAAACGTCGTTGAATAAAAGGAGAAGTTTAGCGGATTTCGCATGCTTCTCCTTTTGATTATTTATAAAAATTTCCCCGGAAACAATCAGGCTCAAGCAGTTACTACTTATGCTTTTCTTTCAATCCTAAAACTAAAAAAAGAATGCCCATGATTAAAAAAAGGAGATATACAACTGTTACTTCCAGTGGAATCATGTCTAACATACCTCTAAATAAATCGACACTCACACTGTCACTCCTGGCTAATAATATCGATGCTGAAATATATTTAGCACTAAATACAATGGCAAACACCAAAAAACAACAACCACTCACATAAAGTTTCTTCATATAAATCCCCCTCACACATTCATTACAGACAATAGTCATTGAACAGCCAATCCTGCTATTGATGTCGTCAGAAATCAGTATACAAAATAGATGTACAATCCAAGAAAAGCGAGACACTGTAAAGATTAAAATTGATCATGGCACAGTTATCCATATGGAATCAAGTGGTTCATTAGGTGATTATTAACAAACTGTCGGCAACTGAATGCTTATACAACAATGCAGATTTGATGCAGGGACAAAACTTTCGTCATAAACATCCTTTCCTATATGGAATCAATCAAAAAAAAGCCCAATTCGTTCATTGGGCTTTTAATCTTCCTTCTCCTTTTTCTCTGGCAGAACAATCGATGGAGCACCCGAGTTCGTTCCGCTGCCATTATAATAATCTGGGACATCTCCTTGAACGGCTTGAATAGAGACAGGAACAGAATTTTTAACAACGATCGTTTCAGATGCAAACGGGATGATGACTCTCACCTTCACCTCAATGAGCACACTAATATCTATCAAGGCATTGTTAATGCCATATGGCTTGATGTTTTTTTCAACGTCCGTATGCGGATCACCAATGACACTAAATCGTACAGGTACTTTTGGCCCTAGGTTCGCAATGAGTGCGTTACCGGACACTTGACCGAGCGGAATATTATATATAATACCGTCATGTCCGTCTGTTTGATCTTTTAATGCTTCTTTTGCTTCCTTTTGAAAATTCCCCTTTTCAATCTCCTCTAGGTTTTTTTGAAGGTGACGTGACAGGTCAGCCATTGCTTTCGATGTTGCCTGCGCATTGAAGTCGATGGTTGTTACTTTTCCATTCTCACTTGTATTCATCACGACCATATCCTTCATATTCTTCTGATCATCTGCAAAATCCTGAACAGAATATTGGATGAGGTGATTGGCGATTCGTTCTGTTTCTAGTTCAGCAATGTGAATTAAGGTTGGTTTCATGGAACGATTGATGAAGAATAGGCTAATGACGGTTGAGAGCACAAAAAATAATATCGCAAGCAGCATGACATAACGAAATGGCAGAGGGCCCTTTTTGTAGGGGCGATAACGGCGGTTCATTCTCATTAAAAAATCCCCCCTTCTCCATTACAAGTGTATGCAGACAGGCGGGGGGATAGGAATCATCTCTCTATTTTATTTCACCATTTTTAATAATGCGTCTCTTCCAATTGTGCCAGCATGAATGCCGAGCGCCTCTGCGGCATAGGTTACAGATTCTAAAGGTGCATCGAGCAATTGCTCGATGGTTCTCACACCGACCGCTCTTCCTGCGATGATTCCTCTATCTGCCAGCTTTTCATTTAAGAGCCCGACATCAAGTGCACCGCACATAATATATCCATGCTCATTTGTCACTGCCATGAAATTGGTCTTTGGCAGTTTGACGGTGACGGCTGTAAAGGAATGGCCATCAATTGTAATCGGTGTTAAATTCACCATATCCCTTCACTCCCTTCATCACAATCTATGTGAAGGGAGGGCGGGTGTTGTTAGGCGGGTGCGGATTTCATCTTGCATCTTTCAGGCGCCAGCTTAGCACATCACGTAAAAATTCCGGCATGAAATATTCAATGTGTTCATGGTCACGTATATGAGGAAAAAGGGAACCGAGTGTATACATATCCACTGTGCCAACCGTATAGGACTCATCCTCTTTGATGAGCTGACCGTTTACAAAGACATCCTTTACGCGTTTGGCTTCGCCTTCTTCTACTGTATAAGTGAGTCCGCTGTACAGCATTTTCCCCATGAGCTCACCTCTAAAGCCAAAGCCTTTGATGCGCAGCTGTTCTATTTTTTCTTCACAAGCACGAGAAACAGTTTCGATCAATTGCTTCCCGGTAAGCGTCACCCGAATCGGATTAATTGGATGCGGGCATATCCGGTGAATGTCTTCTCTTGTGACGATACCCTCCTCTAATGAATCAAGCACCATGCCTGCATTCATCATGCCAATATCTGCTCCGCACCATTCTTTAATGGCATCTGTTAGGAGCTGGGGAAGCGGCGATTCATCGAACCACTTCGTTTCAAGCTTCGCTTTGATTGATGTTACTTCTTCCTGCATCAGTGCTTTGGCTCTTCTTTCTGCTTTCTGTAAGGTTGTGATGGCTTCTTCCGATTCACTGATGAGCTGATCGACTGATTGCACCGTCGCTTTTTTCTCTACGAGCTCCTTACTGGTTGTGTCAATGGTCAGCTCGACACAGCCAATATAATGTCCATATTTTTCAGCACATGCAAGGAGGACCCCATTGTCCATTTCACCCTGTTCTAACAGATGATGCGTGTGTGAACCTAAGATGATGTCGATGTCGGGGAAGATACCGGCTACCTCTCGATCATGGATGATGCCAAGATGGGAAAGAAGCACAATCACATCCGCTTGGCCTTTTACTTCGTGGAGCATGTCCCGTATGCTCTCAAACGGGTCTGTAATGTCCCACCCAAGCTTTTCATATACAGGTATATAAGCAATCGTCACCCCTAGGATGCCTATCTTCAGTCCATTTTCTAACGTGATTACATCATAGGGCTTAGCCCACGATGGTCTTTTGCCTTTTTCAAATAAATTAGATACAATCACTGGAAATTGCGCCTCTTCGTACAATTGATCCAGTTGATCATGAGGCAGTGTAATGCCTTCATTATTGCCAATCGTCACTCCATCATAGCCAAGCTGATTCAGAAGTTTAACGTTTACTTTTCCATAATCAGCTTCTGACACGAGGTTCACTCGGTCCATATGGTCACCAATATCAAATAAAAGCATCTGATCGTGAACTTGACGCTTTTCTTCAATATAAGCTGCGATTTTGGGCCAGTTCTCAAAGTGGCTGTGCAAGTCGTTTGTATGATATAACCATAGCTTTTGCAGCATGTTGATCTCTCCCTCAAGTTGTCACTGAACCGTCTCATTCACGTTGAAAGGCGCAGCTTTCTTTTAGCTAAATAAATCTAACTGCTTCGGGGATAAGCTTGAATACGTAATATCCAGCAAATCAATCATTTGCTGGCCATTCGTCGCTGCATCTCCGCCGGAGTTATTGTTAAATACGACATATACATCTTTCGATTGCTGATGCAGGATGTCGATGTTCTTTTTCCATTCCTTTAATTCAGCTTCATTATATAAATATAAGTATCGAACTTCACGCCAGTTCTCATGATCTGCCGGATGAAGCCAGCCTTGTTTATTTCTTCCGTGAAAACGGACTAATGTTTTGTCACGATGTGTGGCTTGTATGACTGGCGGAATGGATTCTTCTCCGACTTGTGGTTCATCACAGACGGAATGAATCCAGCCTTCGGTCTCCATAAAGGACAGCGTTTGCTCATAAAATTCCTGTGAGAACCAAGTCCGATTTCGAAATTCGAGTGCACAAGGAATGTCACCCATCTTCTCCTTACACCATCTTAAATAGTGGACGTGCTCCTTTTTGCAATCAAACCATGGAGGAAATTGAAACAGAACCATGGCCAACTTCCCTTCACGAATGAGCGGAGTCAGTGAAAGAATAAATGCATCAAACATTTCATCTTTCGAAGCAAACGGAATTTCGCCTCTTTGATGTCCGGTCATTCCTTGGTAGGCTTTCACAATAAATTGGAAGGCGTCTGGTGTATCTTTTATCCATTTTTCATGGTTGCGCTCAGGCTGTACAGCATAAAAGCTTGCATCCAGCTCCACAATGGGAAAGGTTGATGCGTAGTGAAACAGCTTTTGAGCACTTCCTATTTTCGGCGGGTAAAGACTGTCATGATCTCCCCAGCCAGTTAATCCGATATAAATCATGTATCTCACCTCTTGCCACTAGCTGATATAAACGGCTTCCTTACTCAAAGCCTTTGTTGTTTCTTGGGATTCCCAGATTTCCGAAAGAAATTCTTCTGTGTACAACATATCATATTTACTTGTCATTCTGAATGAAGATGACTGCTGGCACGCGATTTTGTCATGCTGCCCTGTTTGTTTGTCATATTAAATGACAACTTTCTATCTAAAATGATTTTAGCTGATAACATAAAATGCATATCAGAGACTTTGACAGCCATTGTCCATTTTATTCATCTTCACCAACAGCTTTGGTTCTAAATAAAGGAGATTGAGTGGATATGAACATTGCCGATCACCATGTGGAAGAATTGCAAAAAATGGCTCAAAGGATTCACAAGCCTGCCTATCTGATGAATCATCATGGACGTATCCTATACACCTCGCACAGCATAAACACAAACCCAGAATTGTTTCATGTGCTCCGCTTTTTTCAAAACACGACAAATCATTATTTTTCAATGATCCATTCAAAGCAAAGCTTTTCTGTCTTTCCTGTTTATATACACGAGCAAGCATGTGATTATTTAGTGATCCCTTCTTTCATCCATCCGCATGATCAAGAGCTGCATGCAGCAATTGAGCATGCAGTGAATGCAATGTCCATTGCAAATATAAAACAGCATCTCACAAAGCAATTTACACAGCGTGCCAGAAATGAATGGTTTCGCAGATGGATGGAGGGGACCATTTCCTCCGGGCAAGATGTCGCCCGCCTTGCACAGATGTTTGGATTAGACGCAAAGATCTCCTATATATGTATCGCCTGTCAGCTCGATCAGCCTCATCACTTTACTTGTTTGATTGAACAGCAAATCGTTTTAGATCAAGTGTTTGATTTACTTGAAAGCACCATTTCGCACTGTCCATTTCCCGCCTTTCTTTTTGTGAAAGGAGATATCGGCATATTCTTGATAGAAGAGACAGGCAATTGGGCTGAATTAAGCGAATCAATCCGCTCTTTTTTGAAACAGATGCAGATTCTTATTAAACAGTATGTGCATCGCACCATTTCCTTTGGTGTGAGCTTAACTGGTTGTTTGATCAGCCATCTGCATGAGGGTTACAGTGAAGCAAGCGATGCACTTCAATCAGGCCACCTCTCATCACGGTCTGAATATATCCAGTTCTATCAGGCAAAGGATGTGTCAGATTTACTGAAGCTCATTCCAAGAAAGGATTTAACCACTTTCTATGAGTTGCACCTTCATCCATTATATGAACAATCACAAGCCGATCCAAGTCTTCTCGACACCTTATCTGTATATTTAGAAACGCATTGCCACATTTCAGAAACAGCCAAGCGTTTATGTGTGCATCGTAACACTGTGATTTATCGACTAGAGAAATGTGAAGAACTACTTCGCATCAGCCTAAAAGATCCTAATGCAACATTGCCGCTGCGCTTAGCCTTACGTATTCAAATGTACCTTTCATCCCATTCCAATTGAATCTTTTTATCTGATGCTTCATATATTTTGGAGGGGGAAAAGTGAAATACGAGGAGTGGTGACAAATGGATGAGGAGCTACGTCATATCCCGCAGCCGATTCGAGAAGATGGCGCCGGTGCAACTGATTTAGGCCCGCGAAACGTACTTCGAGATATGGAGAACCCAGATATGCTGGTTCCTCCTAAAACGGATGCGGGGACGATCCCTAATTTAAAATTTTCATATTCTGATACACATATGCATTTGAATCATGGCGGCTGGTCGCGGGAAATCACGGAGCGAGAGCTGCCTGTTTCAACAACTATTGCCGGTGTGAACATGCGGCTTACGCGCGGGGGCGTTCGTGAGCTTCATTGGCATAAGCAGGCGGAATGGGCGTATATGATTTTAGGGAAAGCCCGGATCACCTCTGTAGACGCAGAAGGGCGGAATATGATCGCTGATGTGGAAGAAGGAGATTTGTGGTATTTCCCGCCCGGTATCCCTCACTCGATCCAAGGTCTTGAGGATGGCTGTGAGTTTCTTCTTGTTTTTGATGATGGCACTTTTTCTGAATTTGATACGTTCACCATCACAGACTGGTTTGCTCATACACCAAAAGACATTCTCTCCGCCAATTTCGGCGTTCCAGTCAAGCGGTTTGACCGCATTCCGAATCAGCAACGCTATATGTTTCAAGGCTCTCCGCCGGCATCTTTGGAAAGCCAAACGGTTCCTGATCCATACGGCAGGATAAAGCCGCCATTTACGCACCAGCTTCTTCGCCAAAAACCAATCGTGACCTCTGGCGGAACGGTGCGAATCGTTGATTCACGCAATTTTCCAGTTTCTAAAACCATTGCCGCTGCGCTTGTTGAGGTAAAACCTGGGGGCATGAGAGAAATGCACTGGCACCCTAATAATGATGAGTGGCAATACTATTTAACCGGTTCAGCCAAAATGACGGTTTTCGGAGCGGGCGGTACAGCTCGCACCTTTAATTACAGAGCAGGTGATGTCGGCTATGTTCCTTTTGGAATGGGGCACTACATACAAAATATCGGCCACACAAGCCTTTGGTTTCTAGAAATATTTAAAAGTGACCAATTTGCAGATATTTCATTGAACCAATGGATGGCCTTAACCCCTCCTCAATTAGTGAAGGAGCATTTACATGTAGATGATGCATTAATTCGTGCGCTGCATAAAGAAAAATCACCTGTCGTGAAGTATGAGCGATGAGGCTGATAATAAAAAACCGATCAATCCGTGCTGATCGGTTTTTTTCATTAAGAAACGGCATGAGAATGCGGCTGACTATTTTTTGCCCATAGGATAGAAGCAATGAAACTTAAACAGAGCACCAGTGTCCCAAACATAAAAGGAAACTCAATATTCACATCAAATAAAATACCTGCAAGACTCGGCCCGACGATATTGGCAAGGCTCATAAAGGATGTATTGAGACCGCCTGCCACCCCTTGCTGATTCCCAGCCAGTTTCGATAGCAAAGTATTGAGAGCTGGGCGAACAAATGAGGTAGCTGATAAAAATAAAATCGAGCCTGTAAAGATCAGCCAAAAAGAGGGGGCAAAGCGGCATACGATCAGCATAAAAGCCGCCCCCAGCAGCGCATAACGCACCACACGCATCTCGCCAAATCGTTTCACAAAGATATTCACTAAGGCACCTTGAACAATGACACCAGCAAGCCCAGCCGCCGTAATCACAAACGCAATATCCTTCGGTGTAAAGGCATGTTTTTGGTCCACATATAACCCAAAGATCGATTCAAAATGGATAATCCCAAAATTCAGGACAAAGGCCAAGATAAACAAAAAGCCGTATGATGTCTTTAAAGCTTGAATCATTTGTGTAAAAGGATTGAAGTGAAGCTCTTTGTTCCCCCTTGCTTCTTTCTGCTTTTCCTTTGTTAAGGTTTCAGGCAAGAACATGAAGGATAGCAGAGTCGAAAGGGCTGCAAAAGAGCCTGCGATGAGAAAAGGAAAAGAAATCCCAAACTCTACCAAATAACCACCCACGCCCGGTCCAATGACAAAACCTAGCGTCATCGCTGCACTAAAAAGCCCCATTCCTTTCCCTCGGTCCTTTTCACTTGTGATATCCGCAATGTATGCAAACATGGCCGGCATCAGCAGCGCACCGGCAGCCCCGCCTAAAAATCGAGACAAAAATAACATCCAAAGCTGATCGGCGAAAGCAAAAATAAATTGTGCAATCGCAAAGCCGGCAATTCCGGCAATGATCCATTTTCTGCGGCCAAATCGATCGGTCAACGCACCTGCGACCGGTGATAATACAAATTGCGTGAGGCCAGTTGCAGCAACGAGAAAACCAAGTGTTTTCCCAGTTGCACCAAAGGCTTCAATATAACTTGGCATCACTGGAACAATGAGGCCAAAGCCGAGCATGGCAATAAAAATATTCAGCATCAAAATGTATAATCTGCCCATCTTTTTCATATCAAAAAACCTCTTTCTGCAAAATAAATGAAGATAATGACAAAAATGATAAGAACTTCTTCAGTATGCGATATCATGGCCTATAAGTCTAGTTTTTCAAAAAAGAGTGTTTTTCCTAAATAAAAAATACCCGCAGATGACGAGTATTTTGAGTATCCCTTTACTTATTCAGCTTGTTCATAGAATGAAAGAGCCGCCTGCAGTCCCGCTCCGCATGTAATGGCTGCACCGTATTTCATCAGTATGGCTTCAAGCCCTGCTAAAACAAACAAAACATTTTCCTTTCGGCAGCTATAGCCCATTGTGCCGATTCTCCATATACGTCCTGCAAGCGGTCCAAATGAACTCGCAATCTCAATCCCAAAATGATGGAGTAGATCGGCACGCACCGCTTCTCCGTCAATACCACTTGGAATGACAATGCACGTCACTACTGGCATTTTACAATCTGGATCCCCAAATAATTCAAGCCCCATCGCTTCAAGACCTTTCATTAAAGCTTGTTCATGAAACAAGTGACGCTGAAAACGTTCCTCTAGACCTTCTTCCAGTACAAGACGAACCCCTTCTCTCAGTGCATAAAGCATCGTTGTCGCTTCTGTATGGTGATTTAACCGCCTCGGGCTCCAATAATCTTGGAGCTGGCTTAGATCAAAATAATTGCTTTTGATAGGAGACATATCTATCTGCTCTTGCAGTTCGTCCTCTGTAGCAATCCCTCTTTCTACTTTCTTTCTCGATTCAATAACAGCCGCCACCCGGTCATTATAGGTGATCGGCGACATGCCTGATGGAACAGACAAGCATTTCTGCGTGCCCCCAATGGCCGCATCAATCTTCCAGTCATCTACCTTCACCTCGACACCGCCTATTGTTGCCACAGCATCTACAATAAAAAGCGCATCAAGTGCTCGGCACGCTTCACCCATTTTCTCAAGCGGCTGCAATCTCCCTGTAGATGTTTCACCGTGAACCAATGCAACGATTTTAGGCTTGACCTGGTGCATTTCAGCAATGATGTCATCTTGTTCAAAAACCGTTCCCCATTCACATTCCATTGTATGTACCTCAGCACCGTAGCGCTGTCCTATTTCCATCAGCAAATGACCGAAGCGTCCAAAGATAGGAACAAGCATCACATCTCCTGGCTCGATCACACTGGCAAGAACAGCTTCAAGCCCTGAACGTGACGTACCATCAATCGGATACGCCCATTTATTTTCTGTTTGAAAGAGTGATCGTAATAAGATCATCGTTTCATTCATGATCTCTGTAAATGCAGGGTCAAATTGACCAAGAATCGGTGTGCTCATGACCCTTAGCACTCTCGGGTCTACTTCAACAGGTCCTGGTGTCATAATCGTTCTCGAAGGTGTTTGCAGTTCTTTCATGCGATCCATCCTCTCCCTTGCTGCCCTCTTTATATGCCCACTTATACAGCAATACGTCTAAAATAGCAATCTCTTTTCTCACACATTGATTACATAAAATTTACGATCAATCCATTTATTTCTTTATGGCAATATGATAGAAATAAAGAGACGACATTCTCGATTAAGGAGGAAATAGAATGAAAAGAAAATTATTTGGTCCTGTAGCCGCCGGCATGATGATGTTCGGCATATTTGCCGCCCCTCTGCCTCCACCTGCGCATGCTCAAAGCTTCTCCCTACATGAACCTAGCCAAGCGATCACCTTTTCCCCGTTACAGCTTCAAACCGAAACATCTGCACAACAAACGCAAACAGCCGCCACAAGTCAAATTGATTCCTATTACCAGTCTGCTGCTGGCAAATCAGGGCCCGCTCTTAAGAAAGCTTTACACGATATAATTGATGATCATACGCAGCTATCCTACAGTGATGTATGGGATGCGTTAAAGACAACAGATGAAGATCCAAATAATGCAAACAATGTGCTTTTGCTTTATAGCGGGATCTCACGCTCAAAGCAAGCCAATGGCGGGAATGTCGGTCAATGGAACAGGGAGCATGTCTGGGCAAAGTCTCATGGCAATTTTGGGACAAGTAAGGGACCTGGAACAGATCTCCATCATCTTCGTGCAACAGATGTGCAAACGAATAGCACACGTGGAAATTTAGATTTTGACATCGGCGGAAATGAATATAAAGGCGCACCAGGAAACTTCTATGATAATGACTCCTTTGAACCACACAACCGAGTGAAAGGGGATGTGGCGAGAATGCTCTTTTATATGGCGGTACGATATGAAGGCGATGACAGCTTTCCAGATTTAGAATTGAACAACAATGTGAATAATGGAAGCGCCCCTCTGCACGGCAAAATGTCCATTCTTTTGAAATGGCACAAGCAAGATCCAGTCGATCAAATCGAGCGGAATCGCAACGAGATCATCTATCAAACGTATCAGCACAACCGCAACCCTTTCATCGATCATCCTGAATGGGCAAGCGATATTTGGGAGTAAAACGAAAAGGCACTGCTAAGAACAAGCAGTGCCTCAGCGTGTAGACAAACCCTCGCATTCGGTGTCAGT
>NZ_AMSH01000055.1 GCF_000300535.1 Bacillus xiamenensis
TTTCTTCTTTTGATCGTTATCTTAAAACCTTTGCAGTATATCAATGACGAGCACCGGCACGCAGGACTGCGGGAGAATGCGAGGGTTTGTCTTCACGCTGAGACAGGAAGTCCTTCCTGTCTTTTTTCTATGTTTGCTGTTTGCTTTTCAAATATTCAGAGATGCGTTTATATATATTTGGATTGGCTAGTGAAGAAAGGTCTGGTGAAGGCCTGTGTTCATACGCTTCTTTTAGTAAACGCCGGACGATTTTTCCGTTTCTTGTTTTCGGTAAAGCAGAAATGAGATGAATTTCTTTTGGTGTGAGCGCTCTTCCGGCATGTGTACCAACATGTGCTGAAAGCTCTTGGATGAGTTTGACTTCTTCAAAAGTGTGTGAACCGGTCACGATGAAACATACGAGTGCTTCTCCCTTCACCTCATCCTTTACCCCAATTACAGCAGCTTCGTGCACAGCCGGATGTCCAACAAGGATGGATTCAATTTCAGCTGGACCGACACGTTTGCCTGCTGTATTTATAACATCATCCGATCTGCCCGTGATATGAAATTCTCCGTCCTCTGTTTGCATGACCCAATCACCGTGTGTCCATACGCCATCAAACTGTTTGAAATACGCAGCTTCATAACGCTCCGGCTCGTTCCAAAAACCACATGTCATGCCGACCCATGGCTTTTTCACAACAAGCTCTCCTACTTCATTTATCACGCTTTGTCCGGCTTTATTATACACATCTGCCGCCATTCCTGGGATCGCCGCATTAAAGAGAATCGGTTTGATTGGACGAAGCAGCGTACTCCCGACAATTCCTCCAGACACCTCGGTTCCTCCTGAATAATTTAAGATCGGAATCTTCCTTTGACCGATGGTGTCAAATAACCACTCCCACGGCGCTTCATTCCAAGGTTCGCCAGTAGAAATGATGGCTTTGACATGCGGCAGATGGACCCCTTCCATGTTTTGCTGCATCGCAGAACGAACAAATGTAGGCGAAAGTCCAAAATGAGTAACTTTCTGCTGATGGATGAATGACCAGAGCTGCTGTTCATTTGGATAATCGGGGGCGCCGTCATATAAAACGATGGCGGCTCCATTGATCAAACCGCCAAAGACAAGAAATGGCCCCATCATCCAGCCCATATCTGTCAGCCAGAACAGCCGGTCTCCTGTGGCAACATCCATGCATAGACCGGCATCAAATGCCGCTTTGACAGGAAATCCTGCGTGTGTATGAACAGCTCCTTTTGGTGTGCCAGTTGTGCCTGATGTGTACAAGATCATAAGCGGGTGTTCATTTGTGACATAAGCCGCTCGGGCTATCGGCTGTTCGTTCAACAAATCATTCAGTTTGATGTCATCTTGATATCCAGTATCAGAGGAAGTGTACACAATGACTGTTTGCACAGTTGTTGTTTTTTTGATTGCATCCGCCGCACATTCTCGCATGTTGATCGTCTTTCCGCGGCGCGTCATTTCATTTCCTGTGACGACAATGGATGCACCTGATGCGCGAATACGTACAGCGAGAGGTTCACTTCCATAGCCTGAGAAGACGGGACTAAAGATGACACCAATCTTCGCAAAGGCAAGCATGACGGCAACCGTTTCAGGAAGCATCGGCATATAAATAATGGCCACATCCCCTTTTTGAAGCCCTTCCTTTAAAAGGCCAGCTGCAAGACGATTGACTTTCTCCTGCAGCTGGAGAAATGACCACCTCTTTTCTTCACCTGCTTCATTGCTCCAAATAATGGCGGGTTGATGCTTCGTTTCTTCTTTCTCTGCCCATTTGTCCACGGCCGTTTCAGTGATGTTTAATATGCCGCCTTTATACCAGTTTGGCCACATAAATGAATGCTTCCCTAATGCCGCTTCATACGGCTCTTTCCACTGAATACCGACCGCTTTTTCGGCTTCTCTCCAAAACCAATCTGTGCGCTCGATACTGGCTTGATAGAATGCGTGATAAGTAGAAAATCCAAGAGACTTCATCCATTGGTCAAGACGTGTTTTTTTGATCATCTGCTCTTTCGGTATCCATGCTGGTTTTAGGTTCATCATGAGGACGCCCCCCCTTTAGACCGGATAGACCGGATGTTTTCGTCTCGTAAATGTCATCTCTTTTGATGTATAGGCTTGTAGGCGATGACACAGTTCAGCTCTTAAACGGTCAAATGGAATGATGCCATCGACGATCATTTCGGAGGCAAGCTCGTATATATTCATATCTTCCTGGTATTCTTTGCGTTTCTCTTGTATAAATGCGGCTCTCTCTTCTGGAGGGAGTGCGGCAATTTTATTCGCATAGACAGCATTGACAGCGGCTTCCGGGCCCATAACAGCAATTTGGGCAGATGGAAGAGCGAGACAGCAATCCGGTTCAAAGGCTGGTCCTGCCATCGCATATAAACCTGCCCCGTATGCTTTACGTACAATGACAGATATCTTCGGTACGGTCGCCTCTGACATAGCGGAAATCATTTTTGCTCCATGCCGAATAATGCCAGCCTGTTCCACTTTTGTTCCGATCATAAATCCCGGTATATCAGCAAGAAAGAGCAGTGGGATATGAAAAGCATCACACAGCTGAATAAACTTAGCGGCTTTGTCTGCGGAGTCATGAAATAACACGCCTCCTTTCACTCTTGGCTGATTGGCAATAAGACCGACAGGCTGACCGTCTATTCGCCCAAAGCCTGTGATCAGCTCTGCAGCAAACAGCTTTTTGATTTCAAAAAATGACCCTTCGTCAATGAGCAAATCAATAAGTTGATACATATCAAAAGGGGTATTCTGTCCCTTAGGTATGAGGTCTTGGAGTGAGATTTCAGATGGTTTAGGCGCTATTGGGGCTTTCCTTTTTGGTCTTTCCGTATAGTTGGCAGGCATGTAGGTTAAATAATCACGTGCGATTTGAATGGCCTCTTCCTCTGTTTTCGCTAATATATCTCCGCACCCAGAAATGCTGCAATGCATGTTCGCCCCGCCCATTTCTTCGAGTGATACTTTTTCTCCAATCACCATTTCAGCCATTCGGGGAGAGCCTAAATACATGGAAGCATTTCCTTCAACCATGACGACGATGTCACAAAAAGCAGGGATGTAAGCACCACCAGCCGCAGACGGGCCGAATAGTAAACAAATTTGCGGGATACGTCCAGACAGTTTGACTTGATTATAAAAAATGCGACCTGCTCCTCTTCTCCCTGGAAACATCGCGATTTGATCGGTAATCCTTGCACCAGCAGAATCGACTAAATAGAGCATGGGACAATTAAGCTTCTCGGCTGTTTCCTGTATTCTAATGATTTTTTCTACTGTTTTGACGCCCCACGATCCTGCTTTAACAGTAGAGTCATTTGCCATGACACAAACGGTCTGCCCATGCATCCGCCCCGTCCCTGTGACAACACCATCTGCTGGCAAATGGGCATCTTGACACTCTGCAAACATGGCATCTTCAATAAAAGAATCCTCATCTAATAACAATTGGAGGCGATCCCGGACAAACAATTTTCCTTTTTCTTTGTTTTTTTGATGATATCGTTCAGCCCCGCCCTTTTCAATTCGATGTTTTTTTAATTCATATTCCTGGATCATGAGCATTCCCCTTTCTTGCTATTTGCCTCTGTAATGAGGCGTTCGTTTTTCTTGAAAAGCCTTGAGACCTTCCATTCGATCTTCTGTATGAATAAGCCGCAGATAGGCTTCGTGTTCTTTCGTCAAACCTGTTTGTAAATCGTGATCAAGGCTAGATTGAATGGCCTGTTTTGCTTCTTTTAAGGCAATTGGTCCATTTTTGACCATTTGCTTTGCGAGTGCGATGGCATCATTCATGAGTGAATCTGCGAAAGAGATATGCTCAATCAGCCCAATTTGAATGGCCTCTTCTGCTCGTAAAGAAGTGCCTGTGAAGATAAGCTCCTTTGCTTTACCGATGCCGATCAGGCGCGGAAGACGCTGCGTGCCCCCTGCTCCCGGCAGGATGGCTAGTCCTGTTTCCGGCAAGCCGAGTGCTGCACCCGCTCTTGCGATGCGGAGATCACAGGCTAGCGCAAGCTCAAGACCTCCGCCAAGTGCGTGTCCGTTGATGACGGCTATGACAGGCACAGGTAATGATTCAATTTCTGTAAAGGTTTGCTGAATGGTTAGGACGGCCTGTTTTGCTTCTTCGTCAGTCATGAATCGTCGTTCCTTTAAATCTGCTCCTGCGCAAAAAACGTTAGCGCCAGCTCCAGTCATGAGCAAACAGCGGATGTTTTCATCGTGTTTGATTTCTTGAATGGTTTGATTGATTTCCTCCAGCATAGCAGCTGATAGAGAATTGGCTTGTTCGGGTCTATTTAAGGTCAAGATCGCGATCTGTTCATCTTGTATTGAATATTGAATCAATTCCTCCATGTCATTCATCCTTTATCAAGTAGTGAGAGTGAAATGCATGTAAGCAGTGACTAGGCAGGGTTCGATCTACCTTTGCTTCAATCCATTCGGCCGCGCGGATCAATCTGGGAAAGTCGACATTTGTTTCAATCCCCAGTTTGTGTAACATATGCACGACGTCTTCTGTCGCTACATTTCCGCTGGAACCAGGTGCATATGGACAGCCGCCAAGCCCGCCGCTAGAGGCATCAAATATCGTAATGCCCGTCTTTAATGCTGTATAAATATTCGCAAGGCCCATCCCCTTTGTATCATGAAAATGTAGAGCAATTTTATCTGCGGGAAAGCGTTCAAGCAAAATGTCCAACCGTCTTTCTACTTGCAGCGGATGAGCTTCTCCAATGGTGTCTCCGAGAGAAATTTCATCAATGCCGCATGAGAGCAGGTATTCCGTTAATCGCAGCACTTGGTCCATCGGCACTTGTTTTTCATAGGGGCAGCCAAACACGGTAGAAAGATATGCGCGAGTCTTTCGCCCCTCTGCTTTTAAATCGGCTGTCATTTGTTTGATCACAGGAAGCGTTTCCTGTATGGACTGATTCATATTCTTTTTGTTATGTGTTTCACTCGATGAGACAAACATAGCGCCGATATCAAGGTTTGCTTCAAAAAAATGAGCTAAGCCTTTTTCATTGGGAATGAGTGCAGCATAGGTGATCTTGTCTTTTTTGTTTAATGATTGGGCTAGTTCTCTGGCGTCTTTTAAGGCTGGAACCCATGCCGGATGGACAAATGATGTGACTTCAATATAAGGGAGCTGGGCTGCTGCGAGTAAATCAATCCACGTTCGCTTCTCGTTTGTGTCCAGCCAAACGGATTCATTTTGCAGTCCGTCCCGCGGACCGACCTCTCTAATAAGCACGCTTTTTGGTAATGCCATGTGGCTTCCCTCCTATACTGTCAGCTCCAAAAGCACCTCTCCCTCATCGACAAATTCACCTTCTGCCTTATACACTTTGCTAATTACACCTGCCTCTTCTGCAACAATCGGAATCTCCATTTTCATTGATTCTAAAATGGCGACCTCCTGCCCTTTTTGCACTACATCGCCTTGTTTTACAAGAAGCTTCCATAGGTTGCCGGCCATTTGTATTGTGACGGTTTTCATGAACGGTTTTCCTCCCTTTTTTTCATCAGAAAATCGGTTGTCATACTGCCATGTAAAAAGGCAGAAGATCCGGCCATTTCCCTTAAAAGCGGTAAATTGGTTTTGATCCCTTCTATTTCATATGCTTGTAATGCCGTTTTTAATCGTTCAATTGCGACTTTTCGGGTATCGCCGTAAACAATCATTTTCGCAATCATTGGATCGTAAAATGGCGTAATGACGCTTCCACTCGTGACGCTTGACTCATGACGGATATATGAGGCTTCAGGTGCAGAAAGCCGAGTGATTGTTCCTGGTGATGGATAAAATGTGACAGGATCTTCAGCGTAGATTCTCACTTCGATGGCATGCCCAATTGGATGAATGTCCTCCTGATTGAAAGCCAGCGGCTCTAATGCAGCGATTTTCAGCTGCTCTTCGACAAGATCAATGCCTGTGATTTCTTCTGTGACAGGGTGTTCTACTTGTAATCTCGTATTCATTTCTAAGAAATAAAATTGCTGGTTTTCATCGACTAAACATTCAATCGTCCCTGCATTTTCGTACCCAATGGCTTTGGCAGCTTTGACGGCCATTTGCCCCATTTGATGCCTCACTTCTTCATCGAGACAGACAGCTGGCGCTTCTTCAATGATTTTCTGATGTCTTCTTTGGAGTGAACAGTCTCTTTCATATAAGTGAACCCCATGGCCGAAGGAATCAAAAAGGACTTGAATTTCAATATGGCGCGCATGCTCAATCACCTTTTCCATGTACAAAGTACCGTCATTAAAAAAGCTTTGCGCCCTTTTTTGATTTCCTTCAAACGCTCTGTACAGCTCTTCGTCATTTCGGACGAGCTGCATGCCAATTCCTCCTCCGCCGCTCGATGCCTTCAGCATAATGGGATAACCGAGCGTCTTTGCTTTATTGACCCCATCGTCCGCATCATTGAGCGGGGCCGAAATACCTGGAACGATTGGGATGCCAGCTTGTTCCATTGTCTTTCTCGCTTCAATTTTATTCCCCATTTGCTGAATGACTTGTGCAGATGGTCCAATAAAGGCGATGCCTTCACTGCGGCAGCGTTCAGCAAATGCTGCATTCTCTGATAAAAGGCCATATCCAGGGTGGATGGCATCTGTATTTGTTTGTTTGGCAACCTCGATGATCGCCTCCATGTTTAAATAGCTTTCAGATACTTTTGAGCCACCGATAATATAGGCGCTGTCTGCCTCTTGCACATGAAGTGCATACTGATCTGCCTCTGAATAGACGGCAACCGTTTTAATGCCGAGCCGTTTACATGTCCGAATCATTCTACGGGCAATTTCGCCTCGATTGGCGATCAATACTTGTTGAAACATCGCTGCCTTCACTCCTTTATTAGATCAAGCGCCTGCTTTTTTAGTCGAAACTTTTGAATCTTTCCTGAGGCGGTCATTGGATACTCATCTGTAATGAAAAAGTATTTCGGGATTTTGTAGCGTGCCATTTGAGACTGACAATAGCTGGTTAATTTATCAATCGAGACCGTTTGGCCTTGTTTGAGCCGAATGAACGCAGCGGCTTCTTCTCCGTATGTCTCGTCAGGAATGCCTACGACCTGTGCGTCTAGAATAGCGGGATGCGTGTAAAGGACATCCTCAATCTCTTTTGGGTACACATTCTCTCCGCCTCTGATGATCATATCTTTGAGCCGTCCTGTGATTTTTACATAGCCGTCCTGATCCATCTCAGCTAAATCCCCTGTATGAAGCCACCCGTCCTCGTCAATGACTTCATTTGTGGCTTCTTCGTTTTTATAGTAGCCTTTCATGACGTGATAACCTCTTGTACACAGTTCCCCTTGCTCCCCTCTTGGTACTTCTTCTGACGTACCCGGTAAGACAATTTTCACTTCGATTTGAGGAAGCGCACGTCCGACCGTTTGAACCCGTCTTTCAAATGAATCATCGGTTCTTGTTTGGGTAATGACAGGTGAGCTTTCGGTCTGACCATAGGCAATCGTGAGTTCTCTGAGTCCCATTTTTTCTATGACGGCTTTCATGACATGGGATGGACAGAGTGAGCCGGCCATAATGCCCGTTCGTAATGTGGACAGATCATAAGAGTGGAAATTTGGATGATCGAGCTCTGCGATGAACATCGTCGGCACACCGTGAAGAACGGTGCACTTTTCCTTTTCAACTGTTTGAAGGACTCGCTCCGGATGGAAAGATTCAAGTGGGATGATCGTTCCCCCTTTTGTTAGACAAGCAAGCACACCAAGAACAGAGCCAAAGCAATGAAAAAACGGTACAGGGATACACATACGGTCTTGCTCTGTTAACTTCATACAATCTGCGATTTGACTGGCATTACAGACGATGTTTGTATGACTAAGCATGACTCCTTTTGGATAACCGGTTGTGCCTGAGGTATATTGCATATTCATGACGTCATCAGGCACGAGTTCATCCATTCGGTTCTCCCATTCATGCTCCTTTGTTCTTTTGGCAGCCACTTGAAGACTGTCCCAGCTGCGCATGCCGTTTGGTACGCGCTGACCGATATACACGCAGCTTTTTAAATAAGGATATTGTGCGGATGTGATCTCACCATGATGAGCTGTTTGAAGCTCTGGAATCAGCTCTTCAAGCATGTTGACATAGGAAGTTTCTTTAAAGCCGTCTACGATAAACAGCATTTTGCTATCAGAATGCTTGAGTAAATAAGCGAGTTCCTGTGATTGAAAATTGGTATTTACAGTGACAAGAACAGCTCCAATGGAGGCGCAGGCAAATTGCAGGATGAGCCATTCTGGAACATTTGGTGCCATGATGGCGATATGATCACCTTTTTGAACACCGAATGCCATGAGACCTTTCCCTGTTTCCTTCACCTCCCTATAAAACGCTTCGTATGAATAGCGTAAAGAACGTTCTGGATAAACAATGGCTTCATGTGCTGGGTGCCGCTCCTTTTTCTCTCTTAATAGGGAGCCAATCGTTTGTGGATGAATCGACATCATTGCTTTCCTCCCTCACCAATAGTAAGCGTTTTCATTCTGGTGCTACGCTAACAGCTGTCTTGCGATGACGAGCCGCTGAATTTCAGAGGTTCCTTCTCCAATTTCCATCAGCTTCGCATCTCTCACGAGTCGTTCAACACCACATTCTTTCATATAGCCTGTTCCGCCATGAATTTGAACCGCATCAAGACTTGCTTTTGTCGCCATTTCAGAAGCGAAAAGTTTGGCATAGGCGGCTTCCTTTGTAAACGGTTTGCCTTGATCTTTCAGCCAAGCGGCTTTCCAGACCATTTGTCTTGCAAGCTCAATTTGCATCGCCATATCCGCCAGCTTAAATTGAATGGCTTGAAACGATGAGAGGGTCTGCCCGAATTGCTTTCTTTCTTTTGCATAAGAAAGTGAAGCATCAAGTGCCGCTTGCGCAATTCCAACAGATAAAGCAGCAATGGAAATTCGTCCCCCGTCTAATGTATATAAAAATTGCTTGAACCCTTTCGCTGGGTCTCCTAATATATGATGTGCCGGGACACGCACTTCGTCTAAAAGGATCTCAGCCGTATCTGAACCGCGAACCCCCATTTTGTCATATGGATTTGTAATCGACAGCCCCTTTTGTCCTTTCTCCACAATGAAGGCTGAGATGATCGGACGACCATGTTCATCATCATCTGTCACAGCGGTGACAATAATCGTTCTAGCAAAATTGGCATTTGTAATCCAGCACTTCTCACCGCTGATGACATATTCTTGTCCGTCTTTGATTGCTTTTGTTTTCGTTCCTTTTGCATCTGATCCTGCGTTTGGTTCTGTTAATCCGAAGGAACCGAGTGCTGTTCCAGACGCTAGCGGAACAAGGTGATCCATCTTTTGCTCCTCCGTACCGAAATAATAAAGCGGGCTTGCGCCTAAGGAGACAGCAGCGGCATAGCTAAGACCTGTACTGGCACACTGCTTTCCGATTTCCTCTACAGCCAGCGCATACGATATCGTATCTCCTCCTGACCCTCCATATTTCTCTGGAAAGGGTATACCCATAAAGCCGAGTTCCCCCATTTTTTGAAATGTTTTGACAGGAAATACAGCCTGTTTATCAATCGTTTGAGCGAGCGGTGCAATTTCTGTTTTTGCAAATTCTTTAACCATCTGGCGGATCATTTGCTGCTCTTTCGTTAATTCAAAATCCATTGTGCTTCCCCCTTTGGCGCTTTTCTATCATATTTATTAATCAAGTAGCTGCTTCATGCCAAGCTTAATTGAATTCAGAAAATTAAAATAAAAATAGTAAAAAAAAGCATAAATGGAGGAAAGTCCTCATTTATGCTTTCTTTGTTATTTGACTGTTTTTGTAGAAGGCTTGCTTTCATGGTGAAGGCGATTGAGCGCTGTCACTTTGTAGGTATATGTCTTTTTCTGATGTACTGAAAGGTCTTTGACAAGTGTCATTGTGCCTTTCTCTTTTCTGACCGTTTGGATTAATTCATACGTCCCTTTTTTCGACAGTCGATAGACTGCATAATAGGATGCAGTAGAGTGCGGATCATGTTGAATCCTTAAAACTGCGCCATCTTCTCTCTTGTTCACAGCATGGATGATTGGTTTTTTGGGCGCTTTTTGTTGAAGCCATGGCATCTCTGGAATGATAGCCGGTTTGCTATAGGTTTCTTCTATTAATCGATTCTTGATATTCAACGGGTTTCGATTGATATCCTTTAAACTAAAATGCATACTTCCCTGCACGAGCTGAGACTGCCTGTTCAGCTTGATTTGGCGAACATACTCCTCGGGATCTGACCAAGCAGGATCACTGTTTTGATTGATTTTATACGTCGCTTGACCAATGTAAAGGTGAACGGGCTCTCCCTTTACTTCATGAGACCACCATTTCGTTAGCACGTCATAGGAGGCTGCCTGAAAGCCAATGCTCCAGTAAATTTGCGGGGCTACGTAGTCAATATTGTGCTGCTGAATCCACTGTCTTGTATCAGCATATAAATCATCGTAATTGGTCATGCCTGCTGTTGTGTTTGAACCAGTTGGATCATCTTTCATGTTACGCCATACACCGAATGGACTAATACCAAATTTCACATACGGCTTTTCTTTTTTAACGGCTTCATTGATTTGCCTCACCAATTGGTTTACATTATCTCTTCGCCAATCTTCTATGTGTGTAAATGCTTTTTTTCCATAGGTTTCATACGTTTCTTGATCTGGAAATGGGACACCGGCCATTTTATTTGGATAAAAATAATCGTCCATATGCACCGCATCAATATCATAATTCTTCACAACTTCCGCTATGCCGCCTACTATGAATTTCTGAGCGTCAGGAATGCCGGGATTGTAGTAAAGCTGATTTCCGTAGGCAATGGTCCAGTCAGGATGTGCTTTTGCAGGATGATCGGCTGACAGCCGGCTGAGGTCTGTATGATTCATTGTGATTCGATATGGGTTAAACCAAGCGTGAAATTCGAGGCCTCGTTTATGTGCTTCTTCTACCATAAACGCAAGCGGGTCATATCCAGGGTCTTTCCCTTGCGTGCCGGTCAAATATTCTGACCATGGTCCATATTCCGAAGGATAAAAGGCATCTGCTGTTGGTTTAATTTGCATGATGACGGCGTTCATATTCATCGCTTTGATCTCGTCTAACAGATGAATGAACTCTCGTTTTTGCTCTTGGGCGGGCAGTCCTTTCTTTGATGGCCAATCTAAGTTATAGACCGATGCAACCCAAACCGCTCGCATCTCCCGGCTGCTCTCAAGCGTCCCGTTCATCAAAGGGCGAGCTAGACTGCTAGATGGAATCAATAAGAAGACACACATAAAAGCAAATGTTAGAAACATGATGCTGATTTTTTTCAGCATGATTTGCATCACCTCATGCTAAGTTTATTCTGAGGTTCGAAATGGAATGCCAGCAGATGGTGTAAGCAAGATGTTTTTCATTTGATGGAGCTGATCTTCCGGAACTTCGCATGCTTCGATTAAATATCGCTCTGCACTTCCATATGTCTCCATCATTTCTTTCAGCACATCCTCAAGATAATCCTTCTGCACACCGAGAAGCGGCTGGATTTGTTCTTTTGACACCCGGTATAAACTCATCATGCGAACAAATCTTTGCTGCCTTTTCACAAGCATCTGCACGCCTTCATTGGAGCGCATGTATTCATCTAAAACGGTATGAACCGAGACACCTGCTACTAATTGAATGAGCGCAGATAAAAAGCCTGTACGGTCCTTTCCGCTTGTACAGTGAAGCATGAGCGGATAATTTTCCTCATCTGACAGTATTGTGAACAACTGCTGAATCTCTTTTTTTCGCTCAGTGAGCATGCTTTGATATAAATATTTCATGATCGGCGTAAAGGATAGAGACCTTCCTTTTGTTGTCAGCATACGAAACATGCTCCATTTACTAGGCATCATACTGTCAGGCTGCATAGGGATATGAACAATTTTGTCATGTTCCTTGATCTTTGGTGGGTTTGATTTGCGTTCTGAGCTTGTCCGGAGGTCACAAACGGTTTGAATCCCAAGTGTTGAGAACGTGCATTTATCTTGTTTTGTGAGACGTGATAAATCTGCGGATCGATAAATCATGCCTTGTTTGATGACCATTTCATCCGTTGTTTGGAGTCCGCCGACTTCTCTAAAATTCGCAAGCTTTGAAAATTGTATGTTGGATTGATTCATAGGAGTGAAAATCCTTTCTATCCTCTTTTCTCTATCATACGCTTTTATGGAATATGAGAAAAGCTAAGCGAAAAAACCATTGATCCTACCATATGGATCAGTGTCATCTTTTGCCTGAAATTATTGTTATAATAGAATCAGCATATTCGTATTGATTGGAGATTATAGCATGATAAAAACAAAACGTATTCAGCAAATAAAAGAGTATGTGTTTGACCGGGAATCTGCCTCTCTTGATGAGCTTGTGGCACATTTTGGCGTCTCAAAAAACACAATACGTCGAGATGTACAAGCATTGGTAGAATCCGGCGTGCTCAAAAAAGTCTATGGCGGCGTTGCTGTGAATCACTCAACTTTAGTCGTATATCAGGAGCGAAAGACGCGGCAGCTGAGTAAAAAACAATTGATCGGACAGGCCGCCGCCGCTTTTGTCGAACAGGGTGATATGATTTTTGTTGATTCTGGTACGACAACGCTTGAGATGCTTCCTTATTTGACAGAGAAACAGATAACTGTTGTGACAAATAACGTGGATTTCATTACGCAGGCCATGCCTTATGAAAATCTCACCATCTTTTCGACCGGCGGCATGCTAGAGAGAAAAACAAATTCTTTCGTTGGCTATCAAAGTGTAGAGCGTCTAAAAGCATACAATGTCAATAAAGCGTTTATTGCGTCAACTGGTTTATCCATTGATCATGGGGTCACGAATTCTTCCCCGCTTGAGACAGATATAAAAAAGACACTTGTTGAAAAAAACGCGAAAACCTTTTTATTAGTCGATGATAGTAAATTTGATCATTATGCTTTGACCACGTTTTGTGATTTAAAAGAAATAGACGTCGTCGTGACCAACGAGCAGCCTTCTAAAAATTATCTTCAATATGGAAAAGAGCATGATGTGAAGTTTGTCACGCCTTAGTTCATGCAGAAAAAGCCAAGAGCATTTTGGCTTTTTTCTTTTGCACAATGGTTGAAAAGGGAAATGCCGATTGGAGCCTTTGGGTGGGAAAAGCACCATTTTGCTATCAAAAAACGGCTCAGGAATTTGAGCCGTTTTTTGGTTCATTCATTTTCAAGCTGCAGGATCAAGTGGAATAAATAACGGTATACCGCTGAGATCGCATCAATAATAGGCGTATCTTCTTGGATGTTCTCAAGTTCAAGCAGCGGAATATTGATATCAAATAAGCCGTCTTGTCCATTAAATTGGAGCTGAGCACCATTTAATTCTGAGAGCATCTCTTTTAGTAATCCTGTATCTTTTTTAGGACGTTTCAATCCGAATAATGCGGTATACGTCTGAAATACTTCATCCCATTCTATGGCCAGTCCATCGACTTTCACCACATCAAACCATTTCGATTCGATATAAATGAATTCGTTTGGTTGTTTTTTTACATATGTAAGGGGTGTATTTAAAAAGGACACGGCTTCTGTTTGAATCATTTCCTCTGATTCCTTGTCCACACGCTCTATATAGCTATCGGCAAAGCGTGCTTCTTCTTTCATTTTTGCCCCTTCTAACGGCCAATTTTGACGTGCAGCTTCGGCATATTCAAAGTCTGTAAGCGCCTGCCCTTCTTTCAGTAAATCTTGTAAGCGATTTTGCAGTGACATGGCTGTATCTCCTTTCATCTACGTCATTTGCGTTTTTTATTTTAGCATAACACAGGAAAAGAAAGATATGCCTAAGCATATGATGGTATCATAGTGTAAAAAGAAACATCTCGGAGGGGACCGTTTTGCTCACAATGACACTGGCAGAAAAAATCGTAGACGAGATCAAAAAGGTACTGACGGAAGAAATCATCATCACACAACCAAACGGTACCATCATTGCCGCAACAGATCCAGCACGCATTGGTCAATTTCATGAAGGCGCATATGTCACGTCCTTTGAAGGGCAGAAACGAATCCTCACAAAGGATGACCAGCAGCATATGAAAGGCGTCAAAGCCGGCATCAATCTGCCTATTTATTTTAAGCAAGAGGTCATTGGTGTGATTGGGATGACAGGAGATCCTGTGCACGTGTCCCCTTTTGGCGACATTTTACGTAAAATGACAGAGCTGCTCATTCAAGAGCATGAATTCTTTCAAAAAACGGAAACAGATGAACGACAGCTTGAAGCGTTTGTGTTTGACTGGCTTCATCTGCCAGAGACAGCTGTTGATATCACTGAAAAGGCGCAGCGGCTGCATCTTGATGTCAAAAAGCAGCGTGCGGTGGTACTGATTGATTGTCAAGATGAATCGTTTATGAAGCAGGATCAATATCAAGTGATGAAGGACAAACTGCACCTCACGAGTCAGGAGATTATCGTGCGCTGGGGACATGCGCGGTTTTTGCTCATGCTGGAAACGACGTCTGGTGATCGTGATGCATTTCAGCAGCGCCTGTTCCGTATCCATGCTGCGCTCGCAGCCCTTTCTTCATCAAGAATGTTGATTGGTGCGGGGAAACCATCAGCTTCTCATGTCATGAAGCAGTCCTTTCATCAAGCCTTTCGCGCTTTAAAATTGGCGCATGCTGATACACCGATTGTATTTGATGAAGATTTGACACTTGAGCTTTTGATTGAGGAAATCAGTCAGGAAACGAAAGGTGTGTTTCTCGATCGAACGATTGCGCCCCTTCTCCCCTATTCTGAACTAGTGAAAACATTGCGGGTACTCATAGCTTCTGATTACTCATTGAAACATACAGCTGAAGCCATGCATGTACATATTAATACACTGCATTACAGGTTAAAACGTATTCAGGATTTAACGACACTTGATCCAAAACGGATGCAAGATGCGATGCTCTTTTATTTGGCATTGATGCTGTTGGATGATGATACAAAGAAACCTATAAAAAAGCGCGATATTTTGTAGAATCGTCCATAGGCATGAGACGGTTCTTTTTTTTATACTGAAAGAAACGAGTGGGAGTGATTGCACATGTTAGATTCAGAATTTTCAAATCAATTAAAAGACATTGTCGGTGCGTCTTATGTCCAAGACAGCAAGGCGGATCGTCTTGCCTACTCTTATGATGCGACACCAAATTTTCAACATATGCCAGATGCTATTGTAAGCCCTCACACAGCTGAGGAAGTGCAGGAAATCGTGCGGCTTTGCGCTCAATACAACGTGCCAATTGTGCCAAGAGGATCGGGTACAAATCTTTGTGCAGGAACATGCCCTGCTCAAGGCGGATTAGTCATTCTTTTCAAAAGAATGAACCAATTAATAGAAATAGACGAAGAAAACCTGACCGCAACGGTACAGCCTGGTTTGATTACGCAAGAATTCATTCGGCAAGTCGAGGAAAAAGGTCTCTTCTACCCGCCTGACCCAAGCTCGATGAAAATTTCCACATTAGGCGGAAATATTAACGAAAATTCAGGGGGGCTGAGAGGTTTAAAGTATGGGGTGACAAGAGATTACGTGCTTGGACTTGAAGTGGTTCTGCCAAATGGTGACATCATCAAAACAGGCGGGAAGCTGGCAAAGGATGTGGCTGGATATGATATGACTCGATTGTTCGTTGGTTCAGAAGGAACGCTCGGAATTGTCACAGAAGCCACGTTGAAGCTCCTGCCGCTTCCAGAAACGAAACAAACGATGCTTTGTTTATACGAAAGCCTAGAAGAAGCCGCTACTTCTGTTTCAGCTATCATTGCTGAGCGCATTATTCCTGCTACATTAGAATTCATGGATCAGCCGACCCTTGCAGTCGTTGAAGATTTTGCAAAAATCGGCCTGCCTACTGATGTTCAGGCAGTGTTATTAATCGAACAGGACGGCATCCCTGAGGCTGTTTCACGTGATATCAAAAAAATGGCTGAAGTCTGTCAGCGGCATGGGGCAAAAAGCGTCAATATCGCCCGCTCTGAAGAAGAGGCAAGTGCGCTCTTAACGGCGAGACGCTCAGCTTTATCTGCCCTCGCCCGGCTCAGCCCGACCACTATTTTAGAGGATGCCACCGTTCCTCGTTCTGAAATTGCCAACATGGTTCGAGCGATTGAAGAAATTGCTCAAAAATACGACGTGACTATTTGTACATTTGGGCATGCAGGTGATGGGAACTTACATCCTACTTGTGCAGCAGATGCAAGAAATGAAGAAGAAATGAAACGTGTAGAAGCAGCCTTTCAGGCCATTTTTGAAAAAGCCGTTGCACTTGGCGGCACCATTACGGGTGAACATGGCGTAGGTCTCATGAAAGCGCCCTATTTGGAGCTGAAGGTCAAAAAAGAAGGAATTGCTGCGATGAAAGCGATCAAACAGGCGCTAGACCCTGCTCATATCATGAATCCTGATAAAGTGTTTGGAAAATCAACAAGAAAGCGGGTGGTGGTCTCATGAGTCAAAAAGAGATTCAGCAAAAATTCCAGCAGCAAATGGATGAAAAGGAACTGCTCAACTGCATGCGTTGCGGCTTTTGCCTGCCTTCCTGCCCTACCTATATTGAATCTGGGCAACAAGAAACACACTCTCCCCGGGGACGAATTGCGTTAATGAAGGCGGTCAGAGACGGTATCATTGAACCTGATGAAGATGTTGAACACTCCCTCAATCTCTGTCTCGGCTGCCGGGCATGTGAACCGGTCTGCCCTTCAGGCGTCAAGTATGGGCGGTTACTGGAAGATGCAAGAGACATCATTCAGCAGCATAAACCACAATCGTTACCCGTCAAATTGATGAGGCGCATGGTGTTTAAAGGTCTCTTCCCTTCACAAAGCCGTATGCGGAAAGCAGCTGGCCTTCTTCGATTTTATCAAACATCTGGTCTGCAAACGGCCGCCCGCAAGACTCGCATGCTAAAGGTGCTTCCCTCACATTTACAGCTGATGGAACAGGCGCTTCCAAAGGTGCCGCCTCAAAAGAAAAATCGTTTGAAAAAATATAAAGCCATTGGTCCAGTAAAAAAACGGGTGGCCTTTTTTTCCGGCTGTTTAATGGATACGGTTTTTTCCAGTACAAATAAAGCGACGATTCAGCTCCTTCAGCTCGCAGGCTGCGATGTTATCGTTCCTCCTATCCAGACGTGCTGCGGAGCGCTTCATGGTCATAGCGGAGAAAAGGACCAAGCGAAACAGTTAGCCAAGCGGAATATTGAAGCATTTGAGGAAACGGATGCTGAAGCCATTGTCATGAATGCGGGCGGCTGCGGCGCCTTTTTAAGTGATTATGGTCATTTGCTGAAGGATGATCCAGCTTTTCAAAAACGAAGTGAGGCCTTTTCGCAGAAGATAACAGATATATCCACCATCCTTGTAGAGCTAAAGTTTCACCGCCACGCGCCATTGGCCTTACCAGAGCAGGTCATCACCTACCAAGACTCTTGTCATTTACGGAATGGAATGGGTGTAGATAAGGCGCCGAGGGTACTTATGAAAGCCATTGAAGGTGTGACGTTGAAAGAAATGAAACATGCAGATCGCTGCTGCGGTTCAGCAGGCATTTACAACATTTTGCAACCAAAAATGTCTATGCAAATTTTAGATCATAAGATGATGGAAGCAAATCAAACAGCAGCGACAGCGATTGTTACATCTAATCCAGGCTGTCAGCTGCAAATGGCGGCAGGCGTCAAAAAGTCAGGACATGCGCATGACATGAGGGCTGTTCATCTAGCTGACTTTTTATTAGAAGCCGTTCAATATGGAAAAAAAGCGTCTAGTTCATGAAGTCTTCACACAATTGGTTGGATAATAGAGGGAAATCGCGGAAGGAGATGGTTCAAGTGCTGAAGAAAAACACCTCACAGCCAAGCGACCCGAATTCAGTATTTGAGGCATTATCCCGTTCGGCAGATTTTACAAATGAACGGTCTCATGCGCAAGATGTCTACTATCGGATTTCTTATTTTCGCTCATTAATCAATGGAAACCTTCTCCATGAACAGATTCTTCCCCTTATCAAACAAACAAATGGGCTTCAAACATTAGAAAAATTAAAAGAACGAATTCCAAAGGAAGCAAGAAGCTGCAATCCACAACATGTTGTAATCTTCCATTGTTGAAAAATACTCTAGAAGAATGGTCGGTGCAAGCAGGCTATACGGAGAGCCATCGACCATAATAGCAATTTTCCCTTCGGTTATTCCTGAAGAAACACGGTCTGGTCGTTCTGTATTTAAAAACAATGGGAAGATCGTATTGGACACGTCATAGAGCATTTGAACAAGATAATTCGCATCCAAAATTTAATCATAATTGATCTCTTCAATTCGCTGAATGACCGTCTCGATATTATCAGGATCCCGTGTGTCTTATCAAATACGAAAAACAGAGCGTTTGAGAAGAAAGCCTAAAATAACGATCACGATCAAGCTCAAAGGTGAATGAAAAGAATTCATGAAATCGAAAAAAATTGATAGACCCGCTATTTTACAGCACGTTGGAAAAGAAGTGGAAAAACGTGTCGCGCGGCAAGGAGATGAGCTTGTTCAGTTCTTTAAAAAACAAAAAATTGATCCGCTTGGCCTTGGTTTAAAGTATCGCTCTAAAGATAAAGCCATGACACCGGAGAAATGGCAAAGCATCTACCCTGATGCAGATGTTCAAGTCAAATGCCAGATGAAGATTGTCCAAACAGGAGTGAGTCAATAAAAAAGACTGTATGAAAAGGTTCTTCCTTTCTCATACAGTCTTTTTTAATCTTCATCTTTGACGTCGGGGTCCTCAGGAATCGGTTCATTTAAGATTTCTTGGATGAGCTCTTTATATTGCTTTATCTGCTTCATATGGGTTTGAAACTGTCCTTGATAAATCAAATATGATTCTCCGTCGAATACGTAACGGATCTTTTTTTGCTGCATTAATTTTTCAATATACGCTTCTGATACTTCGAGGTATTCAGCTGTTTCAGCAATTGTTAAATACATGAATGTGCACCACCGTTTGTTTTATCTCACAAATTATATCACGAGCTGGTGAAAAAACGGATCCAGTCTGTTCATGTTTTTTTCATCTTTTCTTCACTGATTCGTCAACTCGTTTTTGTACAGTAGTTATACACCCACTCAAACACTAGGAGGTGACGGTCCTTCACATGACAAAGAGAAACATTCGGACCTATGCGGCATTTTCAATCGTAGGCGTCAGCAATACGCTGATTGATTTTATTATCTTCTTTTTTCTCACTGCCTGCCTTGTCCCCTCTTTTCTTGCACAGTGCCTTTCCTATACTGCAGGAATGCTGAACAGTTATATTTGGAATCGAAAATGGACGTTTCAAGTGAAAAAGAAAGCTGATAAATGGGAATGGATCAAATGGATCACTGTCAACGGGGCAGCGTGTCTCCTTACTTATGTTGTCTTATATGTCACGCAGCTAGCAGGTTTCTCATTATTCATCAGTAAAGCAGTTGGCACCCTAGTGGGCCTTATGATCACTTTTACTGGAAGCCGCATTTGGGTTTTTCAAACAGAAAGTAAACCATCAGAAATGGAGTGATGATTCAATGAACATCAAAAAAGCCGTTATACCAGCAGCAGGATTAGGTACACGTTTTTTACCAGCTACTAAAGCACAGCCAAAGGAAATGCTACCTATTATCGACAAACCCGCTATTCAATACATAGTAGAGGAGGCTGTTCAATCTGGAATTGAAGATATTCTCATTATTACAGGAAGGAATAAAAAATCTATTGAAGATCACTTTGACCGCTCGATTGAGCTTGAACAAAATTTGCTCGAAAAAGGGAAAAAGGAACAACTGGCTGAAATCAAGCATATTGCAGATATGGCCAATATTCATTATATCCGCCAAAAGGAACCTTTAGGCCTTGGACATGCGGTATTATGTGCACGTCATTTTACCGGAAATGATCCTTTTGCGGTTCTTTTAGGGGATGATGTGATGGTATCAGAAAAGCCAGCTCTCTCTCAGCTCATGGAAGTCTATGAGGAGAAACAAAGAGAGGTCATTGGTGTTCAGCAAGTGGATCGTCTAGATGTCAACAAGTATGGTATGATAAGACCAGCTAGAGTAGACGGTCAAGTGATTGAAGTCACAGACTTGGTGGAAAAGCCAGCTATTCATGAGGCGCCTTCCGATTTAGCCGTGATGGGCAGATACATTCTCACCCCGTCAATTTTTTCAGTTTTAGAAAAAATTGAGAGAGGTGCCGGTAACGAAATACAGCTGACAGATGCTCTGAGATTCATTGCACATCAATCCCCTATTTATGCAAAACAATTAGATGGCATGAGGTTTGATGTCGGCGATAAACTTGGCTCTTTTAAGGCAGCGGCCGAAATTGGATTAATGCGTCATGATATGCGGTCAGCCATGCTAGCATATATGCAAAGCATACTCATGAGAGAAGCAAAACAAGCATAAGCTCTTATCAGGATGCTTGAAGAAAATTCGTATTTAAAGGCAGAGTGAAATGAATGGGAACCTTGTTTACTGAAATTTTAACCTGGCTGACCAGCCTTGGTTACGCAGGTGTTGCACTTGGACTTATGATTGAAATTATTCCAAGTGAAATTGTCCTTGCCTATGGCGGATATATGGTGTCAACAGGCACCATTGGTTTTGTTGGAGCTGTCATTGCTGGAGTCATTGGAGGAACGCTTGCCCAGTGCTTTATTTACTGGATTGGTCTTTACGGCGGGAGACCTTTTTTAACAAAATACGGGAAATATTTATTCATCCACGAGCATCATATTGCTACGGCAGAGCGCTGGTTTGACCGCTATGGAACAGGTGTCGTGTTTACAGCACGATTTATCCCTGTTGTGCGCCATGCGATCTCGATTCCAGCTGGTATTGCCAAAATGCCATTTTTCAAATTTGTTCTCTTGACAGGACTAGCCGCCATCCCTTGGTCCATCCTATTTATTTATCTCGGTATGCAGCTTGGGACAAAATGGGATCATATTCAAAGTGTTGCTCACGCTTATACAACGCCGATTATGGCCATTGCCATCGTCCTCATCGTTCTGTATTTCGTACTGAAAAAAATTCGCACGAATCGAAAACGGACAATCTAACGAAAACGCCTTCCACACATATTGTGAAAGGCGTTTTTTTATGAGTGTGTCGATTGTTTTTTCATATATTGGGATAATTCCATAATCATTGCACCCATTCTCTCAAGTGACGGGGTAAGAATGCGGTTGACTCCCTCTTCTTTTAAACCTTCAGCTGTGACTTTTCCGACAGCGACAGCCAATACATGTTGCTCGAATAAAGCTTGCAGTTCTTCTTTTCTGCCCCATTCTGCTGCTATCTTGAAAAAAGCATGAACCTGGACAGCGGTCGTAAAACAAACAGCATGGACCGTTCCTTCTTTCATTTCTTGAAGCAGCGTTTCAGCAACCTCTGGTTCAGGAGGCGTGTGCTGATATGGCAGCAGCTGCAAAACATCTGCTCCCTTGTCATGTAAAAACTGGATGAGAGCTGGCGCGTTTTCACCGTGAAGCTGCACCATAACACGCTTGCCTTGAAACTCTTTGTCTTCAAGCTTTGAAATGAGGTCACGAACGGTTCCATCTTCATCAGAAACATCTGGCTGAATTCCGCGTTTTTTTAGAGCCGCAAAGGTTTTGTACCCTCTGGAAGCGATGTGCGCGTTTGATAAAATGTTCATAAAAGCGTCTCCAAGCTGCAGCTCTTCTGCACTTTCAATTAATGTTTCTGTGCCAATTCCCGTTGTTAAAATCACCCAGTCAGCTCCCTGCTTCACAAAGGTTTCAATCCCCGGCTTTAACTCTTCTTTGGCTAAAAATACAGTTCCTTGAAGAGAACGAATAACGGCTTGTCCTCCTTGCTTTTCAACAAGTGTACGCATTTCTTCAGTTTTTCTCGTTCCACAAATGGCAATGGTTTTTCCAGCTAAGCCTTTACTCATTCTATCCCTCTTTTTCTATCACAAGTATATGTATTAAATATAGATTGATTTGAAAGACCATGCAAGTGTCTACTAAAAAGAGCTTGACGTTTCTATCGAATTCGAGTATCTTTTGTAAGTGCAAATTGTAGGAGGTCATGATGGAAAAACAGAATGTTCAAGCAATTCGATTATCAATTGCAGACCCAACACCACTTGGTTTGTTTGGTTTAGCAATGGTGACGCTTGTTGCGTCCTCTCAAAAATTAGGAATGACAGATGGCACTTCCCTTATCTTACCTTGGGCTATCTTCCTTGGAGGAATCGCGCAACTCATCGCGTCCATACAAGATTCAAAGCATCATAATATTTTTGGAGCGACTGCTTTTGGGGCGTTCGGCCTTTTTTGGATGGGTGTTGGAACCACTTGGCTCATTCAAGCTGGCGTTTTTGGGAAAACGCTTGCGGGAGCTGCTGATCCAAAACAATTAGGTTTTGCTTTTATTGGTTATTTAATTTTCAGCTTATTTATGACGATTGGTGCAATGGAAACACATAAAGTGTTATTTATGATTTTCGTCTTTATTGATTTCTTATTCATTGGCCTTTCCCTTAGCTCGTTTGGTGTGATGTATGATGTGACTCATATGATGGCTGGAATTGCAGAATTGATCATTTCCCTGCTTTCATTTTATGGTTCTGCAGCTGTTGTACTGAATACCCATTTTGGGCGGATCGTACTGCCAGTTGGCCAGCCATTTCGCATTTTTACAAAAGCATAAATAAAAAAGAACTGCTCTTTGCAGTTCTTTTCAGCGTGTAGACAAACCCTCGCATTCTTTGTCAGTCCTGCGTG
>NZ_AMSH01000056.1 GCF_000300535.1 Bacillus xiamenensis
ATTCATACGGTAAAGGACCTGAATACCAAGACCTACGGTTTGCAGTGTCGTGTGAAAATGAAAAAGCGTAAGCAAACCGATCAATCTGATTACATCGCAGAAAATCACTTGAAACGAGATTTTTCTGCGACAAAGCCACTTGAAAAACTGGTGACAGATAAAAAAAGAGATGCTCCCGTCGTCCCACCATTAAGAGGAAAGAGCAAGCTTAAGCTGGAATTTTACTATTGTAGCTTGAGATCGATTCATGGCATCTTCATATTTTCTCCATTGTGTTTCATTCGCCATCTGCTGATAGGCAATACCTAATATAGCTTCTTCCATCATGGTTTGACCAATATTGATTTCCATAGCCTTATGAGCAATCTTCCTTTCTTCTTCTTTTACTGGATGATTTGTTGAAGCATGAATTAATAATTTGTCTAAGTTCCAAAGACTTGTTTGAACTTATTGCAATCATTAAAGAAAAGAAAGCAAATTTAGAATCTCTAAAAGATAGCTCGCTTGATTTATCGAATAAAAGCCCTTATAACGATTTTTCACTCACTGTCATGGCTGGTGTAAATCGATTGGATTGAGATTACTCACATATCACGTTCAGCGCTTTACAAAGAAATCAAAAATACTTTTAAACTATCAAGATATACGTAATAAATCTTCTTCTATAAATATTTCTATATTTTTCATTGGAATTATCTATAAACATTGAAAATTCTAACGAGTTAGAATACAATATATTTGGGATTTATAGAAAAAAATTCCTTCAAACAAAATAATGGAAAGGTGCTTGGTAATTATGAACTCTTATGTAATTAGTAAGGAAAATCTTGTTAACAAATCGTTTATCTTCACTCTTAGTAATGAGGAACGGGACTTTTTATTTAACGAATTAAATCAGATTCAGTAAGATCCAACAGGAAATACAGATTACATAACAGAAGTTCGAATGATAGCAATGCGAGTTCTTCCGAAAGGAATTGTAAAATTTCTCAATCAACAGAAAACCTCATTGAAACCAGCTCCATATATTATTTTCGAAAATCTTCCAACAGATAAAGAAGTTAGATTCACACCAGATTCTCAAGATATCCCCCTAGAGGCTAAGTCTGGATTTATAAGTGAAAACCTCATAATTGCGATTGGATCACTAATTGGAGAACCTTATTCCATGTTTCATGAAGGCCAAAATATTGTTAATAACTTAATACCAAGCCTAAAAGCAAAAAAAGAATATACAGGACTTGGCTCTGAGTTTGAGTTGGATTTTCATATTGAAAATGCTGCATTAAAGTTTATGGGAACTAATAATTTTTCACCATCCGGATTACTTCTTACAGGTGTAAATAACGATCCAAAAAAGCCTCTTACACGTTTGTCTGACGCACGGCAAGCATTAAGACTCTTGTCCGAGCAAGATATTGAACAATTAAGTCAGCCTCTTTATCGAATTAAAGTCCCGTATCGCTGGAGGGTTTCAACGCCGGTCGAATTACAAGAGACAAGTCCTTCACCAATTATAAAAGGAACAATTGATTTACCAGAGGTTACAGCTGCATTTTATCCAGATATGGTAGCACCTGTTAATAACTTGGCAGCTACATCATTAGAAAATTTTAGAAATGCGATTCGCAAAGTTTCATTTGGTATTGATGTTATTCCAGGTCGTCTGGTGTATATTAATAATCGATTTACATTTCATTCAAGAGATGCCTTCAAACCTACTTTGGATAAATCAGGTAACCCAGTTCGGTGGTTGCAGCGGATTTTTATAGCACCTGATTTATGGAATCATCGTACTCTAGAACCTGTTAAAGATCGAGTCTTTAAACTTGCTTTAAATCACTAGCGAGTGTGAAAACGCCATAGAATGACCCAATTTTGATTCTATGGCGTTTTCTTTTTCTATTTTAGAGGTACGTTTTCAGTTTTTTTTGAGTTTAAAATTTATTCTTTCTTTCGGATAAATTAAGCCATATGCCCCCTATTGATATAAACAATATTAATAGGAAGAACGGTAGTTTATATCCATTAAAATAGTCCACTGATAAGCCAAATAGGGAGGGTGCTAGCACAATAAAAATTTGATTTAAAGTTAAGCCAAAGCTTACAGTTAACCCAATAAACTCTTTATCTGCTTTTTCAGACATTAGCACAATAAATAAACTGTACCATCCCACTCCTAAAAAACCTAAAATGAAACAAATTATATAAATTCCCCATAGTGGAAGATGATTTAAAAAATAGACTAGAACCATTAAAATAATGACAGTTAATAATATTGTAAGTTGTAATGGCTTACTCCTATTTCCATTAAACAAATTGTCACTAATCCATGCTAACATTATCCTTCCAATTGCACCACCAATTAAAACAACACTTAACAACGTTCCAGAAATATTTAATGATATATGTAAAGTATTGCTTAGATAACTCATCAGGTGAGCTAATATTATTAATTGTAAAGAAATCATACCCATTCCAATAAAAAATACTGGATAAAGACTCGATTTTGCTTTGATCTTATTCATTTTCTCCAAAAAACGATAATTCTGTTGTCTTTGCACAGTCATTCCATGATCTTTGTAGAAAATTGAAAAGATGATACCACCTGCAATTGCTACAATAGCTTGTGTTAATTTAGCTGAAGATAAACCATAATTATAAAAGAAAAAAGGGAGAGATGTTGAAGCTAAAGCACCACCAAGTGGTATTCCAGTTTGACGAATCCCCATTGCAAGTCCTCTGTTTTTATTTTTAGGGAACCAATTGATAATTGCGCTGCTCCCCCCTGGTTGAGCCGTCCCATACCAAACCCCGACAAAAGCAAGAACAATCAAAAGGTATACATATTCATTAATAGGAAGTGTTATTAACATGGTAAGCCCTAATAAAATTGATCCTATTCCTACAACCCAACGCTCACCGTATTTATCCATTATGTTACCAAATATTAGCATAGAGAATATAGGACCAATATTTACAGCTGATACAATTAAACCTGTTTGAAATTGTGATAAGTTATATATTTCTTGACAAAATGTTGCTAAAGGACCTACTCCGTAATTTACAAATGTTGCACACGTTTGTGAAAAGGTAGCTATTATGAGTATAATCCATCTATAGCTCGCCTTTTCATGATTAGCTTTAATTTGTGACATGTAACCCATCTCTCTTTTTATTCTAAATATGTAAACTTTATGTCATTATCTCAAAAATAAAAAGAAGTTTGAATGAAATTTTTAAATTTTCTATCCGATTTAAAATATACTGGATGGATGTTATATAACGGTGACCTGTATAAGTGGCAGAGAAATTCATAAAATTCAATCGTCACCCTAGCAGGAATAGTTCTTAGATTCAATTAAGTTGAACCCTTATTGATACATATTTATTTTTTCCAATACTCATGATTAGTAAAAATTAATTATGAGTATTCCTAAAAGAAGTCATGGGAGATTACAGTCTGAAAGTGCTCTATTCTCAATCATAAACTCATTACCTGTTCATGTTTTAAGAAAATGCTTTATCTCCAATACACCCATTTTCCCATAAGCCATTCCACAGGCCCTCTTCTCCACTTTTTCAAATAGAGATAGCTGATGAGCAGCTGTGCTGTGTAAAGTCCGACAGCAAGCAGCAGTCCAAATATTGAACCGATTTGTCCAAATAAACCAAGTCCGTAAGAATAGAAAATCGTTGTACAAATAACCGATTGCGCTAAATAGTTTGATAAAGACAACCGGCCAAGTCCTGCAAGCAGACGTTTCAAACCTTGAGCAGCCTTTGAATAGTAAAAAACAATAAAGGCTTGAATATAACCGATCGTCAGGACATAAGCCCCCAGCGTAATCACCATTTCACTCCAAGGGGCATCAATGAACGTCGCACATTTTAAGGCGAGCCCGATCACAATCACCCCAACCCAGCCTTTACGATAAGCCATGCCTCGATCTTCTTCTGTCAAATGACCTTTTTTCCCAATGGCCATGCCAAGCAGTGCAAATGGACCAACCATCATCGTACCGAAAAGAAACCCTAGTATCGGCATAAGCGTAATGGTCACGATCGCCAGAATTATGGTCACAATCACCATATCGTCTTCAACCGTAATCCGGCTCAACAAGATATCTCCATATGCACCCTTCGCATACACATCGGTTAAAAAATCATCATTCCCATAAACAAGGTTCATCAAGTACGGCACAACCACTAATGACAATGCCCCTAACACACCCGACCAAATAAGCATTGTTTTGATCCGGCTGCTCAAAAACATCATCAAGAAAAACGTACAAGCTCCATAATAAAGAAGAATGTCACCATTCCAAATAAATATGTAATGTAGCATCCCAAGCACAATAAGACCAAAACCGCGGCGGACGAAAATAGCATTCGTATTCAGCCCCTTGGCCTTTGTAGATTCAATCAGCTTGATAAAAGAATACCCAAACAAAAAGGAAAAGATCGGATAAAACGATCCCTGGAACAAAATCTCCGTCACATATACCCCGAATTCCTGCCCCCACATGCTCGGATCAAACATCTTCTCAAAATCATAATCATATTGAAAATTAAGCATATTCACAATCAAAATACCTAATAAACTAAAACCACGTAAACTATCAATGAACTCCACCCTAGATCCCTTCAACACGACAGCTCCTTAAAAATATAACAAATTTGAGACATACCTGTATATTTTACCAAATTATTTTGAAATACGTATATATATTTCTAATAAAAAAGTAATCTATCATCCCATCAGTGAATCCACCCTATATTATGGTTCAATTTCCCCCTATTTTATCTCACCTTGATGAACACAACGCTCATTCAAGGAAAAAGCCGAGTGTCCCTTACATTTTATCTCTAAATAGCACAATATATCTGCTTATTATTTCAATTATTATATAAATTTTACATTTTATTATGGATATTCCCTTCATTGACATGGGATATTTCATGATATACACTTTGGGTGGATTTAGGAATCACTTTCCTAATCTATCAAATTCTAGAGGGGGAATATCATGATGAACACTCAACATTTATGTGATATCGTCAGACACCACGCCACTCATACACCGCATCATACAGCTTTAGCGTGCATCCATCAGAACATGACATATGCTGAACTTGAGGAACAAAGTAACCAGTTAGCTCATTATCTGATCAGCATGGGTGTAACGAAAGCATCTCATATCGGCCTAGCCTTAGAAAGATCACCGCAATTGATTGTCTCTATTCTGGCTATTACCAAAATAGGAGCCGTTTATGTGCCTATAGACATGCAATACCCTAGTGAACGCATTCAATTTATGATGGAAGATGCCGAACTATCCTTTTTACTCACAACATCACATGTCACTACAAGCCCGGCTTCCTTGCCTATTCCTACGATCTACTTAGATAAAGAAAAACGTCACATCCTTACGCAACCATCGTCCAATCCGGCCATTGATATCAAACCTTCTGATCCCGCATACATCATGTATACCTCTGGCACAACAGGCAAACCAAAAGGTGTTGTCATTACACATAGATGTATTATGCACCTAACACATCAGCCTTCATTTCTACCCATTGATTCTTCTGATACGTTGGCATTACTGTCTACCATCTCTTTTGATTCCTCTACATTTGAAATATGGTGCGCTTTATTAAATGGAGCGACACTCGCTATTCCTCATTCTGGAAAGCTGACACCTGAACTCGTCAGTCAAACCATTAAAGACTTTGATGTATCGATTCTTTTTTTAACAACTGGATTGTTCAACTTGATGATGGAGTCACACCTGAACGAGCTCAAATCAGTGAAATACATCGTATCTGGTGGGGATGTCATGTCTCCTCATGTCGTTTCTCAAGCATTAAAAAACATCCCAAATACAACCATTATTAATGGCTATGGACCGACAGAAAACACCATTTTCACAACAACCTTTCAACTGCCCAACACATGGGATGACCAAGTCAGTATACCGATTGGCAGGCCTGTAGCAGGAACCATTATAGACATCACAAATGAACAAGGTGAATCTGTCCCACAAGGACAAATAGGGGAACTTATCACTTCAGGAAATGGGTTAGCACTAGGGTACTGGCGGAGAGAAAACCTGACAAAGGAACGTTTCATCAAACGGGATGGAAGAACCTATTACAAAACAGGGGATCTTGTTCGACAACAACCTGATGGCCTGATTGAATATATTGGTAGAAAGGATGACCAAGTCAAAATTAGAGGGTTTCGTATTGAGCTTAGCGAGATTGAACATGTGCTGATCCAGCATCCAAGTGTCAAATCCTGTTTGGTAACAGCCTCCGAGGTGACATCTGGTGATAAACGCATCATTGCATACATCATTCCGTCCAATAAAAAGACATGGGATCTAACTACCATTCAATCTTATGCAAAGCAAACATTCCCTGATTTCATGCGTCCTGCCCATTATGTTCTTTTGACAGATTTCCCTATGACCACAAATGGGAAAGTAGATCGAACGGCACTACCAAAACACCATTTCGAACGGCCAAACCTGCAAACTGAATATGTCGCACCAACCAATCGAATCGAAGAAACACTCTGCGAAATATGGACGGATCTATTAAAGGTAGAGCCAATTGGCACAAATGATCACTTCTTCGACTTAGGAGGAAACTCCATCCTTGCAGCCAAAACCTTAATGCGTATGCAGGAAACATTACACGTTGAACTACCTGCCAGCACCCTTTATGAATATCCCACCATCAAGCAAATGAATTGTATGCTACAAGAGCAAACACCTAAGACGAAACAACAGCTCAAATCAGAAGGCTTTTTAAATGAAAAAATTCAACCGAAACAACCCTTCCAATCTAGTTCATTTCAACAGAATGCCGTCTTATTAACAGGAGCAACCGGCTTTCTAGGCGCTTATCTCATTAAAGAGCTTGTTCGAATGAATCCCTCCATCCAAATCTATTGTGTGATCAGAGCAAGAGACAAACAGCACGCAAGACAGAGAATACAAGTAAATATGGAGAAATATCACCTATGGGACGAACATTATCTGAAACAACTAAAACCGATTGTAGGTTACTTGGACAAGCCTCAACTAGGGCTCTCAACAGAGGAATTTCAACAACTCGCCCAAACCATTGATGCCATCTATCATAATGGAGCAAAAGTCAATTACGTTCAGCCCTATCACATGCACAAGGATACAAATGTCACCGGCACAGAAAATATCATCAAACTCGCCTGCACAGAACAGGTAAAGCCTGTTCATTTCCTATCGACCATTGCCATATTTGGGCCTGCCGGGTATCTAGATGGCACAGCCGTTCTGTTTGAAGATACACCCATCGATGCTTATCTTCCTATTGTGGAAAAGGACATTGGGTACTCTCAAAGCAAATGGGTGGCAGAAAAAATCATGTGGGAAGCAAAAAAACGCGGCGTGCCGATCACAGTCCTTCGCCCCGGCTTCATCATGGGCGACAGCCAAACAGGCGTTCATAATACAGAGGATTACATGGCTAGACTGATCAAAGGATGCATCCAGCTAAAGGCGTACGGTGAGCTGCCGAATCAACGAAAAGAATTCGTACCCGTCGACTTTGTCTCAAAAGCCATTACAACCATATGCAAAGATCCAGCCAACTTCGGCAAAGCCTATCACCTCGTCCCGCCTCAAGAAGAAAGCATGGAATTAGGTGAATTTTTCCAAAAAATCACAGACAAAATAGGCTATCCATTAGAAAAGAAAGCCTATGACGATTGGGTAGAAGCACTCATTAAGGTAAGCAGCCAACACGCTAGCAACGCCCTTACGCCATTTCTACCAATGCTCACTGAAAAGGTAGAACAAAACAAAACAGTCTGGGAATTATACGAAAACATGGCGCACTTTGACTCAACCAATACTCAAACAGTTCTGCAAGCACATGGAATCATCTATCCCCAGATGGATGATCAATTAATCAAACGCTATTTCAAGTATATGGAGGACATTGGATTTCTAGAGAAAATAGATTCCAACACTGCTCTGAGGCAGTAAAAGCATTCCCATACAACCTTGTGTTTAAGATAAAGGATTGGATGTTGAATCCAATCTTTTATTCATTCCACTTAAACTCATGGCTTATGATCTTTTTCCGCTTTCCAAAGCACACGCCTCACATAAAACAAAATCCCCAATCCGAACAAAATCAACGACAGCTCCCAGTCTGCTGAAATCGGCAGCCATTTCAGCATCATGAGAATCAGCAAAACCGCTCCAACACCTGCATAAAAGATACCCATTACGCTCTCCTCCACCATACCCCTAATCAAGGTTGTTTTTCTAGTTTTTTCAATAATTTTTCCCAGCCGGTATCTCCCATTTTTCGATCGATTAATTGTCCCTCTTTATCTATGAGGCAAAAGCTTGGCAATCCTTGAATCTTATATGTTGTGACAATCTCATAATCTTGATCCAACACAATGGGAGCTGTCAGATTCTTTTCCTCTGCATATTCTGAAACAACCTCTATCGATTTTTCTTCTTCCGTATATGGCACATGGACACAGGTTAAATGGATACCCAGCTGATCCACACTATATAGAATATGCTCGGTTAATTCTTCACAATGAGGACAATTGACTGACCAAAAATAAAGAAGGTGATTCAGTCCTTCAGATAAACACCGCTGATCTGAAGGATGAATCCAAGGAAGATGCTCTGGCCATTTGAGGATTTGCGTTTCCATTATTCATCCCCCTTTTCTTTTAATTGAAAAGCGATGATTTTTCCTAATGCTTCCTCTGCGGCAAAAGGGGCCACATTCCCTGATGGATTCTCTTTTTCCTGTTTTAGGCACTCATACATATTTTTTTCGATTTTTGATGGGTCAATCCAAGAGATACACCACGATGCCCAAAAACAAGTAGGACCCTCATAGCGTTTTGCCAAAGGCAGAAGAAATGGCAAACTAGGCTGACCAATTCTCATGAGTGAGATCGCAGCCGCCATTCTTGTCTCCTCTTCTTCACTTTCTAACAGTTTGGCAAGAGCTTCTGCTGCATCCCCTGCATCTGCTCCAAATTCACCAAGAACCGCTGCTGCAATGTTCCGTAAAGAACCCTCTTCTTTTAAAGCTTCAACAAGCACCGGCACTGCCTCTTTTCCAGATCTCCTCAATTCTCCCATCGCTTGAACGATTGTTACTTCATTGGTATTGACCAAACGCTGAACCGATTGGGATAGCTTATCTTCTGGCTTCATGACAATCAACTCCTCTTTTTAATGAGTCCCACGGCATCGATAACAAATGACATAGCATACAAATCCTGCAAATAAACATGTCATCGCTGTAAACCAGCCATCAGTGAACAAATGAATACCAACGATGACCACAGCACTTATGACAAATCCGATGAGCAATGATCGATAATAGATGCCCAAAGAAAGACTCGTTTCTCGTCTCAAAGGCTGCATAAAGGCAAAGAGCCGTATGGCCAAAAACCATATATAACCCCCGCCCCCATAAACGGTCCAATACAATACATCTTGAATCTCTAACAAGACAAGAGAAATCAAGTAGACCCCATATAACCAAAAGGTTTGAAACACTTCTAATAGAAGAATCTTTTGATATAAAGCACCCGGAAAAAGATACAGTACTCCCGTTTGCCCGTGTCTTACAATCCCAGCGTAATATGAACTGAACAGGACAGATGCACCAATGACCAGAAAGAATAGAGTCAACCAATCTGAAAAATAAGAACTGACGACATAGTAAGTACCGATCAACAGCATGGTAGATAACAGGTGGAAGGTAGCATACTTTTTGATCATCAATATTTCTAGCCAAAGGAAAGCCCAGATGCCCGTTAATGTTGAAAGCCCCCACCACGTCTTGCTTTTCTTTGGTCTTATTGGATGTGAATGAACCTCTTTCCCCTCAAATTCCTCCCAAAATGCTGCCTCTTTGACTAACGACTCCATCATCTCTATACGATGAGTCGACCTGTACATCATCATGAAAGATAGAATCATCACTCCAAGCAAGAGCCATACAGAAAGGAATGAAAACTCCTCTATCCTGCGCCCGACTTGAAACATAAAAGAAGCAGATATCTCCATAAGATACGACTGTTTCAATATCAATTGATTCAGAATGAGTAATGCAAGACAGCCAAACATCAGTATAAAACCAATGAAGAGCACCCGCTTATATACTTGAATGGTTCTTGCACAAGATACCGCAATCATCCATGTTTCGACCATACATAACAGTCCTGTCAACAGGAGTGATTTGCCAAGTAGAAAAAAGTACTGCTGCGTCAAACAAAGAAGAAGAATATCAGCCATCACAGCAGAAACAATGAGAAAAGCACATCGCCAAAGAATGTGATATACCCATACACTCATTACAACCGTCCATAAGGAAGCACCATTTCCATACAACCACATGATATCGTTCATCTGACTAGGCAGCCGATTCGAGAACAAGCCAAAGCCAGTATAAAGAACAAATAAAACGACAATGATCCATCCAGCGGTACTTGCATTCCAATCGCCTATACTTGAGACTGCGCTCAGCTGAAAACCAATGGCAGCAATCATAAGCAGCAAGATCAGAAAGGGCATTTTCTTTTCTTGATGTTTACTGATTAAGCGTCTTTGGGATTTCATCCATAAAAGGGAGAGCGTGTTATTCACTAGACCACTCCCCTAGAAGTTGAATGACTTCTTCCCGCCACTTCATCTGTTCTTCCTGCCGCTTAGGAACAGCGATACTTTTCATGATGGCACCGTCTCGAATCAATATCACCCTGCTAGCCGTATCAAGAACAAACTCCAGACTATGAGTGGACACAAAGACCGAACCACCTTGACGGCTCTTTTGTATCAGCCAATCTGACAGCCATTGTTTTGAAGGGATATCTAACCCTACAGTCGGTTCATCTAAAATAAAAAGGGAGGCATCTTGCACAATGGCCCCTGCTAAGACAACACGCTGTTTTTGGCCTCTTGAAAGCCTTCCGCACAGTTCGTTCATCTTCATTTCCATATGTACTTCTTTCAACGCTTCATATACCTTTTCTTTGATCTGTTTTAAACCTTTATGATAGCCCCTTGCACGGAATTGAATATGTTCAGCAACCGTTAATTCTGGGTACAAATATGGCTGATCAGGAATAAGAGCTACTTGTTTTTGGACATAGGAATGACCAGGAGGAAAACCCTCTATGAGAATCTCCCCATGATCAGGTTGATAGAGACCCGTTAAACATCGAATGGTTGTCGTCTTCCCAGCACCATTAGGCCCAAGCAGCGCCACAACCTCCCCTGCTTCAATGGAAAATGAAAGACCCTCTATCCCGTCACCATTGCTATATCGTTTGCTTACATTCTGAACCTCCATGAATGGCATCAAATCTCTCCCTTTTATTAGAGTGATGTATGCTAATCTATGGTGTTTTTACGATGGAATGTAAATGTAATTAGACCCACTCATCATTTACCCTGATATTACCATATAGAGAATAACAAGGTAAGAGGATTGAGGTAATATATTAAACTTAAAAGATAACAAAACAAAAAAAGATTGGGCATCATTCATCCCCAACCTTTTATCTATTTAATAAACATTCCATTAAACCGAATCATCAACCGAGTCCATATCCCGACATGCCCACGCATCCACCTCTACCTTTAAAGCAGGAGAAGCCAAAGCCACCACATAAACCATCGTCATACAAGGCAGATGATCCCCTAAAAACTGACCAATGATTCGTTTTCTGCTCTCTGCATCAAAATCACCTACTATATAAAAAACAAGCTTCGTTATATCTTCCACTTTCATTTCTGCCGCTTCTACATTGCGTTTTACATTCTCTAACGCTAGTTTGAGCTGCTCCATTGGGTTCGCTGGGATGGTTCCATCGACTTCCATCCCCACTTGCCCTGATAAAGTTAACCACCGCTGCGGCCCTGTTGTTTCTATTTGATGGATGTACGGTGCAACTGGCGCATGAATGGTCTCAGGATTACGTGATATTTTCATTAATCAAACCCCTTTTCTGAAAATACAATCAATTTACACTTATCATACCAAACTTTCTGCCCACCCTATCTGTTTATGCTCCGATCGAAGCGAAATAAAAAAGGCCTTTCTTCAACAGAAAGACCACTTTAAAATGATGCACCGCTCCGATGCTCAATTTGATGAATCCAATTCAAATCCGCTTCTAAATGGAGCAGCGTGCCAGAAATCAATAAGTACCTGTTCTCATCGCCTTGAACGAGACATTCCGTTTTCAGCTTCGTGAGTTCCATCACATCTTTCATGATGACGGCTTTCTGCTGCTGAAGCATTTCTTTTTCCTGATGCAATCTGATTTTCCGTGCACAGCCACATTTAAAATGAAAATCATCCTTTGCAGCATGATACGGAACAGGCTCCAATAGCCATGATTCCAAGTGAAGATGCGTTCATTTGGATTGCTTGTGATGCTTATGATGAACCTAGCAAAATCTTTTCCATCGTCTTTCCTTTCGCTAACTCATCAATCAGCTTATCTAGATACCGAATGTTTTTCATCGTTTCTTCCTCAATGTCCTCTACCCGAACACCACAGATGACTCCTTTAATTAAGTTACGTGAAGGATGCAGCTCTGGAGCCTCAGCAAAAAAGGTTTCAACGTCTATCTGTTTGTCCAACTGTTGCTCTAACTCTTCTGGACTGTACCCCGTTAACCAACAAATAATCCTATCAACTTCAGCCTTCGTTCGTTCCTTTCTCTCTGCCTTTGCGACATAGAGAGGATAGACTTTTGCAAAGCTCATTGTGTAAATTTTAGGTTTGATCATGTGTCATTCTCTCTTTCTTGGTAAAATAATGACCTTGTATTGCTTCAGCAAGGTGAGACTCTCTCATGGATAGAATGCCTTATTCCCTTTATTTTCAATCCAGTTCGGCATTCTATCTTTAATGAACATAGCACATTATATTCAATGTGAAATTATAATTATCAATACAACTTATAAACGATGATATAAACTTTTGATATTTCGCCTTTTATTTCTCTCCTCTTTTTTGAAAGCTCTATATTTAAGAAATTGAACGATACAAAATCCAAGGAATACACAAATTGGTCCTTCAATCGTTGCAGGACCGCCAATCAACAAATAAGAACTAATAAACAATGCGATATAAACAATTAAGAAAAAAGCAATTCCCCATTTTTCCTTTTTTAAGTATCGAATAAAAATGACATCTCCCCCTTGAAAACGATCAATATTTTGTAAAGAAAGCTTGAAATAATGTACCCTTAAATCAAAAATCAGCTTACTATCAAATCTATCAGTTTCTAGTTCTTTTAACACAAAAATACCCCTTTAGACAATGATATCTAAAGGGGTATCAAAAATCCGATTTTATTTAAATCCTACTCCACCGTCACACTCTTCGCAAGGTTACGTGGTTTATCCACATCACACCCACGGTGAAGGGCTGCGTAGTATGCGATCAGCTGCAATGGGACAACAGATGCAAGTGGTGCAAGTGCTGGGTGTACAGCTGGAAGGACGAAACGGTCGCCTTCGTCTTCTAGGCCTTTTAGTGAGATGACACATGGGTTTGCCCCACGTGCAACGACTTCTTTGACGTTACCGCGAATGCTGAGGTTCACGTGCTCTTGTGTGGCAAGGGCAATGACCGGTGTGCCTTCTTCTATTAAAGCAATGGTGCCGTGTTTGAGTTCTCCGCCAGCAAATCCTTCTGCTTGGATGTAAGAGATCTCTTTTAGTTTGAGTGAACCTTCAAGGCACACATAGTAATCAAGTCCTCTTCCGATAAAGAATGCGTTACGTGTCACTGTGAAGAAGTCACGAGCGATTTGTTCCATTTCATCCTTTTGATCGACTAGGGCTTCCATTGCGTTTGCCACAATCCCAAGCTCTTTCACAAGATCAAAGTCAAGAGATTGACCATTTAATTCAGCTGCAACGGATGCAAGGATCGCAAGAACAGCGATTTGTGCTGTGTAAGCTTTTGTTGAAGCCACTGCGATTTCTGGTCCTGCATGAAGAAGCAATGTGAAGTCTGCTTCACGAGAAAGCGTAGATCCTGGTACGTTTGTGATCGTTAATGCTTTATGACCAAGTTCTTTGACTTGAACAAGTACAGCACGGCTGTCCGCAGTCTCCCCAGATTGAGAAAGAAAGATGAACAACGGCTTTTTCGATAGAAGCGGCATGTTGTAAGAGAATTCACTTGCCACATGGACTTCTACAGGTACTTTTGCCCAGTCTTCAATATATTGTTTACCAACAAGTCCAGCATGGTAGCTCGTTCCGCAAGCCACAATATAAATGCGGTCTGCTTCTGCTACTGCGCTTGCGATATCGCCAGCGACTGACAGTTTGCCGTTTTCGTCTTGATATTCTTGGATGATTTTGCGCATGACAAGCGGCTGTTCATCCGTTTCTTTTAACATGTAGTGAGGATATGTGCCTTTCTCAATGTCGCTTGCATCCAGCTCAGCGATATAAGAAGGACGTGTCATAATATCACCATCAAGGTTTTTGATGATCACCTCGTCTTTTGTGACAATGACCATTTCTTTATCCATTAATTCCGCATATTCGTTTGTTACTTGAAGCATCGCCATTGCGTCAGAAGCCACAACGTTGAAATCTTCGCCGAAACCAACCAATAACGGGCTTTTGTTTTTCGCCACATAGATTGTTTCTTTGTTTTCGTTATCGAAAAGGGCAATTGCGTATGAGCCTTTTAGTTGAAGAAGCGTTTGACGGAAAGCTTCCTCTGTATCAAGACCTCTATTCACAAATTGTTCGATAACTTGAACAACAACCTCTGTATCTGTGTCGCTTTTTAGTGTGACGTCTTGTAAATATTCGCGTGTCAATTGTACATAGTTCTCGATGACACCGTTATGAACAAGCGTAAAACGGCCAGAAGCACTTTGATGCGGATGCGCATTTAGATGGCTTGGTACACCGTGTGTTGCCCAGCGTGTATGTCCGATTCCTGCTGAAGATGCCACGTTTGCATCAACGACTTCACGAAGCTCAGCGATACGTCCTTTTTCTTTGAACACATGCACGCCTTCTTCGTTCGCTACAGCGATACCTGCTGAGTCATACCCGCGGTACTCAAGCTTCTCTAAACCTTTTAATAAGATTTCCTTCGCATCATTCTGACCAATATAACCTACGATTCCACACATAAATATTCTTCCTCCCGATCATGTGAAAGGAACAAAGAAAGCCTACTAAAATAGAAGGGACATTTCTTCGTCCCTCTCTACATGTTTATTTTGGGAGATCATGTGTATTCCCTTTGTACAAAGAGTCACCTCTTTGCTTTAAAGAAACACTTACGGCTGTGATCTCTATTTTTGAACAGCCGGGAGGCATCCGCCGAAAATTCGATAACCTCCATCCTCGTCAACTAAGCATCTGTCGTTCGATCGCTTAGTTCGGGCGCTATAATTATAAGAGTGGCTGAACATCTACCCTGCCTTTCCTGCTAGAATAAAAATCCAGTAACACAAGGATGATTGTACTATAAGGTCTGACCTCCGTCAATCACAATGTAGCAGGTGATCCCCTTCATTTTAGAAGGTGAGACCTCCATACACTATATGCGATGAGGCTTGTCACGTTCTACCTTTGATGTGCTCTCTTATGTATGAAAGCAAGCAGCAAGTTGCCCTCGCTTATATCATTCGTAAAGAGCCCTCCTCTTATGACGTTTATTCAAAAAAAAGCAAACCGCAGCTTTGCGATTTGCTTCAACCTATTACTCAATACCCATTTCTTCTTTGACAACAGCCGTAATGCGAGCCACGTATTCATCACACAGCTCTTTTGTCTTCGCCTCTGCCATGACACGTACAAGCGGCTCTGTTCCTGATGGACGAACAAGGATGCGGCCGTCACCGTTCATCTCTTTTTCAACCTCTTGAATCACAGCTTTCACTTTCTCATTTTCTTCCACTTTATACTTATCAGATACCTTCACATTCACTAGAAGCTGCGGGAACTTTTCCATTTCAGCCGCAAGCTCTGATAATGTTTTTCCTGTTGCTTTTAGTGTATTCACCAGCATGATCGCAGAAAGCATGCCATCACCTGTCGTATTATAATCAAGGAAAATCAAATGGCCTGATTGCTCGCCTCCGACATTATAGCCATCCTTTTTCATCGCCTCGACCACATAGCGGTCACCAACAGCGGTTTGAATGCTCTTAATGCCTTGCTTCTCAAGCGCTTTATAGAAACCAAGGTTACTCATGACCGTTGACACGACCGTGTCATCCTTCAATCGGCCTTCACCCTTTAGATAACGTGCACATATGTACATAATTTGATCGCCGTCTACAATATCACCTTTTTCATCGACTGCAATTAAGCGGTCACCATCACCATCAAACGCAAGACCAATATCCGCTCCTTTTTCTTTCACAAAAGCAGAAAGAGCCTCTGGGTGAGTAGAACCTACGCCATCGTTGATATTCAATCCATTCGGTGATGTCCCCATTGTTGACACATCTGCATCTAAATCCGCAAATAAATGTGTCGCAAGAGAAGATGTTGCACCGTGTGCACAGTCAAGCGCCACGTGAATACCTGTGAAATCCTCATCCGCTGTCTGCTTCAAGAATTGCAAGTATTTCTGACCGCCTTCAAAGTAGTCATTCACCGTTCCAAGATCGGCTCCAACTGGACGTGGCAGTTGATCGACTGGCTGATCCATTAGCTGCTCAATTTCATTTTCCTGTTCATCTGACAGCTTAAAGCCATCACCACCGAAAAATTTAATTCCGTTGTCTTGAACTGGGTTGTGAGAAGCTGAAATCATGACACCTGCTTCTGCATCCATTGCCTTCGTTAAATAAGACACACCAGGTGTTGAGATCACACCTAAACGCATGACTTCAGCCCCAATTGAAAGTAAGCCGGCTACGAGTGCTCCTTCTAACATATGACCAGATACACGCGTGTCTCGTCCAACGAGTACCTTTGGACGTTCTTTATCCTTCGTGAGCACATAGCCGCCAAATCTCCCAATTTTAAATGCGAGCTCTGGCGTTAATTCGCTATTAGCCACACCCCTTACACCATCAGTTCCAAAGTACTTGCCCATGTCTCAATCGCTCCTTTTTTACCATTCAAGAGGACGCTGCGTCCTCTTTGTTATCTTCTTTGACCCGCTGTCTTTGACTCGATTCTTTTTTTGCTTTATCTTGTGTTGATTCCTTTTGACTCTTCTCTTCCTGATCATCATCGGATGATTGATCTTTCCGATCATTCGTAGAAGCCGGCTGATCTTCTGTATCAGTAGAAGTCAGTTTCACTTTGACCTTCGATCTAGATAATGTCCACGTCACATTTTGAGGGCCATTCACTTGTACTTTGACCTCATGTGTCCCTTCGTTTAAGTCCCCCACATTGATATAGGCTTCAATATCTGAAGCCTTTAGTTTATCAATTGCACTCTTTGACCCTTTTGCTGTTAACGTGAGACGCCCAGAAGACGGACTCACAAATTCAGAGCTGAGATCCTTGCTCAGGCCCACGACAGAAATCGGGACATTATCAATCTTTTTTTCTTTAGCTGTTGCAACCTTCACTTTGATCTTAACGGTTTCAGGTGATACCTTTTTCACACCATCTGGCAGTGGGATGTTGGCATCAATCTCCGTATCATCTTTGATTTTGCTTAGGTCCAGCTTAACGCCATCAATAAAATCAAGTGCATCCAGTACCTTTTGAGAACCGTAAACCGTGACCTCACTTGGGCTTGTCTCAATGCTTGAAATACTGATTCCATCCGGTAAGCTGCCCGTCCGCTCAATCTTAAACGGGACTTTCTTGCTCGGACTCGTAATCGGGACCGTAATATCTACCACAGACGGACTTACTTCGACCGGCAGTTCATTTCCGCTACTATCATAAACAGTCAACTTCGCTTCTTTCTCGATTTGCTGATCGACACCCTCTAAGTTCACAAATGCCTTTATGACAGAAATTTTGTCGATCACGTCTTTTGAGCCAGTGACAGTGACCTTTTTCGGATTCACAATAGGCTGCTCTGGTGAATAGCCGTCTTTGATTTTATTTTGATTATAAAATTCTGTTTCAACAGGGAATTCAGCTGTCGTTTTTTCTTGTATCGTCACAGTTGTCACAGACGGATTAATCGTTAATGTGATCCCTTTTGATACATCTCTCGCCTTCAGCTCCACTTTATGTGTACCTGTCGTCAGCTTTTGCATATCTGCGTAAATTTCAAAGTTCTTTGTTTGTCTTGCTGTTTTCACAGCACTTGTTGAACCTTTAATTGTGACATTGACTGTCTGCGGCACACCAGTGACGACATACTTCTCGTCATCATAATACGCTTTAACAGGAATGTCCGTTAAGGTTGCTTCATCTGTTGTCGATGTTGGGAAAAAGGATTCACCGATTTTTTTCGGCGTGGGCGCTTGCGCTGAATTGACTGCACCATACAGCAATAAAGCGAAGACCAATGCAAGAAACTTAACGGCCCAGCGATTATTCAAAATCTTATCCATTTTTCTTGCCCCTCCAATACCATTTGGTCGAGGAAGCATCTTTGCTGTTCTTACTAAATTCAGCAACCAGCATTTCTTCAAGCGCTTCTTCTGTCAATTCTCGATGGAGATCACCATTTCTTGCGACACTTATACCGCCTGTCTCCTCGGAGACGATGACGGTTAAGCTGTCTGTCACTTCACTAATACCAACTGCCGCTCGGTGACGTGTGCCGAGCTCCTTTGAAATAAAAGGACTTTCTGACAGCGGTAAATAACAAGCCGCAGCTGCAATCTCATCACGCTTCATAATCACAGCGCCGTCATGAAGCGGTGTATTCGGAATGAAAATATTAATCAGCAGCTCAGAACTCACCTTTGCATTCAAAGGAATTCCGGTCTCTATGTAATCATTCATCCCAGTATCACGCTCAATTGTCAGCAGCGCTCCTATTCTTCGTTTTGCCATATAGTTAATTGCTTTTGTAATTGCCTCGATCGTTTTCTGCTGCTGTTCCTCTACAGGTGTCCCGCTTCTTGAAAAGAAACGGCCGCGCCCAAGCTGCTCAAGCGCTCTCCTTAGCTCTGGCTGAAAAATAATAATGATCGCAAGGAACCCCCACGTAATCGCTTGATCCATCAGCCACTGAAGTGTGTTAAGACCGAGATACGCACTTCCCATCCTGACGAGAACAATGACGACAATTCCCTTTAAAAGCTGAACCGCTTTTGTTCCGCGGATGACCATCATTAATTTATATATCACATACCAAACAACGAGAATATCAACAGCATTACCGAGGTACTGCAAAAAAGGAATATCCCCTAAAGCCATTTCCTCGTCCTCCAGAATTTTCAGTTATTCTTCGTTTGATTCATTTTTTTATAAAAAAAGAGCCTATGTGTAATACATAGCGTGGCTATTATATCACATTTTGTTTCAGCAAGGAAAATAGTTGCCATATATGGCTGCCTCCAAGCTTGGTTCATGTATAGAAAAAGAGCAGTCCCCTTAGAGACTGCTCTCAAGCCGTTTGATTTACTTTTGCTCCTCTGGTCCAATGACCCGCATCACGTCTTGTGCTGTGGATTTCATTTTGTACCAGACCCAATCAAACACTTCATTAATTTCATTGATTTGACCAGTGACTTGTCCGGCAGAAGCAGTCAGCTGTTCCCCATTGACGACTGTTACGTTACCATCAACCTTGCCTTCTACAATCAGCTTGCCATTTTTGACAGTGACATCACCTTTGACGGTTTCCCCTTTAGGTACAATCACTGTATCATTTTCAACTACGAGATTCGGCTGCTTTGACACACTGAAATTATGATCCGTATTCCAGCTTGTAAACAGACTGCCTCCCATCAATATGACAAAGAGGGCAGCGGCTACCATCAGCGGGTGAGCTTTGATCCATCTTTGAACCGACACACGCTTTTTCTCTTTTGGGAGACCTGCCATCACCTTTGCAGTGAAATCAGATGGTGCTTCTATATGAGATGTACTCTGCACGAGCGCGATGGATTTCTCAATTTGTTGAAAATGAGTACGGCATTCCTCACACGATTGCAGATGGCTCTTTAATTCTTTTTCATCTTCGGGCTCAATGTCCCCGTCTAAATACTGATGCATAAGCAGGACGATTCTTTCCTGACAGCTCATCAAAACCACCTCACTCAAAGGTCTCTCAACTGTTTCCGGAGAGCCTCTCTACCCCTGTGTATTCTCGTTTTCACCGTACCAACTGGTATATTCAGAATCTCACTAATTTCTTTTAACGAGAGTTCATCAATATACTTTAATACAATGACCGAACGATATTTATCGGGTAATCTTAGAATTTTTTGCTGAATGGTGCTCGATAATTCAAGCGACACCACCTCATCCTCTGGCAAAATGCCATCAGCAGCAATTTGAGAATACATATTCAGTCCTTCTGTTCCTGCCACCTCTGCATCTAAATAATAATCCGGCTTTTTTTTACGAATACGGTCGATGGTCAGGTTGGTTGCAATGCGGTACAGCCACGTGGAAAATTTACGATTCACATCAAAGCTCTCAATATTCACATAGGCACGAATAAATGCCTCCTGCGCAATATCCTCTGCTTCATGTGCATTCCCAAGCATACGATAGCACAGCTGATAAATTTTGTCCTTATACAGGTCTACGATGTCTGCAAATGCGTTCTGGTCGCCTTTTTTCACTTGCTTAATTCTCTTTTTAATCATTGTTTCCATAGTATATTCAACCTCTGCCTTCACCGGTCTTTATGTATACGAACCTCTTTCCAAAAGGTTTCATTCTCCTCTAAAAAATAGTGTAACAAATTTTTGACAGCGTGTTGCGCTTATCAGCCGGTAAAAACCTTAACATATCCTTAAATTTCCCCAAAACAAAAAAGAACGGGAACAATTCCCGCTCTACAACAGCTTTTCGCCCATTAAAGAACCAATTAACGCAACAGCCACTTCAGCTGTTTTATTTTTCTCATCTAATACCGGATTCACCTCAACAAATTCAGCTGAAGTCAAAATACCCGCTTCCTCTAAAAGCTCCATTGCAAGGTGACTCTCCCGGTAACTGATGCCGCCTGCAACCGGCGTTCCTACACCAGGACATTCCACTGGATCTAACCCATCTAAATCAAGCGACAGGTGAACACCGTCTGTTCTTTCCTTTAAATATGCAATGGCTTCCTCCATCACTCTTGTCATCCCTAAACGATCAATTTCATGCATCGTATACACTTTAATCCCTTTTTCTCTAATCAATGCCCGCTCTCCTTCATCTAAGGAACGAGCACCAATTAAGATCACATTCTCAGGCTTCACTTTAGGCGTATAACCGCCAATATTCGTTAAATCAGCATGCCCAAGGCCGAGACTGACTGCAAGCGGCATGCCATGAATATTTCCAGAAGGAGAGGTTTCCTCTGTATTTAAATCACCGTGCGCATCATACCAAATGACACCCAAATTTTCATAATGCTTCGCTACACCGGCAAGTGTGCCTATCGCAATGCTGTGATCCCCGCCTAAAATCAGTGGAAACGAACCTGACTGCACAATACTGCTGACCTTTTCAGCAAGAAGCTGATTCGCACCAGCATTCTCCGTTAAGTTTTTTAGCTTTTCACTTGTATAGAGACCTTTCTCATCGTCCCTTTGCTCGACTGGTATATCCCCAAGATCCTCCACTTCGAATGAAAGCGATTCCAATTTTTCCTTTACGCCAGCACATCGAATCGCACTCGGTCCCATATCGACGCCCCTTCTCATTTGACCCAAATCCATTGGAACCCCGATCATCGTGACCTTCTTTTTTTCTCCCATGTATGTACATCCCCTTTCCGTTCATGCTTATATTTTACTTTCTTCATGCCTGCTGACTCAACTCAACAACATTTTGAATAGTTATACATTCTTTCTAAAAACATCGTAAAAAAAAAGACACCTTTTTCAAAAAGGTGTCTTACTGGGCTAGCTGGATTCGAACCAACGCATGACGGAGTCAAAGTCCGTTGCCTTACCGCTTGGCTATAGCCCAAAAATGGTGGAGGGGGGCGGATTCGAACCGCCGAACCCGGAGGGAGCGGATTTACAGTCCGCCGCGTTTAGCCACTTCGCTACCCCTCCACATATGGAATTGATAAAGAAAAAACAGTGCCGGCAAGAGGACTTGAACCC
>NZ_AMSH01000057.1 GCF_000300535.1 Bacillus xiamenensis
CTTATTTGCTTATCACACTGATTTCAAATTCGCTCCTCTCCGTTACTCGGACTTCATAGACTGCAAAGGTTTTCAGATCACGCTGAAAAGAAGACAAAGGGCTAAAATAAAGGTCATTTCAGCCCTTTGTCAACAATGAAAGGACTGATCCTAAGATCAGTCCTTCTCTTTACTTCGAACGTTGTTTACGGACGTTGTTCTGAAGTACGATGTCGTGCTGCGTTTGCTGAGTTTCTCCGTTGACCTGAGAGGCAGAATGCTTTGCATTCGCCCATGGTTGAGGGTAAGCGGTTGTCCTTAATTGAACAAAATCTGCCATATACGATTTCCCATTTGAACTCATATCTCAAGCACTCCCTTTGGAAAAATTAGCGTTTCCCTGATGCCCTCATACGTTCCTGTGGACGAGTATTCGTCTCACCATTCGGCCTTTTAGATGCATACGCATCTGTGGCGCCTGGTTCGCCTTCAAACTTGTGATTCACTTGATTTGGAAAGCCCTTTGCTTTATTACGCATACTGATTCCCTCCAAACAATACAAATCATTTGCGTCTTTTGAAGACGTAAGGGTAGTATATGAAAAAAGAGATTTTTTTAATAAGGCACTTTCTGCTAGACGAAGGAGGAACCGGTATGGAACAATACTTTGAGCGATTAACCGAACAATTGATGGAAAAAAACAATATGCTGACATATGAAGAAGCACGTACATGGGTAGAACTGCTATGGAGTGATTTTGAAACGACCTATGCAAAGGCTGGCCATAAGTATAAAGGACAGGAAACAACAGAACGGATTGTCCAAGAATGGATTGAAAGCTACGGCGCGCAGCTCCATTTATTTCAAAATAAACAATCAAAGGCAAACGAGCATTTGCAACAAAATAACAAAGGGCTGCTGCACTAAAGGTGCGGGCTTTTTCACGTCTAATTATCTTTTTTAAAAAAAGGAAAATATATAAGTATACAAACAATTTTATGAAACAATACCCAGTCTGTGATAAGAATTACAGGCTTTTTACAATGGTTAAACTTAAAATTACATTAAATTCATCTGGCTGAAAATCACTGGAAATAAAACTTTGATATAATGAGACGATCAAAAATAAATGAAATTTATGGATAATAAAAAAGTGTTTCGTTTTCTGACAAAAAAGGAATAATAAATGTAACAATCTGAAAAAAGTGAAGAGAAGGTGCGATATGGAACGGGAATTGCTCTCTGTTATAATTCCTTCTTATAATGAAGGTGAAAACATCAGACGAATCTTTGAAGCACTTGAGGACGAGTTTCGCGATTTTCATTATGACTTTGAAATCATCTTTATTAATGATGGAAGCCAAGACAACACGCTTCAATACATGAGAGAGCTCTCTCACAAAAGTACAAAGGTTAAATACATTTCCTTTTCTCGTAACTTTGGGAAAGAAGCGGCTATTTTGGCAGGACTTGAACATGCAAAAGGAGTAGCTGCGATCATAATGGACGCCGACCTGCAGCACCCAACGTATTTGATCCAGGATTTTGTCAGAGGATATGAAGAAGGCTACCATCAAGTCATCGCCAAACGGAACCGTAAAGGGGACAGCAAGCTTCGCTCTTACTTATCATCCATGTATTATAAAGTGATGAACAAGGTGGTTGAAGTGGACTTGCGTGATGGTGTAGGAGATTTCCGTTTAATTTCACGCCAAGCGATTGACGCATTGCTTCAGCTGAAAGAGGGAAATCGTTTCTCGAAAGGGCTTTTTTGCTGGATCGGTTTTGAAGAAAAGGTCATCTATTATGAAAATGTAGAAAGACAGCATGGTGATACAAAATGGTCACTGAAGAAATTATTTAACTATGGCATTGATGGTGTGATTTCCTTTAACAACCGCCCGCTGCGTATTTGTTTTTATACTGGCATACTGATCTTATTTCTCTCTTTGATTTACATTGTGGCCACCTTTATTCAAATCGTCAGAACGGGCATCATGGTACCGGGTTATTTCACTTTAATCTCCGCTGTGCTTTTCCTCGGAGGGGTTCAGCTTTTGAGTCTAGGCGTGATTGGAGAATATATTGGCCGGATCTACTATGAAACGAAAAAGAGGCCGCATTATTTAATTCAAGAATCCAATGTCATGGAGCAAGAGACAAGCTCAAAAGAACAAGAACGAGTGTTAACGCAGTTATTTAAATAGCGTGGAGTCACATAACCGGCAAGCACGATTCGCTTGCTGGGTTGTTTTGTTTCAAAGAACAGTGGATCTTTTGTGGAAAGGATTTAGATGATGAAACGTAGATGGAAAATCATTGGAATGTGCCTCATTCTCGCACTATTAGGACACTCCTTTTTCTTATATGAATATACGCAAGGCCGCTATATGACAGGAGATGGGGATGGCATCTCGCAAATGCTCCCATTTAAAAAGCTGCTGTATGACGAATATGTGAAAGGAAACTTCTTTTATTCCTATCAGTTTGGTCTAGGCGGCGGTACATACACACAATTAGGTTATTATTTTACAACGTCGACGGTCTTTATGGTTACAGTCGCTGTCGTCTGGCTGATGAATGCGCTCCATCTCATTCAGTCAACGGACATTCATTTTTGGGCAAATGCTGTGATTTGGCTTAGTGTGATCAAGCTGACGGTCATTTTGTTCATTGCTTACCACGTACTCCTTTCAATCGTTCAGCATAGACTAGGTGCGCTGACAGGTGCTGGCATTTACGGACTGTCTATTGTGTACTTTCGGCATCAAACGTTTTGGGAGTTTTTCACCGACAGCATGATGTGGCTTCCGCTGCTTGTGCTTGGGGTTGAACGAATTTTCAAAACAGGCAAACCGGCTTGGTTTATTGCGGGTTGCAGCCTCATGCTGATCAATAATTTTTATTTTGCCTATATTCATTTTATCTTTTTAGCAATTTATCTCGTTTTCAGATATATGATCAAGCTTCGAAGTGAGGAGCGCGGGTGGAAGGTTTTCTGGACTCTTGCGATATCTACGCTATTATCCTTTGGGATCAGTGCAGCCTTTTTTATCCCATCTGTTTACGGATTTCTCAATAATATAAGGCCGCCGTATGAACAGGCCATTCCTTGGTTCGAGCTGCATGATCATCTGCTGTTTACAAGCAGGGTGTATTTAATCCCTATCATTTTTCTCATTTGTTTGTTCCTCGTTCCGCTTTACCGGAACAGGTGGTTTTTCATGTTCACAGCGATCAGCGTTCTGCTGATGATGTTTCACTACAGTCCAAAGATGGCGAGCGTGTTTAATGGTTTTTCTGCACCGCAATACAGATTTGAATACATTCTAGCCTTTACAGTTGGAGCGGTCGTTGCGATTACCATCAAGCATTTCTCGCAAATAGAGTGGAAGTGGAAAAAGCGAGCGGTATTAGGCGCCTGGATCGTTTTTATCCTCTCTATCATTTTGTCAGAACGAGCGATGCGAAATATGGATGTCGTTGTCTTTACAGGAATAGGACTGCTTGTGATTAGTTTATTCTTCCTCTGGATACATGCGGAAAAACGTCAGCACCTTCGTCTGTTTTCAGCTTTGCTCATTGTCGTTAGTCTACTGACAGCTGGTGTTTATCAACAAGGTTATTTATCTGAACGAAGCAATATCAAGGAAGTGTCAGATACGTATATGAAAAGTGAAGCATATGCGGGGCAAGAGCAAATGAAGCTCATTCAGCAAATTCAAAACCGCTCAAAGGACCCGCTCGCCCGGATTGATTGGATGAATGGTGTGCGAAACAACACCCCGTTATTTGAAGGCTTTCAAGGGATGAGTGTGTATTCGAGTATATTGAATAAGCATTTGCTCAATTTCTACTGGAATGACCTGCAAATTGATATGGGACGGGAAAGTGTCAGCCGTTATGCGACAATGGGTGACCGAGCGAATTTATATAGCTTGACTTACGGAAAGTATTATATGCGAGACAACATGATGTCTTACTCACCGCCAGCTTATTTTAAGCCAATATTGGAAAGTGAGCATTATGAGGTGTATGAAAATACACGGCCGCTGCCATTTGCAAGAACAACAAGCACCGTTTATTCAGAAGCGTCCCTTCAGCATGCTTCAGCGCTTGATAAAGAACATGCCATGCTACAAGGCGTGATTTTAGATAAAAAAGGAAACGCTGTAATCGAACACTCGCCTGATCGAATAAAGGATACAAACATTCATAGTGAACAAGCGGTGTATGAAAATGGCGTACTTGATGTATACGGGGAGACAGGCGGGCTGAATATCACCCTTCCAGATGATATAGCTCGTACCGGGGACGTGTATGTGAGCTTTTATGTGAAGCGGACAGACCGTAACGAAGGGTTTCAATTATCCGTTGACAACTACGTCACCTCACGAAAAAGCAATACATCTATCTACAAAACAGGTGTAAATGAAGTGACGATTCGGGTTCCTGCTGAAAAAATCCTCTCCATTCGAGTGCCAAAAGGGACGTATGAGCTCAATCAACTAAAGCTGTATCATGAGTCTTACCGCATACTAGAGAAGGCATATGATAAAGAAAAACAGGATGATGGCAGCCAGCAGGTGAAGCTTAAAAATAACCGCTTTACGATTTCATATGATAACAAGCGCGGTGATGATTATATGATTCTGCCTGTTCCATATGAAAAAGGCTGGGAGCTCACTGTGAACGGCCAGCAAACCGATATTGAAAAAGCCAATTACGCATTTATCGGCTTTCCAATAGAAAAAGGCAAAAACAAGATTGTGCTAACCTACTATCCGCCGTATATCAGGATTCTTGCGTTGATTTCACTGATCAGTCTGATCGCTGCGGTCCTATATGCACGGAGAAAACACAAGGAACACCACTTTACATCATAAGTGGTGTTTTTTTTTCTCATCACTTAATTGATACAATCAACATAAGAGCAAATGAATGGGGGAGAACCATTTGACGTTAAACAGAGAGTCCATTATTGATCACTATGAACACTCCATTGAATGGGTACAATCGCTAATGGAAGTAACAGACGAAGAATGGCGCAGAGCCATCGCCGATGGAAAATGGAGCATTGCTGAGATCACTCGCACATTTCGTTCCGTGGGATGAATTGATTTTACACAATCAATCGTTACCTCAAGCACCTGATGTGCATGACATGAATCAGCAGGCAGCCGAAAGAGCGAGAAAGGAAGAGAGAAGCGAGACGATTCGACGATTTGCTGCTGTCAGAACAGAATGATTTCAAGAAATGAAGAAAATCGAAGCATCTCGCTGGACTGAATTCTTTTTGATCGCTCAAACTGAGCGGACGTTATCAAATTATTTTCAAGGGCTGATTGAGCAGGATATTCATCACATGAAGCAAATCAAAGAAGCCCTCTAACCAGAAAGATCATAGAGGCATCAGGTCACGAAGCTTCTTTCTCAAACGGACACGTAGCACAATCAAACAAAAAATGAAACAACCACAGACTCACAGCAAAGAGAATTTCCTCAGAAGTAGACAACAAAATGCCGTCGACAAACTCATCTGATAAATAGACGGCTCCCCAAATAAACAAAAGATGACATGTAATGGCATAGAAAACGATGGCGTGTTTATTAAACCTACTCTTTCTAACAAACCGCATGAGTACATGCTCTATTTGCTCAAAGGACAACCCAATCACAACATATATGCCCATAAACAGAAGGATCGATAAAATCGATTGATAAAAAGCACCCGTCAAATGAAAGAACAGCACACAAAATAACAAAAATATGTAACAGACAGCCGATGTCGCCACGAGCCATTTCAGTCCTTGCCATAAAGCGTGAACAGATTGCTGCATAGGTGAACAATCACTCCTTTACATGAAGATACCTGCAAAAAGGGGAGCCCTTTTTGCAGGAAGTAATACGTTAATCCTCTTTTTTAGGTCCAGCGATGACAGGATGTTTTTTTGTATCAAGCAATTTTAAGAAGTCTTCTCCCTGATCTAAATGATCGAGAACGAGCTGTTTTGGTGTGACCGCAAGCCACTGATTGAGTGAAATGTCTGCGTAATGATCGCTCTTGAAGATTTCTAAGAAATAGAGCGGTTCGTCCCCAATATTTTCTACATAATGACCCATCGCAAATGGGACATATCCAACGTCTCCTGCCTGATAGTTGAAGGTTCTTGCATGTCCATCAGAAGCAAACACTGTCATTCGTGCCTTTCCAGAAATGAAATATTGCCATTCATCCGTATTTGGATGCCAGTGCAGCTCACGAATGGCACCAGGGTCGACTTTGACAAGAGCAGACGCAATCGTTTTAGATGCTTTGAAATTGTTTGAGTCCGCGATCCAGACTTGTCCGCCGCTTGAAGTAATCGGCTCTTGTTTTAACAGCTCGTATTTAAAGGAATTCGGAACTTCTCCTTGCTCTGTTTTCACCTTGTCACATTCAAGCGAACCAGGCAGTCCTTTTTGGAAAATATACTTCTCTTTCTCTGGCAGCTTGTTAAACTGCTCCTTTGTCATACCAAAGTTCTTGAGCACGACTTCCTCTGGCGTATGAGCAAGCCAATCGGTTACTTGGAACGTACTATTTTCCGAGAAAGACCCATCATCAAACACAAGCAAGAATTCAGCTCCCGGTTCAAGTGCTTGGATGGAGTGCGGTAAGCCAGAAGGGAAGTACCACAAATCACCCTCGGTCACATCCTCTGTAAAATTACGTCCTTCTGCATCAACCGACGTAATCCGTGCTTCCCCATAAATCATGTATGCCCATTCCGCTTCCTTATGCCAATGCAGCTCACGAATCGCACCAGGCTTTAGGCGCATGTTCACAGAGGCAAGGCTTTGAGAGATTGGTAATTCACGAACCGTTACTTCTCGGGCATAGCCGCCTTTTTCTAAACGGTTGTGCGTATCAGAAAAAGAATATTTCATGTTGGAGACTGTTCCATGATCTGTTTCCGGCGGCGTGAGCATATCTGGGTTTTGTCTGTCTCGCTCGAGGTTACGCGGAATTTTGACCGTTGCTCCTTTTTCTCCCCGGATTGGCTGTGGTACACCATTTTGTTTTTCACTCATAATAAAATCCCCTTTCAACATCGTATTGGGTGAGGTGATAAAAGGCCTTTCATTTCGCCCTCGTTTTCATAAGGTGAAACCAATCAAGCGGATGTCAATCTGATTCATCATTTTTTTGAGCAGCGACTAACGTTTGGATGAGCTTGCTTAATTCATCAAACTTTCGTTCAAAGCGTGTCAGTAAGTAAACCGTCAAAATCGCAGGGAAGCCAGCCTGACCGAGCTGCTTCAGCCATTCCTCTGAAAAAAAGTTTTCCATTTGTCTCACCTCCCAGCTCATGCTCGTCTTCTTTATAGGTGGTATGAAAGAAGAAATAGGAAATCAAAGCGGGAGAAAATGAACCATTAGACCCGTTTCATAGAGTTTACTTTTTTTAACTTTTGTCCACTTAATTCAAATAGAGGAAACAAAGGGGAGGATGCAAATGGATTATCGGCTGTTATTGAAAGTAAAATGGAAGGAAATCATTGATCACCCGCTCATCCAGCAATTTTTAAGCAATCCTAATAATCAGCAGCTGCTCAGGCAAGTCATGAAAGAACCAAACGAGGAAAATGCCAAAAAGCTAGATTCCGAGTTCAAGCAGTTCTATCAAAAAATCCGCATCATCAAATATATTTCCACGATGATACGCATCTTTTCAGTCGATTTTGACAAACGGGTGAAAAAGAAGCAGCAGCGTTTTCCGCTCACACTGGATCATCCTGATTATCAAGAAGTGAAAGACTCTGTTCAAACAGATACGTACGAAGCTGTACTCTCCAACCAGCAGGACCTAGGGGAACATCTGCAAGACCCAAGACTGTACAAGGCCTATCAGCAGCTCACAGACAAACAAAAAATGGTGTTGACCCATATTTATGTCGAAGGCCAAACGATGAAGGAAATCGCTGATCGGCTAGGCGAAACAAGACAAAACATCTCAAACATTCACAAAAAAGCACTCAACAAACTAAAAGAAGAAACAGGGGGAGATGTCCGTGAAAGAAGACAAAATCACCAATGGAGAAATGGAAAAACTCATTGAAACCTTTACACCCATGATCAAAAAGAAACTACAAAACACGGCATATCAAGAAAGAGAAGACCTCGAACAAGAACTCTATATCAAACTGATCGAAAAAGTAGACTGGCTGATTTATCAAGAAGTACCCGGCTTTTGGGAATTTATTGTGGATTATCTAACGAAGTTGTAAAAGAGGCTGATGGTGCGAATGTGAGGTGAACATAAAATCCCCGGAGCATTCGCACCTGTTTATTCGACAAAATTGAGAAAAAATGTATGTTTTATGAAAGGGAAAACAAAATTCTTTATTGAAATTTGTGGATTTTGCCTATCATTCCCTAAAAAATGTTACAATTAGGGCGAAAATCGCAGTCGCACTCTACATGAGTGCGTGGATTGAAATTTTTTTCGGCGGTAAAGTATGTTGGGTGTACTTGACGTCGCACTCTACATGAGTGCGTGGATTGAAATTTTTTTCGGCGGTAAAGTATGTTGGGTGTACTTGACGTCGCACTCTACATGAGTGCGTGGATTGAAATTTTTTTCGGCGGTAAAGTATGTTGGGTGTACTTGACGTCGCACTCTACATGAGTGCGTGGATTGAAATTTTGGTCTGATATTTTAAACATGTGAGATGCCCGTCGCACTCTACATGAGTGCGTGGATTGAAATATATCCATTGCGCTCCGCTTCGTCCTTCCAGTAGTCGTCGCACTCTACATGAGTGCGAGGATTGAAATTTTGTAATAACCGTCACCGCGACACCAGCCATAATGTCGCACTCTACATGAGTGCGTGAATTGAAATAAAACATAGTTTTTAGCAACTCGTTTCGCATTAGGTCGCACTCTACAATGAGTGCGTGGATTGAAATATTGACGCTGTACTTTCATATAGGCTGTCATATTCGTCGAACTCTACAAGAGTGGATGGATTGAAAATTTGAATTGGCAGCATCATAGACCAAGCACCCCCGGACTGGCCCAGTAGTCCATGTTTTTAAATGAATTCAAAGCTGTTGATGAAACAGCGAAATAAGTATGATTATCATCAATAATAGTTTTTAATTAAATAGGATTAAGAAAGATTCGGTGCGAATGTGAGGTGAACATAAAATCCCTGGGGCATTCGCACCTTTTTATTCGACGAAATTGAGAAAAAATGTATATTATTTAGAGGTGAAATCAAAATTCCATATAGAAAATTGAGGGTTTTGGCTATCATTCCCTAAAAAATGTTATAATTAGGGCAGAAATCGCAGTCGTACTCTACATGAGTGCGTGGATTGAAATGTGATCGGCACGAGACCCACGTGCATATGGGGTGTTCGCACTCTATATGAGTGCGAGGATTGAAATATCAATTTATCATCAAAGCTGCCAGACCTTACTGCAGTCGTACTCTACATGAGTGCGTGGATTGAAATGTGATCGGCACGAGACCCACGTGCATATGGGGTGGTCGCACTCTATATGAGTGCGAGGATTGAAATATGAATTTATCATCAAAGCTGCCAGACCTTACTGCAGTCGTACTCTACATGAGTGCGTGGATTGAAGTTACCCATCTTTTCAACATGGAATACTTCAGTAACAGTCGCACACTACATGAGTGTGTGACTTGAAATATATGATCTTGCGTTAATTTTTGTGTGGTCATGTCGCACTCTATATGGGTGCGTGGATTGAAATTACCCATCTTTTCAACATGGAATACTGCAGTAACAGTCGCACTCTACATGAGTGTGTGAATTGAAATATATGATCTAGCGTTAATTTTTGTGTGGTCATGTCGCACTCTATATGGGTGCGTGGATTGAAATTCTGTGGTGTTGGGTATTTTTTGTAGTGTTCTTCGGTCGCACTCTACATGAGTGCTTAGCCATTCTTGATTTTAGGTAAGAGAAAACATAGTTAAAGTTAAAGCATGTATGTTTGATCGGAAATTATTAGTGGAGTAACTATACTGATTAAAATTTACTTTTCCTCAAAGATCGGGAGAAGAGTAGTCATTTTAGTTAATAGAGTCAATGAATTAAAAACTTGGTGCGAATGTGAGGTGATCATAAAATCCCCGGGACATTCGCACCTTTTTATTCGACAAAAATGAGAAAAAATGTATATTTTATAAAGGGGAAAACAAAATTCTTTATTGAAAGTTGTGGATTTTGCCTATCATTTCCTAAAAAATGTTACAATTAGGGCAGAAATCGCAGTCGCACTCTACATGAGTGCGTGGATTGAAATTTTTAGAATCTCCTCAACAGGTTGCTGAAATCTAGTCGCACTCTACATGAGTGCGTGGATTGAAATTTTTAGAATCTCCTCAACAGGTTGCTGAAATCTAGTCGCACTCTACATGAGTGCGTGGATTGAAATTTTTAGAATCTCCTCAACAGGTTGCTGAAATCTAGTCGCACTCTACATGAGTGCGTGGATTGAAATCTCATCACTGGAGGTACGCTCATCCAGCAGACATGTCGCACTCTACATGAGTGCGAGGATTGAAATATCATCATTGGAGGTACGCTCATCCCGCAGACATGTCGCACTCTACATGAGTGCGTGGATTGAAATATCATCACTGGAGGTACGCTCATCCCGCAGACATGTCGCACTCTACATGAGTGCGTGGATTGAAATGGACCTTGAGGGCCTTGTTCACCAGGATCACCCTTGTCGCACTCTACATGAGTGCGTGGATTGAAATGGACCTTGAGGGCCTTGTTCACCAGGATCACCCTTGTCGCCCTCTACAGTAGTGCGTGGATTGAAATTTAGGAAGCACAGTAGCTGAGTTAGATAAAAATAGTCGCACTCTACATGAGTGCGTGGATTGAAATTTAGGAATCACAGTAGATGAGTTAGATAAAAATAGTCGCACTCTACATGAGTGCGTGGATTGAAATTTAGGAATCACAGTAGATGAGTTAGATAAAAATAGTCGCACTCTACATGAGTGCGTGGATTGAAATTTAGGAATCACAGTAGATGAGTTAGATAAAAATAGTCGCACTCTACATGAGTGCGTGGATTGAAATCTTTAATCGTTTCAATGATTGTGTGACCGTGTTCGTCGCACTCTAAATGAGTGTGAGATTGAAACCCTCATCAGTAGGTAGCTAGAAATATATATTGACAATTGTGCTTGATATAGGTGTGAAAAAACATGACTGACTCAATAGTCATGTTTTTTATGAATTCAAAGCTGTTGATGAAACACTGAAATAAGTATAATTATCAAGAGTAATAGTTGTTAATTAAAATTAAATAGGATTAAAAAAAATTCGGTGCGAATGTGGGGTGAACATAAAATCCCTGGGGCATTCGCACCTTTTTATTCGACAAAAATGAGAAAAAATGCATATTTTCTAGAGGTGAAAACAAAATTCCATATAGAAAATTGAGGGTTTTGGCTATCATTTCCCAAAAAATGTTACAATTAGGGTGGAAATCGCAGTCGCGCTCTACATGAGTGCGTGGATTGAAATCCACCAAATGCAATTGCCAGTGTAAACGTAATAAGTCGCGCTCTCAATGAGTGCGTGGATTTAAATCCACCAAATGCAACTGCCAATGTAAACGTAATAAGTCGCGCTCTACATGAGTGCGTGGATTGAAATCCACCAAATGCAATTGCCAATGTAAACGTAATAAGTCGCGCTCTACATGAGTGCGTGGATGGAAATATTGTGAATGTATAACAGTTTGAGCGCTTTTTGTTGTCGCACTAGACATGAGTGCGTGGATTGAAATATTGCGAATGTATAAGAGTTTGAGCGCTTTGTGTTGTCGCACTCTACATGAGTGCGTGGATTGAAATATTGTGAATGTATAAGAGTTTGAGCGCTTTTTGTTGTCGCACTCTACATGAGTGCGTGGATTGAAACATCTTGATCACTAACGAGTTTTAAAGAGCCTGGAAGTCGGACTCTATATGAGTGCGTAGATTGAAATTGGGTTGTCAGTGATAAGTGAGTGAATTTCCGAAACGTCGCACTCTACATGAGTGCGTGGATTGAAATATCTTGATCACTAACGAGTTTTAAAGAGCCTGGAAGTCGCACTCTATATGAGTGCGTAGATTGAAATTGGGTTGTCAGTGATAAGTGAGTGAATTTCCGAAACGTCGCACTCTACATGAGTGTGTGGATTGAAATATGCAGTGACCTCCTGAATGTATGATGAATTGTTGTCGCACCCATATATGAGGTGCGCATGGTTTTCAATGATTGTGTCTTAAACGGTTATGACTACCTTAAAGATCATCTTCTTACAACACCCTCTTTCAGATACAAAAGCCATCAGAATATACTGTTCATTTGTATAGTGAAAACATGACTCCTTGCAGTCATGTTTTTTTCTTCTTATTTTTCCTAAATAAACCTTAAAAAATCTCAAAATAAGTCGAAATGAAAAGTAGTCATTTAGATTCAAATTTTATCCATTCGTAGTGAATGGTGAAGGAGGAAATGGTTTGGGTGAAACGGAGCGAACTGGTAAAGTTGAGCAGCTGATCTTAGAGAATTATCAAAGATTAAACAGCATGATATCAGAAGAAGTGGACTTTGCTTCTAATCATGGCGGACTGACAGGGAATTCTAGAGAAGTGATGTGGCTGGAGTTTTTTCGGAAAATCATTCCTAAAAAATATTCATTAGCACAAGGCGTCATCATTATTGACTCAGAAGGAAATCATTCTAACGAAGTCGATATTGCCGTATTTGATGAGCAGTATACGCCGTATGTGTTCCAACACAATTCGTTGAAATTTATACCGATTGAGGCGGTTGCGGTTGCTATTGAATGTAAAAGTTCAAATTTCGATGTTGATAAATTAGAAGTTTGGTCTGACAATATAAAAAAATTAGTACCGAAAACAAAAGGAATAGCTAGGATGGCCGCCCAAGGGGTTGTCATGGTTGAAAATGATACACAGAAACGAACACGTCCTATTTTAATTTTAGCAAGTAATTTAAAAAGGCAAACAGCAAACTCATCTTCAGGGATGTTTGAAAAATTAGACAAAGCATTTGACTTTATACTTATGAAACAAAAGAGTGTCTTTCATTTAAGAGCTCCTAATGAAGGTGAACACCTAGGATGGTGGGCTAATGAATTAAATTGTTATGATCCAGAAAGATCTAAGGAACAAGAGGATGAAGAAAAAAAAGAAAATAGTGAGAAAAATAAAAAAGATAGTAAAGACAAAGTGATTTCAAACAAACTCTGTGAATTACGTATTGATGGATACGATCTGTTGACGCTAAACTTCCAATTAAATCAATTGCTGATGCTCATCAACAATCCCATGTTTTTTCCTCACTATGCATATGCCAATCTATTTCAGAAACAGATAACAAAGTGAAGAAAGGAGAGCGACATGACAAGGGAATCTAGAAAACCCAAAACCAATTGGCATGATGTGAAACATGCGATTGACACGAAAATCCATGAAGACCAAAGACTTTTTAAAGAGCCGCTCACTATTCATTTAGTTACGCCAATGTTTGGAGGAGGGCCCATATCAAACTCAATTGATCAAGACAGACCGATTCGAGAAAGTGCGATTCGGGGACATCTTCGTTTCTGGTGGCGTGCAACTCGAGGAGCTGTCTGCAAAAATGCGAATGAATTATCTAAAAGAGAAGCAGAGATATTTGGTCATACAGAAAAAAACAGCTTAATTAAAGTAATCGTTGAAGAAATATTTAAAGAAAAAAAACAAATCAAATTCCCTCCAACATATATTTTTCAAAAAATACCAAATGAAATGTTTTTGGGATATTTCAAAATGAATGTTTATTTGACCGAGAGTACTTCAATGACTTCACAAGACAAAAAGAAGTTAGGCAATGAAATCGAAGCCGCACTATGGGCGTGGATCAACTTTGGGGGACTTGGTGCAAGAACGAGACGTGGTTGTGGGAGTTTATACTGTGAAGCATTTTCTCCTAAAGAGCAAGAAGTCAGTAAGGAGCGATTTGATCAATGGTTTAAAGAGAAGATATGTCAATATGCTATCTCTATTCCCGAAGTGCCTCGTGAATGGGCAACGCTAAGCTGGGAGTTTAGATTACAAAATAAAGCTTCTCAAACGCATTTATCCTGGACGAAAACAATGGAAACATACAGTGAATTTCGAAAAAAACATAATGTCCAAAATGGGGAGGCTGGGAGAAGTTATTGGCCTGAGGCAGATTCCATACGTCATCTAGCGAATATGTCACATCCTGATCATAAATTACCGTATCCGTCAAATAAACCAAAGAGATATATCGCTTTTCCTAGGGCGCAATTTGGTATGCCGATTGTTTTTAACTTTAAAAAGGAATCGAAAAAAGATAAGAAGCGAAGCAAAGAAGAAATAGCAAAAAGAAAGTGGTTTCAAAAGGAGCCTAATGCAAAGACTTTAGTCCCGCGAAATAAAAATCGCTTGGCTTCACCACTCATCTTAAAACCGTTAGCTATTAATCAAGAGGAATCGGTGGGCATGGTGATGGTGTTGCAGCAACCAAAGATCGAAGCTTTAACGCTTTTAGGGAAAGGGAAGCCTTTGCCCAATGTGACAGATGAACAAAGTATCTATCCAACAGCCACCTACTTAAAAAACCCATTAGAAGACGAGAGTGGCCGTACGCACTCATCGGCGATTCAAGCCTTTTTACATAGCAAGGAGGTGCAAACATTTTGTCAGAAGAATCACAAAAACAAACATTAATGCTATTTTCGATAGGACCTGTTCAAGAATTTATTGCGCAAGCAAGGCGGACGCGTGATTTATGGTTTGGCTCTTTTCTTCTATCTGAATTAAGTAAAGCAGGTGCGAAGAAATTTCAAGAACTGGGTGGAACGCTTATTTTCCCTGTGTTCAACGAATCCTCTGCAGAACCAAACGACGCAGAACCAAACAACGCACCAAATAAAATATTGGGAGAAATCTCACACGAACAGCCTTCATCCGTTGCAAGACAAGTGAAAAAAGCAATATATGACAAATGGAAGGAATACGCAGACTTTGTTAGAGAAATAGTTGATCCTTATATTCAAATAGGCACATGGAATCGACAAGTAGATGATTTATTGGAATTTTATGCAGTGTGGACTGAGATAGAAACTCAAGAGCAATCGACAAATGCGTCGGCAAGTCCATATCATACGGCTCTTCAAGAAGTCGAAGGTTTAATGGCTGCAAGGAAGACTTTAAGAGATTTTAAACAAAATGAGCCAGGGGCGTTATTCGGTGAACCAAAATCATCACTTGACGGTGGACGAGAGTCTGTTTTCCAAAAGCAAAAAACACCACAGCAAGTGGCGCAACTTGCGAAATGGGGAATTGGTGAACATGAATCATTAGATGCGATTTCAGTGATCAAACGATTGTCCTTACATAAGCATCCGAACAAGACATTTCCATCAGTCTGCGATAAAGCGTTTGCTCCCTATCAAAACATGTTGGAACAAAATGAACAGATGAAGCAAGCAGCCACACAATATGTGAAAGATGTAGAAACGTATCTTGAGAATATGAATCTAACAGTAGCTCCTCTTGATTGGAGTGAGGCATCGCTTTTTTATGAAAGAAGAATAGAAGATTATCTTGAACAACGTGGACTTGTCGGGACTACACGAACAGAAGCGAAAAATAACATCACACAGCTGCTTGAAAAGTATTTCAAAGGTGAATATAGCAAGCATCATGGCCAGCCGGTTAAACCACCAGCACCTTCACCTTACTATGCCTTTCTCATGGCGGATGGAGATAAGATGGGCAGCCAACTACGAAATATACAGCATGTAGAAAGCCATATTGCATTTTCTAAAACGCTCTCAACTTTTGCTTCAAAGGCAAGTGAGATTATTTCCGAATGTAAAGGTACATTGATCTACGGCGGTGGAGATGATGTTATGGCTTATGTACCGGTGCACCTATGTTTAGAAGCAGCTGGAAAATTACAAAAAGAATTTGTTTCAACGATGAATGCTCATCAATATAGTGAAGCACCTCCTTCGATTTCAATTGGAATCGCCATCGTTCATATGCTTGAGCCTCTCGAAGAAGTAAGAAGCATGGCACGTCAGGCTGAACAATATGCAAAACAAGAGCGAAATTCATTAGCTATTCATTTCCAAAAGCGAGCAGGAGGAGACACAATGAATATCTCAGTCTCATTTCAAATGGATCCAGTAGCGTCTATCCAAGAGATGACGACGTGGTTAAAACAGTCTTATTTCACATCTGGCTTTGCATATGGCTTACGAGAGTTGTATCAAACATACGAACAGTCTTCATTTAAAAAACAGCCAGCAATTTTAGATGAACTCATTCCACTAGAGATAAGACGTCTTGCATTCAAAAAGAAAACGGAAGCAAAAACAGAGCAAGAAACGAAAGAGTGGGTCGATCAATTGATTGCGAAGTATATACCGAAGAAGAATACATTAGAAGAATTACATACAATCGCTGAATGTATGATCATTGCTCTTCAACTAGAGGAGGTAAGTGGACATGCCTGAAAGATGGTTTCACATTCAACCACTTGATCCGCTGCTTATTCGTGATGCACGCCCATTTCAACGTGTACCAGGTATACGGGCGCGTTCATTAAACGCTGTTCCGCCAAGTGTGGTCGCAGGAACACTTCGTACAGCATTAGCGAAGAAACGACAATCAATGAAACACACCACGCCACTTTCTTATTATGCAAAATCTCTTGTGCGAGGTCCTTTATATCGCTGGCATGATCATTTATATGTGCCAATGCCTCATGACCTTGAGTTATTCGATGATGAGCATGGCATGTATCAAGTGAGACCAGAGCCAATGATTTCGGAAGGTCAGGGCTTTTTTGGTACAGGAAAAACAGGTCGTTTTAGTGAGGCATTATGGCCGCCAATTGGAGCTGGTGCTCGTAAAAAAATGAAATCGCCGCCTGCTTTTGTATCACTAAAGTGGATGGTGAACTGGCTGACAGACGCAGTGGATGAGAGTCAAGTGAAGGAAGCCTTAACTGAATACCAACACATGCAGAAGGAAAATCATTCTTTGAAAAAGGAAACACCACCGGCATTTATTCCAGCATTACAGCGTCAGGAACGAACACAAATTGAGGTGGAAACTGGCAGTAAAAAAGCAAAAGATCAGCATCTATTTTCAACTGAATCGCTCTTATTCCCAGATGACTTTAAACTGGAGGCGGGCATAGAGTTATCTACTGAAGAGTCAGAAGGATTAAAGCCTTTCTCAGGCATTCACCCGATCGGTGGTGAACGGCGGCTGGCGCATATAGAAGACAGGCCTCATGTATACCAACAAGATTGGACATGTCCGGATGCTATTAAAGAATCGCTCAAAAACAGGCCATATGTTCGCATGATATTGGCGACACCTGCTTATTTTAGTAAAGGATGGCAGCCTGGCTGGCTGGATGAACAGCTCATGTCAAAATCACTATTTGATACAAATGTACGCCTGAAATTGGTTTGGGCCTCTGTTCCACATTGGCAGCCAATCTCTGGGTGGAGCTTAGCAAATAAAGATAAAGGGCGTGAAAAAGCAATACGCCGCTTAGTCCCCGCAGGTAGTGTTTACTTCTTTACAGTAGAAGAAGGAGATCCAGCAGAACTGGCTGGAAAAATGTGGCTTCAATCAGTATCTGATCGTAACCGGCGCAAAGAAGCGTTTGATCGTGAAGATGGCTGCGGTTTAGCACTTTGGGGAACATGGAAACCAAATGAATAAGAGGAGTGAGATGATGGAAGCGAGCCGTTGGTTTTGGATACATTGTTTATCCCCCCTTCATATTGGAGCGGGTGAAGGAGTTGGCGTGATTGATATGCCCATTCAACGAGAAAAAGTAACAGAATGGCCGATTATACCTGGAAGCAGTATCAAAGGTGTACACCGTGAACATTATCGCGCGAAAGGACAAGACACATTCGTACAAAAAGTATTTGGTACACAAGGAGATCAAGATGGAAGTGCAGGGGCAGTCGTGATGACAGATGGCCGGCTATTTTCATTCCCGGTGGCGAGTAGATTCGGTACTTTTGGATATGTGGCAAGTCCACTCATATTGAAGAGATTAGCTCGTGATGCAAAAGCATTTGGCGTATCGCTGGATATCCCTGATCTCATAGAAGAATCAAGCACGCTAGTCACCATGAATTCTAAATTAGTAGAGAATGACGAATTGTACTTAGGTGAATTTAAAGGGGCTGTGAAAAAATCTCAACAACTAACCGATTTTGCTGAAAAGATGGCCAAACTTTTATTCGACGACAGACAATCTCAAACTCTTTGGATAGAACGATTTGTGATTGTAAGTGATGACGTTTTTCAATACATTGTCACTATGAATTCTGAAGTAACACCTCGTATTAGAATTGATCATGAAACCCAAACAGTTAGTAAAGGTGCTCTCTGGTATGAAGAGTATGTGCCAGCAGAAGCCATATTTTATGGGCTAATATGGTGTGATCGTGTCGATGGAAGCAATGATTTATCTGTTAGACATCAACTTTTAAATCAACTAGAAAAACAGATGTATCTTCAATTAGGTGGAAACTCAAACGTAGGTAAAGGAAGAGTATCCTGGCGCATGACAGGAGGGGAGGGATCATGAAACTCATTCAACATCATTATGCTGAGAAAGCGTATCAACATGTGATGAATGCCAAAACGAATGAGGAGAATTTCTCAAATCAATATGGACAACTCTGTCACAGATTCGCCTCAATGATCTTAACAAATGGATTAAGGCTCACTATTACATTTTTTGAAGCAAAATCAAAAAAAGGAAATGCTTATCAACAATTCGTTCAGGATATAAAAGAAACACTTGATATACAAGGAGATTGGTCAGCTTCCAATAGAGATTACTTAATCAAATCAAGACAAGCATTAAGTGCATCTGTTTGGTTAAAAAGATATGCGGAATCTATTTTAAAGGTGGAACAAGGGGCGGAAGATGTGGAGGACATCCAATGAATCTGTCATTAACCTTAAACAAAAGTAACTGGGAGATGGATGGTTTTACATTGTCGAACGTCATAAAGGACAGCTCAAAGAAGCAGTCATTTTATGAGAAAGTGATAAAGCTACATCGAAAACAATGGGGGGAAAATCGCTTATTGTATGAAAAATTTGTGGAACGATATTATACCGATACGACCCCCACATGCTTAGTCAAATCCATATCACCGTTAGTCATTGGACATGGAGGAGAGGGTGTACTTGAAACGGGACTGTTATTACATCCGATTTACGGCGTTCCTTATTTACCAGGAACAGCTTTAAAAGGTGTAGCCTCTCATTATGCCCACTCTGTATTAGGTGAATTCTTTCAAGAACTAAAACAGGGTGGTAGTGACTACACCACATTGTTTGGAACAAACGAACGTGCTGGTATCATTGAATTTCATGATGCGCTCATGATGCCTGAGACAGTAAAGGGAGCATTCAAAGTAGATGTCATGACACCACATCATTCAGACTACAACAGCGTTAAGCTAGATAAGATGAATCGAAGGAGAAGTGTTCCAGCTCCTCGAGACGATGACTCACCGACACCCATTCATTTCTTAACGGTGGTCAATGGCCGCTTTCAACTTCTATTGAAAACAAAAAAGAATCTACCAGAAGAAACGGAATGGCTCGAACTGGCCAAAACCATCTTACTAGGAGCTTTAGAACACGAAGGAATCGGTGCTAAAACAAATGCAGGTTATGGAAGACTTGAAATAGACGACGTCATTTCATAAGACTTGGTGCGAATGTGAGGTGAACATAAAATCCCTGAAACATTCGCACCTTTTCATTCGACAAAATTGAGAAAAAATGTATATTTTTTAGGGGCTAAAACAAAATTCTATATAGAAACTTGAGGGTTTTGACGATCATTCCCTAAAAAATGTTACAATTAAGGCGAAAATCGCCGTCGCACTCTACATGAGTGCGTGGATTGAAGTATAGACGCACCTAACTTGTTGTAGGTATAAAGGATGTCGCACTATACATGAGTGAGTGGATTGAAATTTTTTCTGGGTCTACTTTGGTTTCCTGCTCCAGAGTCGCACTCTACATGAGTGCGTGGATTGAAATTTTTTCTGGGTCTATTTTGGTTTCCTGCTCCAGAGTCGCACTCTACATGAGTGCGTGGATTGAAACAAAGAAGCACCTAAATTGTTGTATGTATAAAGGATGTCGCACTATACATGAGTGAGTGGATTGAAATTTTTTCTGGGTCTATTTTGGTTTCCTGCTCCAGAGTCGCACTCTACATGAGTGCGTGGATTGAAATAAAGAAGCACCTAACTTGTTGTATGTATAAAGGATGTCGCACTCTACATGAGTGCGTGGATTGAAATAAAGAAGAACCTAACTTGTTGTATTTATAAAGTATGTCGCACTCTACATGATTGCGTGGATTGAAATAAAGAAGAACCTAACTTGTTGTATTTATAAAGTATGTCGCACTCTACATGAGTGCGTGGATTGAAATGTCGTTAACGGTAAATCTTTTACAGATCCAATGGCGTCGCACTCTACATGAGTGCGTGGATTGAAATATGAAATCAGCCCTTCTTTGAAAGGGCTATTTTGTCGCACTCTACATGAGTGCGTGGATTGAAATTCAAAATCTCCTATATGCTCATCATGTGATGCTGGTCGCAGTCTATATGAGTACATGTATTGAAATAATCGTGTTAAGTAGATTAAATCTATTAATTATGTCGCACTTGATATGAGCATGTGAATTAAGATCATCGTCAATAGGTAGCTAAAAAGGAATATTAACAATTCCGCATGTTATAAGTGTTAAAAACATAACGCTGTCTCCTGACTAAGTAGTCATGTTTTTAATTGAATTCAAAGTTGTTGCTGAAATAAGTATGATGATCAAGATTTAACAGGTTTTAATTAATTAGATTCAGGCTGAAAAATTCGGTGCGAATGTGAGGTGAACATAAAATCCCCGGGGCATTCGCACCTTTTTATTCGACAAAATTGAGAAAAAATGTATATTTTGTGTAGAGGAAAACAAAATTTGAATGAGAATATTGGTGATTTTGGCTGTGATTACCTAAAAAATGTTATAATTAGGGCGAAAATCGCAGTCGCACTCTACATGATGGCGTGGATTGAAATCTGGAATCCCTGCGTAAATGTCGTTTGCTGTAAAGTCGCACTCTACATGAGTGCGTGGATTGAAATCTCGCATCGCTGCGTAAATGCCGTCTCCTTTAAAGTAGCACTCTACATGAGTGCGTGGATTGAAATCTGGCATCGCTGCGTAAATGTCGTTTGCTTTAAAGTCGCACTCTACATGAGTGCGTGGATTGAAATCTGGAATCCCTGCGTAAATGTCGTTTGCTTTAAAGTAGCACTCTACATGAGTGCGTGGATTGAAATCTGGCATCGCGGCGTAAATGTCGTTTGCTTTAAAGTCGCACTCTACATGAGTGCGTGGATTGAAATTTTACGAGCATATTTTTCAAAGACGTGACGCATCCGTAGCACTCTACATGAGTGCGTGGATTGAAATTGTCGATCCTGATTGTTTTGAGGGTGTCAACCTGTCGCACTCTACATGAGTGCGTGGATTGAAATTTTACGAGCATATTTTTCAAAGACGTGACGCATCCGTAGCACTCTACATGAGTGCGTGGATTGAAATTGTCGATCCTGATTGTTTTGAGGGTGTCAACCTGTCGCACTCTACATGAGTGCGTGGATTGAAATATAAAGGAATTAACTATTTTATTTGCCTGCCACGTGTCGCACTCTACATGAGTGCGTGGATTGAAATATAAAGGAATTAACTATTTTATTTGCCTGCCACGTGTCGCACTCTACATGAGTGCGTGGATTGAAATATAAAGGAATTAACTATTTTATTTGCCTGCCACGTGTCGCACTCTACATGAGTGCGTGGATTGAA
>NZ_AMSH01000058.1 GCF_000300535.1 Bacillus xiamenensis
TTTATTTGTCTCATCTGATGGGGTCAGTCCCTATTTCCCTGCGCTTTTTTTAACGAATCAAACCGTTCTTTTCTAAATAAGCAAGACTTTTCCTTAAGACATCATCTTTCATAATAAAACTGAAATTTTTATTTCTTGCGATGGATCTTGGCAGGTCTGCGAAAAGAACCGGCCCTTTCGTTTCAAAATACGTGTCCTGCTTGACGAGCTTTTCAATATCAGCGAAATAAATATTTTTGACAATGACCTTCTCTCTGCCAAGCACCTGATATTGACCAATATACGTTAATTCACGAACAACAGCACCCGTCTCTTCCTGAATCTCCCGTATAGCGGCTTGGTCTGCTTCTTCATTTGGCTCAACTTTCCCTCCTGGAAACTCATAGCCGCGATCCTCATGTTCAGTGAGCAGCCATTTTCCCTGATAGCGGCAAATGGCCCAAACATGCTTAGGATGACTCGAAAAAGGCTGCTTTTCAAAAGAGAGCTTGACCGTATTATGATAATAGTCTTTAAATACATGCATGTGAAATCCCTCATATCCTGTCCTTGCTTCTTGTAAAACATCATACCACAGATCACATTTCTCTGAAGAATTTTTATGAAAAGTGAAACAAACGAGTGCTTCCATCTCGTCTGTATGTAATAAGTATTCTTGCTAAAACCTTTTTATCATCTCCATCCTCATTCCATTTTAATCATGAAACCTTTTATCCATGATGACGTAAATCAATAAGTGTTTGTGCGATACCGGCGAGGAGGAAACCAACATGAGCAACACAAATGGATCAGAACAAGAACAAAACAACGCACTCTCGATTAGGCAACATGAGAACGAAGATGCTGCTCATGAGGCAGTGAAGGCCCACCTCATGAAAGGACAAAATCTTGATTTAACGAAAGACCATCCAAGTGTAGACCAAATTCATATCGGACTTGGCTGGGATTTATCTGGTCAGCCAATTGATTTAGATACGCAAGTATTTCTCTTAAATGAGGAAGACAAGCTTTTGTCTCCAAAGCACCTGATCTATTATCAGCAACAGCAAAGCATAGACGGAGCTGTTCGCCATCTAGGTGATCATCAGGTCGGCGGAGGCCAACGAGATCATGAGATCATCATTATGCAGCTAAGCAGAGTCTCACCCGATATTCATAAAATCGTCGTAACCGCCACCATACATGATGCCCACGAGCGGGCACATCATTTCGGACAGGTCACCAATGCCTACGTACGCCTTTCTGATCAGATCACCCAGCAAGAGATTTGTACCTTTCAGTTAACAGAGGATTATTCGTATTGTACATCTATCATTTGCGCTGAACTAACGAGAGATCAAAACGAATGGAAAATCACCGCTACCGGACAAGGTACAACCCTGGATTTAAACGACTTATGCCGCATCTACGGATTCACACCTTGACGAAGGAAAGGAGCTGGCACCAATGGGATTTCATTTCAACACAATAGAAGAACTCACCTTACAAGCAGAAGGCAGCGGAATCTTTTTTGCCAAAAAAGGCACTATGATTGCCGATCAAGGCACATTTCAATACCGTAAACGATTACTTGGAACAAATAAAGGAAATGTGGTCAGTCAAGTATTTAACCATATCAGCAGAAAATTGACAGGTGAAAACCTTGAGATGATGGAAGTGAGTGGACAAGGTACGTGTTATTTGGCTGATTCAAGCGAGCATGTGACCGTGATCAATCTTGAGCCAAGCGGTCCTTGGCAGCATGTGAGCGTAGAAAGTGAAGATTTACTAGCCTTTACTGAAGAATGTCACTATGGCGTGACACCAGTAGGCGTTGGTATTTTATCACAGAAGGGGTTATTTACTTCAAAGCTCTCCTATCAAGGTCACGGAGCGCAGGTTGCCATTAAAACGAATGGAAACCCGCTGATTTTAAAAGCACCTTGCCGTGTAGATCCTGACGCCCTTGTCGCTTGGACGGGCAAAGCACCGAAGATCAAATTCGATGTAAACTGGAAAACCTTGATTGGACAAACATCTGGCGAATCGTACTTATTTGAATTCCAAGAGCAGGACCAAATTGTCATTATCCAGCCATTTGAGCGCACATCCGGAATGCGGATCGGTTTAGACGATAACCGCTACAAACCTCAGAACCAGAGCACCTCACACGAATTCACCAATTCACAGCAGGAAAATAGAGGCGGAATCAGTGATTTAATCGGAGGCATCTTACATCCTCGAAAATAAAAGCATGTAGAAAAAAATCTCTACATGCTTTTTTCAATTCATTAATCCATTTGTCTCAATGAAGTTCTTTGTCTCTTCGTTTCCAAGATCATAAATTATGGTGTAAATCTCTTTTCTTTTCCTGTCCATTTCGTCATTTGGGCTATCATAATGATATTCAAGAAATGGGACATGCGCCCGAAAGAAGCCTTTCCAATCGGACATATACTGTTCATCGAAATACTCTCTTAGCTGCAAAATTTGATCATCATCTGCTTCTATTTGAAATTGCCAAGCAGCCGTATCTCTATGCTGTGAGATCGACCCGTCTTGAACGGATACATAGTATGTGTGTCTTGCCATCTGATTCATCCTTTTTTCCTTTAGTATGACCAGATACCGAGAAATTACGACTTTTTACGCAATTTATTTTTCATCATGTCTAACACATCAATAAACAACTGCGGAATGGGAATTCCGAGAGCTTTAGCGGTCGAGACAATTTGGTAAGATTCATAAATGATATAAAAGATGATCGCTAAATCCTTCATCGTCCCGCCAGTCTTCAGCATGACATCGAAGAAATGTGCCATAGTGATTAAAGAGATCGTCACAACCTTTCGAACAAGCCTTGTAAACAACCGTTTCAGTGTGAGCTGTCCAGTCAAAGATTCTCTTAGGCTTGAACAAATGAATTCAATGGCCATCAGTGTCACTAATATCATTAGTAAATACCCTGCTCCACCAAACAGAAAGCCCATTGCCGACAAACAGACTGTAAACAACGAAAAGATGCCTAAATCCTTGCTCACTTGGCATCAACATCCTTTCATAGTGGAACTTCTTACCTCAATAGTATATGCCGCATCTGATGAATAGCTTGGACGACAAAAAATAAAGGCATAGTCAGCTGCTCAAAAAACTCGTAAAGCTCATAAAAAGGGCCGCCTGTGACGGCGGCTTTCTTGGTTAAACTCTGACATCAATAAACGTAGCATCTGAATCTTTGGGCTGAACAGCTTGAGGCTGCTGCTGCACTTGATCCAGCATCACCATGGCTTGGGCTGTGTTCGTGGCAAGCTGTGAATTCAATAAACTGATATTAAGTGTTTTTTGAATACTCGCCACTTGCTGACTCATCATTCCTGCAATTGAGGACATCTTTTCCCCTCCCTTCTCTTTTCTCTTCGGCTTAAAGCCCTATGATTTCAATGGGCTGTCTGTCACAATTCCACTAAAAAAGAATGCCGATCTATTCATGATCAACATTCCTTCCATCCCTCTTATCCTAAATATGCTTTTAGCATCCAGTTGTGTTTTTCAATGGATTGATGAATGGCAAGCAGCATATCACCTGTTGTTTCATCGCCAACCTCTGCAGCCAGCTCCATTCCTTGCTTTAACTCTTCTGCAATATTTGAGAAATCCTCATATAGATTTTTCACCATTTGCTCGGCTGTTTCATTTCCTTCCGCTTCTTGAATGCTTGAGATTTCTAAGCACTCTTTCATTGTCGCAACAGGTTGTCCATTTAATGCAAGCATACGCTCAGCCAAATCATCAATATATGTGGCTGTTTCTGTATATAATTCCTCGAATTTTTCATGAAGTGTAAAGAAGTCTTTTCCCTTTACATACCAGTGATAATTATGTAATTTCACATAAAGCACAGTCCAATCCGCTACTTGTTTATTGACGACGTTTAATAATTTTTCAGACATGTTGATTCCTCCTTATGTAGTTGCATTTAGTATGGGAATACCCTTTTTTTATTATACTGAAACCTGCCATCATTTTCTTCTATTTTGACCGCATGATATATATGTTAATATGGAAATAAGGAGGGAGCTAGATGCTGTTACTTGGGATTATCAGCTTTATCATTATCTCAATCGTTGTCTTTTTATCACTGTGGACGACATCAAAGGCGTATGATTACAAGCATAAAGTCGATTCACCACAGGATGCTGAACCAAATCAACGTTCTAACCCAAAATAAAACCGCTTTCAATGATGTGAACTATCTTCTTCTTCAGTAGATGAACTCTCTTTTTTCACATCACCTACTTGGATATTTGTCTTCGGCATATTATGCTGCTGTTTAGCTGTCACATGGACTTGTATGATATAAAGGCCATCTTTTTTGAAAGCTGTATGCAATTCATATACACCTTTCTCCTCTTTCTTTGGCTGAATCATCTTGCTGTTATCCTTGTCACCATCTTTCCACACTTCAAATTGCACATCATCTGCATCATCAACAGGCGTATCACCATATGTGACAGCTGCTTTTACTATAACGCTTTCATTTTTCTCCACTTGCTCTGGCCCTGTGAGCTTAACTTCTAATAGCTCAGGCACTTCCCCTTTGTCATTGCTCGCTGCGGAGTTTCCACACGCACTAAGTAACGCGAGCATTAGAATGATCCCCATCATCTTTCGCATCCGAATGTCCCCCTTCTTTTATCGACATGTCCATTTTAACAAATATCCCCTATTTTGACATCTCATGATTGATTTCATATAAAAAACCGGACATTCGATATGTCCGGTTCATCCATCCATTAACCAAATACTTTTAATAGGTCTTCTTGATCCTGAGACAGCCAGAAACGCATGAGACGTTTTGCTCCTTCAAGATCATGTAGCTTCGCTTGACCGCATTGTTTTTCATTTGCAGCAGGGATTTCTGTTACCTCAACTGCATCCTTGAATGTTGCATCAAGCAGTTCAACAATCTCTTTTGGTGTTGGTGCACCACTGACGACTAAATAGTAACCAGTCTGGCAGCCCATAGGAGAAATATCAATGATATCAAAATGATCGTATTTCTCTGAGTGTGTTCTAATATTAAACGCAAGTAAATGCTCTAATGTATGAATTGTATCAGGTTTCATCGCCTGCTTGTTCGGCTGACAAAAACGAATATCAAATTTATTCACTTCACCATCTGATCCCACTTTATGAACGCCGCAATGACGAACGTAAGGCGCTTTTACAGCATTATGGTCAAGTTCAAAGCTTTCAACTGAAGGCATAAAATCACCACTCCTATAATTGCAATTTCCTATATTATAGCATATTGATCCGACCTGTTTAGTTTATAAAACTTTCCTTCCTTGTCCTTTTTTCTTATACTGTGAAAGACAGACAAGGAGGAACCTCTATGAAACAGATTTTTATCGGCATCATCCGCTTTTATCAAAAATGTATTTCCCCGCTTACACCGCCTAGCTGCCGATTTTATCCCACCTGCTCAAACTATGGGCTAGAGGCAATCAAAACGCATGGCGCTTTAAAGGGCGGCTGGCTCACAATCAAACGGATATTAAAATGTCATCCGCTGCATCCTGGCGGCATCGACCCGGTCCCGCCTAAAAAGGAGAAATAAATTATTTTTCTTCATAGCCATTGACAACTAAGTCAAGCTTACCTGTCCCTGGATCAATTACAAGGCCGTGTACAGGCACATCAGATGGAAGAAGCGGGTGATTTTTAACAACAGACACACTGTCTCTCACACTTTCTTCAACTGAACTAAAGCTTTTAAGCCACTGTGTAAAATCGATTCCTGAGTATTCCAGTACTTCAATTCGTTTTTCTGGAATACCACGCTCAACGGCTTTATTTAGAAGTGTTCGGCTATCTATTTTGCTCATACCGCAATCATGATGCCCGATGACGTACACCTCATCAGCATTTAATTCATAAACAGCCACTAAAATGCTTCGCATAATACTTCCAAATGGATGAGAAACAAGAGCGCCAGCGCTTTTGACAATCTTAATATCTCCATTTTTCATGTTCATTGCACGCGGAAGCAGTTCAACAAGTCTTGTATCCATACAAGATAAAATAACGGCTTTTTTCTGTGGATACTTCGTTGTTGTAAACTCTTCGTATCGCTTTTCTTCAATAAACTGTTGATTATATTCAATGATTTCGTCTAAAAGTTTCATAAGTTTGTCCATTCCTTTTTCTTTTTTAAAAATAAATATAGCACAATGTTTTAAATTCCGTCACGTTTTGAAACCTATTTTTTAGAGGAAACATCTGCTTGACGAAAAATTTTTATTTTCCTCTTTTCAAATCGTAATTATTACGATACAATAACTCAGGACATTAAATCGTAATCATTTCTATCTAATAGGTTGAGAGGAGACATTTTTTAGATGAAAAAAATCTTTTTTATTTTAATAACGGCTTTATTAACGATCGGCCTTGCCGCTTGCTCAAGCAGTGCGGGGACAAATGCTTCAAAAGGAAAGGCGGACAGGAAATTAACCATTTACACCACGATCTTTCCAATTCAAGATTTCACTGAAAAAATTGGCGGCTCTCACGTTAACGCTCAAAGTGTGTACCCTGCCAATGCTGATGCACACAGCTTTGAACCAAGTTCAAAAACAATGGTTGAAATGGCGGAAGGAGATGCCTTTATTTACAGCGGTACTGGAGCAGAAGCATTCGCTGACAAAACAGCTGCTACGTTAAAAGACCAAGGTGTGAAAACGGTTAAAGCTGCTCAAGGCATCAAACTATTATCAACAAAAGAAGAACATGCACATGAAGAAGATGAAGATCATGATGGACACGAGCACGGAGATAAAGATCCACATGCATGGCTAGACCCTGTTTATGCACAGCAAATGGCGAAGAACATTAAAGACACACTCGTCTCATTAGATCCAGATCATAAAGACGAATATACAAAAAACTACGAATCTCTAAAAAAAGAATTACAATCATTAGATCAGGAATTTAAAACAACGTTATCTAAAGCACAACATAAAGAAATTCTTGTTTCTCACGCAGCTTACGGTTACTGGGAAAAGCGCTATGGCATTGAGCAAATCAGTGTCCTTGGACTATCCGCTTCTGAAGAGCCATCACAAAAACAGCTCGAAAATATTGTAAAACAGGCGGAAAAGCATCACATCAAGTATGTCATTTTTGAAAATAACGTCAGCAGTAAAGTATCAGATACGATTCGCAGTGAAATTGGCGCTAAAAGCCTGACACTTAAAAATCTAGAATCCATTACAGAAGAGGATGCTAAAAATGGCGAAAGCTACGTCAGCTTAATGAAACAAAATTTAAACACCTTAAAAACAGCCTTAAATGATTAATGCGTTAAACCCCGTGCGGTCAGCCGGGGTTTTTTTCTTCGTAAAAAAACACACCTTGATAGGGTGTGCTTCTTTTTTACATTTGGTATTTTTTCTTAAACAGCTCGGCTCTGCCGCCTTTTTCCCCGAATTTCTGGCGCCCTGTATAAAAAGGATGCGTGTCCGAGCTTGTTTCTACCTTAATGACAGGATATGTTTTTCCATCCTCCCACTCTATTGTCTCATTAGATGTCTTAGTTGATCTACTCAAGAAGCGATAACCGCTGTTTACGTCCATAAATACAACTTCATGTGAGGTTGGGTGAATACCTTTTTTCAATGTCAAAACTCCCTTCATTATCAAAACGTAATCATTACGTTTTATAATTATATTCTACTCCCTCTTTGACAACTTGTCAAAAAACAAGCTTTCTTAGTCAGGAAGAATAATCTAAAAATGGTGGCGAATAATAAACAGCATGAAAAAGAGAAGCGATAAGAAAGGCGGAGAAAAAATTGACTGATCTCGTTTTAGCTAGAAGCCTGTTCGGTACAACAATGGGCTTTCACATTATTTACGCCTCGCTTGGCGTCGGCATCCCGCTAATGATTTTGTTAGCTGAACTCATCTTTCAAAAAACGAAGGACCCACATTATGCCATCATGGCCAAGCGCTGGACGAAAGCACAGGCTGTTTTGTTAGGCGTCGCCATTCCAACTGGCACGATTGCAGGTACTCAGCTCGCTCTTCTATGGCCTGGTTTTATGGAGGTCATCGGAAAAGTCATGTCACTGCCGTTTCAAATAGAAATTTATGCTTTCTTTATTGAAGCATTATTTATGTCTATTTATGTGTACGCAGCGGATCGCCTATCCCCAGCTATGCGCATCATTACCGTTATTTTTGTTGTGATTGGCGCAGCAGCTTCAGCGATTCTGATTACAAACGTACATGCTTTTGAAGGAACACCTGCCGGCTTTCAGATGGTCAACGGAGAAATCACGAATATCGAGCCTTGGAAGGCCTTTTTCAACCCAAGTTTCGTTGTGACCGCTACTCATGTCGTGCTGTCTGCTTTTACAACAGGCGCTTTTGTGATTGCCTCTGTAGCTGCTTTCAAAATGCTGAAAACAAGGAAAAATGAGAAGCTCTATACCTTTCATCGAAAAGCCCTTTTTCTTGGACTGATTGTAGGTGGACTTTTCTCTTTTCTTACAGCCTTAAATGGTCACGAATCAGCTCAGCTACTGTATGAATATCAGCCTGAAAAATTAGCGGGTGCAGAAGGCTTATTTGAAACGCAGTCACACGCGCCTCTTGCAATTGGCGGTTTTACAGACCCAAATACGCAGGAAATAAAAGGGGCGATCGAAATTCCTTGGGCCCTTAGTTTTCTAGCTGGAAATAGCTTTGATACTGTCGTAAAAGGCTTAAATGATTTCCCTAGAGACGAGTGGCCGCCCTTATTTATTCACACGTTATTTAACGGGATGGTTATAATTGGATCAGTGCTCATTCTATTTGCTGTGTTGGCCCTGCTCTACCGCAAAATATTAAAACGTGAACATTATCCGAAGTGGTTGCTTTTTCTTTACTTATTCGGCGGGCCTCTTAGTCTCTTGGCCATTGAATTCGGCTGGATCTTTGCATGTACAGGCCGTCAGCCATGGGTCATTTATCGAATGCTCAAAACCTCCGAGGTCGTCACGTCATCAGGCTCTATCGGCACACTTTTCATCCTGTTTGCCATTGTCTATCTCATTTTAGGCATCGCAACAGTGATTGTGCTGACGTACTACTTTAGAAAACATTCAATTGAAGAAGACCTACGGTTAACAGAATCTTAAAAAGGGAGCGATTTTGATGCAGATGGATATAACAACTGATGCACTCATAGCAATCACCATCTTATGGGGATTCGTGTTTATCTATGCAGTGATGGCATCAATGGATTTCGGAGCAGGGTTTTGGTCGATGATATATATGAATAAAGAGCAAACTAAGGCCGCTAATATCGCAAACAAGTATCTCTCTCCCACTTGGGAAGTGACAAACGTCTTCATTGTGGCCATCGTCGTTGCATTGTTTAGCCTGTTTCCAGGTGCAACATTTGTACTTGGTACTGTTCTATTAATACCAGGCAGCATTATTTTATTGCTTCTTGCACTGCGCAGCGGATTTCTCGTCTTTTCGCATTCACTGCCTAAAAAATATAGAAAAGCCGTTACATATATTTCAGGAATTAGCGGCTTTATTATTCCGTCCATTCTCATTATGGTTCTCCCCATTACCCATGGTGGATTTATTTTTCAGGAGAATCACGTCTACTCGTTAGATTTAGGATTGGTCTTTACAAGTGCAAACGTCTATTCATTTGTAGGTTTTGCAATTTTCAGCACCCTTTTCCTCTCATCTTTGCTGCTAGCTGATTTTTCTAATGTTGCAGGTGAAGATGAGGCTTATCACATTTATAGAAGGGGAGCGCTCATGACAGGACCTCTTTCTCTCATGATGGCCTTCTTTATCATGCTCACACTGCGAAGTGAAGCCAATTGGTTATTCACGAAAATGATGCAGAACATCCCCATTCTCCTTGTTTCTCTGCTCATGTTTTTACTTGCAGGATTGGCTCTCTTTTTACCAAACAGCCGATTTAAGCATCGGAAAGGGAAGCCACGTTTAGCCGTCATTGCCATTACGATCCAATATTTCTTAGCAAGCTATGTGTATGGACATGCCCATCTGCCCTATATGGCCTATCCAGATATCACCATCATGTCAGGGTTTACAGACCCTGTTACATTTAGGGCATTATTCATTACGTATATTGTAGGCTTTATCATCTTGTTTCCTGGGTTCTATTACTTCTGGAAATTGTTTATGAAGGATAAGCGCTATATTCGCCAGGAAGATTGACATGAATGGGCGACGTTCATTTCGGTTACATTATAAATGAAAGACACACTCAAAAGGAGGTCATCTGTATGAGTCAAAAAATCCTTTGTGAAGTAAACAACTGTTCTTACTGGAATGCTGGAAACCGCTGCGGTGCAGATGCAATCTATGTCGTCAGCCATACAGGAAATACGGCTGAAAAAAGTGAAGAAACTGATTGTAAAACATTTAAACCGCAAGATCTTTAAGTCTCATTAAAGGAGGCGCTTCACTTTGAAAAACGATCGGCTTGCTCAAACGTTTTTTGACGAAATTCAGGACGCGGACGAAGCCGCATTTTATCAAGCCGCTCACTCCTTTTTAAATCTTTGGGATTATGAATATGGACATGTAACCGGCATGCCCAATGAAATGCATCAGTATATTGGACAACTTGCTTACGACAGCGAGCTGGTAGAAGAGTAAGAAAGAGCGGATGACCGCTCTTTCTTTTTGATTCAGACAGGAAGGAAAAACTTTTCTCAACTATACATATGTTCTATTGGTTGTGCAAAAGGCCATTTTTTCGTTTTCATTTCACAAAATCATGTTTTGTAAACACGTCAATTTTATCTGAGAACGAACGAAGCGCTTGATAATCAACTTCTACCCCCATCCCTTTAGAACGAGGCACCTCAATAAACCCATTTTCAACTTTGATTTCAGGAAAAATGATATCCTGCTCCCAGTATTTTGACGATGCTGAAATATCCCCCGGAATCGTAAATTGCGGCAGTGATGCAAGTGCCACATTCTGTGCGCGGGAAATACCTGTTTCAATCATCCCCCCGCACCATAACGGAATCTGATGCTCCTTGCAAAACGCATGAATTTTAAGGGCTTCAGTCAGCCCTCCAACTCGGGAAGGCTTCACATTGATCATCTGACAGCTGCCAAGTTCTACAGCTTTTCGAGCATCGTCTAAAGAACAAATACTTTCATCCAAACAAATCGGTGTTTTTAAATGCTTTTGCAAATGACGATGATCGACAATATCATCTGCAGCTAAAGGCTGTTCAATCATTAATAAACGAATGTCATCGAGCTGCTTCAGTTTGCTAATGTCCTTTAATTCATAGGCAGAGTTTGCATCTGCCATTAACGGAAGGTCAGGGAAAGACTCCCTTATCTTTTGAAGCAGTCCAATATCTTGTCCCGGCTTAATCTTCACCTTCACACGCTGATAACCTTGATCTACATATTGCTGGATTTGCTGAATCATTTCGTCAACAGGCCCTAAACCCGCCACAACGCCAGATGGGATTCTGTCTTTTGTGCCGCCTAATACGTCACGTAAGGACTTATTTTCACGCTTCGCATAAATATCCCACACAGCCGCTTCAATCCCTGCTTTGGCCATTCTATTGCCTTTAAAGTGGTACAAGCTGTCGGGTATTTCTGAAGGATGTGTAAAAGATCGGGTCAGCACGTTAGGGATAAAGAAAGCTCTCAGCATGTGATAGCAGGTCTCAATGGTTTCTTCTGTATACCATGGGGAAGAAAAGGCAGACACCTCTCCCCATCCAGTTAATCCTGTTTGGTCTTTGACCTCAACAATAATAAACTCACGCTCTGAAATGGTTCCAAGACTTGTTGTAAATGGCTGCTTGAGTTTCATCGTGACATGATATAAGATCACACGTTCAATTTGAATCATCTAAAAACCCCTTTGATTTGAGTCTGTGCCTCTGCAATTTATTCGACGCATTCCTTGGAAGCTCATCCACAAAGTGAAAAGCGGCTGGCCATTTATACTTGGCTAATTGCGACTCGCATAAAGCATAGAGCTCACTCTCCGATATCTGACGGTCTGCCACAAGAAAGGCGGCAGGTACCTCTCCCCATCTTTCATGATACATCCCCGTCACTCCGGCTTCCTTTACATGCGGATGTGTTAAAAGAACCGCTTCAATTTCCGCTGGATAAATATTCTCTCCACCAGAAATAATTAAATCTGAACGCCGGTCAAGTACAAATAAGAACCCTTCCTCATCCACATATCCAATATCACCCGTTTTCAGCCAGCCTTGTTCAAAGGCAGCAGCAGTTGCTTCTTGACGATGAAGGTATCCTTTCATAACATTTGCACCTTTCACCATGATTTCGCCATGCTCAAAAGGACGGCAAATACGTTCACCATCTTGAATCTTCAGTTCACACCCAAAAAGTGGTTTCCCCGCTGATCCAAGCTTCTCCATACTAAATTCGGGCGCAAGTGTCACAATTTGTGAACACGTTTCTGTCATACCGTACGATTGAAACACAGGAAATCCCTTCTCTTTACTTTCTTGAAGCAGCGTATAAGGCGCAGGGCCTCCGCCTAATAACAGGCAGCGTAAAGAAGACGGACATTCTTCAAGCCTACTTAATAAACGAGACAGCATCGTTTGAACAACTGAAATCATCGTCACATGATGGCGTTCAATAGAATCCTTTACTTCATCCACATCAAACTTCTGGTGCAGCACAACTGCCATACCGTATATGACAGATTTAAATAAAGCAGATAAACCGCTTATATGAAAAAGGGGTAGCGCAATGAGCCATCGATCTTCCTCTCTGATGCCTAAATTCAGTGCAGATGAAACAGCACTATGAAAATGATTGCCAAACGTTTGCTCCACCCCTTTTGGCCGCCCTGTCGTTCCAGATGTATACATAATGGTCGCGGTCTCATTCAAATCAACGTCATTCTCTATTTTCTTTTCATCATCTTGACCTGCTACAGGTAAAGTCTCCATTGTATACACAGGTAAATCACCGTCATGATCCTTTGCATAAAAAGGTTCTGTTAATAAAGCCTTGGCTTTTGCATCTTCAAGCTGATAGAGCCTCTCAGCTTTTGTCAGCTTATTGTTCAATAACACGATCTTTACTCCTAATAAAAAACAAGCGTGAACAAGCATCACCATGTCAGGATGATTGTTCATCAATATTGCGACCGTCTCCCCTTTTTTAAGGGAGGCACGTGACAATCTATTCGCAAGCCTGTTCACTTCGAAAGCTAAATCACGAAATGTCCATTCTTGGTCTTGATATATGAGCGCGACCCGATCTGGCGTTAAATAGGCACGGTGCAGCAGCCAATTTGGTTGCTTCATCATGACACCTCCTTTTCATAAAAGAAAACAGCTCAGTCTGATGCACTAAGCTGTTTTCGTCCATATCATTGAATCAAGGGAAACGCGGGAACTGACCGAAGTCCGGCTTCCGTTTTTCCTTAAAGGAATCGCGTCCTTCTTTTGCTTCATCTGTTGTGTAATAAAGAAGAGTCGCGTCTCCTGCAAATTGCTGAATTCCAGCTAATCCATCAGTGTCTGCATTAAATGCAGCCTTCAAGAATCGTAAAGCAGTCGGGCTCTTCTCTAGCATTTCCTCACACCACTTCACTGTTTCTTCTTCAAGCTGCTCTAATGGTACAACTGTATTGACAAGCCCCATATCAAGCGCTTCCTGTGCATTGTATTGACGGCATAAGTACCAAATTTCTCTCGCTTTCTTATGACCAACAATACGTGCAAGATAGCCTGAACCATAACCGGCATCAAAGCTGCCTACTTTTGGTCCTGTTTGTCCGAAAATCGCATTATCTGCTGCAATTGTCAGGTCACACACGACATGAAGTACATGTCCGCCGCCAATCGCGTAACCCGCAACCATCGCAATAACTGGTTTTGGAATAACCCGAATTAAACGCTGTAAATCTAGTACATTTAGACGCGGAATTTGATCGTCTCCTACATAGCCGCCATGACCGCGTACTTTCTGGTCTCCACCAGAACAGAATGCTTTCCCTCCAGCACCTGCAAGTACAATCACACCAACATTTGAATTGTCACGAGCACGTGAAAATGCATCAATCAATTCACTCACAGTCTTTGGCGTAAACGCGTTATGTACATGTGGACGATTAATGGAGATTTTTGCAATCCCATTGTACGTTTCATATAAAATTTCGTCATACTGACGCTCAGTTTGCCATTCAATAGCCATCAATATTTCCTCCTCTAATCTTACGCTAAAATAAACTCACTTACTATTTTACCAAAAAAATGTGGTTGTTCCACATGAACTGTATGCCCGGCATGCTCCGCCAATGTCAAATGACTGTCTTCAAGCTCCTGCTGCATACGTTTGGCGATATTGCAGAACTTTTCATCAAGCGTTCCGCAAATGAGCAAAACAGGCAATTTAATCTCGTTTAATGACGCCCACATAGACGGCTGTGAACCTGTTCCTATGCCTTCTAAGCTGCGAGCCAGTCCATAGGGATTGGCTTTTAACCTTCCCTCTCTCAGCTGAGCCAGCCTGTCAGCGGGTAAGGATTTCTGCGAAGCAAACAGCGGAATGTTCTCCCAAAAATCCACAAACTGCGCTAACCCTTCATGTCTGATCTTTTGAGCAAGCTGGTGATCATGATGAAGCCTTACCATCCGCTCCTTGAAAGAGCGAAGCCCTGGAGATGTACTCTCAAGAATCAATTTGTTGACACGTTCTGGATAACGGGAGGCAAACGATAAAGCAATACGCCCTCCCATAGAATATCCGAGAATGTTCACTTTGTGAAGCTTTAATTGATCTAATATCTCAGCAAGATCTGTCAGCTGCTGTGACATCGCATATCTTCTTATACTCTTTGGAGAGTCCGTGCGGCCATGTCCAAGCAAGCTGACCTGAATCAATCTTGTATGTTTTTCTGTATAAGTATTTAAAAACGACCAGGAAGCTGCACTCCCTGTAAAGCCGTGTAAACATAACGTGGCATTTTCAGCAGATGGATGATGGTCTATTACCTCATACGCCACACCATCATGCATTCGTATTATGAGTGAAGGCATTCTTTTTTCACTTCCATCAATATCTCGCTCATCATTTGACGATGTTTGTCTACACGAGAATGCCGGTCTGTTTCAATCTCAATTAAATGAAGCCCAGGCTCATGTATATGCGCCGAGTACACTTCATGTAATTCTTGTTTTGTTGCCGGCTTCGAATAGGTTCCCCCATATAACTTCGATGCATACTCAAAATTCAGCCCTGTCGGCGTACCGAAGAGTTTTTCATAATACGGTTCATCAGAAGCCTGTGGAAGGAAAGAAAAGATTCCTCCCCCATCATTGTTTAACAAAACAACCGTGAGCGGAATCTCCATCAGCTTAGCAGCAAGAAGACCGTTCATATCATGGTAAAAAGACAAATCTCCGATCACTAAAGTAATTGGTTGTTTCAAGGCCGCATATGTTCCAAGAGCTGTTGACACAACCCCATCAATGCCATTTGCTCCGCGATTGGCCATCATTCGAAACGGTTTTGACTGCGTTTCAAAAAATGTATCTACATCTCGAATTGGCATACTATTTCCAATAAAGAGCACACTCTCTTTTGGCAAGAGGTGCTGCAGCTGACGATACACATTTCCCTCAAATGTAAGGTCCTCATCAGAATATTGATTTGCATGCAGTCTAAAAGAAGAATTGACACTCTGCCAGCGATGTAAGTAATTTGTATTCTCTTGTTGATTTGCCCTATTCAACACTTCATTTACAAAAGCAGACACATGACTTTCAATCACGTATGACGCGCTTAATCCAGGATCTCGAAAACCTCCTGCAGCATCGACGACAATTTGCTTCACTTCCACATGCTTTTCCAGCCACTTAAATAACGGCTTAGACACAGGCATCGGTCCAAAACGTATGACCATATCAGGCAATAAATGCTGCTGTAATGCTTCATCCTTCAGCAAAGAGTCATATGCATCTATGATGTACTCTTCACTTTCATGTCCATTTCGCAAAAGAGAGAGCGGGTCAGCTAAAATCGGCAAATGCATGGCTCTTGCAAGACGTAACACTGACTCTTTCTCTTCCTGCGAATGAAGTTCACCGGCCACAATCAGACCTCTTGTTGATTTATTCATAATGGACACTAATTCTGACATGACATGATCATTTGGTAGAGCCTGACCTGCTGCCAATACTTTTTTCACAGCTCCTTCTTCTCTATCAAAAGGATCGATGGACAGATCAGGCAGCAATGGTTCTCTCAGCGGTACATTGATCTGAACTGGTCCCTTTGGCTCCTGCATTGAGATGTGAGCCGCTCTAGCGGCAGCAGTCTGTACATACCGAAGCATCATTTGACCTTCTTCTGGTAAGGCTAAGTCTGTGAACCATTTAACAAACTTACCGAATAAGAATTGCTGATCAATCGCTTGAGGTGCCCCGACTTCCCTCAATTCGTGCGGCCGATCAGCAGTTAAGACAATCAGTGGTACCCTGGAATAATGAGCCTCTACAACGGCTGGGTAAAAGTTAGCACCTGCCGTACCTGATGTACAAATGAGCAGCACTGGTGTTTGACTCGCTTTTGCAAGACCCAGTGCATAAAAAGCAGCAGACCGTTCGTCTACTAACACATGGACATTGATCTCTTGATGGGCAAGAGCCAACATGGCAAGCGGGGTTGAACGGGAACCAGGACAGACAACTGCCTCCTTCACACCACCTTGTACAAATTCATCCATCAATCTACCAATATATGTTGTCATGATTTGATTATTCATTCGGACGGCCTCCAAGAGCAGACAGCATCGGTCTTAATTTCACTTGCGTTTCCTCATATTCCTGTGTTGCAAGGGAATCCTCTACAATTCCGCAGCCAGCAAACAAACGCACATGATCTTCCTCAATCAGGCCTGACCGAATGGCTACAGCAAACTCTCCATTATCCTGAGAATCGATCCAACCAACCGGTGCGGCATACCATCCACGTTTCAAAGGTTCAATTTCCCGGATGACCTCAACCGCTTTTTCCTTTGGATATCCTCCAAGTGCTGGCGTTGGATGGAGCTGCTCAATTAATGAGAAGAGAGAACAGCTACTTTTGATTTCTCCTACAATTGGTGTAAATAAATGCTGAATGTTTTTGGTTTTATAAAGACTTGGTTGATGAGGCTTATGCACATGATGGCAGTTTGCTTCAAATGCTTGCTCAATCATATTGACGACAATTTGATGTTCAATCAAATTCTTCTCATCATGAAGCAGTTCTTCACCCAATGCTTGATCTTCGATTTCATCTTGACCACGCACAATGGAACCAGCTAAACAAGATGAAAAGACTTCTCCACCGCTTTTTTTCACTAAACGTTCAGGTGTCGCCCCGACAAACGCTTGTCTTCCCTGCTCTATAGCAAATACATAACTCGTGGTTTGATGTTTTAGCAATTCTGCTAATAATGGTGCAAGTTCAATTTGATTTTTATAGTGAAGCAAGACTTCTCTTGCTAAAACAACCTTTTCATATTCGTTCGCACGAATGTGTGCTGTCGCTTCATGGATCGCTTTCATCCATTCCTTGACATCCAGCTCTTCCATGTGAACAAGCTCTGCTTGTCCATCATGTCGTACAGGCAATGCATCAAAATTAGAAGCTTTCTGTTCTAACTCTTGAATGAGCTGATGAACATTCCCGTCCACCTCGTTCCATTCATTGATCGTTAGAAACGTACCTTCTTTGGAAACAGTCAGCATCATCGAAGGCACAAAAAAATGAGCCTCGCCAAATGCTTCCCAGTGACGCGCCTTCTCTTCATATGGATCAAATGAAAACCCTCCAAATAAAAGCGGGCCAACTGCCGCTTGCTTTAACTCCTTCTCATCATGAAAATGGAACATGTGCTGCTTCAATTGTTCCCATTCTTGATGAACGATATCGAATCGTTCTTTGCCTTGCTCTGATGATTTAATGACGGCCGCTCTGCCCAGTCCAGAAAATATCATTTGGCTTTCTGGATCAGACCAAAAAAACCGCTCACCTAAAAAATCCGCTTCACCGCTTTGGAAAAAGGCAAGAGGATCCAGATCGTCAACTCTTCTGGAGTAGCTTATCAAAACAGCATGGTTGACGTTATTCGCTTCTTCTAATGTCGCAAGCGCTTCCTGCCGGAAAGTACGTTGCACTGTTGTCACCATGATACATTCCTCCAAAATCCATGAAATAACATATAAAAATAAAACCATCATGTAAAAAATACATGAACATTCGAGTATGTCGAATGACCTGCTTTTCTATTATAAACCTTAACAGATGAACTTAGTAAAGAAAACAGCTTTTAAAACCTCGAATCCTTATTATATCACGCTTTCAAGTTTTTTTCGCTCCCGCTCATTGAAACGAGAACATCTAACGAAAAATGGTAATACCTGTTCTAAGTTCAAGCTTTCTCTCTATATGGGAACGATTAGCAAACATCTTTTTCAGGTTTCATCGCATCAATATATTGACACCTTTTTGAACTTTGCTAAACTGGAATTTGGACGTGTACGTATTTTCTTATTTAAAGGAGTATATTTTATGCAGCATCAATCGATATCAGATCAGCTTTCACCAATGAAGCCTGATAAGAACTGGCGTATTTGGTGGAATTTACTACGACCGCATACATTAACAGCGGCATTTATTCCCGTTACGTTAGGAACTGTTCTCGCACTTCCTAGTGGTCAAATACATGTTGGGCTATTTTTAGCGATGCTATTTGCATCGATGTTTATCCAAATTGCAACGAACATGTTTAATGAGTACTTTGATTATGTTCGCGGATTAGACAATGAGGAATCTGTCGGCATCGGCGGAGCAATTGTTAGAAACGGTGTAAAGCCAAAAACAGTCTTAGGCCTCGCTTATGCATTATTCGCGCTTTCTTTATTACTTGGGGTGTATATTTGCATGATGTCTAGCTGGTGGATTGCACTCATAGGACTGATTTGTATGGCAGCAGGTTATTTTTATACCGGCGGCCCTGTACCAATTGCTTATACACCATTTGGAGAACTTGTGTCAGGTGCTTTTATGGGGTTAGGCATCATTTTAATTAGTTTCTATATCCAAACAGGAACACTGACATCAAAAGCTGTGCTCATTTCATTACCAATCTCCATTTTAGTTGGTGCCATCTTGCTGTCGAACAATATCCGCGATTTAGACGGTGATAAGGAAAATGGACGAAAAACACTTGCTATCCTGGCTGGACGTAAAGCTGCAGTCAACATTCTTCTTTCCATGTTTTTGATATCATATGTACTCATTTTTGTTTATATCTTCACAGATATCGTTGGCCTTTGGAGTCTTCTTGTTTTACTCAGTGTGCCAAAAGCTTATACAGCCATTAAAGAATTTAAGCAAAAAGAAAAACCGATTGAATTAATGAATGCCATGAAGTCGACAGCACAAACCAATACATTTTTTGGTTTCTTGTTAACGATCGCATTGATCTTACAATACTATCTCGCATAACATCAAACGCCTGCAGCCGCAGGCGTTTTTTAATGAGAAATTGCTTCAAATTGGAACAAGTCTTACATACAAAATTGCTCATACTAACAATATGTTTGATATGAAAGGATGATCGCTTTGTTGTCAAAAGACGAATTACAACATTTGAAGCAGCGCCTTCTTGAGGATAAACAAGAAATTGAAGCCAAAAGCCATGACGATGAACAGAACGTATCATTTCCTTATGATACAGTCGGTGAACTGTCAGCCTATGATAACCACCCAGGTGATCAAGGGACAGAACTATTTGAGAGAGGAAAAGACATTGCCTTAAACAGTTTGGAACATGAACATCTGTCAGATATCAACGAAGCACTTCAAGCAATGGATGACGGCTCTTATGGTCTATGTAAGGTATGTGGCGCTCCTATTCCTAAAGAACGTTTAGAAGCCCTTCCTTCAGCCGTCACATGCACAGAACATTCAAAAGAACAAACTGTTTCACAAAACCGTCCGATTGAGGAGGATTTATTAAATCCGCCATCAGGGCAATTCGAAAATGAACAAAGTGCCGCCTACGATGGAGAGGATGCCTATCAGGATCTAGAACGCTATGGCAACTCTGATACTCCGTCCGATATGGAATTTCCACCACTGACATACGATGATGTGTATACACAATCAGAAGATGAAGATGATGTGGAAACCTATGAAGGATTCGCATCTGCTGATATTGAAGGCAAAGCAAGCAAGGTATACCCGAATAAAGCACATGAAGCCTATGAAGAAGCATTAGATGAAGAAGGCGTCATGACGGTGTTTGGTGACTTGAAGCCGTACGAAGAAGATCCTTATACCGAAAAAAAGCATTAGTCCCCTCATATTGGGGGCTATATGTTTATATCATGTAATAATTGGGAAATAAATTGAAGAATGAATGGATTGGGAGGAGATTCTTGATGGCAAAAAAAAGTATCATTTGGGCGGTTATCGTCTTCTTTATTACATACGCATTATTTTCTATTGCAGGGTTCCTGTTCCCCATTGACAGAGAATGGTATGATGCATTAAATAAACCTGAATGGACACCTAGTGGTGGTGTGATAGGAGCAGTTTGGGCTGTCTTATTCGCCCTCATTTCATTATCTGCTGCAATGATATATGGAAAGTATGGATTTCAGAAAATCACTTTCCCCTTCTGGATACTCTTTCTTTTAAATTACGTTTTCAATCAGGCCTTTAGTTTTTTTCAATTTACTCAAAAGGATTTGTTTGCCGCTACAATTGACTGCCTGCTTGTTGCACTGACAGCACTTGCACTGGTGATCGTTTCACGAAAACTAAGCAAAATCGTTCCAATTTTATTGATTCCTTATGTTTTATGGGGATTCTTTGCGACATACTTGTCTTATACGATCTACTCCATGAATATGTAGAAAAAGACCGCTAGAGCGGTCTTTCAGCGTGTAGACAAACCCTCGCATTCTTTGTCAGTCCTGCGTGCCGGTGCTCACGAATGTTACATTCGCTCCGCGCCGGTACTTGTCCTTCCTAGACTGCAAAGGTTTTCAGTTCACGCTGTCAAGAAGACAAAGGGCTAAAATAAAAAAGAGATCTATCACAAGATCTCTTTTAAAAATGACCCGTACGGGATTCGAACCCGTGTTACCGCCGTGAAAGGGCGTTGTCTTAACCGCTTGACCAACGGGCCATAAAAATGGCGGAGAAGGAGGGATTTGAACCCTCGCGCCGCTCGCGCGACCTACACCCTTAGCAGGGGCGCCTCTTCAGCCACTTGAGTACTTCTCCATTTGGCTCCGCAGGTAGGATTCGAACCTACGA